>CACCXU010000034.1:0-2007 GCA_902550055.1 uncultured Pelagibacteraceae bacterium | reverse complement strand
TGAAATAGAAATTTCGAAATTATCTAGTTTTGATAGTAAATTTACTAATGTAGTTTTTCCTGCTCCAGATGGAGAGGATAAGATTATCATTACCCCATCATTATCTATGGGCATTTAAAATCTAATTTGCTTTTCCTTCAATAAATTTTACAGCATCACCAACTGTTAAAATTTTTTCAGCTTCGCTATCAGAAATCTCGGAGCCAAACTCTTCCTCGAAAGCCATAACTAATTCAACTGTATCTAAACTATCTGCTCCTAAGTCGTCTATAAAACTTGACTCTTCTGTTACCTTAGCTTCATCAATACCTAGGTGATCAGCAACAATTTTTTTAACCTTACTTGAAACATCTTCTGACATATTGATCCTTTTTTGTTTAAATTGTTAATAGTTTAAAAACCTGGTTTGTCAAGCCATATACATGCCTCCATTAATATGAATTGTTTCACCATTAATGTAATTTGATTGATCAGAGGCTAAAAAAAGAACTGCATTAGCAATATCTGTGGGCTCTCCTAACCTTGCAGATGGTATTTTTGATATGATTAATTCTTTAAATTTTGGATCTAACTTATCTGTCATTGCTGTTTTAATGAAACCTGGTGAAATACAATTAATATTAATATTCTTTTTGGCATACTCAATAGCTAAACTTTTTGACATAGCAACTATACCCGCTTTGGATGCTGTATAGTTTGCTTGGCCTAGATTTCCAGTATGGCCAACAACAGATGTAATATTTACAATTTTTCCTGATTTGTTTTTAAGCATCTTTTTTATAGCAAATTTACTTAAGAGGAAAGTAGATGTTAAATTTATATCAATTACTTTTCTCCACTCATCTAAGTTCATACGAATTGCTAAATTATCTTGGGTTAATCCAGCGTTATTAACAATACAATCTAGTTTGCCCCCAAGTTGTGTTGTTGCATTTTCGATAAATTCCTCAATTTTTTCACTTTTAGAAATGTCAAAAGTTAAAATCTTAATATTCTTAATGTTTGACTTTAATTCCTCTAATTTTTCAGTTTTGGTTCCTGTAGCTAATATATTTGCTTCAAACTCACTCAATTTTTTTACTATTGAATTACCTATTCCACCTGATGCACCAGTTACAATGATATTCTTATTTCTTAAATTAATCATAACTTTAAATCTTTTATATCACCCTCAGAATTAATTGTATTAGTTTTTACCTTCTTATCTATCCTTTTTATTAAACCTGTTAATACTTTTCCAGGTCCAATCTCAATAAAATGATTTACTCCATTATTAATCATATGATTTACACTTTCTCTCCATCTAACTCTATTTTCTATTTGGTCAATTAAAAGCATTTTTAGCTCTTCCTTATTTAAGATTTCTTTTGCTGTCACATTTGATATCAACTTATTTTTTGACTCTAGAAAATTTAATTTTTGAATTTCATTTCTCATAATTTCAGTAGCATTACTCATAAGTTGGCAATGAAAAGGAGCGCTAACTGGTAATTTAATATTCTTTATATTTTTTGATTTTAAAACTTTAATTAATTTATCTATGTCATTATTTCTTCCACTTAAAACAATCTGACCATCAGAATTATCATTTGCAATTTGTGCTATAAAATTATTCTTATTTTCATTTAAAAGATCTTCTATAATTTCGACTTTTGAACCTAAAATAGCCAACATACCTCCCTCTCCTTTTGGAACAGCATTCTGCATTGCATTGCCTCTAGTTTTTAAAATTTTTATGGTATCTGAAAAACTCAAGTATTTAGCAGCACATAAAGCTGAATATTCTCCTAGTGAATGACCAGCAAAATATTTTGCATTATCAAGATCCATATTAAATTCTTTTTTCATTACCTGAAAAATTGAGTAGCTTACAAGAAATATTGCTGGCTGAGTATTTATAGTAAGATCTAATTCATCTTTAGGTCCCTCTAAAATTATTTTTGATAGACTATTACCCAATGAATCGTCAGCCTCCTTAAAAAGATCTTTTACTAAATCATAATTTTC
>CACCXU010000033.1:0-2020 GCA_902550055.1 uncultured Pelagibacteraceae bacterium | reverse complement strand
TCACGCTAAAAGCAAATTTGAAGATTTTAGTTTTCCCTGTGGTAGTGGAAATGTAGAAGCATGTCAAAATGTAAAAAGAGTTATTTTAGAATGGGCAAAAGTTAATGCTGCCCAAAGAACAGGACCATCTGACGGAGAAGGACGTCATTGGAATGATACTTTAACAGTTAATCTTTACATTGCCTCTCCAATGATGGCTGCTTACTCATTTGCAAAACAAGCTATTAGTATTCCTGATAATGAAGACAAAATTATTAAGGATTGGTTTAAAAGAATAGTTAAGAGGAATAAGCATTTAATGTATGAATATTCAAATTATAAAGCAGGCTCAGGTGCCACTGGTATACCTAAGAGAGCTCATAATCACGCTTTATCTTCCGCAATCAGCCATATGCAATTAGGAATTTTGTTAAATGATAATAAGCTTTTTAGGACTGCATTTAAAAATTTTGAAGCAGCTATTAAATACCAAAGAAAAGATGGAAGTATGCCAATTGAAACGAGAAGAGGTGGAAGAGCAATGTTTTATCAAGCGAGAGCCATGAATGCACTAGCTGTCATTGCTATAACCGCGGAAAATCAAGGTTATAATATTTGGGACTATGAGCATAAAGGAAAAAATTATCATAACATTGTTAAGTTTTTTATAGATTTTACCGAAAATAATGAAATCGTTTTTAAGTATGCCAAAAGTATGAAGCACCCAGGACCTGCAAAAAATTATAAAAAACAAGATCTCAATAGTCGATCAAGTAGTAATTGGGGATGGTTATATGCCTATGTTTCAAGATTTCCCGATCATGAAAATATACACAGACTAAAAGAATGGTCTAAAGATAAAAGTAAACTTAATAGTTATCAGTGGGATATAGTTCATCATTATTTAAATATTGGTAATAGGCCTTTTGGTTCAGCTTCTTGGACAGTAGTTGAAGCTAACTGTCATTTTACTAAGTAATTCTAATCGTTGGTAAACAATAAAAATCAGCTGTATCTATTTTAGAAGAATATTGTCTTCGCATATTCCATTTTTTATGAACGCCAGCACTTGCAAGACTTAAAGTGGATCTGCCATATCTATAATTGGTGTTATCTATTGATTGCATTAAGCTTTTTATCTTTTCATCTTTTTCAGATGAAAATAAATTTTTCCTGCCATCATCATTACGCAATCCTGTGAGCATCACGCCTGCTTTTTGATAACGATAACCATTTTTGAATATACTTTCTAGTATTGCGACTGCAGTTTTAACAGTTTCAATGCTATTGTTTGTTGCCATTGGAAAATCAATTGTTTTAGCATTTGAATAATAACCACAGTCTCTTTGAAAAGGACTGGTTCGAACAAAAACTGTAATTGCTTTTGCAACTAAAGACTCTGATCTAATTTTTTCAGACGCATTTAAACAATAGTTGGCAACTGCTTCTTTTAGTTCTTGAAATTTTTCAATTCTTTTACCAAACGACCTTGAAACTACACAGCTCTTTCTTTTAGTCTGGGTAGTTTCTAAATTGATACAAGGTATTCCTCTAAGTTCCATTGCAGTTCTAGAACTTAAAACATTAGAGCATTTTTTGATCCAGGTATTAGATTTATTCTTAAGTTGCTTAGCATTATAGATGCCATTTTTTTGATAGAATTTTGTCAGTTGTCTGCCAACACCCCATATATCATTGATTTCAACTTTTTCTAAAATAGGGTCTAAATTTTCTATTCCAATTAAACTGGTTACTCCTGATTGTTTTTTCTTAGCAATATGATTTGCAACTTTGCTCAAAGTTTTAGTTTTAGCAATACCGATACTCGTTGGAATACCAGTCCATTGTAAAACCGTTTCTCTAATTTCTCTACCAACTTTTTCAACTTCAGAGTCTGGAAAATTGGATAAATCTATAAATGCTTCATCGATAGAATACACTTCTATTTCAGTATTAAATCTTTTAAGTGTTCTCATTACTCTTCTAGATAAATCGCCATATAAAGAATAATTTGATGAAAAAACCTCAACTTTATTTTTAA
>CACCXU010000032.1:0-2024 GCA_902550055.1 uncultured Pelagibacteraceae bacterium | reverse complement strand
TTTTATAATTTTAGATTTTGGTACTGCCACCACATTTGATGTAGTTGAAAAAAAATATTATAGAGGTGGCATAATAGCCCCTGGAGTTAAAATATCGCTTGATACTTTGTTTGATAAAGCCTCATTGATACCCCAAATAGATTTAAAGAAGATAAGAAATATAGTTGGCAACAATACAATTTCGGCAGTCCGTTCAGGTTTTTTTTGGGGCTATATAGGACTAATTGACAATATTATTAATTTGATTATGAAAGAAACTAGAAAATCTTTCAAACTTGTAATTACTGGTGGTTACTCTGATTTGTTTAGAAAATCTTTAAAGACTCGTGTAATACAAAATAAAGATATCACAATTAAAGGATTAATTAAAATTGCTAAGTTAATTAAATAAATGAAAAAAGAATTATTATTTTGTCCGCTAGGAGGTTCAGGTGAAATTGGAATGAACATGAATCTCTTTGGCTATGGTGAGCCTGGAAATCATAAATGGATAATGGTAGATATTGGAGTAACTTTTGCTGATGATACAATACCAGGCATTGATCTTATATATCCAGATCCTGGATTTATTGTTGAAAGAAAAGATAATTTATTAGGAATAATATTAACACATGCACACGAAGATCATATTGGAGCAATTGCGCATTTATGGCCAAAATTAAAATGTAAGATTTTCGCAACTCCGTTTACCGCTGTATTAATTAAGGAAAAATTTAAAGAAAAACACATCGACATAACAAAAGATTTACAGATAGTCGAGTTAAATGGAAATGTGCTATTGGAAGATTTTGAAATCGAGTACATTACTTTAACCCATTCTATTTTAGAACCCAATGGACTAAGAATTAAAACTCCCGCAGGTGTGGTTTTACATACTGGTGACTGGAAAGTTGACCCAAATCCTTTAATAGGTGACGAAATAAATGCAAAAAGATTAAAAGAAATAGGTGATGAAGGTGTATTAGCAATGATTTGTGACTCTACAAATGTTTTTAGTGCTGGCAGATCAGGCTCAGAGTTAGATGTAAGAAAAAATTTATTAAATATAATGGGTCGGTTAAAAAAAAGAATTATTGTGACGTCTTTTGCTTCAAACGTTGCTAGAATGGAGACAGCCTTTTATTGTGCTGAACAAACTGGAAGACAAATTTCACTAGTTGGAAGATCTATGCATAGAATTTATAAGGCAGCAAGACAATGTGGATATTTACAAAATACCATTGATCCAATTGATCCAAGAGAAGCTAAAAATTTTGCTAGAGAAAAAATAGTTTATTTGTGCACAGGAAGCCAAGGTGAACCAATGGGTGCAATGATGAGGATATCAAATTACACACATCCTGATGTTTTTATTGAAAAAGGTGATGCAGTAATCTTCTCATCAAAGATAATTCCAGGAAATGAGAAAAAACTCTATAAATTACACAATCAGTTAGTCAAAGATGGAATTGAGGTTATCTCAGAAGAAACAGAATTTATACACGTCTCTGGACATCCAAATCGTGAGGATCTTAAAGACATGTATCAATGGGTTAAACCAAAATGTGTAATCCCTGTTCATGGAGAGCACAGACACATGATAGAACACATAAATTTTGCTAAAGAAATGCAAGTACCTCATCCGGTTCAAGTTGAAAATGGTGATATAGTCAAGCTATACCCTGGTGAAGCACCCGAGGTATATGATAAAGCCCCTAGCGGAAGATTGTATTTAGATGGAAATGTAAGTGTGGAAGAGGATTCCCAATCAATCAAAGATAGAAAAAATTTAAGTAGCAATGGATATTTGGAAGTCACTATATTAATAACACCTAAAGGAAATATCCACAATAACCCCGTCACAACATTTAGAGGTTTGCCCATTTATGAAAAAGATGAATTTCTTTATGGGTTAGAAGACGAAATTGAAAAAACAACAAGATCCTTTAAACTTGGAAGCAGACAGCAAGAAAGTAATTTAATAGACGCTCTTAAAATTGCTTGTAGAAAATTTACAAAAGAAAAAACAGGAAAAAGACCATATA
>CACCXU010000031.1:0-2092 GCA_902550055.1 uncultured Pelagibacteraceae bacterium | reverse complement strand
CAACTTACATTAAAATCAGATTCGATAAATTTTTTATGATTTAAAAGTTTTTTATGTAAAGGAATTGTTGTTGTAATACCCTCAATAATGAATTCATCCAATGATCTATTCATTCTTTGAATAGCTTCTCCTCTATTTCTGCCATGACAAATTAGCTTACATATCATACTATCGTAATACGGAGTTACTTTATAGCCTTGAAATATTGCTCCATCTACTCTTGTCCTAAAACCAGATGGTTGATGACACATGCCGATTGTACCTGGAGATGGCTGAAAATTTTTTTCTGGATCTTCAGCATTTATTCTGCATTCAATAGCATGACCCCTAGGATTTATATCAGATTGTTTAAGAGCTGTTTCACCAGTATAAGCAATCCATATTTGTTCTTTAATTATATCTATTCCTGTAACCATTTCAGTAACCGGATGTTCAACTTGAACTCTCGTATTCATTTCTAAAAAGTAAAATTTTCCATCCTCATAAATAAACTCGACTGTACCAGCTCCTTGATAACCGATTTTTTTGACCATATTTACAGTTTTATGAAATAAATCTTTTCTAATTTCATCGTTTAAAACTGGGCTTGGAGTTTCTTCAATTAATTTTTGATGTCTTCTTTGAACAGAGCAATCTCTTTCATGTAAATGAATTGTTGCATTTTTTCCAGCTAAAATTTGAACCTCTATATGTCTTGGATTCTGAAAAAATTTCTCAATATAAACTTCGTCATTGCCAAAATATTTTTTTGCCTCTGATTTTGCTGTTGAAAACATTGTCTCAAAATCTTCCTCTTTTTGAACAATTTTCATACCTTTACCTCCTCCACCTCCAGAGGCTTTAATTAACACTGGAAAACCAATTTTTTTACATAACTCTTTTGCTGCCGTTACATCTTGAACACCACCCTCAGAACCTTCTATTACAGGTAATCCATTTTCTTTTGCAATTTTTTTTGCTTGAATTTTATCTCCCATCATTTCAATGTGTTTTGCAGAAGCACCAATAAATTTGATCTTGTTTTCTTCCAGTATCTTTGCGAAGTTTGCATTTTCAGATAAAAAACCGTAACCAGGATGAACTGCTTCAGCATTAGTTAAATCTACAGCTGATAAAAGTGCAGGAATATTTAAATAACTATTAGACGGTGGATGAGAGCCTATACAAACACTTTCATCTGCTAATTTAACGTGCATACTTTCTCTATCTACGTCAGAATGAACAGCAACAGTGGAGATACCCCATTCTTTACAAGCTCTAATAATTCTAACTGCAATTTCCCCACGATTTGCAATCAAAATTTTTTTAAACATTATTCTAAAATGATAAGGGTTTGGCCAAACTCAACAGGTTGACCATCAGCTACAAGTATCTTCCTTACTATTCCATCAGAACTTGAGGGCACATGATTCATAGTTTTCATAGCCTCTACAATCATAACAGTATCACCTTTTTTTATTTTCTTTCCAACTTCTACGAATTTTTTAGCTCCTGGCTCAGGTGCATGGTAAGCAGTACCAATTATTGGCGATGTAACTTCAATCCCAGATATATTATTTTGACTTTCTAAATTTTTATTTAAGTTTATATCTTTAGATAATGTTTTATTTGTTTGATTATTGATAGAAATATTATTTTTTGAGACTTTTATTTTGGTATCTTTTTCAGTGTACTCCAGTTCAGTAAGATTAAATTCATCCAAATAATCACTTAACTCTTTTATTATTTTTTTATCTATTTTCATTTTGAATTAGCTTTTGCATTGAAATTATGGCTAAAATATAACCTTCAGCATTTAGGCCAAATATTCCACCAGTAACAACGTCACTTATTAAAGATTTTTTTCTAAACTCTTCACGTTTATAGATATTTGAAATATGTACTTCAATAATAGGTTTTTTAAAAATTTCTAAAGCATCTCTAATTGCAATTGAGGTGTGAGTAAATGCAGCAGCATTAATAATCATCCCATCAAACTTCTCTCTAGCATTTTGTATTATATTAACCAATTCCCCCTCAACATTTGATTGAGCAAATTCAGTGGAAAGTCCTAATTCTTTTGATTTCACAAAGCATTCTTCTTTAAGTTTGT
>CACCXU010000030.1:0-2098 GCA_902550055.1 uncultured Pelagibacteraceae bacterium | reverse complement strand
TGATATTGCGCAACCACTTCCTTCGAAAGAAATATCTTCAACTTTTCTTTGATTGTTCAATTTTAGATAAACATGCACATTATCCCCACATAAAGGATTATTCCCTTTCGCATCTTTATTAAAATTCTCAGTCTTCCTCAAATTCCTTGGATTTTTTCCATGTTCTAAGATTATTTCTTGATATAATTCTTTTAAATTCATTTTAAATCAAAAATTTTTTTACATTTGTTTATAGATTCATTTAATTGATCAAAATCACTTTTAGTATTATAGACACCTACTGATGCTCTTGCACTTGCAGGTATTTCAAGTTTGTCGTGTAATATTTGACAGCAATGGTGTCCAGCCCTAATAGCTACTCCATCTTCGTCAAGTATTGTCGCGATGTCATGTGGATGTACCCCTTCAATCGTAAACGATATTACACCACCTTTATTTTTTGGATTACCAATTAATTTTACTGAATTATTCTTTTTTAAAATTTCTTGACCATATTCTATTAATTCTTTTTCATGTTTAATTATATTTTCAATTCCAATACTTTCTAAAAATTTGATAGACTTATCAAAAGCTATCACCTGTGCAGTGGCCATAGTGCCTGCTTCATACTTATTTGGAAGATCACCATAAGTAATACGGTCTTTTTTAACTTCTTTAATCATTCCACCACCACCTTGATAAGGTGGTAATTCTTCAAGCCATTTTTTTTTTCCATACAAAATTCCAAGTCCTGTCGGTCCATACATTTTATGACAAGAAATTGCATAAAAATCACAGTCCAGATCTTGCACATCAAGTTTCAAATGTGGTGCACCTTGACATCCATCTACAACAACAATTATATCTTTTGCGTGTGCAAGCTCAGTAATCTCTTTGATTGGTAGGATTGCGCCAGTAACATTCGATAGATGATTAATGGCAATCACCTTTGTTTTTAGCGTAATTTTTTTTTCAATATTTTCAATTGGAATTTCTCCCTCTTCATTTATTTCAGCAAAATTAATCTTTATATTTTTTGATTTTCTCAAATAGTGCCATGGAACATAATTTGAATGATGCTCTAACTCAGTGATTAAAATTTCGTCACCTTCATTCAAATACTTTTGGCCAAGTGTATTAGCAACTAAATTGAGGGCTTCAGTTGCACCTTTAGTAAATACAATCTCATTTTTATCTTTTGCATTAATATATTTTTGGACAGAAGATCGTGTATTTTCGTATAAATTTGTAGCTGCCACTGCCAAATAATGAATACTTCTGCCCACATTTGAAAATTCTTTAGTATAGAATTCGTTTATTCTATCAATAACAACTTTAGGTTTTTGAGAAGAATTAGCACTGTCCAAATAAACTAGATCATTGTTTTGTATCTTTTCATCAAAGATAGGAAACTCTTTTTTAATATTATCTATGTTCATTTTTTTAAACCAATCATTTTTTTTAATAAATCTTTAATTTCAGCATCAGTAATCTTTTCGATTACATCAAGCAAAAAACCATTTATCAATAGTCCTTTAGCTTGTTTATAATTTAGTCCTCTAGACATTAAATAAAAAATTGAATTATCATCAAGACTACCAGATGCTGATCCATGAGAACATTTAACATCATCAGCATAAATTTCTAATTCAGGTTTTGCGTTAAACTCTGAGGTTTCATCTAACAAAATTGCTTTACTTAATTGATATCCATCTGTTTTCTGGGCCTTTGAGTCTACATATATTCTTCCTTGATAAGCAGACTTTGTATTTTTTCCAAGCACACTCTTAATTAACTGATAGCTTTTTGTATTTTCAACCAAATGATTTATAGTAGTTCTTATTTCGTGCTGTTTATTATCATCTAACGAAAAAATACCATTAATAAATGCTGAAGAATATTCGCCTTTTAGATTACAATTTATCTCATTTTTGAAATAATCTGAACCTGCAGAAAAAACAAAAGTTTCAGAAATACTATTTTGTTTTTGATCTATATTATTAAATGAATATTTTAGATTTTTATTCAACGACTTATCAATTTTATAATTTCTAAGAATCGCATCTCTATCCAAATTAAAATTGTAAAAAATATTCATAAAATTTTTTTCACTATTATC
>CACCXU010000029.1:0-2208 GCA_902550055.1 uncultured Pelagibacteraceae bacterium | reverse complement strand
ACATTACATTTCGTTCTACTTTTAAAGCTGAGAATAAAGAGCTGTTAGTATCAGCCCAACTATACACAAAATCATTAGGAAATATTTTTTTAACAATCTCCTTTTGATTTTCAATATTTTGAGGATCCTTTAAATAAACTTCCAACTTTCTGTCTTTTTTTGAAAGACTCATAAATTCATCAAGAGTATCAATATTGATAAATGCTACATTATTATCGAAATCGGCTAAGCCACTTTCAAACAATGAAACAATAGTAAAAGTTTTTTTTTTGGGGATACTGCCAATAATTGTATCTACACCTGATGATGACATTATTGATACATCATCACCAAGCTTAAGATTTAGTGTGAAACTTAATTCTTTTCCTAAAGAGATATAATTACCTGTTAAGTTACTTTTATTCCCAACAAACGTTTTATCTTTTATTATCTTTAGTTTAGGAAAATCTTTTCTTGAATAACCTCTCAAAACAATCCCTTTGGAGGTGTCTTTTTTAATAATTATTGCTTCTCCTGAGTTGCTTAATATCATTTCACTCGCGATAAGATTGAGATTAGTATTCTTTACTTTATCAATTTGAATTTGATTTTCATAAGTATCAACAGTTATATGAGCATTAAAACCAACTATCTTATTTATTAATTCTGATCTAAATCCATTCATTACTGACATCACAATAATTAGGACTGCAACACCTAAGCTTATTCCAATAAATGAAAAGATAGATATAACATTTAAAAAGCCATCTTTTTTTCTAGCTTTTAAAAATCTAAATGTAATTTCTTTTTCTAAAGTTGAAATCAATTGTGAGCTTTTTGTTTATTAATAATCTTAATAATTTCTTTTAAATTAATTTTTTGAGTTTCTTTGTTTATTTCTTTAAATTCAAATAAATCACCTTCAGTTTGTTTTCCAATGATTATTTGATATGGAGCTCCAATTAAATTCATTTTTTTTATTTTTGAGGATAAGTTCTCATCAGTATCATCTATAATCGCATCGATATTATTTTGATTTAACTCAAGACTTATTTTGTTTGCCTTATCGAGTCCAGATGTATCATTTTTATTAATCATAGGAATTATTGCAATATCATATGGTGCAACAGAAATTGGCCATTTCATGATTTCATTTTTTTCATCATATTTTGCCTCTATAATTGCTCCTACTAATCTTGAAACTCCTATTCCATAAGAACCCATTTTTACATAGTCTTTTTTACCCCCAGGTAAATCGACTGCTGCTTCCATTGGTTTGGAATATTTGTCTCCAAAATAAAAAATATGACCAACCTCTATACCTTTCGTTTTCAATCTATTTTTCTCTGAAACTTTTTCATTAAACTCATCTTCTTTAAATTTATCATCAGTAACTGAGTAAAATTTTTCATATTGATTTCTTAATTCAAGTAGGGATTTAACATCAAGTTTTGTTCCTTCAAAATTCAAGTCAAATATTCTTTTATCTGCATAAATTTTACTCTCTCCAGTTTCTGCTAGGATAATAAATTCATGAGAAAGATTTCCACCAATTGGTCCTGTATCGGCTGCCATTGGAATTGCTGTAAGATCTAATCTTTTAAAAGTTTTTAAATAAGATAAGAAAAATTTATTATAAGAAAACAATGCATCTTCATCTGTAACATCAAAAGAATATGCATCCTTCATGTAGAATTCCCGACATCGCATAATTCCAAATCTTGGTCTGATTTCATCTCTAAATTTCCATTGAATATGATAAAGAAGTTGAGGTAATGATTTATATGATTTTAGAGAAGATCTAAAAATATCAGTTACTAATTCCTCGTTTGTTGGTCCGTAAAGCATTTCTCGATCTTGACGATCTTTTATTCGTAACATTTCCTCACCATAATCCTCATAACGTCCACTCTCTTTCCAAATCTCGCTGGATTGTATTGTGGGCATTAGTATTTCTTGTGCACCTATTTTGTTTTGCTCTTCTCTGACAATTCTTTCAATTTTTTTCATTACTTTAAAACCAAGGGGCAACCAAGAGTATATGCCTGCTGAAGATTGTTTTATCATTCCAACTCTTAACATTAGCTGGTGAGACTTTATTTTTGCTTCTGAGGGGTTATTTTTTAAAATAGGAATAAAAGATTTAGAAATATGCATGTTAAATGATTATATTTCTTAAATTTAAATATTCAAATTTCATTAATAAATAAATGGCTATGAATATAATTG
>CACCXU010000028.1:0-2218 GCA_902550055.1 uncultured Pelagibacteraceae bacterium | reverse complement strand
TACGCTTTAATTGTGTCGCAAAAATAAGGTTTAAATTTTGCATATATATCTTCAGGAATTTTAATTGGCTTACCATCTTTGTTTATGAAAACTAAATGAACTTGTGCTTCAACTATAATTTCTTCACCTTTTGTTATAATTTGGTTCATAAAAAAAGATGTTTTGGTTATAGATTTAACAAAAGATCTAATTGTTAATTCATCCTCTAAAAAGGCTGATTTTTTGTATTCAATATTACAAGATTTGACAATTGAAATAAAAGCAAATACAGAAAAAGAAATTATAAACAACCTTCAAAAAGGTGGTAATTTAATTTTTATCAGACATGCTTATGCCCCAGGTAATGGTGATCCAGAAAACTTTGATATCAATAATTGTGATACCCAAAGAAATTTGAGTCAATCAGGGAGATTGCAATCAAAAAAAATTGGAAATTTTTTTAAAGAAAATGATATTCCTATTAAATTAGTAATTTCAAGTGAATGGTGCAGATGTAAAGAAACGGCCTTGATTGCTTTTAAAAATTATGAAACAGAAAATTTTCTAAATTCTTTTTACAGCGCAAAATTTGCTAAAAATAGAAAAATGCAAATGAAAAAGCTGAAAGATTATGTAAAAAGTTGGAATGGTGATAAAAATTTAGTGTTAGTCACTCATTATGTAGTAATATCAGAAACTCTTAATTATGCGCCAAGTTCAGGAGAAATTGTGATTGCTGATAAAAATTTTAAAAAATTGAATAGTATAGAAATTGATTATTAAAGATTATGTCCTCAAAGAGAGCAATGAAACAAGCACAAAAGCAAGCTTATGCTAGACATAGAAGTAACATTACTCAAAGTCGATTTGTTAAAAAAAAAAGAAACTTTACAAAAAAAGGTAAAAAAAATTAACTTTTTTCATGTTTGTCAGCTAAAAATAAACTTATTAAAAATATAGCTGTCCAGCCCAGTCCCAAAAGACCTTTGTATACATTGGTGTCTGCACTCCATATTTTTAGAAACAAAGCTCCAAAGATAAGGCCAATTATGTAAATTATTGATACAATTGTAGTTCTACTCATTTTTTAAATTTTTTTTAAAAAGAGAAATACCATTTTCAATTTTATATGTATAGGACTCTTCAAAACTTTCTAATTGCCATCCAGTCAATCTAGCTTTAATTGTTTTAAGATTTTCTATTTTCCATTGATCTGAAGTATCCTCCTGTTTCCAAATTTTTTTTTCTTCATTATTTCTGCCACAGCCGTAACAATATCCAGTTTTAGGATCCGTTTTACAAATACTTATGCAGGGTGAAACAATCATAATAATCATTATAGAGCAAAAATTATAACTTTTACAACAAATGTCGTTGGACAAATAGTTTCAATAATATATAAAACTTCAAGATCTGTGGGGCGATGGCGGAATTGGTAGACGCGTCGGTCTTAGGAACCGATAGAGCAATCTGTGAAGGTTCGAGTCCTTTTCGCCCTACCATCAATAGATTATGAAAGTAACAATAGAAAATAAAAAAGGTTTAAATAAAGACTTAAAAATATTCATAGATAAAAAAACTATGAATACTCATATGGACCAAAGGTATGAAGAAATAAAAGGAACTGTAAATCTCAAGGGTTTTAGACCTGGAAAAGTACCAAAGGAAATTTTAAAAAGACAATTTGGAAAAGCAGTTTTTGGTGAAGTTTTAGATAAAGTTATTAAAGATTCTTCAACTAAAGCATTACAAGAAAACAATATCAAACCTGCAGGTCAACCTAAGTTGGATCTGAAAACTTACGGAGAAGATAAAGATCTTGAATATATTATTTCAGTAACAGAACTTCCAAAGGTTGAAGTAAAACCGATAGAAAATATTAAGTTTGATGAGTATTCAGTAAAAATAGATGAAACTGAGGCAGATAAAAGAATAAAAGAAATTGCAAAAAATCAACCAAACTTTAAAGAAGCTCCAAAAGATGCAGTTGCAAAAGAAGGTGATTTATTAGCCTTTAATTATAATGCCACTATTGATGACAAACCATTTAAAGGTGGTGAGGGTAAAAATACACAATTAACTTTGGGTAAAGATTTATTTTTAAAAGGTTTTGATAAACAGCTAATAGGTGTCAAAGTAGGTGATGAAAAAATTGTTGAAGCTACTTTGCCTGAAAACTTTCCTGAAAAAGAATTAGTAAACAAAAAAGCAAAATTTAAATGCAAAATAACTATATTAA
>CACCXU010000027.1:0-2308 GCA_902550055.1 uncultured Pelagibacteraceae bacterium | reverse complement strand
ATACAATGGCATGTGTTTCAGAAGCAATCGGTTTAGCGTTACCTTATTCAGCAGGAACACCAGCTCCATATGAAGAAAGAGATAAGTATGCAAAAGCAAGTGGCCGAATGGTTATGGAATTATTAGCAAAAAAAATTAAACCAAGAGATATCGTTACAAGAAAAGCATTAGAGAACGCTGCAACAATAGTTGCTGCAACAGGGGGTTCAACTAATGCAGCATTACATTTACCAGCAATTGCAAATGAAGCAGGAATTAAATTTGATTTAATGGATGTTGCAAAAATATTTAAAAGAACACCTTATCTTGCTGATTTAAAACCAGGTGGAAAATATGTTGCTAAAGATATGTGGTTAGCAGGTGGTGTGCCGATGCTTTTAAAAACTCTTTACGATGGTGGATATATTCATGGAGATTGTATGACCGTTACAGGTAAAACTATGAAAGAAAATTTAAAAGGTATTAAATTTAATCCAAAACAAAAAGTTTTAAGAGCTTATAACAGACCTTTATCACCAGATGGTGGTGTTGTAGGATTAAAAGGAAATTTAGCTCCAGAAGGTGCGATTGTAAAAATTGCGGGTCTAAAAAAATTACAATTTACTGGAAGAGCAAGATGTTTTGATAATGAAGAAAGTGCAATGAAAGCTGTTCAAAGCAGAAAATATAAAGATGGTGATGTGATAATTATTAGATACGAAGGCCCAGTTGGTGGACCAGGTATGAGAGAAATGCTTTCAACAACTGGTGCAATTTATGGTCAAGGTAAAGGTGAGAAAGTTGCTTTAATCACTGATGGAAGATTTTCTGGCGCAACAAGAGGATTTTGTGTTGGTCACGTAGGTCCAGAGGCAGCTTTAGGAGGACCTATAGCTCTTTTACGTAATGGTGATTTAATTGATATTGATGCTAAAAAAGGAACAATTAATGTTCGTTTAACAAGAGCACAATTGGCATCAAGAAAAAGAAAGTGGAAGGCTAAAAAATCTGATTTTGGCTCAGGCACTCTTTGGAAATATGCACAAACAGTTGGGCCAGCAAGTTTAGGAGCCCCAACTCACCCTGGTAAGAAAAAAGAAGTTAAGGAATATTCAAAAATTTAATGAAAATTCGCCCAGTTATTTTATGTGGTGGCGCTGGAACAAGACTTTGGCCAAAAGCTAAAAAACATCAAGCGAAACAATTTATTGATTTTGGTAATTGGACTTTATTAGGCAAAACTTTAGAGAGAGTTAAAGCATCTATATATGATGCACCAATTATAAGCACTAATGCAAAATATTTAAGACAAGTAAAACAACATTTAAAAAAACACAAAATAAGAAAATTCAAGATAGTTTTAGAGCCAGCAAAAAGAAATACTGCACCCGCTATATTAAGTACGGCTTTAATTAAAGAAATTCCAATCAAACAACCATTAATGTTTTTGGCTGCTGATCATTTGATAGAAAAAGTTGGTTTATTCAATAAAGCTATCAAAAAAAATCAAAAGAAACTTACTCAAAACAATATCTTTATTTTTGGGATTAAACCCAAAATGCCCTCAAGTGAATTTGGTTATTTTTTAACAAAAAGTAACAAAGTAACTAGATTTGTAGAAAAACCCAAAAAAGCTAAAGCTAAACAAATAATTAGTAAAAAAGGTTATTGGAATTCTGGAATGTTTTATTTGAGAAAAGACTCAATAATAAATAATTTTAAGAAATACCAACCAAATATTTATCGAAATTGTAATAAAGCAGTATTAAAAGCAAAATATAAAAGTAATGTATATTATTTAAACAAACAATCTTTCACAAAAGCAAAAGCCAAGTCTTTTGACTATGCAATATTAGAAAAAACCAAAGATATAAATGCTATCAAATTAGATATTCCTTGGTCTGATTTAGGATCTTGGAAAGAAATCTGTAAGATGTACGGACGAAATAAAAGACATTATTTTAAAAAGAAGAATGTATTTCATAGACCTTGGGGTAGTTATGTAAATCTATTTAATGGTAAGGAATTCTTAATTAAAGAATTATATGTAAAACCAAAAGGTATATTAAGTCTTCAAAAACATCATCATAGAGCTGAACATTGGGTAGTTACTCATGGTGAACCTAAAATTACTTTAAATAAGAAATATTTCACTATGAAACCTGATGAAACTATTTTTATTCCACTAGGTGCAATCCATAGAATAGAAAATCCCTATAAAAAACCAGTTAAAATAATTGAAGCTCAAGTAGGCTCGATTTTAAAAGAAACAGATATAGTGAGATATCAAGATATTTATGGCAGAGTAAAATAATTATTTTACAAGAAA
>CACCXU010000026.1:0-2464 GCA_902550055.1 uncultured Pelagibacteraceae bacterium | reverse complement strand
TTTTAATGAAATTCTTGATGGACGTGTTAAAACACTTCATCCAAAAATTCATGCGGGAATCTTGAATAAAAGAGACAATAATTCTCACAAAAGAGAAATAAAAAGAAATAATTTTCAAAATATTGATTTAGTTATAGTCAACTTTTATCCATTTGAAAAAACTTTAGATACAACAAAAAATAACAATAAGATAATTGAAAAAATTGATATTGGTGGTCCTGCCTTAGTAAGGAGTGCAGCGAAAAATTACAATGACGTTGCAGTAATAACATCCATTAATCAATATTCAGCATTGATGGATCAGTTAAAAAGATTTAAGGGTGCAACAAAATTAGAATTTAGAAAAAAATTATCTCAATCAGCCTTTAATGAAACAGCATATTATGACTCCGTAATTTCAGATTACTTCAATTCAGTCACAGGTGAAAATTTTACAGAGAAAAAAATTATTTACGGAAACTTAATCGAGAAATTAAGATATGGAGAAAATCCACATCAAATATCTGCTATTTACTCTAAAAACAAGGATTTCAAATTAAAAAAAATTCATGGAAAACAATTAAGCTATAACAATTACAATGATATTTTTGCTGCTTTAAAGATATCCAAAGGTCTACCGAAAAATATAGGCACAGTAATTATTAAACATGCTAACCCCTGTGGAGTTTCTATTTTAAAGGACAAAGTAAGCAGTTATAAATCTGCATTTGAATGTGATCCTGTAAGCGCATTTGGAGGTATTGTCTCTTGCAATTTTAAAATTAATAAAAATTTAGCGGTTGAGTTAAACAAAACTTTTTTAGAGGTAATTATTGCAAATGGTTTTGAAACAAGTGCTCTTAAATTATTAAAATCCAAGAAGAATGTTAGAATTATAGATTCGACAAACTTTTATTTTAATAATGTTCTGCAAATAGATTCTGCATCAGACTCAATGCTGATTCAATCTCAAGATGATCTTGTTTTTAAAAAGAAGGATTTCAAAGTTGTTTCAAAGAAAAAACCTAACAAAATACAATTTGAAAATTTATTATTTGCATTCAATATTTCCCGTCATGTTAAATCCAACGCTATTGTGCTCGTTGGGGATAAAACAACGGTCGGTATCGGATCTGGACAGCCTAGTAGACTTGACAGTTGTCAAATTGCAATAAATAAAATGAGAAAGTTCAAAAAAAATGAAAAAGAAATTGTTGCGGCATCTGATGCTTTTTTTCCATTTGTTGATGGTATTGAAAAATTAATTCAATCTGGTGTTTCTGCTGTAATCCAGCCCGGAGGATCGATCAGAGATAAAGAAATTATAAAGTTTGCAAATAAAACTAATACTATTTTAATTTTTTCTAAAACAAGACATTTTAGACATTAAATCTTATCAATCTTTGAAGCTAAGATGAAATCATTTTCGGATAATCCTTCAATAGCATGAGTTGAAATATTTATTTTCGCATAACCCCACCCAAATAAAATTTCAGGGTGATGACCTTCCTCCTCAGACACTCTACCTACTTCATTTATAAATTTTTGACTCTCAATAAAGTTTTTAAATGTAAATTTTTTTTCTAAAAAATGTATATTTTTCTCATTTTTTACCACATCCCATCCATCAATTTTTTTTTGATATTTATGTATTTCACTTATATCAAGTGCAGGTACACCACCTTCGCAGGGGACACATTTTTTTTCGAATAGTTCACTCATTTAATTTAAATCCTCATCTAATTAAAATTTTTATTATATTACTAAATAATGGAGCGGGCAAAGGGGATCGAACCCTCGACCTTCTCGTTGGCAACGAGACGCTCTACCACTGAGCTACGCCCGCAAAAGAAATTAATATAGTGTGTCGTTTTTTTTAATTCAAGTAATATTAATTATGGTATGTTTTTTTCATGAAAAAAGAAGATTTACCAAAAACAATACCAGTTTTTCCTTTAAGTAATTTTATCATTTTTCCAAGAACTACTGTTCCATTAAATATATTTGAGCCAAGATATGTCGATATGATTAATGATAGTATGAAGTCAAACAAGCTTATTGGGATGATTCAACCTAAAAATTCAAAAGAAAATGAGTTTAACCCTGAATTATATGACATTGGTTGTATGGGCAAAATTACAAGCTTTAGGGAAAATGATAATGGTCAATTTTTGATAGAGCTCAAAGGTATAATCAGATTTCAAAAAATGGATGAAGTAAAATCAAATAAAAAATACAGAGAATGCAATGTAGATTTTAATAATTTTTATGATGATCTAAGTTATCAAAGCGAAAATCTACAATTTTCTGATTTAAAATTGATATTTAAAGACTTAAAAAATCTTTTTGAAAAAAGAGGATTTATTATTAATTGGAGAGGATTAGAAAAACAAAGTTTAGATGAAACAATAAACGCTCTAGCAATGGCATCGCCTTTTACGCTTGAGGAAAAACAAATTTTATTAGAGGCCAAAAATTTAGAGCT
>CACCXU010000025.1:0-2610 GCA_902550055.1 uncultured Pelagibacteraceae bacterium | reverse complement strand
TGAAGATTATGAGTATGAGGGCATAAAAAATAATCTAATAAAAAATAACATCTATTTAGGTAAGGTAAGTCGGATAGAACCATCTTTGCAAGCTGCGTTCGTTGATTTCGGGAGGGATCGTCATGGCTTTTTATCTTTCAACGATATTCAATCTGATTATTATCAAATTCCACAAAGTGATTTAGAAATAATAAAACAAGAAGAAGAAAGAGTCCGAGAGGAACTGTCAAAAAAAGTTGAAGCTAAAGAGGAAGAAAATTTAGCTGAGGGCAAATTAGAAATTGAGGATCCCTTAGAAAAAAAGGATCCAATAGAAAAAAAGGATTCAGAGGATAAGGAAAATTCGGAAAAAGAAAAAAAATATGAGAGTAAATTTAGATTCAAAAGATACAAAATCCAAGAGGTAATAAAACCTAATCAAGTAATTTTAGTACAGGTAATAAAGGATGAGCGCGGTCAAAAAGGTGCTGCGTTAAGTACGTTTATTTCTATTGCAGGTAAATATATAGTTTTAATGCCTAACACACCTAAAGGTGGAGGAATTTCGAGAAAAATTTTTAATCCTGCAGATCGAAAAAAAATAAGAAGTATTTTAAATGAAATTGAAATCCCTAAAGAAATGGGACTTATAGTAAGAACTGCTGGAAGTAACAAAACTAAAAATGAAATTAATCATGATTTGGATACACTTATTAATAATTGGAATCAAATTAAGGAAAATGCCTTAAGCTCTATAGCGCCTTCATTAATTCATCAAGAAAGTGAAATAATTAAAAGAACTTTAAGAGATATGTATGATGAAAATACAAAAAATATAATTATTGAAGGTAATGAAGGTTATAAAAAAGCTCAAAATTTTATGAAAACAATGATGCCTTCTCATGTAAAGAAAATAAAAAAATACAGAGGGAAAAAACCTTTATTTATTGAAGAGGGCATTGAACAAAAATTAAATCAAATATTTGAAAGTGAAATAAAATTGAACTCAGGTGGTTATTTGGTAATTAATCCTACTGAAGCCTTGGTTTCCATTGATATTAATTCTGGAAGTTCAATTAAACAGAAAAATGTGGAAAGTACTGCTTTAGATACAAATCTTGAAGCAGCAGATGAAATAGCAAGACAAATAAAAATTAGAGATTTGTCAGGACTTATCATAATTGATTTTATTGACATGCTTAGTTACAGTAATAGAAAATTAGTAGAAAGAAGACTAAAAGAAAAGTGTAGATCTGATCGAGCAAGAATTCAAATTGGAAGAATATCGAATTTTGGTCTTTTAGAAATGTCTCGACAAAGATTAAGAGAAAGTGCAGTCAAATGGAATATAAAACTAACAGATGAATCTTTTGCGCTAAAAATTCTAAAATTAGTTGAATTAAAAGCAGTCTTAAATAAGGGTAAATTTGTAGATTTAAAGGTTTGTAAAAAAATTTCTGATTTTCTAAAAGAAAATTTTATTAAAGATCTTACTTACTTTGAAAAAAAGAATAAAATGAAGATTGATATAATATCTGATAATAGTTTAATAATTCCTGAATATATTATTGATATTAAAAACAAATCTAAGAAAACTATAGAGCTGATTGAACATTTTGAAAAATTAAAAAATCTTGAAGAACAAAAAGTCACCAACGTTATTGAATTAAAAGACAAAAAGAAATTTAAAAAGAAAACTTTTAGAAAAAAAAAATTTTATAAGAAAGCTAGATAATTCCTGACTTTGGAGAAGATGGATTTCCGTATAATGTTTTTTTTATTCTACCAGACAAGTATGATTGACGACCAGCAATAACTGCATTCTTAAATGCTAAAGCCATTTGAAATGGTTTTTTTGCTTTTGCGATTGCAGTGTTTACTAAAACCCCATCGCAACCTAATTCCATAGCTATAGTGGCATCTGAAGCTTGACCTAATCCAGCATCAATAATTAATGGTAATTTTGTTTGCTTCCTAATTATCCTTATATTTATTTCATTAATAATACCTAAGCCTGAACCTATTGGAGCAGCTAGTGGCATAATTGCACACGCGCCAGCATTCTCTAATCTTTTTGCCATTAAAGGATCGTCATTACAATAGACCATCACTTTAAATCCCTCCTTAGTTAATACCTCAGTTGATTTAAGTGTTTCTATCATTTCTGGAAATAAGTTTTTTTTATCTCCTAAAACTTCTAGTTTAACTAATTTCCACCCTCCTATCTCTCGTGCTAATCTTAAAGTTCTTAACGCCTCTTTTGAATTAAAACAGCCAGCAGTGTTAGGAAGGTAGGTAATTTTTTTAGGATCAATATAATCCATTAACAATGGTTTTTTTTTATCAGAAATATTTACTCTCCTAACAGCAACTGTAACTATTTCAGCTCCAGATAAGTTGATTGCTTTAGCACACTCCTGCATACTTTTATACTTCCCGGTTCCAACAATAAGTCTAGAGCTAAAATTTTTTTTTGAAATAACTAATTTATCTTTTTTCAATTTTAACCACCTCCAATGAAATGAACTATTTCAATTTTATCATTATTTTTAAGGTTGATACTTTTTATTTTTTTTTTATCCACTATTTCTTGATTTAATTCAATAGCTACTTTCGTTAATGGAATTTTGT
>CACCXU010000024.1:0-2657 GCA_902550055.1 uncultured Pelagibacteraceae bacterium | reverse complement strand
TATCAAAAAAATTATTGATGTGAGTTTCAAGTTCATCCCAAAGATTGTGAGTTAAACATTTTGTTGATTTACCATTGCATCCTTTTTTTGACTCTTTTTTACATTGGACAGTTTTTACTTTTTCGTCTACTGCATCAAAAATATTAGTTAATTTTATTTCTTTAGCTTTCCTATTTAAAATATATCCACCTTGAGTTCCTCTAACGCTTTGAACAATTTCTTTTTTTCTCAGTTTTGAAAAAATTTGTTCTAAATAATCTAACGAAATGCCTTGTCTTAAAGATATATCCCTTAAAGAAACTGGATTAATTCCATTAAATCTAGCCAGATCCACTAAAGCCATTACTGCATATCTGCCTTTAGAAGTAAGTCTCATAATTCCTTATTTTACTGGGGTATATATAAACCTGACCAAAATAGTCAAGTATCATAAGTAAAAAAAAGCTAACATTTTGTCACGCAGTTGTGATAAACCTAATTTTTTTTTGAGAATAATAATCAATAACAATTATGGAAAATAAAATATTAGAAATATTTATTCCAGGACCTGCAGGTAGACTTGAAGCCAAATATTATAAGAGTAAAAAAAACACTTCACCAATAGCTTTAGTTTTACAACCACACCCTCAGTATGGAGGGACAATGAATAATAAAGTTGTTGTGGAAACTTTTCATACTTTTATGGAAAATGATTTTTCAGTTTGCAGAGTAAATTTTAGAGGTGTAGGAAAGAGTGATGGAGAATTTGACAATGGCCAAGGTGAATTAGCAGATGCTGCAGCGGCTCTTGATTGGTTAGAGAGAGAAAATTTTGACAATTCTCAGTGTTGGGTTTCAGGTTTTTCTTTTGGGTCACTGATTGCTATGCAACTTTTAATGAGGAGACCAGAGATAAATAGATTTGTCGCAATCTCTCCCCAACCAAATGTTTATGATTTTTCATTTTTGTCTCCGTGTCCAACTTCTGGGATAATGATTTATGGAAAAAAAGATGAATTGGTACCTGTTGAACATATCAATGAACTAAATAAAAGATTAAGTGCGCAAAAAGGTATTAAAGTTGAATTTCAATCAATCTCAGAAGCAAATCATTTTTTTTCAAAAAATGAGAATGCACTTTCAAAGTCTCTTGATAAATACATTAAAAAAGAAACAGCTTTGTATTAAAAATTTTCGACTAAAACTCCACCAGTTACCGATTTTGTACATCTAGTTGTATTTGGAAATGAAATAGGCATACCTTTTAATGATCTTATCGCTAAAAAAGCAAAGGCTTGAGACTCGATAAAATCTCCATCTAATCCATATTGATCAATTGAATTAAGATTTATATCATCAAAATTACTTTTTATACTTTCTAAAAGATATTTATTTTTTCTTCCTCCACCGCATACTAACCATTTACTTTTTTGAGAATTATTCTTATTGTGAATAAAATTCATTCCATTAGAAATTAATTTAGCGGTGAAATCCGTAATGGTTGCAGCACCATCCTCTAATGAAAGTCCTTTTGCAAAAAAAATATCAAAATTTTTAATATCTAAAGATTTTTCAAAATTAGATTGTTCAGTAAAATTGTCCAAAGCTTGATTTAAAATTAATTTGTCTGTTTTTCCAGATCTTGCTACTAAACCTTCTTTGTCATACCCTTTTTTTGAATTTTTTCTCATCCATTCGTCTATCAAACAATTGCCAGGTCCAATATCACAGGCATAAATTTTTTCTTCTAAATCCAAATTATTATATTCTATTGTAGACGTTACATTAGAAATACCTCCAATATTAAGAATATTCATTGGAAAACCTAAATTAAATTTTTTATTTAATACATTAGCTAAAGCATTATGAAAGATTGGCGCCAGAGGAGCACCCTGCCCCCCATTTTCTAAATCATTTTGTCTAAATTTATAAATAACTTTCTTTTTCGTTAATTGAGATAGTAGCAATCCGTCACCCAATTGTTTTGTAATTTTTTTTTCTGGAGCATGAAATATTGTTTGACCATGGAAGCCAATTAAATCAACATCACATTTTGATAGTTCAAGGCTCTTATTAACAGCCTTAAAATGAAATAAAGTTATTTCTCTTTCTAAATCTTTGATTTCAACTTGATATTTGGTTAAATCATCTGGACTTAAGATTATATCCCTAATTTTAAGTATTTTTTCAGTTAATTCTTCATCATATTGAAAGTATTTATCGATTAATATTGAAAATTCTTGATTACCATCTGACTTAATTATGGATACATCTACTCCATCTGATGAGGTACCACTCATTAAACCCATTGCTGTATAAATCTTATCCATTCTTATTTTTTTTTATTAAATAATGTATATTGTGGAACTATAGACTTATGGATAAATTTTTAAAAGAGTTTAAAGATAGAGGCTACTTCTATCAATGCACGAATGAAAATGAATTATCTAAATTAATAAATAAAGAAAAAATTAAAGGTTACATAGGTTTTGATTGTACTGCTGAAAGTCTTCATGTTGGAAGCTTACTTCAAATCATGTGTCTCAGACTTCTTCAAAAATATGGACACAGACCGATTGTCTTATTGGGTGGTGGGACTACCAGAATTGGAGATCCTTCAGGTAAAGACAAAACAAGGAAAATTTTAACTGAAAAAGAAATAGATAAAAACACAAAAA
>CACCXU010000023.1:0-2960 GCA_902550055.1 uncultured Pelagibacteraceae bacterium | reverse complement strand
ATTTAATCGGCGTAAACCCAAAAGAAGAAAATGATTAGATGACAGATTTTACTAAAATATTAGATAAGGCTAAAGAACTTGAGGCAAAAATGAAAGAAAGTCAGGAAAATATAAAAAAGATTAGAGTAGAAGGTATATCAGGAGCTAATTCAGTAAAAGTTATTTTGGATGGAGAGGGCATAATGCAAAAAATAGAAATCTCAGATGAAACATTAAAAGAAAATAAATCTGTTTTAGAGGATTTAATTACTGCTGCTCACAATAATGCAAAATCAAAATTAAAAGAAAAAACTAACGAGGAAATTTCTAAAACAGCTGGAGGATTTGGAATCCCTGGCTTTAAGTGGCCACTATAAATATGCAAAATGTAAATGAGATAGATGAACTAATAAAGATAATTTCAAAACTCCCTGGTCTTGGACCTAAATCTGCAAAGAGAATTGTTCTAAAATTAATCAGTAATAAAGATGAACTTGTAAAACCTATGGCCAACGTATTAGTTCAAATTTATAAAAATGTAACAAGATGTAATTCATGTGGATCTTTAAAATCTAATCTTCAAGATTGCGTTAATTGTGTAAATCCAAAGGGTAATTTCAAAAAGATTTGTGTAGTTGAGGATATTGCTGATCAGTGGTCGATAGAAAATTCAAATATATTTCAAGGATATTTTCATATTTTAGGAGGAACAATCTCGTCTTCAACACAGAGAAAAGAGGATTTATTAATTAATTCATTGGTTGAGAGAGTAAAAAGAGATGATATAGAAGAAGTAATTTTAGCAACTAGTGCTACTGTTGAAGGCCAAACAACAGCATTTTATATTCAAGAAAGTCTAAAAAAAACAAAAGCTAAAATTACAAGATTAGCACAAGGTTTACCTGTTGGTGGTGAAATAGAAACTCTTGATGATGGAACATTATTTTCTGCTTTCAAAAACAGATCTGAAATCAATTCAAGCTAGATTTTTTTTCTATTCTGTTTAAATGCAGAAGAGGCTCTGTATAACCTGATGGCTGATCTTTTCCTTTAAATATCAAGTCGCAAGCTGTTTTAAATGCTAAAGAATTTTCGAAATTATCTGACATTCTTACATAGTTCCTATCATTCTCATTTTGTTTATCTACAACTTTTGCCATGGCTTTCATGATTTCCATAACTTGAATTTTTGTTGTGATCCCGTGATGTATCCAATTAGTAATATGTTGTGAAGATATCCTCAAGGTGGCTCTATCTTCCATAAGTCCAATATTATTTATGTCAGGGACTTTTGAACAACCCACTCCTTGGTCAATCCATCTCACAACATAACCTAGTAGCGTTTGTGCTGAGTTAGTAATTTCCTTATTGATTTCATCAACTGACCAATTAGGTCTATCAGCCACAGGAATCGTCAATAGATCATCTAATTTAGATTGTTCACGCTTCATAATTTTTTTTTGTTCATCAAAAATGTTTATTTGATGATAGTGAAGAGCATGCAATGATGCTGCAGTTGGGGAAGGAACCCAGGCACAATTTGCACCAGCTTTTAAATGACTTATTTTTTCATCTAACATTTCCTTCATCTTATCTGGCATTGCCCACATACCTTTACCTATTTGTGCTTTACCTGAAAAACCACATTTAAGACCAATATCAACATTATTATTTTCATAAGCAGAAATCCATCTGGATAATTTCATATCACCTTTTTTAATCATTGGACCAGCTTCCATGGAGGTATGCATCTCATCACCAGTTCTATCCAAAAATCCAGTATTTATAAAAAAAACTCTATTTTTCAAAGTTCTTATACACTCCTTTAAATTTGCAGAAGTTCTCCTTTCTTCATCCATAATACCTATTTTGCAAGTGTATTTTGGTAAGCCAAGTAATTCCTCGACTTTCGAAAAAATTGAGTCGGTAAATGCTGTTTCATCTGGTCCATGCATTTTTGGTTTAACAATATAGATTGATCCAGTTCTTGAATTTTTCTTTTTCTTAAAATCGTGTAATGCAGCAGTGGTTGTTATAAAAGCATCCATTATTCCTTCTGGCACTTCGCTACCATCATTTAGAATTATTGATGAATTGGTCATTAAGTGACCAACATTTCTTATTAAAAGCAAACTTCTTCCATGTAATTTAAGACCTTTTCCTTCTTTAGAAATGTAGCTTCTGTCAGGATTAAGTTTTCTCTCTAATTTTTTTCCATTTTTTTCAAATTGTACTTTTAGATCTCCCCTCATTAGACCTAGCCAGTTTCTGTAACATGCTACTTTGTCTTCAGCATCAACCGCCGCAACACTATCTTCATTGTCACAAATAGTCGAAACTGCAGACTCTGCTATCACATCACTTATTCCAGCTATATCATGAGCAGCGCTAAATGCTTTTGGATTAATAATAATTTCAAAATGCAGGTTATTATTTTTTATGATTATTGCCGTTGGCTTATTTACATCACCTCTGTGACCTACAAATTTATTTTCATCTTTCAGTTTATACTCTTTATCTTCTTTTAAGATTATAAGATTTTTATCTTTAATTTTAAGTGCAGATATATTTTTCCAACTAGTCCCACCAATTGGAATATATTTATCAAAAAATTCTCTGACATATTTTATTACTTCTTGTCCTCTATTTGGGTCGTATCTTTCACTCCCCCCTTCTTCTGACTCAATAATATTTGTACCATACAAACTATCATACAAACTGACCCATCTAGCATTAGCTGCATTGAGAGTGTATCTAGCATTCATTATTGGAACGACTAGTTGAGGTCCGGCAATTTGAGTAATTTCATCATCTACATTTTCAGTCTCTATTTTAAAATCTGATCCCTCTTCCTTTAAATAACCGATTTCATTTAAAAACTTTTTATATTGCTCAATTTCGATTTTATTTCCCTTATTTTTTATATGCCAATCATCTATTTTTTTTTGTAAATTTTCTCTAATTTGTATCAGTTCTTTATT
>CACCXU010000022.1:0-3154 GCA_902550055.1 uncultured Pelagibacteraceae bacterium | reverse complement strand
TTCTTTTTAATAATTTTCTTGAATCTTGATCAACTAATTTTTGATATTCTTTCAACGTTTTATCACTTCTTATATCACTTTCTTTAATCATAAATTATTTCATCAATTTTCTTACTTTTTTTAAGTCATTAAAAGTATCTACATTTACTGTATCGTATTTAGATAACACCATTGAAATTCTAACGTTATTTTCCAAGTATCTATTCATATCGACAGACTCTACAATTTCTAATTTTGATTGTGGTAAAGAACAATATTTCCTTAAAATTTTAGGGCTAAAACAGAATATATTTCCCTGTTTAAGAAAAAATTTTTTTTTGTTTTTTTTTGAATTTGCAATCGGTTCTCTTGAAAAATATACTGCCTCAAATTTTTTATTGACTACAACTTTTACTCTGTTGGGGTCCTTTGCGTCGATTAATTTAATATTATTACAAATATTAGTAACTTGGTTATAATTGTTATTAGATTTAACAACAGCTTCTATCATTTGTGGAGTTAACATTGGATCATCCCCTTGGACCATCACAATTTTTTTTATTTTTTTTTTTATTCTTTGATCAGTTTTTTTATAAGCTTCATATACTCGATCTGTAGCCCTTTTATGTTTTCTTGAGGTCATGATCACATTGGCACCTCTTTCTCTCATCAAATTATAAATCTCTGGATCACATGTAGCTACAAAAACATATTTTATGATTTTAGACTTTAATGTGCTTTCAAAAACGTGCTCTACCATAGTTTTATTGCCAATTTTCAAAATAGCTTTGTTAGGTAGTCTGCTACTTTTTAACCTTACGGGTATATAGGCTGCAACACTCATTTTATATTTTTAAATAATAAGTCACACATTTTTTTTAAAAAGATAAAGTCCGTTCCTATTGCAATTAAATCATAATTTTTTATTTCTGATTTGATATTCTTTAAATCAAATTCAGCTAAATGAATTCCAGATTTGATTTTTTTCTTTTTACAAATTGAAAAATATTTTTTTATACAATCTTTAAATTTTTTTGATTTAAAATTTCCTGGTTCATTAAGTGACAATGAAAGATCATATCTGCCAATAAGTGTTCCAGATATAAAATTACTTGATAAAATACTTTCAAGATTATTAATTCCTTTCAAACTTTCTATTTGAAGAATTATTTCAGGCTTATATCTTTGGATTTCTAGATGATTTTTATCAATTCCATAAAGATTATGTGAGTAAAGGCCAAAACTTCTCTTACCAATGGGTGAATAATAAGAAAAATTGATTATATCATCCACATCCTCTTTAGCCTCAACCATAGGAACAATAATACCAGTAGCACCTCCATCTAGAGCCTTTTTAAAGTTTTCCTCTGATTTTGAAGCTACTCTAACATATGGTTTTATTTTATTTTTTTTTGCTAATGATATTAATATATTGGTTTCTTTATCAGAAATATCAGAATGTTCTAAATCTATACATATCCAACTAAAACCAGAATTAGAAATAACTTCTAAAGTATGTTGATTAAATGATGTTATCCAAGTTCCAATTTTTTTTTTCATTTATTTTCTTTCAATTATTATATCTATTCTTGTATTATTAAACATGGTTAACTTTTTATGTCTTAAAAATTTTACTTTAAGTTTCTTTGAATTTAATCTTTTTTTTAAGTTTTGAATCATTTCTAAATCGATAGTAACTAATTGGCTATCTTTTTTTCTATTTTTCAAAAAGTTTGAAATGCCAAAAGCTTTACTTTTTTTTTTATGTGCTTTTTTAATCTTTTCAATTTTTTGATAATATTTTTTACCTTCGTTACTTTTAATAAAAGCCTTTTCATATTCTTTGATTGGTATATCTCCGATCAACAAAATACCTTTGTGCTTAAGAAGAGAGATAGCTTTATAAATAAATTTTTGAAATTCTTTTTCAGAGGACAAATAATGAACTACACTGTAGATAAGTATCTTATCAAACTTTCTATTAAGTTTGATTTTTAAAAAATTTCCAGAAATCAAATTTTTTTTAATAATAAATTTAAAATTGGATTTTATTTGATTTACAAAGTTCTTATGATCAATTCCGACAACTGTATTACAAAAAAAACTCAGAGGAATAAGAAATAGACCTAGTCCACAACCTACATCTAATAAAGTATCTTTGTGAGAAACCCTTAATTTATTTTTAATGTCATTTAATAATATTGGAATAAATTTTTCTTGAAAATTATAACGTGAAGATGAGATAAAAATATTTCCATATCCCACTTTTTTGGCTACATGTCCAAAATTTTCAAATGATACTTCACTCATAAAAATCAATATATTCAGTCAAAATATCTACTCGTTTTTTGTTCTCATTATGACATTTAACAAAATTTTTTATGAATTCGGAATAGAATTGTGTTGAAATATGAAAATCGTTATTTTCAATTTCATCTCTATGAACATTCTTTAGAGGAGATCTAGTTCTGTAACAAAATCTTTTGATAGCTTTTAAATGATTATATTTGCTGTTTGCTAGTTCATTATCATAAATACTTATCACGGGCTTATTAAATAAAAATGCGAAATTTACTGCAGTACTATCATGACACAAAACAAATTTACATTGACGAATTGTTTCTAAAGTATTCATATCAGATATTTTATTTTCAAAATATTTTTTAAGTCTGCTTATATCTGCTCTTGGATGAGGTGATATGAGATAATCCATATTATATTTTTTTTTTGTAATTTCTAAAAAATTTTTAATTGAAAAATAATAATTATCTGCATCCATATCATTTCTACCCATTTCCATTAAATCTTGATGGAATGGAACATTTTGATCTATAAAAACAAAATAATTTTTTTTAAATTGAGTTGTATTTTCTTTTCTTTCCAAAAATCGATCATAATCTGCATGATGACCTCTTATTAAAATCGATTTGGAATTTATTAAAAAATTAAATTTTGAGTCACATTTATTACCTAAAACAAAAACATATTTTGAATATTTAATCTTAATATTATTAATAGAAAAAAATAACTTAATTAAGAAATTTTTAAAATTATAAAATAATATGTATTTCAAATTTATTTCACGAGTTAATAAACCTGAAATAACCATAAAATCAAAGTCAAAGTTAAAAAAAATAGAAAAAAAATTTTTTGTATTTATATTGGGTTTTATTCT
>CACCXU010000021.1:0-3234 GCA_902550055.1 uncultured Pelagibacteraceae bacterium | reverse complement strand
CTAACTTGAATATAAGCTGTAATTTCTGGATTATCATCGAACTCAGAATTTTTACACTTCATACTTTTAATTAGAAGATCTTTGTATTTTTTTTCTTCTCCGTTTTTAAGTTTAACTAAAATGTTTTTTGAAGAAATTTTATCTAAAATTTTTATATTAGTGTAACTACTTTCTTGATTTTGCTCAGAATATCCAAAAAAAGGTACGACTAAAAAAAGAAATATAAATAAATTAAATTTAGTCTTTCCAAGACCTATATTTTTTTTGAATAGCATTTTTGTTTTTATTTGGATAATAGGCTGAGTCTGTGCCAGTTAAATTCTCTTGATGGGGTTTTTGCCAATCATATTTTTTTAATTCATGATTATTTTCAATCTTATTGCGAGTAAAATGTATCCATGAATACCACTCAACTGGTATTTTTGATGCGTCAATTTCTGCAGCATAAATCACCCATCTTTTTCCATTTTTAGACTCGTAATATTTATTTCCTAAATGATCTGTGCCTACTAATTTTCCAAATAAAATTGTTTTTATTCTGGTTCCAAAAGTATCTCGATTCCACCAAGTGAAAATTTTTTTTACGAATGTCAACATAATAAAATTTTTATTTACAATTTCAAATTGTATAAATTAAATTAGACTAAAATTTGTTTTTGTATATAAATTAATTGATTCATTATTCAAATAAAATTTAAAAATAACTGAGGTTAAATGGCAAAATATTTAGTAGAAACATATTACACTTGTACTTTTAAAGTAAATCATTATTTAGACGACATTAATGAAACTGAGCTTAAAAATTTAGAAAAACGTGACGATGGTAAATTTGAGGTTCTGGACGTAAAACTTGATAATAGGAAAACCAAAAGTTTAGATCCAAATAATAAAAAAATTGTTGAAAATAAGAAAATTGATGTAGTCGCTCCAAATAATAAATCTACTCCAAAAAATTTAGAGAATATAATCAAGTCAAATAGTAATAATTCAGAAAAATCAGGAAAAAGATTTAGTATGCCAGATAGAAGAAAAGGCTACATCCAAAAAGCAACTATTGGTGATCATAAAGTATATTTACACACTGGTGAATACGAAGATGGAAAAATTGGAGAAATTTTTATTGATACAAGTAAAGAAGGTGAATTAGTTAAAGCTCTAATGAATAATTTTGCTATAGCAGTGTCCTTAGGTCTACAATATGGAGTTCCACTGGATGAATTTATAAGTGCTTTTGTTGGTACGAAATTTGAACCTTCCGGTAAAGTTCATGGAAATGATAGAATTTTGACCGCAACATCTATTTTAGATTATATTTTTAGAGAATTAGCTATTTCTTATCAAAATAGAGAAGATTTAGCTCATACACCTTCAATTGGTAATTCAGAAATTTCAAAAATTGACGAGCAAAACTCAGATGATCAAAATCAGCTTTTGAAAATAGTAAAAGATATTACTAGTAAAGGTTTTGTAAGAAATAATTATAAAAAAAATTTAGTAGATTTATCAGATGTAAAGATAAATCTAAAAGGTAAAAAATAATCTATTTTTTTATTTTAAGAGCTAGATTAAGCTCCTTTAATTGTTTCTCATCTATTGATGAGGGAGCATTCATCATTAAATCTTGAGCGTTTTGATTCATTGGAAACATAGTTACTTCCCGAATATTTTTTTCGTTTGCCAAGAGCATTATTATTCTATCAATTCCAGGAGCAATTCCCCCATGCGGTGGTGCACCATAGCTTAAAGCATTAATCATTCCACTAAATTTTTCATCAACTTGATCTTTATCATAACCGGCAATAGCAAATAATTTATACATAAGTTCAGGAATATGATTTCTTATAGCACCTGATGAAAGTTCAATACCATTACATACTATATCGTACTGATAGGCTAACATATCCAAAGGTTTTTCAAAATTAAGTTTTTTAACATCTCCTTGCGGCATCGAAAAAGGATTATGACTAAATTCAATTTTATTTGTTTGATCATTTTTTTCAAACATTGGATAATCAACTACCCAACAAAATGCAAAAACGTTACCATCTATTAAATTTAAGTCTTTTGCAATTTTATCTCTAGCCAAACTAGTAATTCGCTCTAAATCCTTTTTTTTACTACAAGCCATAAATATACTATCTCCAACTTTTGCGCCTGTTTTTTTCATGATTTCCTCTAAAGACTCTTTTGAAAAAAATTTACCCACTGGCCCTTTTGCAGAAATCCCATTTTCAATAGTGAAATAAGCTAGACCAGAAGCTCCCTCGTCTTTGGCCCATCTATCAATATTATCAAAGAAGCTTCTTGGTTTATCTTTGGTATTCTTAGTAACAATACATCTTACATTTGAGCCAGACTTCACAAGTTTTTTAAATATATCAAAAGAAACATCCTCTCTTGTAAAAGTTTCTGTTATGTCTTCAATTATCAATGGATTTCTAAGATCAGGTTTATCACTTCCATACTTTAAAAGAGCATCTCTATAGGTAATTCTTGGAAATTTTTCTGTTATAATTTTTTTTTTTGAGAATTTTTTAAAGGTGTTAACTAATAATTGTTCAACGACTTTGAAAACATCCTCTTGCTCAACAAAAGACATCTCTAAATCTAACTGATAAAACTCTCCTGGACTTCGATCAGCACGAGCATCTTCATCTCTAAAACATGGGGCAATTTGAAAATATTTATCAAAACCTGAAACCATTATGAGTTGCTTAAATTGTTGTGGTGCCTGCGGCAAAGCATAAAACTTGCCTGGATTCAATCTACTTGGTACAAGAAAATCTCTGGCTCCCTCAGGACTAGATGAAGTTAATATTGGTGTTTGAAACTCTAAAAAACCAAATTTATTCATTTCATTTCTGATAAACGAAATAACTTTCGATCTCAAAATAATATTTTCATGAATTTTTTTTCTTCTTAAATCTAAATATCTATATTTTAATCTGATTTCTTCAGAATATTCTTGATCACTAAAAACAGGCATTGGCAATTCTTTGCACTTACCTAAAACAACGAAATTTTCGATAGTGACTTCAATCTCTCCTGTTTCTATCTCTTTATTGATTGTATCAGTTGATCTATCAACTACTTTACCCTCTACATTAATAACTGTTTCAAGTTGTAATTTTTCTAAATCTTTAAAGTTTTTATTTTCTTTATCTACTATACACTGTGTAATGCCATAGTTATCACGTAAATCTAAAAATAAGAGATTTCCATGATCACGCTTCT
>CACCXU010000020.1:0-3946 GCA_902550055.1 uncultured Pelagibacteraceae bacterium | reverse complement strand
AACCAGCATTAAGACTAATTTTTGGCTTCCATTTTAAAATTTTTTTGGCTTTATGAATATTTGGGTATAAGAACATTGTTTCATCTTTCCTCATTTTAATTTTACCAAAAACTGGTTTACCAGACCCAACTATTAGACAAATTTTTTTGATTAAAGTTCTAACTCTTACAGGTTTTCCGCTTCCAATATTTATTATTTCACCATTTGTTTTTTTACTTTTCAATAATTTCAAAATCGCAACAACTACATCATCAATATATGTAAAGTCACGATATTGTAAACCATTCGAACAATCAAATCTCTTGTTATCTAAAGCATTCTTAATTGTTATTGGAATAACACGATTTATATCTTGGTTTGGACCATAAACTAAATAAAGTCTAATTATTGATGAGGGAAAATTATTTTTTTTATTTAAGTCTATCAAAAATTTTGTGCTTAAAAGCTTTGCCTTTCCATAAACTGAATACGTTGATTGTTTATTATTTTTATTTTCAATTTGTGGAGATTTTAATTTTCCATACTCTATGCTAGATCCAACTTGAATAAATTTTTTTATATTTTTATTTACAAAAATAGATGCAAGATTTTTACAACCAATATAATGACTTTCTAAGGTTTTTTTTTTATTAGTATGATCTACGTATCCAGCTAAGTTAACTATATAATCAAAGTTTTTGTTGATTTTTGATAGTTTATTTTTGTTTGTTATATCAATCTTTAAATATTTGACTCTTTTAAGTTTTTTTTGAGGTTTGGGACTTTGTGAAGATAAACTAGTGACAGACCACCCAAGACTTAGACATTTTTTTGATAGATGAAAACCTATGAAACCAGTTCCACCAGTGATTAAAATTTTTTTACTCAAAATTTTTTTGTTTAATTTTTTTTTCTAAAATTTCCTTATCACGCAGAGTGTCCATACATTGCCAAAATCCTTTATGTCTATATCCTGCAAGTTGATTTTTTCTTGTCAAAAGTTCAAAGGGTTCTCTCTCTAAAAATGTATTATCATTTTTTATAAACCTTAAAAATTTATAATTTATCACAAAAAACCCACCATTAATCCAGCCCTCATCAAGGCTAGATTTTTCTTTAAAATAAGAAACTTTATTCCTATTCAACTTAATAGTACCAAATCTTGCAGGTGGTCTTACAGCAGTTAATGTAACAAGTTTTTTACTTTTTTGATGAAATTTGACTAACTTTTTTAAGTCCACATTAGATATTCCATCTCCGTAGGTAGCAAGGAATGTTTCACCTTTAAGAAATTTACCTAATCTCTTAATTCTCCCACCTGTCATTGTTTTTAAACCTGTTTCAATAAAATTAATTTTAATTTTTGAATTCTTATAATTTTGAAAGTATTTTTTTATTATGTTGCCTTTGTAGCCAAGAGCAATATAAAATTCCTTATGGCCGTATGAAACATAATGATCAATGATATACATTATTAGTGGTTTTCCGTTTATTTTAATCATAGGTTTGGGAATTGTTTTTGTATACTCTGAGATCCTAGTACCAAATCCTCCAGCTAAAATTACAACTTTCATAATTATTTCTATCTTATTTTTTTACAATAAGAATCAATTTGTTTTAAAGAAAAATCGTACATATTTTTATTATTGATATAATAATACTTGTACCAGTCTGTAACAAAATAAATTGTTTCTTTAAAATTTAAATTACAACTCCATTTCAAAATTGATTTTGCTTTCGAAGAATTTAATTTAAGCAAATTACTTTCGTATACTATTTTTTTGTCCTTAATAATCCTCCAAAAAACTTTGTTCCAAGATTTTTTAGCTAAATTTAAAACATCTATAACTTTAAAATTAGCATTTAATGATGGACCAAAATTAAATACGTTTCCATTTAATCTGTTGTTTTTTTTTAAATATAAAGAAAGAGTGATATATCCATATAATGCATCTAAAACATGCTGCCAAGGTCTTGTGGAATTTGGGCTTCTGATGAGCACTTTTTTATTTTTTGACCATGATTTCATACAATCAGGTATTAGTCGATCTTTCGACCAATCTCCACCCCCAACAACATTTCCAGCTCTCGCAACTCCAATTTTGATATTTTTTTTTTTAATTAAGTATGAATTGAAATAAGTCTGAATAATCAATTCTGCAGATGCTTTTGAAGAACTATAAGGATCAATGCCTCCTAAAATATCTTCCTCTCTATATCCTCTTTTAATTTCTAAATTTTTGTAACTCTTGTCACTTGTTATAATGATAGCGATACAATCGTTTTTTAAAGATCTTAAACATTCCATAACATTAAGAGTTCCAATGGTATTAGTTTGATAAGTTAGTAAAGGATCTTCATATGATTTTTTTACTAGTGATTGAGCCGCTAAGTGAAAAACATAGTCAGGCTTGTAATTAATGAATGTTTTTTTTAATTTTCTTAAATTTGTAATATCAAAAAACTTGTTTTTCATCTTTTTTTCTAAATTTATCAATTTAAAATGAGATGGATTAGTAGGAATATCTTTTGAGATACCTAACACTTCTGCACCTAAACTTTTAAACCACAAAGATAACCATGAACCCTTAAAACCTGTGTGACCTGTAATTAATATTCTTTTATTCTTAAAAATTTTTAAATTTTTCATTAACGTAATATTTTCAAAATATTATTTATAGTATTTATATGTGTTTTTTCTACTTCATAGTATGTATTAAATGCATTATGACTGGTTAATATACAGTTTTTTAGACTTAAAAATTTACTATTTCTTTTCAGCGGTTCATCCTCAAAAACATCTAAACACGCTCCAGAATGTGGATTTTTTTTTAGGAATTTTATAAGTTCATTATTGTCAATTAAACTTCCTCTTGAAATGTTGACGATTAGCACATTTTTTTTTATTAGTTTTAATGTATTTTTATTTAATAAATGATAGGAACTTTTATTTAAGTCAGATGCTGTAATCAAAATATCAGACTCTCTAAAAATTTTTTTTTTGGATACTTGTTTTATTTTATATCTTTTCAAAAAACTTCGATTGATAATTTTCAAGTCATTTGCATAGTTAATAGTTTCGAATCCCAATAACATTTCAAAAATTTTTTTTCCTATATTGCCAACACCTATAACTCCAATTTTTTTATTATGTAGAGTTTCACCTTGGAGCTTTGGCCATTTATTTTTTTTTATTAGGTTGTGATTATCAATTATTTTACGAAAATAAGACAAAATCATACCTATAGCCATAGTAGCTACGCTATAACTAAATGCAGATGGTGTATTTAAAACTTTAATTTTTTTTATTTTTGCAAAATTTAAGTCAATAGAGTTTATTCCTGTACCCCATTTCGATATTACTTTTAAATTTGAGGCTTTCATAAGTACACGTTTAGAAAATTCGTCATCACCACAAATAACACCATGATATTTATCTATAATCTTTAGTAACTGATTTTCATTTAAATATTGATCTGTTTTTTTAAGATCAATAGAATACTTTTTAGTATCAAAAAATTTTTTATATTTTTTGAAAATAGGGACTAAAGGAATAGCAGAAATCAAAATCTTATATTTTATTTTTTTCATATTTTAAAAAAGTTTTCTAAAATCAATTAATTTATGACTTTTGTGCAAATTAAAATAGTTATTCTTAATTTTATTAAGTTTTTTTAAACTATAAATACTATTTTTTTTTAGTAGATAACTAAGTGTTTTATCGAAATTTTTTTCATTTTTGCAAACTTTATATAATTGTTTAGGTGAATCTATACTTTTCAATGAAAATTCCGTCATATCATCCTTAAAAGGAATTACAACTGGCACACCATTGCAAATTGACTCTACCATAGTGCTAGAAGTACCTGCTGTGATAAAAACTTTACTTTTTTTGATTAGATCCTTAAATGGTTCATTTGAGATAATATGATTTTTATCTATTAAATCTTTTTTACAAAATTTTAAA
>CACCXU010000019.1:0-4314 GCA_902550055.1 uncultured Pelagibacteraceae bacterium | reverse complement strand
AAAAAAGATTTATCACTATTTGTAAATTTGCAGGAAGAATTATCATCGATTACTAAGGTGTTCTGAGTGGCAGTTGATCTTGATAAATGATTTAGTTTTATATTTGTTTCACTATGATAGCCACAATTGCTAATTAATTTTTTTCCATTAGAAATTATTTCAAAAGATAAAGCTCCAGATTGATAATCTTTAGAAAAAAATGAATTTGGTGAAGGACCAGCATCCATAGTGAGACATATTTTTTTACTTCTCAAGATTATATATCCACCATAATCTTGATTGTCATTTTTGAATTTATAACCTAGTCTTTGAAGATAATTATCAAAATTATTATTATCTGAAATGTTATTACCGTTATAAAGAATATCACTTTTTAGATTTTGCCAAACAAAAGCGTAACCTTGTCCAAGATAGTAGATTGTTTCATTGATATGTTCTGGAATATTAATTTGAGATTCTTTAAACCACTCTCTGATTAAAATATAATATTTCAAATAAAATATTAATTGTTTAATACTCCTTGATTTAGGAAAACCAGAATTATCAAGAGTAATTTTAGATATTTTTTTGAGTAAATTTAAACCATATGGCAAATATTTTTTTTCATCCTGATAACAAAGTCCAACTAATATAATAGACGCACAACCTATTAATTTATCTTCAACAAATTTTGATTTATTAATTTCATTAATGAGGTGATTGGTTTGTTTTTGTATCATAGTGTTGAAATCAATTTTATATTGTCCGCTACCATCTTCATAAGTAAGATTATGACTAGATAACCAAGCAATAATTCTTTTTGCAGTTAAATCGAAATTCCAACTTTTTGCGTTGTATTTATGATTTAAAGTCATCCAGTTTTTTATAACTGATTGAGTATTTCTTTTTGAAGACTTAAGATCTAAACTAAAAAGCCAATAAAAATTATTAAGTTTTCTTAAGTTTTTTTTGGTTATTTCTTTATTATCCCAAATTTCATTTAATGCAAAATCTTCAATCCTAAATTTTTTTTTTTGATATTTAATTAAGGATGAAAGTAAATAAGGACTAGGCTTATAAATCAAATTTTGATAGTAAGTTTTTGAAATTCCTTTATCGTAAAGACTAGAATGTAAATATAATTCTCTTATTTTATCGAAAATATTAAAAAAAAATCGATTTATGTAAATCATGAAATTATTTTGATTTTAATAATTCAATATTCTTTTTTATATCTCCATTATTACTTTTAAAAATTGTTGTTCCAGAAACGAGTATATTTGCTCCTGCCTCTATTGCCTCTTTTGAATTGTCAAAATTTATACCTCCATCAATTTCAATATCAAAATTGAGATTTTGAGTTTTTTGTATTTCTTTAAGTTCTTTGATTTTTACTAAAACTTCTGGCATAAATTTTTGACCACCAAAACCTGGGTTAACACTCATTATTAAAACTAAGTCAATTTCGTTCAAGTGTTCTCTAATTACATCAACTTTCGTCTCAGGATTTAAAGATACTCCGACCTTTTTATTTAATTGTTTTATCTTTAAAATAGATGAACTTAGATCGTCTGTAGCTTCTGGATGAATAGTAATAATATCCGCACCTGCATCAGAATATGCATCGATATATTTGTGTACTGGAGAAATCATTAAATGGACATCAAATATCATTGATGATTGTTTTTTTAATGCTTTTATAACTGGAGGTCCGATAGTTAAATTTGGAACAAAATGCCCGTCCATTACATCTACATGGATCATATCTGCACCTGCATCTTCCAAACGTTTTATTTCGTTTCCTAATTGACTAAAATCAGCAGATAAGATTGACGGTGATATTTGTATTTTTTTCATTGATAACTAAATTACTAGTACCAATTTTTAAAATTTAATTGAATTAAAAAATTGATAAATTTGTCTAGAAATTTCACTTTCCAAAGGAAAAGATAACATTCCCATGACAGAATATCCCAAAATCCACGGCATTAAATAAAATCTTATCATAAAGAAAAACCAAGCAACATATAGTGGAACTATCGGTTGAATAATAAATTCAGGTGTAATTGGTTTAAAAATACGTAGTAATGGATTGGTAAATTTTACGAATACTTTCATGAAAAAAAATTGAGAGTCTTCTTTTTGGAAAATATTCATTGCAACTCTTCCAATTAATGTCCACATTATTACCCCAAGTATGTAATCAATAATGTACACCATTGGGTGAAAATTAGCCGACATTTAAGAATTTATATTGGAAAAAGACTTGAATTAAAAGGGGCGAAATTAATCGCCCCTCAAAATAATTATTTAGTGTTGTTTGCCAAGGATCGATTTACCTGATGGTACTCGAACCTCATCAACCATTTTCTGCGTTGCAGCGTTTGGCGCTGAAGTCATTAGACTTACTACAACCATAGCTACTAAGCTGACAGCTGAACCAAAGATACCAAATGTTAACTGTGTAATACCTAAGAATCCACTTCCGCCGTTTCTTACCCAAATTAGGTAACCAGCACCAGAAATTAATCCTAAAGCCATACCAGCTATAGCACCTTCTCTGTTAGCTCTCTTCCACCATACACCAAGTACAAGTGGGAAGAATAATCCAGACATCGCAAAGTCAAAAGCCCAGATGACTGAACCTAAGATACCTTGGATCTCCATTGCTGCAATAGTTGCTCCAGCAAAACCAATTACTACAAGTAGTACCCTTGCAACAACTAGTCTCTTAGCAGTCTCAGCTTTTGGATCGATGATTTTATAATAAACATCGTGTGAGATTGCGTTTGCAATTGCTAGAATCAAACCATCAGCTGTTGACATGGCAGCAGCCATACCTCCAGCAGCAACTAGACCTGAGATTACGTATGGTAATCCAGCTATTTCCGGAGTTGCTAACACAACGGCTTTACCACCCATGAAAAACTCATTTAATTCAAGAGTTCCATTTCCGTTAAAGTCGCTTACAAACATTAAGTTTGCTTGGTTCCAGTTTTGATACCAATCTATCGCTTGGACTTCTGAAATTGATTTACCAATAATACCTGTTGGTAATGTTGGATCAATCAATGACAACTTAGATAGCGTCGCTAACATTGGAGCAGAAGAATAAAGTAGGAAGATAAAAAATAAAGACCAACCTACTGATTTTCTAGCTGCTTTTACACTCGGAGTAGTGAAATATCTCATCATCACGTGAGGCAATGAAGCTGTTCCCATCATCATCGCTAGTGCTAATGAAATAAACGCCCAAGGCGTTGCATTCACCGCTGAGTGAGCTTTAGTTATACCAGCCAAACCTTTAGGCACTTCTTTTAGATTTTCAGCAGAGTTTTTCACAAAACCAAACTGAGCTTCTAATTCAGCAATTCTTGATACTTCATCAGCTAACATGAAGTGTGGGAAGAAACCCGCACCCATTTTGTTACTGATCCAGAATACTGGTAATAAGTAAGCTATGATTAGTACAATATATTGCGCAACCTGTGTCCAAGTTACTCCTCTCATACCACCTAACATTGAACATAGTAAGATACTTACTAATCCAACATAAACTGCGTATTGGAATGGAATATCAAGTGCAACAGATGCAATAGTACCTGTAGCGTTAATTTGTGCAGTCACATAAGTAAATGATGCAACAGTTAAAACTACTACTGCAAGAAATCTACTTAAATTACCACCATATCTTGTACCAATAAAATCTGGAACTGTGTAACAGCCAAATTTTCTTAAGTATGGTGCTAATAAAGATGCGACTAATACATATCCACCAGTCCAACCTACAAGAAGTGCCATATATCCGTAACCTTTGAAGTAAATACCTCCTGCCATTGCAACGAATGATGCACCAGACATCCAGTCTGCTGCAGTTGCCATTCCGTTGAATACAGTTGGCACTTGTCTTCCAGCTACGTAATAAGCATCAGCTTGAGCTGTACGTGATAGATAACCAATTATAGCATAAATGGCTACTGTGAAAGCAACGAAACAAATTCCGATTGTTTTCGCAGTCATACCCATCTGCTCGGCAATTGACATAATGATTATGAAAGCTAAAAAACCACCTGTATAGATTCCATAAACCTTAGGTAAATTGTCTATAAAATTACCTTTCATCATTTAGTCATCCCCTCTTTCTGAGAAGCCGAACTCTTCATCAATTTTCTCCTGCCTGTTCGCAAACCAGAAAATTAGGATTACGAAAGCACCAAGAGAACCTTGACAAGTGAACCAATAAGTTAACGGATAACCAAATGGTCCCGTAACTTCATTCATTTCAGCCCCGAATAAGAAGATGCCAATTGAGAATACAAACCAGATTGCTAGTGT
>CACCXU010000018.1:0-4367 GCA_902550055.1 uncultured Pelagibacteraceae bacterium | reverse complement strand
TTGTTTCTTCAGCTATGAGTGGTGTGACAAATGATTTGATCAAAAAATCTAAACAGATTAGTAACAATTTTATAGACTCAGAATATGACGTTTTAGTATCATCGGGTGAGCAGGTCGCATGCTCCTTGATAGCTGGAAGATTAAACCATAGAGGTTTCAAATCAAGATCTTGGCTAGGTTGGCAAATACCGATTTTTACAAAAGGTCCTTACACAAACTCAAGAATTCAACAAGTGAATAAAAATAAATTATTAAGATTTCTTAAAGAAGGAGGGATCCCTATTATTACTGGCTTTCAAGGGGTAAATATGAACGAGAGAGTAACTACGATAGGTAGAGGAGGTTCGGATGCTAGTGCAATTATGATTGCAAAATCTTTTAAAGCACAAAGATGTATTATTTATACAGATGTAGAAGGTGTATACACCACAGATCCAAATAAATTAAAAAAAGCAAAAAAAATTAAAGTAATTTCTTATGAAGAAATGTTAGAAATGGCATCTTTGGGTGCTAAAGTTATGCAGCCTGTTTCAATTCAAGATGCAAGATTAAACAGAATTAATATTGAGGTAAAATCTTCATTTATAAAAAAACCTGGAACATTAATTACAAAAAGAACAAATTTAAATAATAATAGAATTATTACAGGAATTTCTTCAACGCATAATGATGCAAAAGTTACTTTAGTTGGTGTAAAAGATAGACCAGGTGTGGCAGCATCAATTTTTAAACCACTATCAATCAATTTTATTAACGTTGATATGGTAGTACAAAATATTTCACCAAATGGAAAAGAAACCGATTTAACTTTTACAATTAAAGCTGAAGATCTAAAAAAAACAAAAAAGATAATTCAAGAAAACAAAAGCATAAAATTTAAAAAAGTGTTATTCCAAAAAGGGGTCTCAAAAATATCAATAATTGGTGTTGGCATGATCACAACTCCCGGTGTTACTTTCAGAATGTTTCAAGCCTTAGCAAATAAAAAAATTAATATCCAAGTTATATCAACATCTGAAATTAAAATATCTGTTTTGATTAATAAAAAAGATGCTAAAAAAGCTTTAGTTACATTGCATAAAGAATTTAAATTACAAAAATAAAAAAAATGAGCATCAGACCTTTTAGAGATATTAAAAGACGAAAGACCAAAACTATAAATGTAGGTGATGTTAAAGTTGGAGGTGAAAATCCTATAACTGTACAATCAATGACCAATACTTTAACATCAGATGTTAAGAGTACAATTAAACAAATTCAAGAAATACAATCTGAAGGAGCTGACATCGTTAGAGTTTCTTGTCCTGATGAGTCATCATCTAAAGCACTTAAAGAAATTATAAAACATGTTAATATTCCAATAGTTGCAGATATACATTTCCATTATAAGAGAGCAATTGAGGCTGCAGAAAATGGAGCGAGCTGTTTGAGAATAAATCCTGGAAATATTGGAGATAAAAAAAAAATTATTGAAATAATTAAATCTGCTAAAGATAATAATTGTTCAATTAGAGTAGGCGTTAATGCTGGTTCATTAGAAAAAGATATATTAGAAAGATTTAAAGAACCTTGTCCGGAGGCACTGGTTGAAAGTGCAATAAGAAATATTGAAATTTTAGAGGATATGGATTTTTCAAATTTAAAAGTAAGCGTAAAATCTTCCGATGTCTTTTTATCCGTAGAGGCCTATCGTCAACTTTCAAGGAAAATAGATTATCCACTTCACTTGGGAATTACTGAAGCAGGTAGTTTTATATCAGGGAGTATTAAATCCTCAATTGGCTTAGGAATTCTTCTTAAAGAGGGAATTGGAGATACAATTAGGGTGTCTCTTTCTGATGATCCAGTGAAAGAGGTGGCGATCGGAAATGAGATACTAAAATCATTGAATCTTAGAAATAGAGGAGTAAAAATCATTTCCTGTCCGTCCTGTGCAAGACAAGGCTTTCAAGTAATCGATACTGTAAGAGTTTTAGAGGAAAAATTATCACATATCAAGACACCAATTACTCTTTCAATAATTGGATGTGTTGTTAATGGTCCTGGTGAGGCTGCCATGACAGACGTAGGAATTACAGGTGGGCAAAAAGGAAGTAATATGCTTTACCTCTCTGGTGTTCAAAGTGAAAAAGTTATGACAGATGAAATGATTACGAGAGTGATTCATGAAGTTGAAAAAAAAGCTCTCGAATTAGAAAATAATTCAAAATGATACCGAAAAAAACTATTGAAGAATTACTTACTCGACATTCTTCTTTAGAAAAAGATTTAGCGTCAGGAAATGTAGACAAGAAATTGTTTGCAGAAAAATCAAAAGAATATTCTGATTTAAATGAAATTGTTCATAACGCAAAGAAATATGCTTCATATAAAAATGATAAAATTGAATTAGAAAAAATTCTAAATGATAAAAATTCTGATGAGGAGCTAATGAAGATGGCTCACGCTGAATTAAATGACCTTAACTCACAATTTGAGAAAAATGAAAAGAAATTAAAATTATTTTTACTACCAAAAGATGAGGCTGATAAAAAAAATGCCATTATAGAGATAAGAGCTGGAACTGGCGGTCTAGAAGCAAGTTTATTTGCGGGTGATCTGTTTAAAATGTATGAAAAAGTTTGTAATAAAAAAAAATGGTCATTGGAATTAATATCTATTTCGAGAAGTGACGCAGGTGGATTAAAAGAAGTTATAGCATCTATTAAGGGTAACAATATCTATTCAACTTTAAAATATGAAAGTGGTGTACATAGAGTTCAAAGAGTCCCAGATACAGAAACTCAAGGTAGAGTTCACACTTCAGCTGCAACCGTTGCGGTATTACCCGAGGCAGAAGAGGTTGATTTAAAAATAAATGAGACAGATTTAAGAATTGATGTTTTCAGAGCTGGTGGTCCTGGTGGTCAATCTGTTAATACAACTGATAGTGCAGTAAGAATAACTCACATACCATCTGGCTTGAGTGTTTCACAGCAAGATGAAAAATCTCAACATAAAAATAAGGCAAAGGGAATGAAAATACTGCGAGCAAGATTATACGAGTTAGAGAGAACCAGAATAGATCAAGAAAGATCAGCCGATAGAAAAAGTAAGATCGGCACTGGAGATAGATCTGAAAGAATTAGAACTTATAATTTTCCACAAGGAAGAGTCACAGATCATAGAATTAATCTAACATTACATAAGTTAGAAGAATTCTTGGAGGGAGAAGCATTTGATGAAATAATTGAGTCTTTATCTTTAAAAGCACAAGAGGAAAGTTTGAGCAAACTTTAAATTATGGATATACAGAGTGCATTAAAAAAAGGACAATCCATTTTAATAGATAATAATATTATATCAGCAAAACTAGATAGTGAAATTTTAATGTCCCAAGCAATTAGAAAGAATAAAAAATTTATAATTTTAAATTTACATAAAGAAATTAAAAAAAGAGATCTTGACCACTTTGACAATTTAATTCAAGAAAGAGCTAAGAGTAAGCCGATAGCCCAAATCATAAAAAAAAAAGATTTTTGGAAATATGAATTTATCGTAAACAATAATGTATTAATACCAAGACCAGATACAGAAATTTTGATTGAACAAGCTCTTAAATTAGTAAAAAATAAAAACAGGCTACAAATATTAGATATTGGAATAGGCTCTGGTTGCATTTTAATGTCAATTTTGAAAGAAAAGAAAAATTTCATTGGAACTGGCGTTGATATAAGCAAAAAATCATTGCAAATAAGCAAGGTTAATGGTCACAAATTGAGAATAAATAATAGATTGAGATTATTTAAATCAAATATTGACAATTTCAATACAGGCAAATATGATTTGATTGTATCTAATCCTCCTTACATAAAAAAAAATAATTTAAAATGTTTGGAAAAAGATGTTGGTTTTGAGCCCAAACAAGCATTAGACGGCGGGTTAGATGGCTTATCAGAAATCAGAAAAGTTATAAATAAATCGTCTGAACTGATAAAAAGAAGTGGTCATTTCATAATAGAAATAGGTTTTGATCAAAAAAATAAAGTAAAAAAAATATTACGTGATAAGGGGTTTCATATAAAAAAAACTGTTAAAGATTTATCAAATCATGATCGCTGCATAGTAAGTATTAAAATTTAATAAGATGGTTACATTTAGAAACAACAATGGACGAAGAAGCAATTTTCGAAGAAATGAGAGAAATTTTAAGTCTATTGGTGACAGAAACAAATTTAATAATAGTTTTTCAACCTCTGAAAATTTTCAAAGAAAATCTCCAGGTAGAAATAATCACAATGCGCCTAAATTAATTGAGAAATATAACAACTTAGCTAGAGAAGCCTTATCAACTGGGGATAAAATTTTATCAGAAAATTATTTTCAGC
>CACCXU010000017.1:0-5672 GCA_902550055.1 uncultured Pelagibacteraceae bacterium | reverse complement strand
AGTTTAGGAATTGGCAAATATCAAAAAAATCCTTTAAATTAGGGTATTTTTAACAATTTTTTTATTCTTAAAAGCTTGATTTCCGCTAATTTTAGCCTATAAGCATCGAACTTCTCAATAAAAATTGTTGCAAAACAATAATATTAGCGAGGATTATTGACCCTTTTTGGCTCAATTAGCTATTTAAAAAGTAAAAATTTAAGAAGAGAAGTGTGGACGGTTAAGGTTACCAAAATTTGTCGTACACACTTCAACATTATATAAATTTTATTCTTAGAATTTATATAGAAGCTAGTGTGCGCCGTTTTTAAACTTGAGAGTTTGATCATGGCTCAGAACGTACGCTGGCGGCACGCCTAACACATGCAAGTCGAACGAAGTAGCAATACTTAGTGGCAGACGGGTGAGTAACATGTGGGTATCTACCCTTTGGCCTGGAATAACACGAGGAAACTTGTGCTAATACTGGATAAGTCTTTACGGAGAAAGCTTTATGCACCATTGGATGAGCCCGCACTTGATTAGTTTGTTGGTGGGGTAATGGCCTACCAAGACTGTGATCAATAGCTGATTTGAGAGGATGATCAGCCACATTGGGACTGAGACACGGCCCAAACTCCTACGGGAGGCAGCAGTGGGGAATCTTGCACAATGGAGGAAACTCTGATGCAGCGATGCCGCGTGAGTGAAGAAGGCCTTTGGGTTGTAAAGCTCTTTCGTCGGGGAAGAAAATGACTGTACCCGAATAAGAAGGTCCGGCTAACTTCGTGCCAGCAGCCGCGGTAATACGAAGGGACCTAGCGTAGTTCGGAATTACTGGGCTTAAAGAGTTCGTAGGTGGTTGAAAAAGTTGGTGGTGAAATCCCAGAGCTTAACTCTGGAACTGCCATCAAAACTTTTCAGCTAGAGTTTGATAGAGGAAAGCAGAATTTCTAGTGTAGAGGTGAAATTCGTAGATATTAGAAAGAATACCAATTGCGAAGGCAGCTTTCTGGATCATTACTGACACTGAGGAACGAAAGCATGGGTAGCGAAGAGGATTAGATACCCTCGTAGTCCATGCCGTAAACGATGTGTGTTAGACGTTGGAAATTTATTTTCAGTGTCGCAGCGAAAGCGATAAACACACCGCCTGGGGAGTACGACCGCAAGGTTAAAACTCAAATGAATTGACGGGGACCCGCACAAGTAGTGGAGCATGTGGTTTAATTCGAAGATACGCGCAGAACCTTACCAACACTTGACATGTTCGTCGCGACTTTAAGAGATTGAAGTTTTCGGTTCGGCCGGACGAAACACAGGTGCTGCATGGCTGTCGTCAGCTCGTGTCGTGAGATGTTGGGTTAAGTCCCGCAACGAGCGCAACCCTCACTTTTAGTTGCCATCATTAAGTTGGGCACTCTGAAAGAACTGCCAGTGATAAGCTGGAGGAAGGTGGGGATGACGTCAAGTCCTCATGGCCCTTACGTGTTGGGCTACACACGTGCTACAATGGTATCTACAACAGGAAGCAAAGCAGCGATGTTTAGCAAATCCTTAAAAGATACCTCAGTTCGGATTGCACTCTGCAACTCGAGTGCATGAAGCTGGAATTACTAGTAATCGTGGATCAGCGTGCCACGGTGAATGCGTTCCCGGGTCTTGTACACACCGCCCGTCACACCATGGGAGTTGGTTCTACCTTAAGGCAAGGCATAAAACCCTTGACCACGGTATAGTCAGCGACTGGGGTGAAGTCGTAACAAGGTAGCCGTAGGGGAACCTGCGGCTGGATTACCTCCTTTCTAAGGATGAATAAAAGTAAAATTTTATTCTAAAAAATATACACAGGCTAATGTTGACCGTCCTCATTTCTCTTCTTAATTAGTGTTTCTCTTGCATGGGGGCCGGTAGCTCAGTTGGTTAGAGCACACCCTTGATAAGGGTGGGGTCGAAAGTTCGAGTCTTTCTCGGCCCACCAATTAAGATTAAGGGGGATTAGCTCAGCTGGGAGAGCGCCTGATTTGCATTCAGGAGGTCAGCGGTTCGATCCCGCTATCCTCCACCAAACACTTAGTTATAAAAAATTGTAAATAAAAATAATTAATATCAATATCTATATCCGAACATTAACGATGTTATTAGTTGATGTTCAAATTAAAAATTTGATTCAACACAGAATTTTTTTCTGTGCATAAATCAAGCGTTTAAGGGCGTGTGGCGGATGCCTTGGCACTGAAAGCCGAAGAAGGACGTGATATACTGCGATAAGTTTCGGGGAGCTGTATGTAAGTTTTGATCCGAAAATTTCCGAATGGGGAAACCCACCACTTTATGTGGTACTTTAAACTGAATACATAAGTTTAAAGAGACAACCTGGAGAACTGAAACATCTAAGTAACCAGAGGAAAAGAAATCAATTGAGATTCCGTTAGTAGTGGCGAGCGAAACCGGAATAGGCCAGTAGTTTTAGTAAAAAAATTTGAATAGTTTGGAAAAGCTAACCATAGAGGGTGATAGTCCCGTATAAGTAATGTTTGTTAAAATTCTTGAGTAAAGCGGGACACGTGAAATCCTGCTCGAATATAGGGGGACCACCCTCTAAGCCTAAATACTCTTCAGTGACCGATAGTGAACTAGTACCGTGAGGGAAAGGTGAAAAGAACCCCTATTAGGGGAGTGAAATAGAACCTGAAACCGCATGCCTACAATCAGTCGAAGCTCTTTTTAGAGTGACGGCGTACCTTTTGTATAATGGGTCAGTGACTTAATTTATTTAGCAAGCTTAAGCCATCTAGGTGTAGGCGTAGCGAAAGCAAGTCTTAATAGGGCGAATAGTTAAATGAATTAGACCCGAAAACGAATGAGCTTACCATGAGCAGGTTGAAAGCAAGGTAACACTTGCCGGAGGACCGAACCAGTTGACGTTGAAAAGTCTTTGGATGACTTGTGGTAAGGGGTGAAAGGCCAACCAAATTCGTAGATAGCTGGTTTTCCGCGAAAACTATTTAGGTAGTGCGTTGAGTAAATAAATGTTTAGAGGTAGAGCACTAAATGGGCTAGGGGGAAGAGATTCTTACCAAACCTAATAAAACTCCGAATGCTAAACATTGTTCCTCAGCAGACAGACTGTGGGTGCTAAGGTCCATGGTCGAGAGGGAAAGAGCCCAGACCACCAGATAAGGTCCCAAAATTATGATTAAGTGTGAAAGGATGTGGAAATTCCTTAACAGCCGGGAGGTTGGCTTAGAAGCAGCCATCCTTTAAAGATAGCGTAACAGCTCACCGGTCTAATAGAGTTTCTGCGCCGAAGATGTAACGGGGCTAAAATCATATACCGAATCTGTGGATTTATAATTTTTTCGAAAATTATAACTGGTAGCGGAACGTTCTGTAAGCCTGTGAAGGGATACCTGTGAAGGATCCTGGAGGTATCAGAAGTGCGAATGCTGACATAAGTAACGATAAAAGAAGTGAAAAACTTCTTCGCCGAAAATCCAAGGGTTTCTGCGCAAGGTTAATCCGCGCAGAGTTAGTCGGCACCTAAGGCGAGGGCGAAAGCCGTAGTCGATGGAAATAAGGTTAATATTCCTTAACCAGATGGTAGTGACGGATCTTGTAAATTGTAAGTTCTTAATGGATTGAACTTGCTGTGAAAAGGTTCCAAGAAATAGCTCCATCATTAGACCGTACCCTAAACCGACACAGGTGGATTAATAGAGTATATTTAGGCGCTTGAGAGAATGATGTTGAAGGAACTCGGCAAAATGCTTCCGTAACTTCGGAATAAGGAAGACCTTTTTGTAGGCAACTATTAAAAGGTGGCACAAGCCAGGGAGAAGCGACTGTTTATCAAAAACACAGGGCTCTGCTAACACGTAAGTGGATGTATAGGGTCTGACGCCTGCCCGGTGCTGGAAGGTTAATGCGATGGGTGCAAGCTCATTTCTGAAGCCCCAGTAAACGGCGGCCGTAACTATAACGGTCCTAAGGTAGCGAAATTCCTTGTCGGGTAAGTTCCGACCTGCATGAATGGCGTAACGATTTCTCCGCTGTCTCCAACATCAACTCAGTGAAATTGAATTCTCCGTGAAGATGCGGAGTTCGCGTAGTTAGACGGAAAGACCCCGTGCACCTTTACTGCAACTTTACATTGGTATTAGGAAAAACATATTTAGCATAGGAGGGAGACATTGAAGCAAAGGCGTCAGCTTTTGTGGAGTCACCAGTGAAATACCTCTTTTGTTTTTCTTGATATCTAACTGATAGCCGTTATCCGGCATCAAGACATTGTATGGTGGGTAGTTTGACTGGGGCGGTCGCCTCCCAAATAGTAACGGAGGCGTGCGAAGGTAAGCTCAGAACGGTCAGAAATCGTTCGTAGAGTGCAATGGCATAAGCTTGCCTGACTGTGAGACTGACAAGTCGAGCAGAGACGAAAGTCGGTCATAGTGATCCGGTGGTTCTGAGTGGAAGGGCCATCGCTCAACGGATAAAAGGTACGCCGGGGATAACAGGCTGATACTGCCCAAGAGCTCATATCGACGGCAGTGTTTGGCACCTCGATGTCGGCTCATCACATCCTGGGGCTGGAGCAGGTCCCAAGGGTTTGGCTGTTCGCCAATTAAAGTGGTACGTGAGCTGGGTTCAGAACGTCGTGAGACAGTTCGGTCCCTATCTGCTATGCGTGTAGAAGAATTGAGAGGATTTGACCCTAGTACGAGAGGACCGGGTTGAACATACCACTGGTGGACCGGTTGTAGCGCCAGCTGCAGTGCCGGGTAGCTAAGTATGGACGAGATAACTGCTGAAAGCATCTAAGCGGGAAACTCACCTCAAAACTAGTTCTTCCTATAGAGCCGTGGTAGACCACCACGTTGATAGGCTGGATGTGGAAGCGCAGTAATGCGTGCAGCTGACCAGTACTAATAGCTCAATTGGCTTGATTTATGCACTGAAAAAAATTTTTGATAGATATAGATTCTGATTTAATCAATCCCATTAATAAAGAGAAACACTGACGAAATTATAGCAGTAATCTCAACTAATAATTTTATATAATTCTCATTAATATATTTAATGATATAATTACCAATAAAGCACCCAAGAAGTGTAGAAATTAAAATCCAATGAGTGTTGGTAAAAAAAATTTTATCCCAAAATATAGACAGAAATAAAACCAATTGAGTAGATGCCAAAATTAAATAAAAAAAAGTTATTATATATCTTGAATTTATTTTAAAATTTTTCTCAGAAAAAGAAATGAATAGCGAAAGTAATGTTCCTCCTGAGTTTGTTAAACCATGAATTAAACCAACTATTGAAAAAACAATTTTTTTCTTTAAGTTCGATATATAGACCTTTTTGTTTTGGTAATATCGTTTTATAAAAATTGATATGAGAATTAAAGCTGAAATTAAAATTTCGAAATTTATCAAATAATAAAAAATTTTTAACAAAAGTAAACCTATCAAAATTGAAGGCAAGCAGAACATGTAGAAGAAATTTTTTGTTTGACTATTTAGTATTTTTTCAACACCCTGCATATTTTTTTTCATCAAAAAAATGTTAATCAGACTTGTAGCAATTGATATTGGTAGTAAAATTGAAAGTATCGAAAGCATATTGTACTCTAAAATCAGTAATATTGGAGTACCCAAAACAAGAACCCCAACTCCAATTATAGATTGGAT
>CACCXU010000016.1:0-6464 GCA_902550055.1 uncultured Pelagibacteraceae bacterium | reverse complement strand
TTTCAAAGCAGGAATATTCCACATTTAGGACATGAAAAGCTAATAAATAAGCTTTTAGAAAAATGTGATGTTGTATTTATTAATCCTGTGTGTGGAGTTAAAAAAAAGGGAGACGTAAAAACTAAAGTGCTAAAAAAAGCATATGATTTCTTAATTAGATATCACTACGGTAATAAGTTAGTTTTTGCTCCATTGTATGCAAGTATGTTTTATGCTGGCCCGAGGGAAGCGTTGCATCACGCTGTTTTAAGAGAAAAACTTGGGTTTGATTATTTCATAGTTGGGAGAGATCATGCTGGTGCTGAAGGTAATTACAATGGTTCAGATGCAATCAAATTAGTTAAAAAGTATAAAAAAAATTTAAAAATTCAAGTTTTGACCTCAACGGGTGCTTATTATTGCAAGTCATGCGATAAGGTTGTTCTTAAACTTGACAAATATCACAAATGCAAAAGTAAAAAATTATTAGACATTTCAGGCACAGATTTTAGAAAACATATTGTTGACAAAAAAATTTTTAAACATGCTAGAATTGATATGCAAAAATATATACATAAATTTAAAGAAAAAATTTTTTATTAAATGTTTAATAATAAGATAGTTTTAATAACAGGTGGCACAGGTTCATTTGGAAAAAAATTTTGTGAGTATCTTCTAAATAACTACAAACCAAAAAAATTAATCATTTTTAGCAGGGATGAGCTCAAACAATATGAGATGCAAAAAAAATCTTACATTGTAAAAAATAAAAAAAAGATTCGTTTTTTTATTGGTGATGTAAGAGATAAATCAAGATTAGAAACTGCCTTACATGGAGTAAATATAGTCATTCATGCTGCAGCTCTCAAACAAGTTGATACTGCTGAATATAATCCTTTCGAAACAATAAAAACTAATGTTCATGGTGCTGAAAATATAATTCAAGCATCTTTGTTTAATAAAGTTGAAAAAGTTTTAGCATTAAGTACAGATAAGGCATCTTCACCAATAAACTTATATGGTGCAAGTAAGTTACTTTCAGATAAGTTATTTATATCTGCTAATCAGTTTAGAGGGTCTAACAAAACTATTTTTTCAGTTGTAAGATATGGAAATGTCTTCGGTAGCAGAGGCTCTGTAGTTTTGAATTTTCTTGAAAATCAAAAAAAAAATAAATTTAACATAACAAATAAAAATATGACAAGATTTAGTATTACATTAGATGAGTCTGTTAAGTTTGTTTTTTTATGTTTAAAAAAGATGATGGGTAGTGAGATTTTCGTTCCCAAAATTCCATCATATAAATTAATAGATTTGGTATATGCTTTTTCTAGTAGACCAAAAATTGATATAATTGGAATAAGACCTGGGGAGAAAATACACGAAGAAATGATAAGCTTATTTGACTCTCCAAATACAATCGATTGTAAAAATTTTTTTGTAATTTATCCTAGTCAAGAAATGAGGAATGTAAGAAAAAAAATTATGAATGGAATTGTGTGTTCAAATAAATTTAGCTATTCAAGTGATACAAATAAAAATTTTTTAAAAATTGACGATTTAAAAAAGTTAATCGAAAAACAGAAAAAAATAATTTTAAATGCTTAACTCAGACCAAAAAAAAATTTTGAACGAAAGCGGTTATCTAATAATCCCAAAACAAATTGATGAAAATTTAATTTTAAATGCTCAAAAATCATTTTGTAAAATCAAAGAAAAAGCTAAAAATGGCCTATATCCATTTATAAGAGTGTATGATGATTATAGTTTTTCTAAAAATTTGGCTGGGATCGAAATGACTTTTCACAACGATATTTTGGATCAACAAATGATTAATTTTATAGAAAAATCAAATATAATTGGGTATGCAAAGAGTGTTCTTGGCGATGATATAGAACTAGATTTATCAAGATATCATTTAACTGAAGATTTTTCACATGTAGGGATATGGCACAGAGACGAAAAAATTAATCATAATAATCAATCAATTCAGATCAATGTTTTTTTGTATGATGAAACTGGCTTGCAGGTTGTTGAAAAGTCTCATAAGCAATATTTTGATAATGAACATGAAATTAAAAAAAGACCTTATTCAAGTTATGATTCGTCAAAGTGGATTGATACTAAAGCCGGTGAAGTTTTAATTTTTGACCCCGCGGTTCTTCACAGAGCAATTTCTGAAAAACCAAGAGCAAATATTCACTTTAGATTTAAAAAAAAAATTGAAAATTTAAAAAATCCATATTTTTCTAAACAAAATAAAATTCTTATTTCGGATGAATGGAAAAAAATATTAGAAAGAAGTCCAAATGCGGTTGATGAAAAAAGTTTAAAAAAATATCGTAAGGTGAATAATTTAAAGTCAATATTTATGATAATTTGTAGAAGAATTATTCACAATTTAATATTTTTTTTACCACTAAAATCAATAGTTTACAGAGCTTTTGATGTAAGACCAAATTTATTTTTAAGAAGATTATTTAGGATTAATTCTTAGGATTTTAATTGAATCTATCAATTGTAAACAAATTAAATCAAATTTATAAAGAAATAAAATTTCCTTATAGATATATTTTCTTTTTAAGCTTTGTTTCATCACTTTTACTCTCAATTTTTGAGGGTTTTTTCCTTGGTGCAGTTTTTAATTTAACTAATAATTTATTAGGAAATAATAATGAAAATTTAAACTTATTTAAGGGTTTTGCTATATCTACTGAAAGGACAGATAATATATTAATTTTGTGTGCATTGATAATAATTTGTATTACATTATTAAAGATTTTGAATATCTTCTTAAATACATTTCTTTACTATAAAATAAATACATCGATTAGCAAAAAAATTTTTAAAAAAATCATGTATCAAAATCTTGATTTTCATAAAAATATCAATTCCTCAAAAATAATTTCTACCTTAAACGAAAAATCAAAGTCCGTTGGAGAAATTACTTTTTTTTTATTAAGTATTTTAAGATGTATTTGTATTTTAATTGTGATTACAGTTTCAACAATTTATATTTCTTCAATAAAATTTGTACCAGTTGTAATAATATTCTTTATATTTTATTTTTTAATCTATAAGTTATTTAAAAACAGATTGAATAGATATGGTAACGATATAGCGATGTACAATGATAAAATTGTAAAAAATATTCAAGAAAGTCTATATAGTGTAATATTCATTTTGCTTCACAAATCTCAGAAATCTATTATTAACAAATTTCAAAAAATAGTTTCAAATTTAAGGAAAAGTCAAGCAAAAGTGGTTTTTACTTCATCTGTACCTTACATATTTGTACAATCTTTGGGTTTTCTATTAATAATATACTTAATTTATTTATTTGATTTAAAGAAAAATTTTATAGAATTAATTCCATTATTAGCAATGGGATTAGTTGCTATTCAACGAATTTTACCTAATTTTAATGAAATGTTCTCATCGATTTCAACAATTAAGGCTTTAGAGAAAAATTTTACAGACACTCAAGAATTAGTTAATCTTGAAATTAATAGTCAAAATTTAGCTCAAGATAATGCTAAATTAAACTTTTACAAAAATATTTATCTTCAAAATATAGATTTTTCATATTCAGAAAAAAAACCTGTACTTAAAAATTTTAATTTAGAAATAAAAAAAAATACAATTTTTGGAATTTGTGGAACAACTGGATCTGGAAAAACTACTATAATTAATTTGATATTAGGATTTTACAGACCAAATAAAGGCAATATTTTAATAGACGATAAAGAACTAAAAAACGAGGATATTTTGAAATGGCAAGAAAATCTATCGTACGTACCTCAAAAAGTCTATTTAATAGATGACACTATTTTATCTAATATTACACTTGAGGATAATGACAAAAATGTAGATTTTGAATTACTTAATAACTCCATAGAATTTGCAGAGTTAAAAGATTTTATTGATATGCAAAAAAAAGGAATAAATCATATTATAGGTGAAGATGCTGGAAAAATTTCAGGTGGCCAAAAACAAAGAATTGGAATAGCAAGAGCAATTTATAAAAATTCTAATACCTTAGTGCTTGATGAGTCTCTGAATTCTTTAGATAATGTGACGAAGGAAAAGATATTGAGTAAATTAAAATCAACAAATAAAACAATAATAATGATATCACATCAAAAGAGTGATTTAAAAATATGTGATGAAGTATTCGAGATTTAAATCTAAAAGAAAAATATCTTACGGAATGCAACATATTTTCAATTCCGATTTGTCATATGTAGTAAAATCTCTTAAACAAGAAAAAATTACTCAAGGAATTAATGTTGATAAATTTGAGTCAAACTTATCAAATTTTTTTGGATCAAAATATTCTCTTGCTGTCTCAAGTGGAACTGCTGCCCTTCATATTTCAATGTTAACTTTAAATCTTAGTAAAGGAGATAAAGTATTAACATCACCAATTTCCTTTTTAGCATCTGCTAATTGCGCAGAATATGTTGGGGCTGAAATTGACTTTTGTGATATAAATGACCTTACTTACACAATTGACCCAGAAAAAATTGAATCAAAATTAAAAAAAGATAAAAAAATTAAAGCTATTGTAGTGGTTGATTACGCGGGTCACCCAGCAGATTGGAAAGACTTAAAGTTCTTAAAAGAGAAATATGGAGTTAGATTAATTAATGATAATTGTCATGCTTTAGGATCAAAATTGGAAAATAAAAAAAATTACGCTGTTAAATTTGCAGATATTGTTACCCAAAGTTTCCATCCTGTAAAACACATTACCACAGGTGAAGGTGGAGCAATTATTACTAATAATAAAGAAATTTATGAAAAAGCCAAAATTTTACGTAATCATGGAATTGAAAGAAAAAAAAAAGATCAAAAAAATAAAGGTATGTGGTTTTATAAAATGAGTTATTTAGGATTTAATTACAGACTTTCTGACATAAACTGCTCGCTAGGAATTTCACAACTAAAATCTTTAAATAAATTTATTCAAAAAAGACGATTTATAGCCAAAAAATATAATTCTTTATTAAAAGATGTTAAAAATATAATTCTACCTTTTGAAAAAAAAGGTTTTTATCATTCTTATCATTTGTATCCTCTTAGAATAGATTTTAAACGATTGAAAATAGATAAAAAAGTTTTTTTTGAAAAAATGTTTAAACTTGGTATTTCATTACAAGTACATTATATACCTATTTATAAACACCCTTATTATAAAAATAAATATAGGATTAAAGTTAAAAATTTCCCAGTTTCTGAAAATTTTTATAATCAAGTTATCTCATTGCCAATATATTATTCACTATCGCAAGAAAAAATTAATTATGTTTGTAAAAGTTTAAAGTCAATTCTTTGTAAGTGATTTTTTAAAAATCAATTTGTTATTATTAGTTTGAAAAATTTTATATCCACAAGATTTAAAAAATTTTATAGACAATTTATTGTAAGCTATTACTTCTGCAAAAATAATTTTTTTTTTTACCATCTTTTCAGATTCTAATATTGCTTTTTTCATCAAACCTTTTTTCCTGAAATCAGGAAGATTTGCTATAGATATATTGTAGGAATTATGATTATTATTGTATCTAATGTATCCAATTTTTTTTTGTTCATAATATACAATAAAAATTAAATTTTTAATTGCTATTTTTCTGATCCAAAATAAATGATTTGAATAATCCACTATTCTATTGTTGAAAAAAAAACTTCTAACTTGAATGTTTTTTCTCAATGAATATAAAAACTTGATATCATGCTTGTAATCAAATTTTTTAACAACTAACATAAAGTAACCTTAATTATAGCATTATTTATTCATGGAAAATCAAAAAAAAAAGATTGCAGTCATTACTGCCCGAGGAGGGAGTAAAAGGATAAAAAATAAAAATTTGATTAATTTTTATGGAAAACCATTGATTTCTTACTCAATTATTGCAGCAAAAAGAACGCGCATGTTTAGTAAAATATATGTAACAACAGATTCTAAAAAAATTAAAAAAATATCTGAAAAATATGGTGCTGTCGTCCCTTTTTTAAGAGAAAAAAAACTTTCAGATGATTTTACTGGCACTCACAGGGTTATAGAAAGCTTTATAAAGAAACTAAAACTCTATGATTGTGACATTTGTTGTATTTATCCTACTGCACCTCTAATTAGAACAAAAGACATAATTAATAGCTATAAAATTATCCCAAAAAAAAATTATATTTTTTCTGCAAATAAAACCTCCTTAAAAAAGGGTAGAGTTTTTTTAATAAATGGTAAAAATCAAATTGTAAATTTTAATAAATCAAAATTTAGTAGAAAAAATTTTACAGATGCAGGTCAATTTTATTGGGCTGCCGCAACAACTTGGATGAGTAAGAAAAGAATTATCTCCATTGGATCAAAAATAAAAAAAATTCCAGAAAAATTTGCTCAAGATTTAAATAATATGGATGATTTATTTATATTACAAAAAAAATATAAAATAATAAAAAAAAAATGAAAAAGGAAGTTTTTT
>CACCXU010000015.1:0-8450 GCA_902550055.1 uncultured Pelagibacteraceae bacterium | reverse complement strand
TGATCTATTAAGAGCTAATAAAATCGGGATAATCTATCAACAAGATAATCTTCTGTCTGATTTTACAGCAATAGAAAACTTAACCTTAGCTAGTTTAGCAAGCGGTAAAAATAAAGAGGACGCTTCAAATATATCAAAAACAATGCTCAAAAAAGTTGGTCTAACAAAAAGATTGAACCACTACCCCTCACAATTATCTGGGGGCGAGAAACAAAGGGTATCGATTGCGAGAGCTTTGATAAACAATCCGCAAATTATTCTTGCAGATGAGCCAACTGGAAGTTTAGATATTGAGACTGCAAAAGGAATTTTTGAGCTTTTAAAAAAACAGATAAAGCCTGATAGAATAATAATATTTGCAACTCATAATAGATTTTTTGCTAATAAGTCTGATTGCTTATTGGAAATAGTTGATGGTAATATAAAAACCATTAATGGCTGAGTCTCAAATTCAAAACTTTAATCATCTAAAAATACATTCTCAATTTTCGATATGTGAAGGAGCGATTAAAATTGATGACTTAAAAGAAATATCTAAAGAAAAGAAAATTAGATCTCTAGCTTTATGTGATACATCGAATTTATGTGGTGCTCTAGAATTTGCCGAAAAAATATCTAAAGTTGGAACTCAACCAATTATTGGTACTCAGATCAATTTTAAATTAGATGATACTATTGGTTTATTACCATTATTCGCATTGAATGAGATTGGATATAAAAGAATAATTGAATTGTCTTCATTATCATATCTTAATAATGATGGAACCTTCGATCCACATTTAAATTTTGAGGAATTGTTAGAGAATAATGAGGGAGTTGCTATTTTTTCAGGAACAATAAATGGGTTAGTTGGTCAATTATTCAATAAAGGAAAATTTTCAGAAATTGAAAAAATATACTCTAAACTAAAACAAAAATATGGTGATAAATTTTATATAGAAATTCAACGTCATGGAGATCAAAATGAAATTTCATTTGAAAAGTTTAACCTAACGCAGTCTTTAAATTTAGAAATTTCAATAATAGCCACTAATGAAGTTTTTTATTCAAACAAAGACATGTATGAGGCTCATGATGCATTGATTTGTATTAAAAACAAAACTTACGTAAATGATAAAAATAGAATTAAATACTCAAATCAACACTATCTTAAAGATAATTCTGAGATGGCAGAATTATTTTCTGATTTACCTGAAGGGTTAGAAAATAACTATAATTTTCCGTATCGTTGTAACTTTCGACCGCATTTTTCAAAACCCATATTACCTGACATTAGTTCAGATAAAGGTGGAAATGCAGACGAGATATTAAAAAAAAATTCTTTAGATGGATTAAAAGAAAAATTCAAAAATATTTTTAATATAAAGGGTGAGGATCTTTCAAAAAATGAAAAATTTTTACTTTATAAAGATAGATTAGATCATGAACTAGATATTATTATACAAATGAAATATTCCAGTTATTTCTTAATCGTTTCTGATTATATTATATGGGCAAAAAAAAATGATATACCAGTAGGGCCCGGAAGGGGATCTGGTGCGGGTTCTTTAGTGGCATGGTGTCTTTTAATTACAGATGTTGACCCAATAAAATTTAATCTTATTTTTGAGAGATTTTTAAATCCCGATCGTATTTCAATGCCAGATTTTGATATCGATTTTTGTGAGGAAAAAAGAGACCTAGTTTTTAAATATTTAACTGAAAAGTATAAGAATAGTGTTGCTCATATAATTACTTTTGGAAAATTGAAAGCTAGAATGGTTATTAGAGATGTTGGAAGAGTATTAGGGTTATCCTATGGTTTTGTTGATAGTATATCCAAAATGATCCCTTTTGATCCATCAAGACCTCAAAATTTAACAGAATGTATTGCTGGAGAACCAAGACTTCAAAAATTAATTAAGGATGATCCAAGAGTAAAAAAACTTACAGAACTCTCTTTAAAGTTGGAGGGTTTGAATAGAAATGTTGCAACTCATGCAGCAGGTGTTGTTATAGCTGATAGAAAACTACAGGAAGTTGTTCCTTTATATAAAGATGCATCAACAGATCTATTACTTCCTTCAACTCAATTTGATATGTACTCAGCTGAGGATGCTGGATTAATTAAATTCGATTTTTTAGGATTAAAAACATTAACAGTTATTAATAAAACTCAAAAATTAATAAAAAAAAAAGAGAAAGATTTTAATATTGAGAATATTAATTATGAAGATAAGAAAGTTTTTGAAATGTTATCTTCAGGTAATACAGTTGGGTTATTTCAAATTGAAAGTTCTGGAATGAGAGAAGCGTTAACTCAAATGAAGCCAAATCATATTGAGGATATTATTGCATTAGTTGCTTTGTATAGACCAGGTCCTATGAGCAATATACCAACTTATAATGATTGTAAGCATGGCAAACAAGAGCCAGATTATTTACACCCTTTATTAGAAGATATTTTAAAACCAACCTACGGGGTAATTATATATCAAGAACAAGTAATGCAAATTGCACAGAAATTGTCAGGTTTTACTGCTGGTCAAGCGGATATTTTAAGAAGAGCGATGGGAAAAAAAAAAAGATCTGAACTGGAAAAACAAAAACAAAATTTTATTGCAGGGGCTCTTAAGAATGGAATTAGCAAAGACGTGGCAGCTGGGATTTTTTTAAAAATAGAACCATTTGCGGAATATGGATTTAATAAAAGTCATGCTGCTGCATATGCCATTATATCTTATCAAACAGCATTTTTGAAAACTTATTATCCGAAAGAATTTATTGCTGCCTCGATGAGTATGGATATATCTAATCAAAATAAACTTAGTGAATTTTATGAAGAGCTTAAAAGATTGAATATTGAAATTATTAGACCAGATATAAACCAATGTTTCGCAGATTTTAGAACCGAAAACGGGAAATTTTATTATGCTTTAGGTGGTATTAAAGCTGTTGGATATGAGGCTGTTTCTAATATTGTTCAAGAAAGAATAAGCAAAGGACCATTTAAATCCATTAAAGACTTTTTAAATCGTGTAAGTCCAAAAGATATAAACAAATTACAATTAGAAGGACTTGTTAAAGCAGGCGCCTTTGATAATCTAAATATTAATCGACAATCTTTATTTAATTCCATCCCCAATTTTATTACAAAATCAAAAAATATTTTTGAAAATAAATCTGTCAATCAAATAGATTTATTTGGTGAAAATGCTAATGAAGAAGACGAGTTAACTAATAATATTGATGACTGGAAGTTTGAGGAAAGATTATCCAAAGAGTTTGAGGCGGTTGGTTTTTTTATTTCAGATCATCCATTAAATCAGTTTAAAGATGTTTTTGATGATTATAATATTTATGATTATCAAAAATTTAATAGCCAAGATGATCTAAAAGAGTCAAATGTGGCTGCAACACTCCTTAAAATACAAGAGAGAAAAACTGCAAAAGGTAATCCTTATGCAGTTTTAAAGCTAACTGATTTATCTAGTGTTTTTGAGTTGTTTATTTTTTCAGATACATTGGAATTAAATCGAGAAATTTTAAAAGAGGGAAATTCTTTTATTTTGACTTTGTTTAAATCATTATCAGACTCAGAAAATAGATTTAAAAGATTAAATGTTCAAAAAATTGTTTCTTTAAAAGATTTGTTAAACAGACCAATTCAAGAAGTAACATTTAATTTAAAATCCACAAAAGAACTAGATGAGATATCAAAATATTTGCCTAAACAAGGAAACACATTGATAAAGATTAATATTAGTGATAATAAAAATGATTTAAAGTTCCACTTAAAAAACAAGAGAAATATTAACAGAAAAACTATAAATATTTTAAGAAATAAGGAAATTTCAGCAATAATTGGATAATTAAGACTTGTCTAATTCAAAATTTTTTTGTAAATAATCCTCAATTTTAAATTAACACGCACACAGTTTGTTGGTTTTAAACCTCCGGTCCTTAATTGGAAATAACTGTGGTGGCTTAACCGGGAAAAAATATGAAGATACCAAACGTTACTATTCAACAATTATTAGAGGCAGGAGTTCATCTGGGTCATAAAACTTTAAGATGGAATCCAAAAATGAAGAAATATATATTTGGAAAAAGAGATAGTATTCACATTATTGACCTTACCCAAACTTTAGAATTAACTAAAATTGCTTTAGAAAAAGTATACGAAACTATTTCAAACAATGGAAAAATCTTGTTTGTATCAACTAAAAAACAAGCTTCTGAGGCAATTGCAGAAGTAGCGAAAGAAACAGATCAATATTTTGTTAATTATAGATGGTTAGGTGGGATGCTCACAAATTGGGGTACCATTTCAAATTCTATTAAAAAACTAAAAAAATTAGAGATAGATTTAGTTGCTGAGAATAGAGGATTTACAAAAAAAGAGCTTTTAAAAATGAGTGTGAAAAAAGATAAATTACAAAGATCACTTGGAGGAATTGCTGAGATGAAAAAAGTTCCTGATTTAGTATTTATTATAGATACAAATTACGAGTCGCTTGCAATTCAAGAGTCAATAAAATTAGGAATTCCAATAATTGCAATATTAGATAGCAACTCAAATCCTGATGGAATTGATTTTCCAATACCTGGCAATGATGATGCTAGAAGATCAATAGATTTATATTGTAATCTTATTAAAGAAACAATCGTAGCTGCTAAAAAAGCCACACCTATAATTGAAACAAAAAAGGATTTAGAGAAAAAAGAAAAAGTTGATAAATCTAAAACTGTTGCTGAAACAGATAGAGAAAAGTTAGAAAAAAAATTCTCAAAAAAAAAGTCTGAAAAACTAAATTAAATGAGTGATATAGAAAAAGTAAAAAAACTTAGAGAGGCAACAGGTGCAGGATTTAAAGATTGTAATTTAGCAATTAAAGAGTCTGGAGGTGATTTAGATAAAGCTGTTGAAATTCTAAGAGTAAAAGGAATTTCAAAAGCCTCTAAAAAAATGTCAAGAGATGCAAAAGAAGGAGTTGTTGCGGTTAGTGGAGATCAAAATAAAACATCAATTATTGAGGTAAATTGTGAAACAGATTTTGTTGCTAAAAATGATGATTTTATAAATTTTGTAAAAGAATTAAGTGAAATAAACAATCAAAATAATTCAGATGTTGAAAAATTAAAAAAATCCAAAATGAAAAATGATATTACTGTTGAAGAAAATTTAGTTGCCTTAATTGCTAAGATTGGAGAAAAAATTACAATTGGTAAAACAAAAACAATTTCAAATTCTTCCTCAGTAAATTATCAATATTTACATACTGTGGTTAAGGATAACTTGGCTAAATTAGCTGTGATTGTCTCATTAGAAACTAAAGATAACTCTGAAACTGTAAAAACATTTGGAAAACAATTATCTATGCATATAGCAGCATCAAACCCTTTAGCTTTAGAGTCTAAATTAATTGATAAAGCCATCATAGACAAAGAGCAGGAATTAGTTACAGAGGAACTTAAAAACTCAGGAAAACCAGAAGAGATTGCGAAAAAAATTAGTTTAGGTAAGATGAATAAATTTAAAGAGGAAAATGCTCTTTTAACACAAGCTTGGGTTATGGAACCAAAAAAAAAAGTTCAAGATGTTTTAAAGGAACTTGCTATTAATGATTTAAAGATCAAGGAGTTTAGCAGAATTAAAATAGGGGAATAAATGTTTGATGAAAAATCACATAGCCTCAAAATGGATAAGTCTATAGAAGCTTTTTCAAAAGAATTATCATCATTAAGAACTGGTCGAGCAAATGCTGCAATGTTAGATATTGTTAGAGTGGATGTGTACGGACAGCAAATGCCAATTAATCAAATTGGTAGTATAACAACACCAGAACCAAGAATGATAAATGTACAAGTTTGGGATCAAAACAATGTTCCTTTAGTTGATGCAGCTATAAAAAAATCTGAACTAGGATTAAATCCGCAAATTGATGGTCAATTAATTCGATTGCCTGTACCTGAACTTAATGAGGAAAGAAGAAACGAGTTAAAAAAATTAATTAAATCTATGGGTGAAAAATGCAAAATTTCTATTCGGAATATCCGAAGAGATGCAAATGAAGAGCTTAAAAAACTTTTAAAATCTAAAGAAATTGGTGAAGATGAGGAAAAATCTTTTGAAAAAAATGTTCAAAACATCACTGATAAACACATTCAAATTGTTGATGAAAAAGTTTCTTTAAAAGAAAAAGAAATAATGACCATATGAACCCTTTAAATCATGTAGCCATTATCATGGATGGTAATGGAAGATGGGGTTTAAAATACAGAAATTCTAGAAATGTAGGACATAAAGAAGGTTTAAAAACAGTTGAAATAATAATTAAATCTTCAATAAAAAATAAGATTAAGTTTCTAACACTATATGCTTTTTCAACTGAAAATTGGAAGAGACCAAAAAAAGAAATCAATTATCTTTTTAAATTATTAGAAAATTTTTTATCAAAAAAACTTGATGACATTCACAAGCAAAATATTAGGATAAAAGTTTTAGGGTATAAAAAATTTTCAAAAAAGTTGAATTTTCTTTTAAATTTTGCAGAAAAAAAAACAATAAAAAATTCAAAATTACAAATTAACTTGGCGTTAAATTATGGCTCAAAATTAGAGCTTATAAATGCCTTTAAAAAAATTAAAAGAAATAAGATTAAGATTAATGAGAAAAACTTAGAAAAAAATCTTCAAACTAACAATATCCCAGATCCAGACATATTAATTAGAACTGGAAATACGAAAAGATTGAGCAATTTTTTATTATGGCAACTAGCATATGCAGAAATTTTCTTTGAAAAAAAATTATGGCCAGCATTTACTGAAAAAGATTACATAAAAATTATTAAAGAATATAAGAATGTTAAAAGAAATTTTGGAAGAATATGATTGACAAAGAATTACAAAGAAGAATTTTGAGCTCAATTATTTTGGTACCAGTATCAATTTTTTTTATTATAAAGGGATCTTTTACTTTCATATTTTTTTTGAGTTTAATTTTTTTGGTAACAAGTCTGGAATGGTTTAAAATGACAAAAAATAAAGATTTACTTAGAATTTTTGGATTATTTTTTTTATTTTTTTCTTTTTTTTCGACTGTCTATTTAAGACAATACATTGGTTTAAATTTTTTCTTATTTTTAATTATAGTTTGTATATTTACTGATACTGGTGGTTATATCTTCGGTAAAGTGCTTAAGGGACCTAGATTAACTAAGGTAAGTCCAAAAAAAACATATTCAGGAGTTTTTGGAAGTTTTCTCATCTCTTTATTATCTGGGTTAATTTATATTAAATATTTGGGACAAAAAAGTAAAATTCTTTTAGAAACAGATCTTTTATTTATAATTTTGCTAATTTTGTTTATCTCACTAGTAAGCCAAATTGGAGATTTGATCATTTCCTATTTCAAAAGAAAAGCTAAATTAAAAGATACTGGAAAAATTATACCAGGCCATGGAGGTTTTTTGGATAGAATTGATGGCATAATTTTCGTAATGCCAGTCACTTATCTCTGCGTATTACCTATTTTAATTAATAAATTAAATCTTATTAAATAATGAAAAAAAAAATCGCTATTCTTGGTTCTACAGGTTCAATTGGAAAATGTTTAATTGATATAATTAAAAAAGACAGAAAAAATTTTGAAATAATCCTTTTATCTGCTGATGAAAATTATAAAGAACTTTTAAAGCAAGCTAAATTTTTTAATGTTAAAAGTTTAATTATCACTAACTATAAAAGTTTTAATGCAATCAAAAAAAGCAAATACTCAAAAAAAATCAATATCTATAATAATTTTGATAATTTCCAAAAAATTTTTAAGAAAAAAATCGATTATACAATGAGTTCTATCTCAGGTGTTCAAGGACTTAAACCTACGATTGAAATCATCAGATATACTAATAAAATAGCCATTGCCAACAAAGAGGCAATTATATGTGGATGGGATTTAATAGAAAAAAACTTAAAAAAACATAAGACACAATTTATTCCTGTAGACTCTGAACATTTTTCTATTTCGTATGCATTAAATAATATTGATAGAAATCTTATTGATGAAATTTATTTAACTGCTTCAGGAGGTCCTTTTTTAAATAGTCCTACAAAAAAATTAAAAAAAGTAAATGTTAAACAAGCGATAAGTCATCCAAATTGGAAAATGGGAAAAAAAATATCAATTGACTCAGCGACTATGATTAACAAAGTCTTTGAGGTGATGGAGGCAAAAAAAATATTCAACATACCATATAATAAGTTATCAATTATAATTCATCCAAAATCCTATGTTCATGCTATTATCAAGCTTAAGAATGGACTTACCAAAATTATTGTACACGACACAAGTATGAAAATACCTATTTTTAACTCGCTATATTCATCTAAAAGAATCATAAATTCAAAAAAATTAAATTTTAAAATTTTAAATAATTTAGATTTTAGAAATGTTGATTTTAAAAAATTTC
>CACCXU010000014.1:0-8514 GCA_902550055.1 uncultured Pelagibacteraceae bacterium | reverse complement strand
GGATTTTTTTTTAGGAAACTTACTGCATATTAGTAAAATTAAACAAGATGTTAATTTACCAATTCTTTGTAAAGATTTTTTTATAGATAAATTTCAAATTCCTTTAGCTAAAAGTTATGGTGCCGATGCTATCTTAATTATTTTAGCTGGAGTTTCAGATAAATTGGCTGATGATTTATATGTAGAAGCTTTAAAATTAAACATGTCAGTTATTATAGAGGTTCATACTGTTAATGAAGCTAAACAAGCACTTAGATTTAAAGATGCTTTATTAGGTATCAACAACAGAAATTTAAAAACTTTAAAAACTGATATTAATACAACTTACGATATCCACGATATTTTGGTTAATCACCCTGGCCCATTGATTTCTGAAAGTGGAATAAAATCTAAAGAAGAACTATTGGAACTATCAAATAAAACATCCATCAAAACCTTTTTAATTGGTGAATCACTTTTAAAAAATTTAGACGATAATTCCATTTTTTCAGTTTTATAGTCAAAAAAGTCAATATTTTCCTCACTTTTAAACTATTGTGAATTACAAAGAACTTTTATAGAACATTGTTTGTACGATATTTGTTCTTATGCTTACAAAAAAACAAAAAAACCTGCTTTTATTTATCAACAAGAAGTTGAGGAGCTCTGGTGTATCCCCTTCTTACGAGGAGATGAAGGAGTCTCTAAATCTTAAATCAAAATCTGGGATTCACAGGTTAATTAGTGCTTTAGAAGAAAGAGGTTTCATTAAAAGGCTTGCTCATAAAGCTAGAGCTTTAGAAGTTATAAAATTACCAGAGACTGCTTCTGCAAATGATATTTACAATAATTTCTCCCCAAGTGTCATTAAAGGAGGATTGGATGAAGAAAAACCTTTATACAACGATGCAGAGGTACCAGTTTTAGGAAAAATAGCAGCTGGAACACCTGTTGAAGCAATTCAAAACGAAGTTTCTAGAATTCCATTACCAAATAACTTAGAAAAAAATGGAGATTATTTTGGCCTTAAAGTTCAAGGAGATTCAATGATTGAAGCTGGAATTAATGAGGGTGATACAGTCATCATCAAAAGAACCGATACAGCCGATAATGGAAAAATAGTAGTAGCTTTAATTGACGAACACGAAGCTATGCTTAAAAGAATTAGAAAAAAAGGTAAAGTAGTAGCGTTAGAAAGTGCTAATAAAAACTATGAAACTAAAATTTTTGGCCCCGATAGAGTAAAAGTTCAAGGTGTTTTAGTATCTTTATATAGAAACTTCTAAAAAAATAGTCTAAACCATTTTTAATGAAAAAAGTAGCAACTAGATTTGCTCCATCACCTACCGGACCTTTGCATATTGGTGGGGTGAGAACAGCTTTATTTAATTGGTTATATTCAAAAAACCAAAATGGTAATTTTTATCTAAGGATAGAAGATACAGATAAAGAAAGATCAAAAGAGGAATACAAAAATCAAATTATAAAATCTTTGCAATGGATAGGTATCAATCATGATGGAACAGAATATATACAATCTCAAAAAATTGATGATCATATAAAAGTTGCAAATGAATTATTAAAAAAAGGTAGTGCTTATAAATGTTATTGCTCGACTGAAGAAATTGAAGCCCAAAAAAAAAGAGCTAAGCAAAAAAAAATTCCCTACGTTTATGATAGAAAATGGAGAGACAGAAATGAAAGTGAAGCGCCTAAAGATATAAAACCAGTAATTAGATTTAAAAGTAAAATTGATGGTACATCAATATTGAAAGATAAAGTTCAGGGAAACGTAGAAATTGAAAATAATACAATCGAAGATTTTATAATTTTAAGAAATGATGGCACACCAACTTATAATTTATCTGCTGCTGTTGATGATCATCTGATGAACATGACACACATTATTAGAGGTGATGATCATAAAATCAATACTTTTAAACAAATTCAAATTTATGATGCAATGGAATGGGCTTTACCAGCATTTGCACATATACCATTAATTCATACAATTGAGGGAAAAAAACTATCAAAAAGAGATAAAGCATCAACTTTAGAGGACTATTCTAAAATAGGTATTATGCCAGATGCTATGAGAAATTACCTTTTAAGATTGGGTTGGTCATATGAAGATAAAGAAATTTTTACTTTAGATGAAAGTGTAAAATATTTTAATCTTGAAGGTATTGGAAAATCACCATCAAAATTAGATTTAAGTAGAATTCTATCTATGAATGAACACTACATAAAGAGTATTGATGAAAATGAACTTTTTAATCAACTCATTAACTATTGTGAAATTTTTAAAAATAAGATTATTGAGGAGAAGAAAGATAAAATTAAAAAATCTCTAACTTTTCTTAAAAATAAAGCTAAAACACTAGAGGATATATATAATAATAGCCAATATATTATTAATGATGAAGTTAACTTTAATAAAGAAGATCTAAAATTAATTGATGCTAATGCACAAAAAATTATCTTTGAATTTAAAGATAATATTAAAGAAATAAGCAACTTTACAAGAGAAAATTTAGAGCCGATAGTTCAGGATCTAATAAAATCTAATAACACCAATTTTAAAGGTGTTGGTCAGCCCTTAAGAGTGGCTTTAACAGGGTCAAAATTTGGTCCTGGTATTTATGATATAATTATATCTCTTGGCAAAGAAGAGGTTGAAAAAAGATTATCCAACAAGACTATTTCTTAAGATTGTAGCTACTTCATTAGATGATGAAGAATTCGATCTAATTCCCTTTAAAGTTTGATTGCATTGTTCTAATTGTTTTTTTCCAATCTCTGGATTTTTAAGCATATATAAAACAGAATTACAAATTTCTTTTGCATTACACTCACTTTGCAATAATTCAGGAATGACTTCTTTATTATTAATTATATTGATAATATTTGCAAATTTAACATTTACCAATAATTTAAAGATCATAAAATTTATAAAATTTAACTTATAAATAATTATTGAAGGAACATTAGCATTACAGACTTGAAGAGATATTGTTCCTGACTTACATACGGCAAAAATTGAATTTGATAATATTTCCTTTTTCATATTTTCATCTGAAATTACATCAATATTATTCAAATTCTTATCTTTAATATACTCAATAATGTTTTTTTTGTTTTCTTCAGTGGCATGAAAAATAAAATTATAATTTGAATTTCTTTTGTTCATCATATTGATAAAATCAATCAATATTGGTAACAAAACGTTTGTTTCTGATTTTCGACTACCTGGAAATATAGAGATTATTTTTTTATTATTAGAAATAAAATTATTGATATCGGTTTTATTATTTTTGTTATTTTCCAATAACGGGTGACCTACAAAAGTATTATTTATATTCTCTTCATCAAAAAATTTTTTTTCAAAATCAAACAATAAAAGAATATGATCAATAAATTTTTTAATCTTTTTTACCCTTCCTTTTCTCCAAATCCAAACTTGTGGGGCTACATAGTGAATTGTCTTTATTTGAGGATTAATTTTTTTTACCTTTTCTGCAACTCTTAAAGTAAAATCTGGACTATCAACACTAAACAATATATCTGGATTGAATTTTAAGATTTCTTTAACAGTTTGATTAATTCTCTTATTAATCTTAAAAATATTTAACAAAACACTCGTAAAACCCAAATAAGTTATTTCTTTCAAATCAAAGATGGACTCTATGCCAATTTTTCCCAAATTTGACCCTCCTACAGATAAATATTTAATATCGGTATAATCTTTTTGAAGTTTTGAAATTGCTGTGGAAGCTAATTTATCTCCAGAAGGTTCTCCTGTAAGTACAAATATTTTTTTCATTTTATCAAAATAAAAATTTTATTTTTATCAGCAAATTCAATACTTTTAGATTTATCTAAAAAGATATTTTTTTTTGATTTAAGAACTATTCCTTTTAATCCATATTTTTTACAATCTTTAATGGTCTGTATCCCTATTGTTGGTAAATCCATTCTTAAATCTTGTTTTTTTTTTGGAAATTTTATTAAAATACCACCAGAATTATTCTTTAATTTTGTCATCATTTTTTTGGTACCTCTATTGTCTTCTTTTGCTATTATCTTATTATCTCTTACTACTAGCGCTTGAATATGATCATAACTATTAGTTTTAGCTAAATATTTTATACCTCTATTGATTGACTCAATATCAGCTCTTGAAGGTTTTGTCTTTGTATGTAAACCTTTTTTACCGCTTAACTCAGGATTAAAATGAATTGAACTAATAACATCAATTTTTTCATTTTTAAGGATTTCAATTATGACTTTAATTATAGCTGCATCTCCTAATTTAGCAGCTTTTATAATACTCGGCATGTAATAAATGCCTTTCAAATCTAATCTTAATGTAGAAAATTTTGGTTTAGCGATTTTCCCAGCAAAAAGAACTTTATTCGATTTTTGCTTTTTAATTAGGTCTATTATTTTTCCAAATTTTCCAATACTAATTCTGTAAGAATTTTTTTCTTTAGCAAAATCATTCTTATTAGAAAAATCAATTATAAAGTACTTTTTTTTTAGTTTTTTTATTTTTTTAAGTACGATTTTCGAAAAATCTGTATCACCTAAAAACAAACCTATCATTTTATTTTGAAAAAGGTGTGCATATTGGTCTTTTTTTATCTTTTTCTAAAAATTCAACTACGTCTTTTACAAGACCATTTTTTTTAATCTCAGCACTTAAATTTTTCAAATTTTCTGTCAAATTTTCATTTTTAAAGATTTCTTTATATGCTTCACTTAAAACTAAGATTTCTTTATTAGGTATATTTTTTCTTCTTAAACCAATTAAATTTAAACCCTGAAGAACACTTCTATTTCCATGTACAATCGCATATGGGATGATATCTCTAACAACCCCACACATTCCACCTATCATTGCAAACTTACCTACTCTAGTAAATTGTTGCACAGCTGAATTACCTCCGATTATTACATTTTGCTCAATATGTGCATGTCCACCAAGAGGAACATTATTTGCAAGTATTACATTGTCCTCGACCAAACAATCATGTGCAATATGAGAAGAAACCATAAATAAACATCCATTACCAATTTTAGTAATACCACCCCCACCTTTAGTACCTGGATTTATTGTTACATATTCTCTTATTTTATTGTTATCTCCAATTTCTAATTTAGTATCCTCACCATTGAATTTAAGATCTTGAGGATCATTTCCAATAGAAACAAATGGATATATCTTATTTTTCCTCCCAATCTTAGTGTTTCCCACAATATTAACATGAGATTGGATAATAGTATTTTCTCCTACCTCAACATTTGGTCCAATTACTGAATAGGGACCTACCTCTACATTAGATGATATTTTAGATTTTGGATCAACGATAGCAGTTTTATGTATCATCTATTATCTTTCAAAAATTCTCTAATACTTTTTGCTGGATAACCCATAACTTTTGCATTATCAGGTATATCTTTTATAACACCACTGCCACCACCGATCTCAACATTATTTCCTACTCTGAGATGTCCGGATATTCCAGCTTGACCGCCAATTTTCACATTATTACCAATAATCGAACTTCCCGCAATTCCTACTTGTCCAGCTATAATTGTATTTTCGCCAATTTTAACATTATGAGCTATATGAATTTGATTATCTAAAAAAGTATTTTTACCGATTTCTGTATTAGATAAAGAACCACGATCTATTGTAGATCCACATCCAATTTCAGAATTTTCATTTATTATAACAATACCTATATGAGGATATCTCAAATTTTTACTCCGTGATGGAAAAAAACCAAATCCTTTTTTTCCAATTACACAATTATCTAAAATAGTTACATTATCTTTTATCACAGAATTTTTTAAAATGGTGTTAGATCCAATTTTACAATTATCACCAATTTGAACATTGCGTTCTATAATTGAGTTATGTCCAATTAAACAATTTTTTCCAATTTTAACGTTGTCTCCAACTAATACATTTTTTCCAGCAGTTACTATATCTTTTAGAGTGGTATCTTTTATATCAACAGCGGAGGCATCATAATCATCCTCAATTGAATTTGGATAAAACTTTTGAGTAACAAGTGAAGTTGCAACTAATACATTTTCAACCACAATAGGAGTACAATTTTTTGGAAGATAGTCTTTTAAATTTTGTGTTGTGATACAATATGAAGCTTTGGTTTTTTTGGCTATTTGATTATATTTTTTTGAGTGAAAAAATGTAATACAATCTATTTCAGCATTGTATAAATCCTGAATATCTTTTACTAACAGATTTTCCTCAATTTTAAGTTCAATTTTTAAAATTTTGAAGATTTCTGAAATTTTAAATGGTCCATTATTAGTAAAAAATGGATTAGACATACTTGCTTTTATCAAAGCACAGGTTGTTGTGTTATCAAGAATTATTGCTAATTATTTCTTGTCGACAATTGTAGCTGACCATATTGCATCTGCCATTTTTTTATCATCAACAAATGCTTCACCTTTATATTTCCAAACACGTCCGTGAGACCTAATGGCCTCAATTTTTAGAATTAATTTACAATCAGGTATGACCGGATTTCTAAATCTTGCTTTTTCTACACCCATTAAAAATACCAATTTATTTTCATATGTTGATTTATCTAAACCATGAGCAGTCAAAGCTGCTGCGGCTTGACCAAAAGACTCTACAATTAAAACTCCAGGCATAACAGGTTGTCCTGGGAAATGACCATTTACAAAAAAACTATCTTTTTTAACATTAACAACAGCTGTAGCAGAAAATAATTTTTTAATATCATAAAGTTCATCTATCAACAGCATAGGTTCACGATGAGGTAATAACTCAATGATTTGTTTTTTATCTAAATGAGTTTTCATTTTAAATTAGCATTAATTGTATTTATTATTTCCTTTGTAATATCTTTTTTTTTACTTGCTATAAAAACCTTTTTTCTATCAAGCACCATATCAATATTTTTTTCACTTACGTATTTTTCTATGATAGGAGTGATTTTTTTGAAAAATTGATCAAATTCTACTTTTTTCTTTTTATTAAATTCATTAATAACTTTTTGTCTTTCTTGACGAAAATTTGAAAGCTCTTTTCTAAATTCAAGCAATTTTTTTCTTAATTCTTCCTCAGAAATGATATTTTTTTGTTTTTTAATTTCATCTTCAATAATTTTTAATTCCTTTTCTTTTTTCTCAAATCTTAACAGCGCTGATTTTTTAGATTTTTCGAGTTGATCTAAAATTGATTTACCAGCATTTGTGTTAGTCACAACGTTATCTAAATCTAAATATACAATTTTATCTTCACCATATGATGAGGACACAAACAAAAATAACACTATAAAAATAGTGATAAATTTTTTTAAAATATTCATTTAAAAACTGGTACCTATATTAAATCTAAATGTTTCCTCGATATCCGTAGGTTCTTTGGTTATTGGTTTGGCAAATGAAAAGGTTAAAGGTCCCACAGGTGTCAACCAATCTAGTCCTAATCCAACTGAACTTCTAATGCCACTTTTATCAAGTGAACTATCATAATCAACGCCCCATATATTTGCTGCATCTGCAAACATAACGATATCCACATTCTGAACATTTTCTAATATTTTGGGTAAAGAAGTTGTAGCATTAATAGTTGAAACATAATTTCCACCGATAAAATCACTTCCATCTTTAGGTCCAATTTTACCTGTTTCAAAACCTCTCAATTTTCTTCCAGGTATATACATTCTTTCAGAAAGTTTAATATCATCTCCGCTTAGTGAACTCGCTGCCTTAAATAAAAATGAAATTGAGGAAACATTATTTTCATATAGTTCTTTAAAAACTTTATAATTATAAACATTAGTAAGGGTATTTGTGTCACTCAAAATTGGTAAATTCAAATTATAATCACTTAAAAAACCACTTGTTGTTTGATATCTTTGATTTCTTTTATCATAAATAAAGTCTAACCCAATAAAACTATCAAAATAATTTCCTTCTTGTTTTTTTTGTTTAGCAGATGCACTTCCATCGACCTCTATTTTTTCAATATTATTTTTGGTAGATAATCCAAGCCTAAAATCGTCTAAATACTCAAATTGTGTACCAATTGTAAATCCACTAACATTAGATTTATATCCAGATGTCCCTAGTCTATCAACTGAAGAAGCTTCAAGCGCTAAATCAATTCTTTTGTCAGAATTTTTATAATTTGGATTAGAAACAATAAATTTTCCCTTAATTTTTTCCTCTGAAATGTTTAAGTTACTATCAACTTGTACACCTCTTCCTAAATAATTATTCTCTTTCACTCCAAATGAAAAAGAAGATCCTTCTGTTCCTGTACCAACACCAGCAAAAATTTCACCAGTAGCTTTTTCAGTTATATTAATATTAATTATTTTTGTATTAAACTCATTTCCATCTAAAATCTCACCTTCAACATTCTCAAAAAAATTTAAAGATTTTATATTATTCAAAGATTTTGAATAAAGTATTTGATTAAAAGGATCACCCTCATCAATTTCAATTTGATTTCTTATTACTGAC
>CACCXU010000013.1:0-8699 GCA_902550055.1 uncultured Pelagibacteraceae bacterium | reverse complement strand
CAAAACAATGTAAAATGCTCTGATGTAAAAGCACAAACTATAGCTCAGTATGTTGATGAAGCTTTTAGAGATTATAGTTTTAAAAATCCTTTTGGTAAAGTTGATGGCACAACATCTAAAGCAGTTAAAAGTGGTGGAGCTGCTTATGAAGACAAACAACTTGGATACATAATTATCAATACTCAAGGTAACGAAAACGCTACTGTAGAAATGTGTTTCAAGAAGCCATGTAATACAAAGGATACTGATGGTAATTACACAAATATTCTAAAATGAGTGTAGCATTACAATAATAAATTTAATTAATTAAAGCACCAACATTGAATATTGGTGAGTACATCGCAATCATCAATCCACCAATCATTACACCCATAAAAACAATCATGATCGGTTCTATTAAGCTAGACATGTTATCAACAGTAGTATCAAATTCCTCTTCATAATAAGAAGCTACTGAATTAAACATTTCATCTAATTGACCTGTTTGCTCACCAACAGAAATCAATTGACTAAAAGTTGGCGGAAACAATGGCTCTTTTAAAAAAAGTTTCGTTAATGTATCTCCTGAGAAAACTCCTTTTTTAACATTCTCTAATGCGTCTGTGATTACATCATTATTACTAACAGATTTTGCAATTTCTAAACTTTCCAACAAGTTCACACCTGCTGCACTTAAATTTCCCATAATTAATGAAATTCTAGCTAACATGGATTTTAAAATCATATCTCCAAACAATGGTAATTTTAAAACTTGTCTGTGCCATCTAAATCGAATTGCAGCATTTCTTTTTGTAATAAACCTAAAGCCAAAAAAACCTATTATCCCTCCAAAGAAAATAACCTTTCCGCCTGTTCCCCTTAAAAAGTCACTCATTGCCATAATTGTTGCTGTTGCAGCTGGCAACTCTAAACCCATACCATCATACATTTTAGCAAATACTGGTACTACTTTAACTAACATGAAAGCACTAACTGTGATTGCCACAGTAAACATTATTGCTGGATACATTAAAGCAGATTTAATTTTTTTCTTAATTTTCTCTTTTTTTTCAAGTGAGTCTACGATTTTAAGTAAGAAAACATCTAGCTTACCACTGGCCTCACCTGCTTTAATCAAGTTAACGTAAACATTGTCAAAATGTTGAGGATATTTCTCAAAACATTTTGATAAGTTAACTCCACCTTCTAGGCTTTTTCGAATATCTTCAATAATATCTTTGATCCCTTGACTTTCCATCTGGTCTCTCAACATTGCTAATACTTGAAGGATTGGCAAACCTGCCTTAACCATAGTCGCAAATTGCTTTGAAAATATTAGAATATCTTCTACTTTTACTTTTTTACTTTTACCAAAAAGAGAGGAGCCACTAGATTTCTTCTTTTCACCTGCCTTTTTTTTAGACTTAACAATATTTGTGATTATTATTTTCTTTTCTTTTAAGAGATGTGAGGCTTCATCAAGGTTTATTGCTTCTATATCACCCTCAACGTATTTCCCATCAGTAATTCCTTTGTAAGTAAAAGCTTCCATTTTTACTCGCCTGAAAGAACTCTTTCGTACTCTCTAAAATTAAGCTCTCCAGATGCAATTAGTCTTCGCCCCATATCTTTCATAGTTTGAAAACCTTCTTTAATTCCAATTTCTCTTAACTCTGGTGTAGTGGCTTGTCTTAAGATTGCTTCTTTAAGTGGTTTTGATACCACTAAAATTTCATAAATACCCTGTCGACCTTTGTAGCCAGTATTACTACATTTGGCACACCCTTTACCCTTAGTAGCTTTAACTCTAGATGCCTGTTCAGCACTAAATCCTAAATCTTGTAAAACTTTTGGATTAACATCATCGTCAGGCACTCTACATTCTTTACAATTTTTTCTTGCTAATCTTTGTGCAACAACTAATTGCGTTGCAGCACTGATTAAGTAATCAGGTGTTCCCATGTTTTGTAATCGAGTAATTGTACTTGGTGCATCATTAGTGTGCAAAGTACTAAATACTAAGTGACCCGTTAATGCTGCTTTTAATCCAATATCAACAGTTTCTTTATCTCGCATCTCTCCAACAAGAATAATTTCTGGGTCTTGTCTTAAAAAAGATCTTAATGCGGAGGCAAAAGTTAATCCAATATGATCTTTAATTTGAACCTGTCCTACACCATCTAATTCGTATTCAACAGGGTCTTCAGCAGTTAAAATATTTAAATGAGGTTTGCTGACCTCTTTTAAAATACTATATAAAGTTGTTGATTTACCAGATCCTGTTGGACCAGTTACTAATATCAATCCTTGGGTACTATGAATTGCTTTTCTTAGATTTTTTAAATCTTGTTCTTCAAAGTTCAATTGCTCTAATTTGATGTCACCTGCATCCTTATTAAGGATACGCATTACAATTCTTTCATTGTTTGCTGTTGGTAAGATAGATAGACGAAGGTCAACAACTTTATTTTCTATTTTGAAGTTAATTGCCCCGTCTTGTGGTAATCTTCTTTCTGCAATATCTAGTTTACCCATAATTTTAAATCTAGTAACCACTGCACCATAGTTGTCGTGAAGAAATTGTTTGTATTGTTCTTGTTCTTGTAACATTCCATCTAAACGATATCGAACTCTAGATGTGAATCTATAAGGTTCGATGTGAATATCACTCACTCCCAATTTAATTGCTTCTGCAACAACAGCTGTACTAAATTTGATTACTTCAGACTCATTTTCTATTGCCTCTATATCTTCTTCAGGAGCTTTTTCTAAAACTTCACCTGCTTCTCCTAAATCAGTTTCGAAAGTTTTTATTTTTTTTCTATTTTCGTCTCGTATTGATGCAATTGTTACTTCATCAGTTTCGTTTGCTAGTCGCTCAATATATTCTGAAATATCTGAAATTTTTGCTGCATGTAATTCAATATTTTTTTTTGTTATAGCTTTTAAATTTCTCATTAGGCCAAGTTTTGAGCTATCTGGAATTGCGATGTGCAAAGTTTTTCCCTCTATTTTAAAAGGTGCAACAAAATTTACCTTTATATAATTCGATGGCAAAACAGTTTTTACATCCTCTGAAATTTGAACTTTTTTTAAATCAATTGTCTCTAGATTTTGTTCTTTAATTAAAAGATCTATGATTTTTTTCTCATCCGTAAGCTTTAATTCAAATATAGCATCAATTTGAGATTTATTACTTTCAGTACTTACTTTCTTGATATTAATAAGATCTTTTCCTGAAATAATGTCATTATCAATTAAAACATTAACTAGGTTAATCTCGCTTTCTCTACTAATTTTCAACATTATAAAATCCTAGGTGCTATAAAAACTAATAATTCAGTCATAGTATCAGATTTGCTTTTTCCTGACATCAATTTTCCAACAATTGGAACATTTTTTGTACCTGGAACGCCTGATCTATTATTAGCAAGAGCATTTTTCTTAATTCCACCAATTACAACAATATCTCCATCAGCAACTAATAACTTTGTGTTTATCTCCATTGTATTTATTCCTGGAGTTCCTCCTCCGCCTGTTCTGTTTGGTGTATCGTTATTAACAACAATTGTTAGCATCACATTTCCATCCCCAATAATATTTGGAGTAACTGTAAGTTTTAAGGCAGCATCAGCAAAAGTATCTGCTCCATCTCCTCCAGAAACAGGTATTTGTTCGCCTTGTTTAATACTTGCAGTTTGATTATCTAAAGTAAATAATTTTGGATTAGAAACTGTTTTACCTAATCCTTGTGTTTCTAAAGCATCTAATTCTAATTTTAAAACTGCTGAACCAGTTTTTTTCAAAATACCAATACCACTTGTAGCGCCTGCAGTTCCAAAACTAAAAAGATTATCTGTTCCAGCACCAGTAGTAAACGCAGCGGTGCTATCAGATATTGCTGCTCCAGTACCAGAGGCTGCTCCAACTGAACTTCCTCCAATTGTACCACCTACTCTCTCTCCATTTCTAGTGTAAGCTGCTCCCATTTTTCTTCCTAAAGCTTGTTCAAATGAAGATGTTGCTTCAACAATAAAAGCTTCGATTAAAACTTGTTTTGTTCTTTTATCTATTTCTCTTATGACTTTATCGACAATATCTAAATCTTTTTCTTTACCTCTAACAATTATTGATCTTGTTGTTTTTTCTTCAGTTACCTGAATTGGCATAAAGTTTTGGTTCGTGCCAACAGTTGTAAACAATTCTGTTATAGTTGCTTTGGCCTCCGCTGGTGAAATATAATACAATCTAAATATTTCTGAGATAATTGGTTCGACTGAGTCTTCAAGTTCTACTTTCTTTTTAACTGCTGAAGCTCTTGCTGATTTATAACTTTCTTGTGAAGTTAAATTTGAAGGTGTTGATACTCTTATAATATTACTTGAAACATCAATATCTGCAGCATAACTTTTTAAATCTAACAACGCATTAAATGCTTTATCCCATGGAACATTTTCTAATTCTGCAGAAATAGCCCCTGCCACTTCATCACCTACTAATATATTAATATTACCAATTTCAGACATTAAAGCCATTGCTTCTTTAAAATCAAGATTTTGGAATTTAAAAGATACTTTTTGTTTCAATGACTCAAATTCCTCAGAGATTAATAAATAATTTCTTTCTTTAACAGATGATAATTGTTTTCTTTTTTTAAGTTTAATAACATCACCATCAACTGGAGTTGGTCCCATTTCAGCACTTTTTTCCAATTCTACTTTTCCCATTTTTTTAACATCAGTTTTGATGAGAGGTGTATTGTGTTTGAATTTTTTTTTAGCAAATTTTTCAGCACATCCAGTTAATAATAAAATTAAAAAAGGAATTATAATAAATGATAATTTATTTTTAAATTTCATAAATTATTTACTCCTTTCTGTGACTTGATTTTTAAAATTTATAATCATTAAAGACTCGCCATTTTTTTCAAAAACTGCTTCTTTATTATTAAGAGCAACTAATTTTACTCCAGGACTTAATTCTTCAAACATTCCTATAGTTATAACGTTTCCACTTGAATTAATTAAAGATACATAACCATCTTCATTTTCTGACCTCATTACCGCAGCTAATTTAAATTTATATAAACTCATTTCATTTTGAGCTTCTTCTGGATCGCTTGCTAAAATAGAAGAACTGCCCCCAGTTAAACTACTATCACCTACAAAAGGATCATTTAAAGGAAGTGGTTCCTCATTATCTATTTCTGATGCAATGTTTGCTTGTGAGTTTGCTTGTTTTTCTTTTACTTTTTGATTTATCTCTTTTGCTCTCTCAATAATATTTTGCTCAGCATCGTGATTGTCCGCAACTGATAATTTAGCTAACAATATAAAGAGTATTGAAATAAAGATTATTTTAAAAGAATTCATCAGGTAATCCTACAATAGTTAATGTTCCCTTTACTTTTATCGCTCCAGTTGAATCTCCTTTTACCACTTGAATAGACTCTTTGTCAAAGTTTAACATCTTGTTGGATAATGAAAGAGCCCTCTTAAACTTAATATATCCGATAAAATTTCCATCAATTTCAAAGTCTACTGGTATCAAGTAGTATGCAACATTTTTAATATTTTTAACTTGGTTTTTCTTCTTTTTTGTCGATTTTTTTCCATCTGCTTTAGCTAAAGCTTCAGCTTTTAAAACTTCTTTGATTTGTTTTTTTTCTATTTTTGAGATGACCAAATCATTTTCTCCAGCATACTCACTTAATGTTTGGTATAAACCTTCCACTTCAGCTTTTGAGTGAAACAGGCTTGAATACTTGTCGTATTCTGGTTTAAGTTTTTTTATTCTTGCTTTCATTGAATTAATTTCATTAATAGATTGTTCTGTTTCTTGTTTTTTCTTGTTCATGTCATCCAATTTAGCTTTTCGCTTATCCACCATTGGATTTAGGATTGCGTAATAAATAATTAAAAATAAAACAACTGCTCCAAAAATAATTCCAATTTTAGTTAAAGTTTTTTTATCTGCTAAAAGTTTAGTAACCTGACTTTTAATATCATCCATGTTTAAATTTTTTAAATCTATATTCATTGCCATGTTTAACCTCTTTTAAATTTTACAAAAACTCTAAAGCCTTTCATTGTTGCTGAACCTGCAGTACCTTTTGGTAATCTCATTGAAGATAACGATGCTTGTTCAACTAATTTTTGTTTTCCTAAGTTATCAATAAATTTTAATATATCCTGATCACTTGCAGCAACACCTTGTATCGTTAATCTTGTAGTTCCATTAAATTCAACTTGATCAAATCTTACTCTATTAGGAACACTCGATGCTACTTGAGCTAAAATTCTATAAGTTAGTTCTTTATTTGAAGATAGAGTTCTACTTAATTTTAAAGATGTGTTAATTAATCCAAGTTCGTTAGAAACTATTTTCTTTTCTTTAAGTATTTTAGTGTGCTCAGCTTTTACATTTTCATATTGTTTTAGTTTAGCGTTATATGAAAAGATATTCCAAAAAGACAAGCCAAATAATAATAGATATATTCCAGCAACTGCTGCTGTAATTCCTTTAAAAGCAAAACCAGAAATAGCTTTCATTTTCTTTTGTCTCATGATGTTTGATCGATCTGGTAATAAATTTATGTTTTTGACTGCAGTAACAAATTTATAGTAACCAAACACATCAAGTTTTCTAAAAGCTAAGCCGACGGCAGTAGATAAGTAGGATCTATTGGGTTTGCTATCTAAAACTTGTTGGTATTGACTTGGAATTTTCAATCCTTCTATTGGATCAAAAGTATTAAAACCAACATTCATCAAAATTTTTCTAAAACTTCCAAGATAATCTTCTATATTATTAACATCTGAAACTACTTTTATATTTCGTATTCTTTTTTCATATTTAGTCTCAAAATCCTGAATAGCTTGCTTAACTTGAGTTGCGTATCTTCTTACTAAACCTTCTTTTTCTTCTGCGCTCTGTGACTCTTGTAAAATTTTTCTATCCTGTCCTCTAATAAAAATGTCAGTAATAATTGGATTATTATCATAAAGAATCATTAAATAATTTTCATCTAAACCAAATTCTAAAACTGCAGTGAAATTTGCATCATCAAATTTATTTGTAAGTTGATTTGATTGATCTACTGCTGACTTTAACGCAAAACATTTAACATCAATAATAACTGGATTTAAACCTGCGTTTTTAATAATTGAGGTGTAACTGTTTATATCTGTAAGTTTTGATGCTACAAACAATATATCCATTGTATTGTCTTTTTGATTTCTATTAATCACTTGATGAAAAATAGAATAATCATCTAAACTATCTGTTAGCTGAACTAAATTTTCCCATAATGAGTTTGTCTCAATTGCTTTATTTAATTCCTCATCTTTCATAAGAGGAGCTGTTACAACTCTTATGATTGCGCTTGTAACTGGAATAGATATTGCAACGTTTGGTGATGAAATTTTATATTTTTGAATTGCAAGGCTTAATTCTTCAGAAAACTTATCAGCATTTTCAATAGGAGTACTATCATCGCTAACATCTACTGGATGAATATGAAACTTATCTAATACCCATTGATTTGCTTTGTTGCTTGATACTTGAACTAATCTAATTTCTGTATTAGCAAGTTCTACTCCTAATATTTCTTCACCCTGAACACTTGATTTACCTAACTTAGACTTGAAAAAACTTTCAAACTTTGATTTTAAATTACCAATTTTTGAATTATTTGAAGAAGATTTACTTAAATTATTTGCAAAAGTTGGTTTTTTTAATTTAATATCTTTTAATTTTCCAAAAATATTTGTTATTTTACTTTTTAATTGATCTTGCTTATTTAGTTCTGTGCTTTCATTAGATGCAACGGGAGCAGTTGGTTCTTGATTTTGAGTTTGAGTTTCAACAATTGGTGTTTCAACTTTCTGTTTATCCTCTGTTGGTGAAGTATTCTCATTAGTAACATTTTGATTTTCGTTAACTTGTGTTTCACTAGTTTGATTTTTTAATCTTTCACTTTCTTCTTGAATATCATCAAACCATTTTTCCAAAATTGGAATTGCTTCTTCTAAATTTGTTGTACCTGACGATGAAATTTTTTGTTTGCCATCAATATAAAGTCTACCAACCCAATTTTTTGATTTTAATTCACCCTTGTACTTGTCTTGTCTAACATAAATGTGTAGTCGACCATCTTTTTTATGTATAACTTGGTGTCCAGATCCATTATCTTCATCTTTTTTTTCATCAGAAGTATCAGAACTTTGTTGCACATTGTTTTCTTCAATGTTTGACTCGCTAATTTGAGTTTCTAAATTCTTATTTTCCTCTTTTTTTTCGGAATAAGCGTCTGTAACATCCGATTGAACATTATTTTGTTCATTATTTTTGTTTTCATCACCAGATGAGTCGTTATTAGCAGACTCTACACCTTTGGGTTGATTATTTTCATCAACTGAAGGTTGATTTACTGACTCATTGTCAGTTGTATCTTGATTTATATTTTTTTTATCTTCGTCTTGATCGCTCATAAATTAATTATAAATTTTTTCTCTAACACAATTTAACGAATCTCTAACACAAAATCCAAATTTAGTCTAACACAAAAACAAATATTATGTTCAAAATGGGCAATAACATTAAAAAAGCTAATAAAATAGCCATTTTTTTTTAAATTCTATTTTTAAGTTAAATTTCAGAGAATGACATCATTCTAACACAAAAAAGAAATTTCTCTTGTGTTAGAGTTTTTTTTCAAT
>CACCXU010000012.1:0-9164 GCA_902550055.1 uncultured Pelagibacteraceae bacterium | reverse complement strand
GGATCGAGTTATAATCTATATGCCAATGATCCCTGAAGCAGTAGTTGCCATGCTAGCTTGTGCAAGAATTGGTGCCATACACTCAGTGGTGTTTGGTGGTTTTGCTTCAAATGAGCTTGCTAGCAGAATTGATGATAGTAAAGCCAAACTTTTAGTGACTGCTTCATGTGGTTTTGAACCAGGACGAACTGTTGAGTACAAACCTTTGGTAGATGAGGCAATCAAACAAGCTCAACATAAAATTAGTAAAATGATTTTATTTCAAAGAAAAGGTCACGAGGTTAAGTTAAACGCGCCAATGGAGATAAGTTGGGATGAAGCACATGCTAATGCCAAAGATGCTGATTGTGTTGAGATGAATTCAAATGAGTTTGCTTACATACTTTATACCTCGGGTACCACTGGAACACCAAAAGGTATCGTGAGAGATATTGGGGGCCACATCGTTGCATTAAAATGGACGATGAAAAATATTTATAACATTGATGCAGATGATATTTGGTGGTCAGCAAGTGATATTGGTTGGATCGTCGGTCATTCCTATATCGTTTATGCTCCATTGTTCAAAGGATGCACCACTGTATTGTTTGAAGGGAAACCTGTGGGTACACCCGATGCTGGAGCGTTCTGGAAAATAATTTCTGACTATAAAGTAAAATCTTTATTCACCGCGCCAACAGCCTTTAGAGCAATTAAAAAAGAAGATCCTGAAGGAAAATTCTTTTCTAAATATGATTTAAGTAAATTTGAAAGTTTATTTCTTGCAGGAGAACGTGCAGATCCAGATACAATCAAGTGGGCCGAGAATTTATTAAAAGTTCCAGTGATTGATCATTGGTGGCAAACTGAAACGAGTTGGGCGATTAGTTCAAATTGCACTGGTATTGAAATGATGAAAACAAAATATGGCTCAGCTTGTAAAGCTGTGCCTGGTTATGATGTTAAAATTATAAAGTCAGATCAAACGTTAGCTAAACCAAATGAGATGGGAGATATTGTAGTAAAATTACCTTTACCTCCAGGAACTTTTCCAACTCTGTGGAATGCGGATCAAAGATATAAAGAAAATTACATGTCAAATTATGAGGGTTATTATCAAACTTACGATGCGGGTCACATTGATGAAGATGGTTACATTTGGATTATGTCTAGAACTGATGACATTATTAATGTTGCAGGTCATAGATTATCAACAGGTGCAATCGAAGAAGTCTTATCAGAACATCAGTCAGTTGCAGAATGTGCAGTGCTTGGAATTGCTGACAAATTAAAAGGGCAATTACCTATTGGATTAATTGTTTTAAAAGCAGGAGTAGATAAAGATAATGAAACAATTTCTAAAGAATGTATTCAAATGGTGCGAGATAAAATTGGACCGGTGGCTGCTTTTAAAGTTGCAATTGTTATAAAAAGACTACCCAAAACAAGATCAGGTAAAATTTTAAGAGGAACAATTAGAAAAATCGCTGATAGTGTTGAGTATAAAATGCCTCCAACCATTGATGATCCGGCCATTTTAGATGAGATCAAAGAGGATTTAATCAAAAATAATATTCTAAAAAGTGCTTAAAACTTATTTATTTCTAATCGGTGCGATTTTTTGTGAGGTAGCAGGAACCATGTTGCTACCAGTGTCACAAAACTTTACTAAACTTATCCCAACCAGCTTGCTTGCAATATTCTATTTAACGGCTTTTTATTTACTCACTTTTGTGGTGAACAAGCTGCCAATAGCAATTGTTTATGCTACATGGAGTGGTCTTGGCATATTTACTATTGCGATATTAGGTTACATCTTTTTCAAACAAACTTTAGCTTGGCAGGCAATTTTAGGATTATTTCTAATTGTTGTTGGTGTTGTGCTTGTCAATTCTTTTTCGGTTAAAAGTATTTAACCCAAAATGATCAATATATAAATTTTAATTTTTCTAAAAAAATTATATTGAATTATTGATGAAGCCTAAAGGATTTACATTAATAGAATTGTTGGTGGTGGTTGCCATCATTGGTATTTTATCAGCCGTTGGCGTTGTTGCTTATAATGGTTACACATCTGGTGCAAAAAAATCAGCTTGCAAAGGCAATTTTAAAGCCATGGTTAAAACAGTTTATGAAAATGTAATGTGGTGTGAGATCAACCCAACAATTGATATAGCGTGGTCTGCACAAGTTGTTCAAACATGGACTTGTGGCGATTATCCTGGGCATCGCCAAAGAGGGCGCACACCAGAAGAACAATTAGCCTATCTTAGTATGAATGAAATTACGTATGTAGATCGTAGTAGAAACCAGGCAACAGTAACTCAACAAAATATTGAAACAGGTAACAGAACAACACTTAACATGATATACAATCCTTACAATCAAAAAGATAGTAATGTGTTTTATCCCAACGTTAGAAAAACACCTGATGATGTTGATCTTTCTGATACGAATGCGTATAATAACCCCTATCAAGATGGTTATATAGTTTTGGTAAAACAAGATGAAGATGGAAATGCTACGTTTCTATGGAATGAGGGAGATTTAATGCTATATTCTAATTGTGGTGGTGAGCTTCAAGAACACAAATTTGAACTCAATTAATAATATTGTAATAAGAAACTTTTCTTTTGATTAATCAGAAACAAATAAAATTAAAAGGATTTACATTAATAGAGTTGTTAGTGGTGGTTGCCATCATTGGAATTTTAGCAGCTGTGGGGGTGGTTGCTTATAATGGTTACACGACGAGTGCAAAAAAAAATGCATTAATCAGTAGACAAAATATAGCAGTAAAATTTCTTATGGCTGAATTTGAGAAATGTAATCTTGGTCAAGAACTATATTTAAACGGTAGTACAAATTTTGATCAGTGCACTAGAGTTTTAAATCCAGGAAGTTCAACAACACGAAACTTAGCAAAGGTGATTGTAAATCACTTCAATAATATAAATGGTTGGAAAAATACTTTTGATAATAGTAAACCAGGATCTACACAAGGTAATCAGAAAAATTGTGAATTAGGATCGATTTGTATTGGGGGATATGTATCTGATAGAATTTTAGTAGTTACTAACTTTAATGACGATCAAGATGACTTTGTTATTGATATAATTTTGATGAATTATTAATCAAATTGAAGAGGGGTTCCCTCTGGATCTCCTAAAATTTTTCCATCTTTCATTTTAGTTTTACCAGCAATAATTGTTGCTACCGGGGTACCTTTAAACTCAACATTATTAAAAGGTGACCAGCCACATTTACTTTCAATATTTTCATTTTTAATCACAATTTTTTTATTCATATCGACAATTGTGAAATCAGCATCATAACCCTCTTTAATAAATCCTTTATTCTTAATGCCAAAAATTTTAATTGGATTTTCACAAACTAAATTCATTAATTGATTGAGTGATAATTTTCCATCATTAACATGGTTTAACATCACTGGCATAAGTGTTTGAACACCTGGCATTCCTGAAGGTGAATTGGGATATTCTTTTTCTTTGTTTGCTTTTAAATGGGGTGCATGGTCTGAACCAATGGTGTCATTAATATTATTTTTAACCGCATACCATAATCGATCGTAATGAGATTTATCTCTAATGGGTGGATTCATTTGTGCATACGTTCCAAGTTTATCATAACAATCTGGTGCATAGATTGTTAAATGCTGCGGGGTAATTTCAAAAGTAATATTGCCTTTGTGTTGAGATAAAAAATCTATTTCTTGCTTAGTAGTAATATGAAGAACATGAGCTTTCTTATTATACTTTTTCGCAATTCTAACAATTCTTCTAGTTGAAGAAATAGCACACTCCTCACTCCGCCAAACAGGATGTGAATGCACATCACCATTTTTAATTAATTTTTTATTCCTATTTAAAATTTCCTCATCTTCAGAATGAACCGCAACAATTTTTGAACAATGTTGAAAGACTTTATCGATGTCCTCTTCAAGAGCTACTAAAAGATTACCTGTTGATGAACCTACAAATAATTTGATACCACAGCATCCTTCTAAATCTTTAAGTTCTGCTAATTGATTAACGTTTTCAGCTGTTGCACCAAAATAGAAAGCGTAATTGCAATACATTCTATTTTTTGCAAGATCTAGTTTTCTTTGAAATTCTTTTATGTTTGATGTGGGTGGGTTAGTATTTGGCATTTCAAACACTGCCGTGATACCTCCTGCGACTGCAGCTCTACTTCCTGAATGGAGATCCTCTGTGTCTGTTGAGCCTGGTTCTCTAAAATGAGTTTGGGTATCAATACATCCTGGCAGAACTGTTAGATTTTTTGCATCATAAATTTCTTTTGCTTCTTCTGATACTTCACCAATTTTTGATATCTTGCCGTCTTTAACAGCAACATCTTTATTTTCTAACTTTCCATTAATATAACATTGCCCATTTTTGATTATTAGATCTAACATTTTTGTAAAAAGTTATTATATTAAAATCAGATATCAATCAAATATGAATAATAGTGTTTATATATTAGAAGATAGAGCCATACTTTACGTCAATGGTTTAGATGCAAAAGATTTTCTACAAAATCTGATTAGCAATGACATCAATAAGGTTACGGATAACTCCAGTTGTTTTGCATCATTGTTTACTCCGCAAGGCAAGTTTTTATATGAATTCATAGTAGTGAAACACAAATTAGGTTACTTTATTGATTGTGAAAAATCTCAGTCTGAGGAGATATTTAAACAATTAAATTTATATAAGATAAGATCAAAAGTAGAAATTCTAAATTTAAGTAACGAATTTGTAGTTGCTAGTTTTGGATACGAAAAATATTTATCTATTGAAGGTGCAAAGGATGTATTGGGTTTTACTCTCAAATATAGAGAAGATCCAATTTTTTTAGATCCAAGAAATAAACACTTGGGTGCTAGACTTATAATTAATCTTGAAAAACTTTATTTATCTTTGAAAAAACTTGATCTTAAAAACGATAAAATTGAAAAATATTATATTCATAGTCATAAACTTGGTATAGTTCCAAAAGACTTAAATAAATTAAAGAATAAATTATTTGGTATCGAGTGTAACTTTGAAGAGCTAAATGGTATTGATTTTAAAAAAGGCTGTTATGTTGGGCAAGAAAATACTGCCAGAATAAAATTAAAGAATAAGCTTTCAAAAAGATTACTACCAATCGAGATTATTGATGGAGAATTAATTGAAAATGAAGGTGTTTTTAATAATAATGTTGAGATTGGGAAAGTCTTAATTAATGAAACGTATCCTTTTGCTCTCATTAAATATTTAGATTCAAATTTTGAAAAAGACAAAATATTTCAAGGTAGGAATAGTTCTTTCAAAGTTTTCGTGCCCGAATGGCTAAAAATTTAAATATTGGTGCGGCTAGAGAGACTCGAACTCTCATGGACTAGGTCCACACGGCCCTCAACCGTGCCTGTCTACCAATTTCAGCATAGCCGCAAATTTGACCCACATTAAATCAATGACAAGTAGGTTTCAAATTGATAAATTTTTATTATGGAATTTAATCAGGAAGTAAAACTAGCAACTGATCCTATTTATAAAAAGATCTCCAAGGTTATGCCTGAGATTGAATGGTCAGTGCATGCTCCTTATATACATAAAATCAATAAACTTAAAAAAGAAAAGAACGCAGTAATTTTAGCTCACAATTACCAAACCCCAGAAATTTATCATGGTATTGCAGATTTCTCAGCAGACTCTCTAGCTCTTGCTGTGGAAGCTTCAAAAACTTCAGCAGATATAATTGTTATGGCTGGTGTACATTTCATGGCTGAAACTGCAAAGTTAATGAGCCCAAATAAAAAAGTTTTGCTACCTGATATGAAAGCAGGCTGTTCTCTTTCATCTTCAATTACCGGAAATGATGTAAGATTATTAAAAGAAAAATATCCTGGTGTGCCTGTAGTTTCTTATGTCAACACTTCTGCAGATGTAAAAGCAGAGACAGATGTGTGTTGTACATCTGCAAATGCTGTAAAGATTGTAAAATCTTTAGGGGTTAAAAAAGTAATTTTTTTACCAGATGATTATCTTGCAAAATATGTTGCTTCTCAAACAGATGTTGAGATTATTTCTTGGAAAGGAATTTGTATTGTTCATGATCAATTTAACGAAAAAGAAATTCAAAATATTAGAAAAAGCAACCCAGGGATTAAAATCATAGCTCACCCTGAGTGTCCACCAGATGTAATAAAGGCAAGTGATTTTGCAGGATCAACCTCGGGAATGATAAACTATGTTAAAGATAATCAACCAAAGAAAGTTATGATGGTAACCGAATGTTCAATGAGTGATAACATTCAAGTCGAAAATCCAAATGTAGAATTTATCAGACCATGCAACATGTGTCCTCATATGAAAAAAATAACCTTACCAAAAATTTTAGATTGTTTAGAAAATGAGACTGGTGAAATTGTTATGGATCAAGAAACAATCAATAAAGCAAGAATGTCAGTGGAAAAAATGGTCGCCATTGGTAGATAACTTTTTGTGTCTCAAATAAAACTCAGTGAAAATTTTATAAAAAGTAACGTTAAACTTGCTCTCAATGAAGATTTATATCCATCAGGCGATATTACTTCTGGTTTAATCAAAAATAATAAGATTATTGAAGCAAAATTAATATCTAACCAGGATGCTATCATTGGTGGACTACTATTTGTAAAATATACGTTTTCTCTTATCGATAAAAAAATTAAGTTCATTGTAAAAACGAAAGATGGATCTTTTGTTAAAAGAAATTCAACAATTGCAATTATTAAAGGAAATAAAAAAAATATTTTAGTGGCAGAAAGAGTTGCACTAAATTTTTTATCTCATATTTCGGGCATAGCTACTAAAACAAATCAATTTGTAAAATTAGTAGGTAAAAAATGTAAAATTTGTTGCACTAGAAAGACTATACCTAATTTAAGAGTTATACAAAAATATGCTGTAAAATTAGGTGGAGGAACTAACCATAGATTTAACTTAAGTGATGAATTTTTGATAAAAGACAACCATATAGCAAATTCAAACATTAGAGAATTAGTAAGTTTGGCGATCAAAAATAAAAAACGAAAGAAAATAACTGTGGAAGTAGACACAATTAAACAACTGAAGAAAATAATGGGATTAAAATTTGATCGTGTTTTATTTGATAATATGAGTGTTAAAAATTTAAAGTTAGGGGTTAAACTTGCAAAAAAATACTATCAAACTGAAGCTTCTGGAAATATAAATTTAAAAAAAGTCAAATCGATTGCAAAAACTGGTGTAAATAGAATTTCTGTTGGTGGCATAACTCATAGCGCACCAGCGATTGATTTTAAATTAGAAATTTAATTAACAAATTTTGAGAGATCTGGTTTGAAGTAATTTGGACCTTTCATTACTTTGCCGTTTTCATTATAAATTGGTTTTCCATTCTCGTCTAACTTGCTCATGTTAGAATTTTGAACTTCATCAAAACACTTATCTAAATCAATTCCAAAAGCATGCCCTGCCCCATAAGTAACATATAAAATATCAGTTAAAGCATCAGCAACCTCTAATAAATCCTTATTTTTCATTGCATCTGTTAACTCACTCAATTCCTCTTTTATTAGATCTAATCGTAGTTTATTGATTTTATCAGTGCTAAATGCAGGTTTATTTTTAACCTCTTGACCAAAGGTTTTCATAAAAATTCCAACCTTACTAAAATTTGACATAATGCTCCTGTAAGTTTTATAAAATTAATGTATATTTATAATAATTTAATATTTGCCTATTAATCAATGAAATTAAGAAAAGAATTCGATAGTATTGGAACAATTAATGTTCCTAATGATAAATATTGGGGAGCTTCGACACAAAGGTCAAAAAAATATTTTGATATTGGTGAGTTTTTAGTTAGACCGGTTTTAATTAAATCTATCGCAATAATTAAAAAAGCTGCTGCTATAGTTCATAGAAAAGAAAAGCAGATTGTACCAAAAATTTCTAATGCCATTGTAAAAGCATCTAATGAAGTAATCGGTGGTAAATTAGATGAACACTTCCCACTAAAAGTTTGGCAAACTGGCTCTGGTACTCAAACTAATATGAATGTAAATGAAGTAATTGCAAATAGAGCAATCGAAATTTTAGGTGGAAGAAAAGGTACAAAAAATCCAGTTCATCCAAATGATCATGTTAATAAATCTCAATCTACCAATGATGTATTTCCTACGGCAATGCATATAGCTATTGCTATGGAAACTAAAAATAAGTTGTTACCATCTCTTGAACTTTTAAACAAAGAATTGAAAAAAAAAGTTTCTCAATTTAGAAATATTGTAAAAGTAGGAAGAACTCATCTTCAAGACGCAACTCCTTTGTCATTAGGACAAGAGTTTTCAGGATATCAATCTCAATTAGAAGATTGTATTTTTAGAATTAAGAACGCTTTAAATGAAATTTATTATTTAGCTCAAGGTGGTACTGCAGTTGGCACAGGAATTAATAGTAAAAAAGGTTTCGATAAAAAGGTAATAAATGAAATAAAAAAAATAACCAAACTACCTTTTAAACCAACCAAGAATAAATTTGCTGCTTTAGCAGCTCATGATGAGATAGTAAATTTTTCTGGAACCTTAAATACTACTGCTGTTAGTTTAATGAAAATTGCAAATGATATTAGATTCTTGGGATCAGGACCTAGAGCTGGATATGGTGAGATAATTTTACCAGCAAATGAACCCGGTTCCTCAATTATGCCTGGAAAAGTGAACCCAACTCAGTCTGAAGCAGTGACTATGGTTTGTGTTAAAGTGATTGGTAATCATAATGGGATTACAATGGCAGGTTCACATGGGCATTTTGAGCTTAATGTTTTTAAACCACTTATTGCCCATAACATTTTACAATCTATTGATCTTCTAGCAGATAGCACAAAAAATTTTGCTTTATATTGTGTAAAAGGAATTAAGGCTGATAAAGTTAAAATAAAAGAATTTTTAGATAACTCATTAATGTTGGTCACTGCATTAGCACCTCACATTGGATACGATAACTCAGCTAAAATTGCTAAGACAGCTCTTAAAAAAGGTACGACCTTAAAAGAGGAAGCTCTTAAAACAAAGTTAATTAATGAAAAGGATTTTGATAGAATTGTAAATCCAAAAAAAATGATTTACCCAAAATAAGCTGTTAAAATATCAT
>CACCXU010000011.1:0-11508 GCA_902550055.1 uncultured Pelagibacteraceae bacterium | reverse complement strand
ATCTTGTCTTTTTTTGAAATTATAATCTTAGTGGATCTCTTTACTTTATAAATTTCCTTAACACTTGGTAAATATACATAATTAACTTTAAGTCTTTTTAAAATCGATAAGTCCTTTTTTCTATTTCTTGGATATTTCTTAAAATCATTTTTATTATTAAATTGTTTTGGATTTACAAATATACTTACAATAGTTTTACTACATTTATTTTGGGATTGTTTAATTAATGATATATGGCCTTTGTGAAGACTTCCCATGGTAGGTACAAAACCTAGATTAGACACATTTTCTAATGCCTCATTTAAATCATTATTATTTAATAAAATTTTCATTTGTATAAAACTTTTTAATAAGTAAAACATTTGAATGATTAAACAAGCAATTATTCCTTTAGCTGGTTTGGGTACACGTTTACTTCCATTAACCAGTGTATTTCCAAAAGAACTTTTACCTATTAATGGTAAACCAGGAATTGAATACATTCTAGAAGAATGCATTGATGCAGGTATTAAAGAGGTTATTTTTATAATTTCAAATAAGAAGAAAATGATAAAGACTTATTTTTATAATGATAATTTTTATAAAAAAATTATTAAAAAAAAAAAAGATAAAAGGATTAAGGAAGAATACAAAAAAATTTTAAAATATAAAAAAATGATAAAATTTGTTTATCAAAACAAACCACTTGGCACTGGAGATGCCGTTTTAAAAACAAAAAAATTCATAAAAGATAATTTTTTTTTAATGTTGTTACCAGATGATCTTATTATTAAAAGAAATTGCTCTAAATCAATGATAAAAATTCATAAAAAATATAACGCATCTGTTATGGCTAGCATGAATGTTAAAAAGAATAATGTTTCGAGATGGGGAATTTATAAGTTAAAAACTAAAATAAATAAGAATAATTATTTGATCTCAGATGTAATTGAAAAACCTTCTGTAAAAAAAGCACCATCTAATAAAGCAGTGATTGGAAGATATATTTTACCTAGAGAAATTTTTTCAAAATTACTTAAACAAAAACCAGGTAAAGGAGGAGAGATACATATTACAGATGCTATCCAAACATTAATTCAAAATGATAAAAAATTCATTGCTCATAATTTTTCTGGAAAATATCTTGATTGTGGAAGCATGAGTGGTTACATCAAATCAACTTTAGAGATAGCTAAATCATGAAATTGTGTATGATTGGTACTGGTTATGTAGGTTTAGTAAGTGGAGTATGTTTTGCTGATTTAGGAAATGAAGTAATTTGTGTAGATAATAATGTTGACAAAATAAATTTACTAAAAAAAGGAAAGATTCCAATCTATGAACCTGGTTTATCAGAATTAGTAATAAAGAATTTTAAAAATAAAAAATTAAATTTTTCTACAGATTTAAAAAAATCAATTAAAGACTCAGACATAATTTTCATTTGTGTTGGTACACCAACAAAAAAAGGTGGTAGTTCGGCAGATTTAAGTCAAATTTACAAAGTTTCTAAAGAAATAAGTTCTTCAATTAATAAATTTAAAATTATCATAACAAAATCAACAGTCCCCGTGACGACAGGAGATGAAATTGAAAAAATATTATCTAAAAAAAATAGTAAAAAGAAATTTTCTGTTGTTTCAAATCCTGAATTTCTAAGAGAAGGAGAAGCAATAAGAGATTTTGTTTATCCAGATCGTGTCGTTATTGGAACTAATGATAAAAAAGCAGGTAGAATTTTGAAAAATCTTTATAGCCCACTTATTTCTAAGGGTGCTTCTTATTTACAAACTTCTAGAAGAGCTGCCGAGTTGATTAAATATGCCTCGAATGCTTTTTTGGCAACAAAGATTACTTTTATAAATGAAATAGCTAATTTATGTGAAAAAACTAACATTAATGTTGAGGATATATCAATAGGTATGGGATTAGATAAAAGAATAGGCAGTCGATTTCTTAGAGCAGGACCTGCTTATGGTGGATCTTGTTTTCCTAAAGATACAAAAGCCATTATTACAACAGCAGATAAATTTAAAACAAATTTATCAGTGGTTAAATCAGTGATTAAATCAAATGAAAATAGATCTAAAATTTTACTAGATAGAATTAATAGAATCTTAAATAGGAAAATTAAAAATAAAATAATTACTTTTTTAGGTGTTACATTTAAAGCTAATACAGATGATATGAGAGATTCCTCAAGTTTAAAAATGATACCATGGTTATCAAAAAAAGGAGCAACTATAAAATATTTTGATCCAACTGGTTATAAAACTGAATTTATGAAGTTTAAAAATGTAATTAATAAGAATTCAATCAAAGATGCTGTTCATAGGGCTGATCTTGTAATTATTCATACTGAATGGAATGATTTTAAATCAATTAATTTTAAAAGTTTAGTTAAAGGTAAGAAGTTCATGATTTTTGATATGAGAAATATATATTCTTCATCAAAGATTAAAGACCAAGGATTTAAATATTACAGCGTTGGAAAGTAATAATCTAATTTAACTCAAATATTGCATCTACTTCAACCGAAACACCTAATGGTAAACTATTTGTGCTTACAGCAGCTCTAGTATGCATACCTGCGTCTCCAAAAATTGAAGCTATCAAATCAGATGCGCCATTTATTACTTTAGGTTGATCAATAAAGTCATCTGTTGAATTTACAAATCCTGTTAATTTCACACATGATTTTATTTTTGATAAATCATTGTCGCAGGCTTTTTTAACTTGGGCAATAATACTTAAAGCGCATCTCTTAGCAGCATTGTAACCAGCCGTGACATCCAATTCTTTACCAACTTTTCCTTTAATTAATTCACCATTATCATCAATAGAAATTTGTCCTGATATGAATAACATTTTTCCTGTAATTTTTGTTGCAACATAATTACCAACTGGTGCTTTTGCTTCAGGAAGCTTTATATTGAGTTCTATAATTTTATCTTCAAAACTCATTTTGTTTTTTTTCTTTTTGATTTTTTGGTTTTATCGTATTCTCTTCTTTTCTCAATTAATATTAAAGCCTCTTCCATCGTTAATTCAGTGGGGTCTTTTTCCTCAGGAATAGTTGCATTGAGTGATTTATATTTTATATAAGGCCCATACTGACCCTTCATGACTCTAACAGGTTTTTTATCCTCAGGATGTTCTCCCAAATCTTTTATCATAGAAGAGGACATTCGACCAGGTTTAGCCTCAGCTATTAATGTTATTGCTCTATTTAAACCTATGGAAAATATTTCCTCTACATTTTCTATTCTTGCTGATTTATTTTCACATTTTAAGTAAGGACCAAATCTTCCAACGTTTAAAGTAATTTCCTTTTGATTATCTGGATTTATTCCCAAAGATTTAGGTAGCGAACATAAAAATTGAGCTTTTTCTAAATTAATACTCTCTAATTCTAATCCTTTTGGTATTGAAACATTTTTTAAAAGTTCATTTACATCTGACTTTAATTTTTTAGTTTTTTTCTTTTTCTTACTATTTTTTTCAACTTCTAAATCAGAGGGGATTTTCTCGTATTGAAGGTAGGGGCCGAATCTTCCATTTTTCAAATATATATCATTTCCATTTTCATGTTTTCCTATAAATTTTGGTTCAGCTAATTGTGCTTGAGCAGCAGCTTTTGCTTTAGATAAGGGTCTTGTAAATTTACATTCTGGATAATTTGAACACCCTATAAAAGCGCCACCTCTGAAACTATTCTTTAAACTAAGTGTTCCAGAACTACATAATTGACATTTTCTTACTACATTACCCTCATTATCCTTATCAAAAATTAATTCACCCAGACTATCATTGAGTAAATCTAAAACCTCTCTAGTTCTTTTTTCTTTTACTTCCGAAACATTATTATTGAAGTCTTTCCAAAAAAGTTCCAAAACTTTAATCCAACTTTCTTTGCCAGTAGTGATCTCATCAAGTTGATCTTCTAATCCTGCTGTAAAGTTGTAATCTACATATTTTGAGAATAATTTTTCTAAAAAGGCTGAAATTAATTTACCTCTATCTGTAGGAAAAAATCTTTTATTCAATATTTCTGCATAACCTCGATTAGCAATAGTAGAAATAATACTTGCATACGTAGAAGGCCTCCCGATACCAAGCTCTTCAAGCTTTTTAACTAAACTAGCTTCAGAATATCTTGGTGGTGGTTGTGTATAATGCTGTTCATCTATTAGCGCCTCAATATTAATAGGTCCTTTAGACACAGCAGGTAAAATATTTTCATCATCATCTTTGCTTTGATTATTATAAATCTTTAAGAAACCATCAAATTTTAAAACTGATCCACTGGCTTTACAAATTGTATCATTATTATCTGACGTTATGGTGATAGTATTTCTATCAAATTTGGCTGACTCCATCTGAGAAGATAGAGCTCTACTCCAGATAAGATCATAAAGTTTATTTTGATCTGTACTTAGATATTTTTTAACACTTTCTGGAGTTCTTATAATATCAGTAGGTCTGATTGCTTCGTGAGCTTCTTGCGCATTTTTAGCTTTTTTGCCTGAATAATTCAAAACATCTTTAGGCAAGTATTCATTACCAATTTCTTTTTGGATATAATTTCTGAAACTTGTAACAGCATCTTTAGATAAATTAGTTCCATCAGTTCTCATGTAAGTAATTAAGCCAATTGTTTCACCTTCCATTTCTATACCTTGATAAAGTTTTTGGGCAATTTGCATTGTTCTAGATGCACCAAAACCTAGTCGACTTGATGCGGTTTGTTGAAGAGTTGAAGTTGTAAATGGTCCAGAGGGATTACGATTTACTATTTTGCTAGAAATGTCAGTTATACTAAATTTTTTTTTATTAATACTTGATATGGCTTTATTTATCTCTTCTTTATTTCTAAATGAAAATTTTTCAATTTTATTGTTGTCAAGTTGACTAATACTAGCAGTGAAATTTTGATTTGCAGTATTTGCAAATTTAATACTTAAAGTCCAAAATTCCTCAGGTTTAAAAGACTCAATTGCATGTTCTCTCTCAGTAATTAATTTTAAAGCAACAGATTGAACTCTTCCTGCAGATTTTGAGCCTGGGAGTTTCGTCCAGAGGATCGGGGATATATTAAAACCAACCAAGTAGTCCAAGGCTCTTCTAGCCATATACGCATCGACTAGTAATGGCTCAATTTGCCTAGGATTTTCAATTCCTCGAATAACAGCTTTTTTGGTTATTTCATTAAATACAACTCGTTCAATTTCTTTATCTTTTAAAAGTTTTTTTTCATTCAAATATTCTTTGACATGCCAAGCAATGGCCTCACCTTCACGATCAGGGTCGGTTGCTAATATAATTTTAGATGAGTCTTTAGCCGCATCAGTTATTTCTTTTAAATATTTTTTTGAAAAACTATCAACTTCCCATTCCATTTTAAAATCTTGATCTGGATTGACAGAACCATTTTTTGACGGCAAATCTCTTATATGACCATAACTTGCTAAAACTTTATAATTATCACCTAAGTATTTATTGATAGTTTTTGCTTTAGCAGGACTTTCTACAATGACCAAATTCATAAACTACAAACTACCCAAAAGCTTTAGATAGTCAATTTAATAAATTTTTGTCTTAGTTTCTTCTTTATTTATCAATCTTTTAATATTTTCTCTGTGGGTAAAAAAAATCAAGATAAACATGATTGTAAAAAAAATTGCCTGATTAAACTGAATAGAAATTAATAGATAGATTGGTATAGATATTGAAGCTACTAAAGATGATAGAGATGAAAATTTAGAAATAAAAAAAGTTACAAACCAACATATAGAAAATATAATTCCAAAATATAAATTTATAGCAAATAAAATACCGACATAGGTAGCAACGCCTTTGCCACCTTTAAACTTAAGCCAAATTGGAAATACATGACCTAAAAAGGCACATAAAGATGCAATATATAAAAAATCTTGGTAGAAAATTTTTACATACATAACTGGAATAATTGCTTTTAAAATATCTAATGCTAACGTGAAATAACCAATACTTTTGTTACCAGTTCTTAAAGCATTGGTCGCTCCAATATTACCAGATCCTATTTCTCTTATATCTTTTTTTAAAAATATTTTTGTAAGTATATATCCAAAAGGTATAGAGCCTATTAGGTAGGAAATGATACCTATCAAAAAAATATCCATACTAAAGCTTAAATAATTCTTTTCCTTTTACAAATGTATTCGTAACCTTACCTTGGAGTTTTTTGTCTTCAATTGAGGTATTTTTTGATTTTGAAACCAATTTTTCTTTTTTTACAATCCATGGTTTACTTATATCTACAACACAAAAATCTGCATCATTGCCAATGGAGAGATTACCTTTATCTATCTTGAGAATTTTTGCAGGATTTGAAGTAAGCGCTTTAATTAATGTTTCTAATTTTAAAGATCCATTGTGATATAACTCTAAACTTAAAGATAATAGAGTTTCTATACCTGATGCGCCTGTTGCAGCTTGAGAAAATGTTAATCTCTTTGACTCTTCATCTTCAGGTTTGTGATCTGAAACAATCACATCTATTAATCCATCCTTTAATCCTTCCACTAGAGCAATTCTATCTTCCTCACGCCTCAAAGGTGGAGATAGTTTTAAAAAAGTTCTAAAATCACCAATATCATTTTCATTTAAAGAGAGATTATTTATCGAAACACCGGATGTGAATTTTACAATTTCTTTCCTATGTTTGATCACTTCAATAGATTTTTGCGATGATAATTGAGAAATATGATATCTGCATTTTACTTTTTCAAGTAAAGTAAGATCTCTTTCAATCAAAATTCTTTCTGCGATCTCAGGAATACCTGATAATCCTAATTTAGATGCGATAATGCCTGAATTTATCATCCCATTTTTTGCAAGTTCATAATCTTCTGCATGTTGCATTATTAAACAGCCAATATCTTTTGCAGAATTCATTATCCGAGACATTAATCTGGGATTTTGAATAGTTTTAATACCATCAGTAAATGCTATTATACCTTTACTTTGCAGAAGACCAAATTCTGTCATATTGCTTCCTTCAATATTTTTTGTAAGTGATGCACACGGAAAAATGTTTATTCGAGATTTATCTCTTCCTCTTCTTTTTAGAAAATCGACTATAGATACGTTGTCTATTATCGGATCAGTATTTGGCATTGTTACCACAGAAGTTACGCCACCAGCTAAAGCAGCATTACTTAAGGTTCTAAAATTTTCTTTATATTCATAGCCTGGTTCACCTACAAATACTCTCATGTCAACTAAACCTGGAAATATATATTTCCCCTTTAAGTCAATTGGTTTTTCTCTAGTAGGAAGATTATTTGTATTAACCTTTTTTCCTACCGCTTCTATTTTTCCTTCTTCAGAAATTATAAGACCACCTGTCTCGTTAATTGAATTATGTGGGTCAATTATATTTGCGTTTATAAAATATTGTTTTTTCATTTAAGTACAAAAAATCTTTAAACAGGCCATTCTTACCGCAACTCCTAGTTCTACTTGTTCTTTAATTACGCTTTTATTGATATCATCAGCTAAATTAGTATCTATCTCAATACCTCTATTCATTGGACCTGGGTGCATGATTAATGCATCAGCTTTTGCATGTTCTAATTTATCTGGTGTAAGGCCATAATATTCATAATACTCTCTGTTAGATGAGAGATAAGAACTTGTCATTCTTTCATTTTGTAATCTTAACATCATTACAATATCACAATCTTTTAATCCTTTTTTCATATCGGTGAATGTATTAACACCAAATTTTTCTATTTCCTTAGGCATTAAATTTGTGGGAGCAATTATATTTACTTCTGCTCCTAACATATTCAGTAAATAAATATTAGATCGTGCAACTCTTGAATGTAGGATATCTCCACAGATGGCAATTCTTAAACCTTCAATTTTTTTTTTTCGATTTATAATTGTCAGAGCATCCAATAAAGCTTGAGTAGGGTGCTCTCTTCTTCCATCTCCAGCATTTAAAACTGCACAATTAACTTTTTGAGAAAGTAGATTACATGCGCCAGAGTCCTGGTGTCTTATTACAATAATGTCAGGATGCATAGCATTTAGTGTCATTGCTGTATCAATAAGAGTTTCACCTTTTTTAATTGCAGAATTACTTATATTCATTGACATCACGTCAGCTCCAAGTCTTTTTCCTGCTAATTCAAATGAACTTTGTGTTCTTGTTGAGGGCTCAAAAAATAAATTGATCTGTGTTTTTCCTCTTAGTACATCAATTTTTTTATTTTTGCTTTGGTTTACTTTTATAAAATCGTGAGCTTCATCAAGTATAAGATTAACGTCATTTATAGATAAATCTTGGATACCTAACAGATGTTTTTGGGAAATTTTAATAGCTTTATTTGTTTTAATTGCCATTAAAACCAACTCTATAGCTATAAAGTTGTATAATAGCAAGTATTAATTGTTCAAAAAATCTATTGCTCCTTGCAATATAAAAGCAGCAGCATTTTCATCAATTTTTTTTTCTCTTTTACTCACATTCACATCTAATTGACTAGAAAGATTAAATGCACCAACAGTTGATAGTCTCTCATCCCATAAACAAACTGGAATATCAATGTTCTTTTCAATATACGTTGAAACATCTTTTACTGATTGAGAAGATTTGCCAGAAGAGCCATCCATATTTAAGGGGTTTCCTATTATGATTCCCTTTATGTTATTTTCGATAATTATTGATTTAAGTTGATCTATAAGGTTTTGAGAGGATTTTTTTTCTATAGTTATAAAGGGTGTGGCAATTAATTGTTTTTCGTCACAAATTGAAACTCCTATTCGTTTTGAACCAAGGTCTAAGCCTATCAATCTGCACTTATCTAAGTGATTTTTTTTAAATTCCTCTAACGTGATCATATTGTATATTTTTAACTTAAATGATAGTTTGCGTCATACCTAAATAGCATATGAGTATAGATCTTAAAACAATAAAACACATATCTAAATTATCAAGAATTTCTGTTGATGAAAAAAGGGCAGAAAAATTAGCTGATGATTTGAATTCAATTTTTGAATTTATTGAAAAGCTCAATGAATTAAAAACAGATGATGTAAAGCCATTAACATCAATAGCCGAAACAACTTTAAAATTCAGATCTGATGAGATCAAAAGTAAAAATATTAGAGAACAAATAATTAAAAACTCTCCTGAAGATAATGAGGATTATTTTGTTGTACCAAAGGTAATTGAATAATGTCAGACATTACAAAACAATCTTTAACAGAATTAGTAGAAAATATTAAAAATAAGAAACTTTCTTCAACAGATGTGACCAAAGCATTTATTCAAAGGTCTGAAAAGTCTAGTGAGTTAAATGCTTATATCACAGATGATTTTGCACCTGCTTTAGATAAAGCAAAAAAATTTGATCAGAACCCAAATTTAGATTTAAAATTACCTGGTATACCTATGGCAGTTAAGGATTTATTCTGTACAAAAAATGTTAAAACAACTGCTGGTAGTAAAATTTTAAATAATTTTGTACCAACTTATGAGTCTACAGTTACTGAAAATATTTGGAATGAAGGTGCAATACTTCTGGGTAAATTAAATTGTGATGAGTTTGCAATGGGTTCATCTAATGAGACAAGTCATTTTGGAAACGTACAAAATCCTATTGATAAGAATTTAGTCCCCGGTGGTTCATCGGGTGGTTCAGCATCAGCAGTTGCTGGACAATTAACTCCAATCACAATTGGTACTGATACTGGAGGATCAATTAGACAGCCAGCTTCATTTACTGGAATTGTAGGTTTAAAACCAACATATGGAAGTTGCTCACGATATGGGATAGTTGCTTTTGCTTCCTCATTAGATCAGGCAGGACCAATGGCCCAAAATGTAAAAGATTGTGCTTTATTGCAAGAAGTAATCAGTACATATGATTCAAAAGATTCTACTTCAATTAATTTTAAAAGAAATCATTATAGCAAGGAACTTACAAAAAATATAAAAGGAAAAAAAATTGGAATTCCAAAAGAATACAGAGTTGATGGTATGCCTAAAGAAATAGAGGACCTTTGGCAAAAAGGTATTCAGTACGTAAAAGATTGTGGTGCTGAAACAATCGATATATCACTTCCACATACAAGTTATGCTTTACCAACGTATTATATTGTTGCTCCAGCAGAGGCATCTTCTAATTTAGCAAGATATGATGGTGTAAAGTATGGATACAGAGCCAAAGGTGAAAATTTAATTGATATGTATGAAAAAACTAGATCTGAAGGCTTTGGTGCAGAAGTTCAAAGAAGAATTATGATTGGAACTTATGTATTATCATCTGGTTATTATGATGCATACTATCTTAAAGCTCAAAAAGTGAGAAAACTAATCAAAAATGATTTTGATGAAGCATATAAGAAAGTTGATGCAATTTTAACTCCATCAACACCTAGCTCAGCTTTTAAAATAGGTGAAAAAACAAATGATCCAGTTTCGATGTATTTAAATGATATATTTACAGTACCAGTTAATTTGGCAGGCCTGCCTGGTATATCAATTCCTGCAGGACACGATACTAAAGGTTATCCTCTGGGTTTACAAATAATCGGTAAAGCTTTTGATGAACAAAATATATTAAACATAGCTTTTGCTATGGAGGAGAAAATAAATTTTAAAAACAAAATTACTGATTGGTGGATTAAGTGAATAAGAAAAACACAGAATATTTGATTAATCGGAAAGATAATCAATATGAAGTTGTAATTGGATTAGAGGTACATGCTCAAGTATTATCTGAGTCAAAACTATTTTCTTCTTCATCAACTAAATTTGGTGCTGAACCAAATACACAAGTAAGTTTAGTTGACGCTGCATTTCCAGGAATGCTACCTGTAATAAATGAATTTTGTATTAAACAAGCTATCAAAACTGGTATTGGTCTAAATGCAAAAATTAATAAACGCTCTGTATTTGATAGAAAAAATTATTTTTATGCTGATTTACCTCAAGGATATCAAATATCACAATTTAAAGATCCAATAGTAGGTGAGGGCAAAGTTATTTTGGATATGCCTAATGGTCAAAAAGAAGTAGGTATAGAAAGATTACATCTAGAGCAAGATGCTGGAAAAAGTATTCATGATCTTGACCCACAAAATACTTTTGTAGATTTAAATAGATCAGGGGTAGCTTTAATGGAAATAGTGAGCAAGCCTGATTTAAGATCCCCAGATGAGGTTAATGCTTACATTAAAAAATTACGATCTATAATGAGGTACCTAGGAACTTGTGACGGAAATATGCAAGAAGGCTCTTTAAGAGCGGATGTGAATGTTTCTGTAAGACCTAAAGGGTCAAAAGAATTTGGCACTCGATGTGAAATTAAAAATGTTAATTCAATTAAGTTTATGCAAATGGCAATAGAATATGAGGCTAATCGGCAGGTTGATTTAATAGAAGAGGGCAAAACTATTGATCAAGAAACCAGACTTTTTGATACGAAGAAAAATGAGACAAGATCAATGAGATCAAAAGAAGATGCTCATGATTAC
>CACCXU010000010.1:0-16517 GCA_902550055.1 uncultured Pelagibacteraceae bacterium | reverse complement strand
ATTTAATGGGCAAATAGGATTGTCTTATTTATTTTTAATTTTATTTGTTGCATCTAACTTAATTTTATTCGGTGGTGTTTATTGGTCGAAATTTGCTCACATGTTTTATAAACCTGGAGCAGCTATTCAAAAAAATTTAGCAGAGGCAGATGGATCTAGGGATAATTTACCTCCACCAGCTGATGCCCCAGAACAATTTGGCCTGGGTATAAAAAGAGAAGAGCCAAAACATTATTAATATGTTAATAGAAAAAGGAGAAAAATAAAAAATTATGTCAACTTTTGTATACATGACAAGATGTGATGGCTGTGGTCATTGCGTAGATATATGTCCTTCAGACATCATGCACATTGATGAAAATATCAGAAGAGCAAAAAATATTGAACCAAACTTTTGTTGGGAATGTTATTCATGTGTTAAAGCATGTCCTAATCATGCAATTGATGTAAGAGGGTATGCTGATTTTGCTCCGATGGGTCACAGCGTTAGAGTTAGAAGAGAAGAAGAAAAAGGAACTATCTCTTGGAAAGTTAAATTTAGAAATGGAACAGAGAAAAACTTCGTTTCACCTATAACAACAAAACCTTGGGGAAAATTTATTCCTAAACTTGCTGAAGGTGATACTCCTAACCAAGGAGAAATTAATTCACAAAGATTATATAGTGAGCCAGAAGGATTAAATACCAATAAAGAATTACCATCGGTTCCAAAAGAGTCTTTTAAAAAAGGTGTTTATTATTAATGGCTAAGCACAAAACACATTATGAGGAGTGTGATGTATTAGTTGTTGGTGGTGGAATGGCCGGCACAGGAGCAACATTTGAGGCCAGACACTGGGGAAGGGATTTAAAAATTGTTTGTGTTGAAAAAGCAAACATTGATCGAAGTGGTGCGGTCGCACAAGGTTTATATGCAATCAATTGTTACATGGGTATGCAATGGGATGAAAATCAACCTGAAGATCATGTAAGGTATGCCAGAAATGATTTAATGGGAATGGTTAGAGAAGATTTGGGTTATGACATGGCTCGTCATGTAGATTCAACTGTTCATATGTTTGATGAGTGGGGTCTTCCAATGATGAAAAATGAAAAAACTGGAAGATATTTAAGAGAAGGTAAATGGCAAATAATGATTCATGGAGAAAGTTATAAGCCAATTGTTGCTGAGGCAGCAAAAAAATCAGCAGATAAAATTTACAACAGAATAATGATCACTCATTTATTAATGGATGAGTCTCAAGAAAATAGAATTGGTGGCGCAGTTGGTTTTAATATGAGAACAGGTGATTTTCATGTGTTTAGAGCTAAGGCAGTTATAGTTTCAGCTGGTGGAGCGTCACATATTTTTAAACCAAGAGCGGTTGGAGAAGGTATGGGAAGAACTTGGTATGCACCATGGAGTAATGGATCTGCTTACGCTTTACCTATTGCAGCAGGTGCAAAGATGACTCAAATGGAAAACAGAATTGTATTGTGCAGATTTAAAGATGGTTATGGACCAGTTGGAGCATATTTTTTACATTTAAAAACATACACACAAAATGCTAATGGCGAAAATTATGAGAAAAAATGGTATGAACAAACCAAAGAATTAGTTGGAGAATATATTGATCATCATCCAACTCCCACTTGTTTGAGAAACCATGCCTTTATTCAGGAAGTTGCTGCAGGTGGTGGACCGATACATATGGTAACTAAAGAAGCTTTCCAAGATCCTCATTTAGAAACAGTAGGTTGGGAAAATTTTTTAGGTATGACTGTTGGTCAAGCTGTAGTTTGGGCATCTCAAAATATTGATCCAAAGTATACAAATCCAGAATTAACAACTTCTGAGCCTTACGTAATGGGATCACACGCAACTTGCTCTGGAGCTTGGGTAAGTGGACCAGAAGATCTATCTCCACCAGAATATTTTTGGGGTTATAACAGAATGCTTACAATCAATGGACTTTTTGGTGCTGGAGATACAGTAGGAGGTAGTGCTCATAAATTTTCATCAGGTTCTTTTACTGAAGGAAGATTAGCCGCAAAAGCAGCAGTTAAATATATAGAGGATAAAAAAGCAGAAGGAATAAATGTTACGGATAAACAATGTGAGGATTTTAAAAAGGCTGTTTACAAACCTTTAGAAACTTACACAGTAGCTCAAAACGAGATCACTGGTGGAACTGTTTCACCAAGCTATATTTCACCAATACAAGGATTACAAAGACTTCAAAAAATTATGGATGAGTATGTCGGGGGAATTACCTCAAATTACATGACGAACGGCAATATGCTTAAGAGAGCTCTCGAACTTCTAGAATGGTTACAGGAAGATTTGGAAAATGTAGGAGCTGAGGATTATCATCAATTAATGAGAGCCTGGGAGCTTAAACATAGAGCTCTAACCTCACAATGTGTAACAGAGCACACATTATTTAGAGAAGAAACTCGTTGGCCAGGTTATTATTACAGAGGCGATCATATGAAACTTGATGATGAAAATTGGCATTGTTTAACAGTTTCTAGAAGAAACCCTAAAACAGGAAAATTTACTCTAGAGAAAGTACCAGTCTATCATATTGTTGACGAAAAAGAGAAGAAGAAGGCTTCGTAACCCCATATTTCAAATTTCTTTATGGACCTTTTGAAAAAATCTGACGAGGAGATATTCGTAATAGCTAAGCCTTTTTGGGAAAATCTCGTAAGAGCCTCAAATATGAAAGATTATGGCGGCTTTACCAGAGATTTCTCTACCCAAATGCTGTTTGGGGCTAACGAAGTAGAGCTTGGAAAGCAATGGGCTAACAACAAGATTATCACCAATTTAAATGAGACCTACGAACCGTTCGGAACATTAAGAAGAGGCGATCACATTACTGTATTAATTAAGCAGACTAACAAGGAGGTGCCTGGAGAATTTTTAGGAAGGCTGGTCCTTGGTGTTGAGGATGGCGAGGTAAAAATTTTTGGAGCCACAATTTATTAATTAAAGTTTGACAATTTTTCTGCTGGTGCTATTGAGGATATAGATGCACCTTTCAAATATAAAATTTCTACAAAAAATCTTAAATTATAAAACAGCATTAATTAAAACAGGAATTTTTTCAGCAATATTAGCTTGCTGGGGTGTAATATTATTTGGAACTTTTTTAACTTTTAAATAAATTTTTTTTAAAAAAGTTAATTATTTTAAATGGAAGTATTTTTACCAATAGCACAAGTACACGTTACTGCTATTGAAATCATTTTATTAAGTGCTTTGGTTGGAGTTTTATCTGGACTATTTGGAGTAGGAGGTGGTTTTTTAATGACACCTTTTCTAATTTTTCTAGGTGTTCCACCAGCTTATGCTGTTGCTAATGAAGCAAATAACATTTTAGCTACCTCTGTTTCTGGATCTACAACTCATTATCTTAAAAATACGTTGGATTATAAAATGGGTTTTATGATTGTCATTGGTGGTGCAATAGGAACTATCATTGGTATTTATACATTTACTTACTTTAAAGACATTGGCAAAATAGATACTGTTATCTCTCTTGCTTACATGTATATCTTGGCAATCATTGGAACTTTAATGCTAGTTGAAAGTCTTGGCGAGATCGATAAAGTTAGAAAAAATACTATTGTAAAACGAAAATTACACGTACATTATTGGATACATGGTCTTCCATTTAGGATGAGATTTCCTAAATCAAAATTATACGAGAGTGCATTCACACCAATTATCATTGGTTTATTTGTAGGTTTTATTGCAGCAATCATGGGTATTGGTGGAGCTTTCATATTAGTTCCGGCCATGATTTATATAATAGGTATGCCAACAAAATTAGTTCCAGGAACTTCTTTGTTTGTAACTATTTTTGTAAGTGTCATCGTAACATTTTTACATGCATTCAATTATGGATCTATAGATTTAATTTTAGTTTTAATGTTGGTTATTGGTTCGATAATTGGAGTGCAAACTGGTCAAAAAATTGGTCAGTCAATTGAAAGTTCTGGACTAAAAGCGCTATTAGCAGTTTTGCTATTAATTGTTGGAATTGCAATTGCGTATGATACTTTTTTTGTTGATCATACTATGAATGGCATCACTGAGATTGCAGAAAAGGACTTAACACCATTGTCAGTTTTAGTTCAAAAATTTTCTAAAGATATGCCAATTGTATATAGTTTATTTTCTATATTTTTTGCCATAGCATTAGGTGTTGCTGCAGCATTTATTCGAAGATTTTTATCTGATTTAAAAAAAAAGCACTTTAGCAAACCAGCTAAGTAAAAATCTTAAGCACTTCGGTATAATTTGGTCATTACGAATTCTCTATGACCTAAAGCTTCAGCACAAGTAAGTCTACCATTTGCAACTTTTAACGTTGTTTTAATCAATTCATCTCCAGCTTCAGACAAATTCATTTCTCTCGAGAGAATTTTTGAAACATCACAATCAATATGTTCTCCCATAGATTTAACTGTTAATGGATTTGCAGTTAATTTTATAACTGGTTCAATTGGGTTTCCTACAATATTACCCTGACCAGTCGGGAATAAATGAATATTAAATCCTGCAGCTGCTTGTAGTGTTACACACTCCGCAGCAGCAGAAGAAGTATCCATGAAGTATAAACCTTTTCCTTTTTTTGGCTCTTCAGCCGGTTCTAAAACATCAACAAATTTACAATTTCCTATTTTTTGAAAATTTCCAAAAGCTTTTTCCTCAATAGTTGTTAAACCACCTGCTATATTACCAGCGGTTGGCTGACTTTCAGAAAGATCATCAGTTGCCTCTTTTAAAATAAAATCATTATAAGCGCTCCAAGTCTTCATAAATTTATCCGAAGCTTCTTTGGTGGCACCTCTTGTAGCACAAACTTTTTCTGCCCCTGTAAGTTCTGATGTTTCCCCAAAACATAAATGAACTCCAAGGGGTTCAAGTTTATCCATTAAATTTCCAACAGTCGGGTTAGAGGCTAAACCAGAGGTGGTGTCAGACTCTCCACATTTTACAGAAATCCATAAATCACTTATTGGACATTCTTCTCTTTGTTTTTCAGAAGCCCACATAACAAATTCTTGAGCTTTTTTTGAAGCTTTCATTACAGTTCCAATATCCCCAGTACGCTCAATATGGAAACCCTCAACTGGCTTTCCTGTTTTTGCAATTCCATCGACAATTCTCTTAGTCCATTTAGGTTCAATACCAATCACAATTACCGCTGCAACATTTGGGTTGCTACCGGTTCCAATCATTGTTCTAAAATGTAATTCTAAATCTGCTCCAAATTGTAATCTTCCATAAGAATGGGGAAGAGCTATTGTTCCTTTAATGTTATTTGCAACTGCTTCAGCACATGCGTTTGAAATATCATCAACAGGTAAAATGATTACATGATTTCTTGTTCCTGCTCTGCCATTTTCTCTTTTATAACCTAAAAAACTTTTTGGAATTTCCATCTAATTACCACTTTTTTGTTTTGACGTTATGAACGTGCACATGTTGACCTTTTTTAATTGCTTTGACTACTTTACCTATATCGTGACCATATTTTAAAATCGTATCCCCTTCTTTTAAATCAATCATTGCAATTTTATGGCCTAGAGGGATTTCATCTGCTGATTGAATGTTAACTGAGCTGTCATTCTCCATTATCCAGCATTTACAATCTTGTTTTGGAGTTATTTTTTCTATTACTACCACCCCAACATTGTCTTTTTTATCGTGAATTATAATATCTGTTGACATTTTTATAGTGTCGATTTGTTTGTTTGAATTTTCTGAAATCTTATATATTAATCGCAAAATTAACAATTAATTTTTAAAAATTGTTCTAAAGTAATTTAGAAAGGTTCTACAAATGACTAAAATGACAACAGAAGAAGCTTTTGTAAAAGTTTTGCAAATGCATGGTATTGAACACTCTTTTGGAATTATTGGTTCTGCGTTCATGCCTATATCTGATATTTTTCCAGATGCAGGAATTACTTTTTGGGATGTGGCACACGAAACAAATGGTGGTTTGATTGCAGATGGTTACACTAGAGCTACAGGAAAAATGTCAATGGTTATTGCACAAAATGGGCCGGGTATAACAGGATTAGTAACACCAATTAAAACTGCTTATTGGAACCACACACCTTTATTATTAGTAACCCCACAAGCAGCAAATAAAACTATGGGGCAAGGTGGTTTTCAAGAAGTAGAACAAATGAATTTATTTAAAGATATGGTTTGTTATCAAGAAGAGGTAAGAGATCCTTCAAGAATGGCTGAAGTTTTAAATAGAGTAATAGAAAAAGCAATAAGAGGTTCAGCACCAGCACAAATAAACGTACCAAGAGATTATTGGTGTCAAGTGATTGATATAGACCTTCCTCCAATCGTCAGATTAGAAAGACAAGGTGGAGGTGCTGACGCAATTGCTAAGGCAGCAGATTTATTATCTAAAGCAAAATTTCCAGTAATTTTATCTGGAGCAGGTGTGGTTATTGGTGGTGCAATTGAGGAAACTAAAAAACTTGCTGAAAAACTTGATGCACCTGTTTGCTCAGGATATCAACACAATGATAGTTTTCCAGGAAGTCATCCTTTAGCAGTTGGGCCATTAGGATACAATGGATCAAAAGCTGCGATGGAATTAATTTCTAAAGCTGATGTCGTTTTAGCTTTAGGAACAAGATTAAATCCTTTTTCAACTCTACCAGGTTATGGAATCGATTATTGGCCAAAAAAAGCAAGCATAATTCAAGTTGATATGAATCCAGATAGAATTGGATTAACTAAAAAAGTTACAGTTGGAATTAGTGGTGATGCAAAATTAGTGGCAACACAGATTTTAGAAAAATTATCATCAAATGCAGGCGATACGGATAGACAAAAAAGAAAAGATTTAATTCATCAGACAAAATCAGCATGGTTACAAAAATTATCAAGTTTAGATCACGAAGATGATGATGAAGGAACAGTTTGGAACAAAGAAGCTAGAGAAAGAGACAAAGATAGAATGTCACCAAGACAAGCCTGGAGAGCAATTCAAGCAGGTATGCCTGAGGATGTAATTATATCAAGTGATATCGGAAATAACTGCGCAATTGGAAATGCCTATCCAACATTTGAAAAGCCAAGAAAATATTTAGCGCCAGGTTTATTTGGTCCTTGTGGCTATGGTTTTCCATCTATACTGGGTGCTAAAATAGGTTGTCCGGATACACCTGTAATTGGTTTTGCGGGAGATGGAGCATTTGGAATAAGCATGAACGAAATGAGCTCTTGTGCAAGAGAGGAGTGGCCTGCAATTACAATGGTAATTTTTAGAAACTACCAATGGGGTGCTGAAAAAAGAAATACAACTCTTTGGTTCGATAATAATTTTGTTGGTACAGAACTTGATCCAGAATTAAGTTTTGCAAAAGTAGCAGAGGCTTGCGGTTTAAAAGGTGTAACTGTTAAAACTATGGAAGAGACTACGGCTGCCATTAAACAATCTTGTGAGGATCAAAAGAAAGGTATTACAACATTTATTGAAGTGATATTAAATCAAGAATTAGGTGAACCTTTTAGAAGAGATGCCATGAAAAAACCAGTAAGAGTAGCTGGGATTAAAAAAGAAGATATGAAGAAGCAACCTTCTTTGATTTCTTAAGGTCTTTAAATTAGTAAACAATTATCGTAATCTTTCTTGATGGAAGTTGTTAATGATAATACCTGTAGTTGGGTCAATGATTTAAGTCCAAGAACAAATATCCAAACACTCTCGTCTGATCTGAGTTGCGAATGGCTTGTCATTGGTGCGGGTTATACAGGATTGTCGGCTGCAAGAAAATTAGGTCAGATTTATCCAAATCAAAAAATTTTATTAGTTGATGCTCAATTAGCAGGAGAGGGTGCGAGTTCAAGAAATTCTGGTTATTTAGTTGATACGACACTTAATGATGGTTTTACTTCTAATAAAGAATTAGAAAATTATAAAAAAAAATCTAATATTTATATGTTAGGCATTGATGTAGTTAAAAAATTCATTAAGGAACATCAGGTTGACTGTGAATGGAACGAGTGTGGAAAGTATTTTGCATCATCAAATATTGAAGATAAAAGAATCTTAGAAAATTTCTCAGAGACTTTATCTAAATTGGGTTTTGAGCATAATTTAATATTTAACAAAGATCTTGCGAAAAGATTAGGCACTAACTTCTATAATGTTGCTCTTCACACAAAAGGAGGAATTTTATTACATCCAGGCAAATTAGTAAGAGCAATGATTGATACATTGCCTGAAAATGTAATACTTTATGAGAATTCATTGTTATTAAACTGGAAAAAGATTAATGGTTTAATAAATTGTAATTTTCAAAATGGCTCAATAAAGTCAAAAAAAATAATCTTTGCAACTAATGGATTTCTTAAGTCTCTAGGTATCAAAGCAAATTATAATTTTCCAATTACTCTAACTGCAAGTATGACAAGGCCTTTAACTGAAAAAGAATTTAAATTAATTGGAGAACCAAAAGAGTGGGGTGTTTTACCCGTTAGACCAATGGGTGCAACGATTAGAATGACCAAAGATAGAAGAATTTTAATAAGAAATACTGCAGAAGTTCACAATCCATCTCAGATGTCTAAATCTAATTTGGAAAAAAGATCTATTAAGCAAAAGATTGGTATAAAAAAAAGATTTCCTAAATTACCAGATGATATTATTCAATCAACTTGGTCAGGTATTGTCTCAAGAACCAGAAATAGTTCTCAAATCTTTGAAAAAATTAAAGAAAATATATTTGTTGCAGGTTGTTATAATGGTTCAGGTATTGGGGTAGGTACATTATTTGGCGAACAAATTGCTATTAAGGCTAGTAATGAACACACAAAAGAAATTGAAACTATTGAGGCAAGAAATAAACCAACTTGGTTACCACCACAACCTTTTTTGGATTTAGGAGTAAAAGCAAGACTTATGTATGAAAGGTTACGAGCTAGATCTGAAATTTAACCTGGGAGTTCTGTTGCCAGGTGCCCTTAACTTTGTTTCAATAATCCTTATATTGCAACAATCAGCAATAATCAAATCACACAAATTATAGATTAATTACGACCAAATGCCGACCAAAAATTTGGTCGTCACAGGGCACATGATTTGATAACCTTGGATCATGAAAAAAGTTTTTTTAATCTTTATTTTAGCTTTTATGCTTCAAGGATGTGGAAACATGCCTCATAACCATTATTTTAATTTAAAAGACTCTGTATCAAACTATCATAAAATTGCTTCAAGCATAAATTTAGGTGATTCAAAATCTTCAGTGATGAATAAATTTTATCCTTTGAATGCAAAATTAAAACCAGATCAACAAAAATCTCCAATAAATTATAATATCGAAGGTAAAACCTTTTATATACACTTTCAAAGAAGTGACTTTATTGCAGATGGCTATAATACAGATGATGAGTACACGCCGTATATTTTCGCTGATGATAAATTGATTGAAAAAGGATGGTATACTTTACAACCACAAACATTTGGAGATCCTAGTCAAGTTTACAGTGGAACAGATGCAACAAGAGATATTCTAGGAGCATTATTAGCAATCGAAAATTCAAGAACAGGAAATACTGGTTCTACTTATAGTTCCTCAGGAACGTCCTTATCATCAGGATTTACCAAAGTTTGTTATTATGATGGAATGAGTGGACCATCAGCTTTAACAGTTTTTGCAAATTCAATTTGTCCATTATCACATTCACATAATATATCTGGTATGACCAAAGTTTGTAATTACCCAAATGCAATGGGTGGACCTAAAGCAATAACAATTTCAACTATGCGAAATTGTCCACTAAATTATCCAGGATAAACTTTATAAATAATCAAAAGTAATTACGACCACAGGACGACCAGCTCGGTTGTATTTTTTAAATAATGTTGATACTGCAAACTAAATTTAAAAATGAGTAGGGGCGTTCTGTTGCCAGGTGCCGTGAACCTGTTAACGTTATTTATTGTTATATAACAATTCTAATACAACCTGAAGCCCTGATTTCCTTGCTTGATGAGTCCCTATTGAGTCCAACGGTGTGACGGGTTATGCTGAGTCCAATGAAAAAGCTTTTAATAATTTTATTGTTAACTGGATTTATCCAAACCTCTTATAGCGCTGAGATAAATTTAAATGGTTTAAAGATAAACTTAAAAGAAAATCAATCATATTTAAAAGATTATAATTATAGATTTTATCTGGAGGGATCTTGGCTTAATGGTGGCATTTCTCAGAATATGATGAATGTGATGTGGGATGAACAAAAGCAAATCGGATTTAAAGATAGCGATAAAGTTTTGATTGTTGCTCCAGAAATATATCTTGATTTTTTTAAAGAGGTACATTCTATTGGAAAAGGAAAAATGTCACTAAACGCTATGCAACAAAGTTCAATTGGGCAAAACGCGGTGAGTCAATGTAGTTCTATAAAATCTAAAAAGAAATATTTTAAATGTTTTATCGACAAATCTGGAATGAATTACAATATTGCTCTTGCTTATGCCTCTAACAAAAATAATGCTATGCTTGAAAATTTAGATGATTTTAAACCCAGGGAAATAAGCAGAGAAATATCAAAACTAGCAAAAGAAAGAATAAAAAATAAATTTATAAAATTTAAATCAATTAAAACTTTAATTGGTGTCAATACAAATGGCGACACTTTCATTGAAATGAAAGCTAAATCAAGTCTTGGACAAGGTATGGGCAATATGGAAACACGAATTTTTTTTGCAATAGTAGATGATAGGTTGTTGTCTGCAAAAAGTAGATTGCTTGGATAAAGCATATTGTGAATCAGCAAACAAAGAATTTATGAGAATATTTAATCAAATTGTTAAGTTTGACGAAAATACTTTGACAGCTGACATGTCCAAGGAAAAAGAATTATTAAAATTTATTGGTACTGCACAAAGAACGTATAGAGCAGTACGGTTAGCAAAATTTCTAATCCTATTATTGTAGTTAAGTACAATTTAAAAGCTTATAAATTCCCCCGCACACTAAAATTTCTTTTCTCACTGTGTCGTATGTGTGTTGAGAATCTAAAAAACGTTCAATTGATAATAGTTTAAGCCGTTACGAAGGGGCGTTCTGTTGCCAGGTGCCCCATTATAAATTCATATCAGGCCAGTCTTTATCATTGTATCTATCAAGTTCTTTTTTAGTAAAGGGCCTGAATAATACCCAAGCAACAACAATTACCAAAGCCAATAGAATTAATGTTTGCATAATTTTACGAGGATTTTTTAATTACCAATATTAAATTTGAAGTCATAAAAAGAAGCTTATGTTTAATTATTTTAAAGTTTTTAATATCTAATTTTCTACAAATATTTATTAAATTACTTTCAGATAATAAGTTTAAATTTTCTTCTGTTGAATAAAAATTTAACCCAATAAATCTTAAAATTTTCCTATGAATTTTTTTAGGCAACCAGTGAATAAGTGGTAAGTTAGTATGAAAATCTATTGGATAAAATCTGTTTGGAGTTTGAATAAAAACATGATTTTTAGATACTCTCAAAGCCTCTTTGACAAAAGCAATTTGATTATTGTATGAACCAACGTGCTCTAAAGTTGCATTTGAATGTACAATATCAAATGACATATCTTTAAAATTAGTGTTTGTGCCGTCTCCAATTATAAAATCTTTAATATTAGGATATTTTTTTTCTAAGATGCTACAATCCTGATCTGATAAGCATGTAATGTTTTTATTATTTTTGGTTTTCTCTAATATAATGTTCTGTTCAATATCAAGTGAGGGGGTTGTTCCTATATCTAATAAAGATTGATTATCATTATATTCTGTAAAATGTATGAAATGCTTAAAAAAATTCTCACGCGCATCTAATATTATTTTCTTTATGAGTTTGTAAAAAAAAGAATTTTTAGACTCTGAATAAGTTTGAATTCTATGTTTTATTTTTTCTTCCATAAATATTAATTTATTACCGACATAGGGTCTAGTCTAGTCTGAAACCAATTAACTCTAAAATCGAGATGTGGACCAGTCGATCTTCCAGTTGAACCCACAGTTCCAATGATATCTCCTTGATTGATTTTATCTCCGACAGACACCATTACATTTTCAAGATGTGAATAAATAGTTGAGATGCCATGGCCATGATCCATAATTATTGTTCCACCAGTATAATAAAGATCATCTTCTGCCAAAGTAACAACACCTGATCCAGATGACTTTATTATGGTTCCTTGTTTGGCAGCAATATCAATTCCGTAATGAGGCCATTTAGGTTTACCATTTAAAATTCTTTGGCTTCCATAAACACCACTGATGATACCTTCAACTGGCATAATAAACTGATTTTTAAAAAAGAGTAAATCTGAATTAATTGCTCTTGCTTCACCAATTTTATTATTTTCTTCTTTTATTCTATTATAAACAGATTCTGGAGGTGTGACTTTACTTTCTTCTAAACCATCAATTCTTTGAATATTATATTTTCTTTTAAGAACTTTCTTTATTATTTTGTTTTTTTTTCCATTAACTATTTTAGTTATAATTAAATCAAATTTTCTATCTCTATCTATTCCGAAAACAAAATAACCATCCTCTGATACTTTTACCTGTTTTTTATCTATGATAATTTTTGCAGTCGGATCAGTCTGCCCAATAATAAAATGTCCTTGTAGAAATTTTCCTGTAAATTCTATTGCTATTAATTGTGTGGGTATAAAACAAAAAATTAAAAAAAATAATTTAGTTATTATCTTGCAGTCCATCCACCATCAACCAATAATGAAGTTCCTGTAATCATAGATGCAGCATCAGAGGCAAGAAAAACAGCTGCACTTGAGACATCAGAAAGTTCAGCAAATTTTCCTAATGGAATATTTTCTAATACCTCTTTTTTGAATTTTTTACTTTTGAGAAATTTTTTTGTCATTGGAGTAACCACAAATGTAGGACAAACAGTGTTAACTCTTATGTTATATTTTGCAAGATCAATTGACATACCTTTTGTTAATCCCTCTAAACCAAATTTTGTCATGTTGTATACGCTTCGAATAGGACCGCCAACATGACCCATTTGTGATGACATGTTGACAATTGAACCACCAATTTTTTTTCTATTTTTTGACTTTATCATCTTAAGAGCACACAGCTGAGCAAGGTTAAAAGTTGCTATCGTATTAATCTTTACCATATATTCCATGTTTTTAGTCTTCACTTTTGTAAAATGTTCAGGAATATTATTGCCGGCATTATTAATCAAAATATCTATTTTTGGTTGTTTATTAATAATGTCTTTAATTTCATTATAATTTGTGATGTCACATAAATAAGATTTACATTTTGACTTTAATTTTTTAATCTTTTTTGAAACTTCATCTAGATCTTTTTTAGTTCTACTAATTATAATCAAATTTGCTCCAGCTTCTGCAAGTGCTATTGCACAAGCTCTTCCAATCCCTTTGCCAGCACCAGTGACAACTGCTGTTTTATTTTTTAAGTTATAATTTTTTAAATACATTATAAAAACAATATTTTAATATCTGTGTAAATCAATTCAATAGCAACAATTAATATTGCAATCAAACCTGCCCAAGCAATCCATTTATATTTCTTAATCCAATTTGATATTAAAGTTGCTGCAAATGCCATTAAGACAATTGATAGAACCAAACCAAATATTAATAATCCATAATGATCTCCAGCTGCCCCCGCAACTCCTAAAACATTATCTAAGCTCATTGTAAAATCTGCTAAGAGGATTGTCCAAATCGCTTTAAAAAAACTGGAATTATCAACTTTTATATCATCATGATTTTCAGATCCTTTAATGACATCTACAAATAATTTGTAGACAATATAAAGAAGAAGCAAACCTCCTAAAAGTCTTAATCCAGTTATTTGAAGCAAATATGCAGTTAGTAAAGTTAAAATAATTCTTAAAACAACCGCACCACCAATTCCAAAAATAATAATTTTTCTTCTTTGCTCTAAAGGAAATTTTGATGCAACCATTCCAATTATTATTGCATTGTCTCCTGCAAGGACTAAATCAATTAAAATAATTTGAGTTAATATAGTTAATTGTTCTGGTGTAAATAATTCAGTAAACATTAACGAACAATTATCACATCTTCAGTTCTGCCTTTAAAATCAAAAGAAATTTTATCCATAAAACTACTCTCTAGCTAAGAGGTAATAAACAAAAGCTGCTACAAAAGCACCAATAATCCATGAGTAAGATTGTAAAAACATAAAATTTGTATTCCAAATTGTTGAAGCAGAAAAAATAAATCCTAATATTAAAGAATAAACTCCTTTAAGGTGCCATCCACCCGAATAATAATAAGTGCCACTAGTTTCAAGTGAATATATATCCTTATTCTCCAATTTTCCTTTTTTAATCATATAAAAATCAGCAATCATTAATCCGAATAGAGGACCAAAAAAAGCACCGATTGTATCTATATAGGATAAGACCCCAACCTGGCTTAAAAAAGTTAACCAAAAAACTCCTATAATAAATCCAAAAATAGCAATAACGTAACTAGCACTTTTTAAAGAAAAAGATGAAGGGTCAAAATTAATTAATGTATATTGAGAAGGAATAAAGTTTGCTATCAAATTTGTTGATGCAGAAGCAATAATAATAAAAATCAAGGCTAAAGAAACCAAAAGAATATTATCTAATTTTCCAATTATATCTGTCGGGTTAGTTAAAATCATCTCTACATTTTGCTCGTTTAAATTTTGAAATGCATCAGCACCTGTAACAATAAATAATACAAAAAATGAAAAAATTATTAGATTTAAAATTAAGCTTAAATTACCTTTTTTAAGCTCTCGTTCATTTTTAACGTATCTAGAAAAATCACCAAATGATAAAATTATAATTGAAAAAAAGGTAAATGTAGTCCCTGCAACTGTAATTATTGGACCAACATTATTTGGATTAAAGATGTTTTGAAAATCTAAAACATCTATGAAAGATTGAGCAGTCAGTTTTACATCGGATAATAAAACAATAAAGAAAAACATTATCATTGCAGCGTATATAGTTAATGCAGAAAACTTGATTAATTTTTTATTATAATTCATGCCAACACTAAATAAGTAAGTTTGCAGTATAATTGAAATCAATATAGCAGCCCAATCAATAATATTTAATCCCATGAAAAAAACTAATAAGATTTCTTTTTGTAAAATTGAATTATCTACTGAGTACATAATAACCCTAATTAAGAAACCAATCGCTTTTGATAAAAAATATGTTTGAATTCCAAACATAAATATTCCAACAATACTTCTCAGTAATCCAAAAAATTGTGCTCCTCTAAATCCTAATGACGATCTTAATAAGACAACAAATGGTAATCCAAAATTCTGGGAAGGTTTTCCAATTAAATTACAAAATATATAAACAAAAAAGGTTCCTAAAATTGTTCCAATAAGAACTACAGCAGTATTCAAATTATAAATTAAGTACAAAGATGCAATTAGTGAAAATCCAATTACACTTTGTATATTTACCCCCCAAAAACAAAATAAGTCCTTCCAGTCCCAAGTTTTATTGTTAGGGTTTACAGTTACTAAATCCCAATTAATGAGAGTTTTTTTTGTTTTTTGCTGACTCACTTAGACAATATAAAACTTTAATATTCCACTGTCCATATAAGAGAGTTGGTAACTAAAGTGCCAAAAGGACGATTTCTTGATGTTGTGGAGTTTACCTCTTTAGTCTGCTGTTTATCTTCATAGAAAAATACATTCTCAACCTCTACAATTTTTGATATCAGTGGGGGTCGTTTGATCTGTTAACTTCGTGGCTTTGTTTCTAATATTTTAGTCTGATTGAGTTTAACTCTGCTAAATTTAACATCTTTTGACATAACTGGAGCAAAAATCATTATTGACCAATAAATTAATAGAATAAAAATGGAAATTGTCTTCATAATTAATACATACGAATAGAAATTGATTTTTGATTGTTTAAATTTTGTCAAAATAATGTATTAACGATATTTTAGAAGATTTATGAAAATACTTTTAAAACTTTTAATCAGTATCTTTTTATTTTCTGAGATTGGTATAGCGAGTGAAATAAAAGTATTTGAATTTACCGAAACTGAACTTTCACAGCTTGAGGTCAGAAAGGTGCGAGGTGCGGACAATAAGACAAATTATTCGATTGGATCTAATGAAAATGGTAACTTTCTAAAATCTGTTGCCGATAATGCTGCTTCTGGTCTAGGAAAAGAGGTTAAAATTGACCTCAATAAGACACCTTTTATTAATATTACATGGAAAGTTGAAAAAGATTTATCTGGGATAAAAGAAAATACAAAAAAAGGACATGATTTTGCAGCCAGAGTATTTGCAGTAAAAAAGACCGGTGCAACACCACTTTCTAATAGAGCAATAAATTATGTCTTTTCAAGTAACAACGAAATTGGATTTAGTTCACCAAGCCCTTATACCAAAAAATCTATTGATAATGTTTTATCTACAACCAAAAATAATCTCA
>CACCXU010000009.1:0-19251 GCA_902550055.1 uncultured Pelagibacteraceae bacterium | reverse complement strand
CACCATGTCTTTTCCTCGCTAATCTTTCCAGCTCTTCACTTTCAGATTTTGAAGTTAAGACGTGCCAACCAACCCATACGATAATAGCAAGTATTACCAATAAGCCTTCACTAGATCCAGCACCAGGATAAATAGCACCTGCAACTTGATCTGCAGGTTTATTTAGGTGATCAATCCAGTTTGTAACTGTTGCCATATTTTCCTCCTTTACCTGGTTGCGGACGCGACTGCTTTTTCATCTGATTTAGCAGTCTCCATTATTTCATAGTCTAATCCAGCTATTTCAACTTCACGCGGAATTCTAAGTTTACCCATTCCGTGTAAAACTTTAGCTATGATGTAGCCCGGGATAAGTCCAAGAACAACAAACATTATTATTGCTCCAATGAACATTCCAAGTGGATTTATAGCAGCATAAGTTGTTCCGTCCCACATAGCTCCAACACTATAACCAGATGATGGATAACCATTTAAAACAAAACCACATATAACTAAACCAATAAATCCTGCATAACCATGAACTGCTACTGCACCAACTGCATCATCAATTTTGAACTTACGTTCAACCCAATAATGAAGTTTGTACGAAATAACAACACCGATCATACCTATGATCATTGATTGTATTGGATGATATAAATCATTTCCAGCTGAAGCACAGATGATACCCGCTAGTCCACTAGAGTAGGTCCAGAAAGGATCACCTTTAGCAATCCAATATCCAGCTAATAAACCTCCTGATAACGACATCAAGAAATTAAAAGTAATACCACTTAGTGTAGTCGGAGTTACATATATGTTTGTAGCTGTCCAATATGATATACCTTCCATACCGTACTCAGGTCCAAGATCAAATATCGGTATATTACATGCTGCATAGAATCCCCAGAAACCAGTATAAATTAGAAATAATCCAATTGTTACTAGCCAAGGATTTCTTGGTCCAATATTTCTTGGTTCACCACTTGATGAGAATTTTCCAATTCTCGGTCCTAAAACCATAAGAACTCCTAAAGCAAATCCACCCGCAATCGCATGAATTACTCCTGACGCATATGCATCATGGTATCCTAAAAGTTTTAACATCCATCCATCGAAGTGCCATCCCCAAGCGGCATCTATAACCCAGAACACAGATCCAATTGCAATTGCTAAAATACCAAATGCAAAAGTTGTAATTCTTTCTATGATTGCCCCTGAAACGATAGACGCAGCAGTCCAAGAAAATAATAAGAATGCAGCCCAGAAAACACCAGAGATGTGGTCTCCTAAGTTGACAGCCATTAATTGACTTGTTGCTACATAAAATTTAGAACTAAAAGCTGAGTCATCGGTAATCAATGCACTGCTTTCATTCATTATTGATGGTGCTAATCCCGGTCCTGTTGGGAAAGCCCAGTAAATCCACCAACCAAATAAAAACCAAGTTACTGTTACGAGAGGTATCAGCATCGTGTTTTTCATAAGAGTATGTTGATGGTGTTTGTATCGAGAAGCTCCAACCTCATACATACAGAAACCGACGTGAATTAAGAACATCAGCACTACTGTTATCCAGTAGTAAAATTCTGTAAATATGGTAGTAAGAGCAGCCAACTGATCAGTCATTTTGTCTCTCCATATTAGTTTTTCAAAAGCCTATAAAATTTTAAGATATGTTACAAATGAAACAGAGCTTAAAAACCTTACATATGTGTAAGGTTTAAAAAAAAAATCAACTTTAGATTGAGAACTTAAAATTTAAGATAAGCTTTTTTCAAATCAACAAGAGGATGTTTTGGTGACATTTGAAATTTAACTAGTAATTCTCTTGCAATCATGTCTCTGTCTTGCTGGTTATTAGGTAACTTAATTGATTTTGGAATTGTTACCCATCCATTAGCGTTTCTGCAAAATACAGCCGGCTTACCTTCCTCATAACCCATATGTACATCTTCTAACCAATTAAGATCATCCCATCCCATAGCTTCAATGTATTTTTTTAAAAAAGGCGTGATTTTTTTATAATCCGGCAAAAGATTTACGTCATATCGATAACCAATCGACTGACCAATCATTTTCTCTCTAGCAGTTTCTTTTTTTTTACCTAACTGACTAGAGGCTTCTTTTTTTTTATTTTTTTTCTTCGCCATATTAAAATCTAGATCTTATGGAAGTTATCAACACCAACAGTATAGTTCGTTCCAGCTAATGGAACTTTAGCTAGTGCAGAAGCTTCAGATGTTAACGCTGCTAAATCTTCAGGTTCTAGAGAATGGATATTCGTTTTACCGCATGCTCTAGCTAACAATTGAGCCTCAAGTGTCATTGAATGAAGATAATTATAAACTCTTAATGCAGCATCATCAGGATTTAGTCTCGCTCTTAATTTTGGATCCTGAGTTGCAACACCCACTGGACATCTTCCTGTATGGCAGTGATAACATTCACCTGCTTTAACACCCATCTCTTTTTCAAAATCAGCTTCTGGAATGTCTTTATTACAATTTAATGCGATCATTGAACCAGTACCAATCGCTATTGCATCAGCACCTAGTGCTAAAGCTTTTGCCATATCAGCACCATCTCTTACACCACCAGCATAAATCAATGTAACTTTTCCAGTTTTACCCACATCGTCTAACGCTCTTCTTGCTTCTCTTATAGCTGCGATACCAGGAATACCTGTATTGGCAGCAGCTATGTGTGGACCTGCACCTGTTGATCCTTCCATACCATCTAAGTAAATAGAGTCTGGATCACACTTTGCAGCCATACGAACATCATCATAAACTTTTGATGCACCTAATTTTAATTGTATTGGCACTTTATTTTTTGTTAGTTGTCTTAATTCTTCAACTTTTAAAGCTAAGTCATCAGGACCTAACCAGTCTGGGTGTCTAGCAGGAGATCTTTGATCAATTCCTGATGGTAATGATCTCATTTCAGCTACTTGGTCAGTAACTTTCTGACCCATCAAGTGTCCTCCCATACCGACTTTTTGACCTTGTCCAATAAATACTTCAATTCCATCTGCTAGTTGTGCATGGTGTGGGTTAAATCCGTATCTAGATTGAATACATTGGTAAAACCATTTTTCAGAATATCTTCTTTCATCAGGGATCATTCCACCTTCACCAGAACAAGTGGCACTTCCTGCCATTGTTGCACCTCGAGCAAGTGCTGTTTTAGCCTCATAAGATAAAGCTCCAAAACTCATACCAGTAATATAAACTGGTATATCTAATTCAATTGGGTTCTCACATCTTGGACCAATTACAGTTTTAGTTTCACACTTTTCTCTGTAACCTTCGATTACAAATCTAGTTAAAGTTCCTGGTAAGAAAACTAGATCGTCAAATGTAGGAATTTTTTTCATTAATGCCATTCCACGCATTCTGTATCTTCCTAACTGAGATTTAATATGGATGTCATCAATTACCTCTGGGGTAAATATAGCGTTGTGACCAAGTAAACTTTTGTTTCTTGATCCGTTGCTGCTTACATGAACATCAGCTTTACCACCAACGTTACCATTTGATTTTCCGTTTTTTTTCTTTTTTTTCTTAGCCATTAAATTGCTCCTTTTTTCTCAGCAGGTTCTAAGTTATCGTAATTCCAAAGTTTTTTACCAGCTACAATTTTTTTCATTTTACTTACATCAAAGTTTTCACCAATTTCAGCAACTCTAAGTTTTCTTCTTAACCAATCTTGATCGCTTTGCGTCAACTCTGAATCTACTGCATCACTACCATATGACCCAATTTCTCCACCTACGAAAATTGTCCCATCATACATCGAATCACCTAAATTTATGCCAACATCTCCCAATATGATTATTCTTCCTCTTTGCATCATAAACCCAGTAAATGCACCAGCGTCACCACCAATAATGATAGTTCCACCTTTCATATCGATACCAGTTCTTGCACCGACACTACCTTTGCAAATTAAATCACCACCTCTAATAGCTGCTCCAAAACAAGAACCTGCATTTTTTTCAATTACAACTTTTCCAGCCATTAGATTCTCTGCACATGACCAACCAACTCTTCCATTGATTCTTACAATCGGACCATCACTAGAGCCCATACCAAAGTATCCTAAACTACCTTCAAAAATTAAATTTAATTTATTTAAAATTCCAACACCTAAACTGTGTTTTCCTTGAGGATTTTTGATGACTATTGTTCCATAGCCTTGGCTCATTAAATTATCGAGTTCTTTATTGGCTTCAGCTGCTGTCATATTTTTTACATCAAGATCTGTTCTTTTATTAAAATCGACATCATAAGTTCCAAAGTAATAAAAATTTTCTGCTTCATCTGGATTAAAAAATTTCTGTTGAGTTCTTCCAGTTAAAACTTCCGAGTGCATTCCCATTGCCTGGGCTTTTGTTTTTTTGGTTACGTTTTTTAAATTTGCCATACTTTAACCTCTCCATCGAATGGATCATAAGTATCAATTTCTTGTGGCAAAATTGATCTTATAGCTATCTCCTCTGAACCCATTGCTACTAAATCATCAGACTCATATAAAACTAAAGGTTTTGCGGCCATTGTATCTTTAGCCATTCCCAAAGAGTCTTTTGTAGCAACAAAATAAGTAAATACACCATCGAGACCTGTCAACGACTCTTTCATTCCTTCTTCTAATGAAGCCCCATCTCTCATTTTTTCAGCAAGGTAAACTGCAATTAATTCAGAGTCACATTCTGACATAAATCTCATTCCCTTATTTTCTAAAGATCTTCTATTATTCCAATAATTCGTTAGTTGACCATTATGAACAACGGACACATCACTAAAAGGATATCCCCAAAAAGGGTGGGCAGATTTAATATCTACACCAGACTCAGTAGCCATTCTTGCATGGCCTATTGCATGAGTACCAACAAGTTTATCTAAGTTATATCTATCGCAAACCATTTTGGCATTCCCTAGATCTTTGATTACTTCTAACGATTTACCCATAGATAAAATTTCAACACCAGGAATACTTTCTATTTTTTGTGAAAACTCTAATAAATCTTTTTTATTGTATTCAATCTCATATCTTAATGAGTAAGGGAGAATTCTTTCTTCTTTAATAATTTTTGCACCCATCTCTGCAAGATAACTATCAACAATTTTCTTTCTTTCATCATATACAGACACATCCTCAGCAACTGACGTACTTCCTTCACCAACGTTTTCACCAACTTTAAATCTCATGATGAAATTTTTGCCATCTGTATCACCATACAAAGCATAACCAGTAGAGTCTTCTCCTCGATGTTTTAAGGCTTGCAACATTCCTTGGAGTTCATGACCTACGTTGGATGATTTCCCTCTATGAATTAATCCCGCTATTCCGCACATATATTTCTCTCTCTGTATTTATTATGGTAAACAATCTAAATAGGTATCTAAATCCCATTGAGTTGTTGCACCTAAAAATCTTTCCCATTCATCATTTTTATACCAATGGAAAACTTTATACATCTCATCAGGCATTGCAGATTTAATAATTTCATCCTCTGATAATCTTTCTAAAGCCTCACCTAAACTCAAAGGAAGTTTCTTAACATCTTTACCTGCCTTTTGAGCTTCATAAATATTTCTAGACTCTGGAGCTGCGGGTTGCATCTTTTTACTAATTCCATGATCACAAGCTTTTAGTAAGGCTGCACCTAATAAATATGGATTATGCATTGAGTCTACCGATCTGTATTCAAATCTACCCGGTGCTGATACTCTCAATCCACAAGTTCTATTTTGATAACCCCAGTCAGCATAAACAGGAGCCCAAAAACCTTGATCCCATAATCTTCTATATGAATTTACAGTTGAGGATCCTAACGCTGTTAAAGCTGGTAAATGTTCCATAATGCCTGCTATTGATTGTAATCCAATTTTTCCAGGTAACTGCATATCCTTTGTATCTGGCATGAAAGTATTTGTTCCACCTTCTACATAACCAAAAACTTCTTCAACACCTGGTAAAGATTTATGTCCAAGTTTATTTGTTTTAACTTTTCCACCTTTCCATAATGACATATTAGTATGACAACCACTCGCCGAAACTCCCATAAATGGTTTAGTCATAAAACATGCAATTAGATTATGTTCCCTTGCAACTTGAGCACATATTTGTCTGTAAGTTGATAGTCTATCTGCATTTCTTAAAACATTGTCATATGTCCAGTTCAATTCTAATTGACCAGGTGCATCTTCGTGATCACCTTGAATCATATCTAGACCCATTGCTTTTGCATATTCTATTACTTTCATAAACACAGGTCTTAATGACTCAAATTGGTCTATGTGATAACAAAATGGTTTTGAAAATCCTTTACCAGTTGGAGTTCCATCATCATTTTTAGTTAACCACATCATTTCTGGCTCAGTTCCTACTCTTAGCTCTAAACCATGTTTCTTTTGAAATTCATCCATGAAAATTCTTAAATTTCCTCTGCAATCAGAAGTTAAATGACCCCCAGGATTATTTCTTTCTTCTCTGTTTCTAAAACAAGTTACAAAAACTCTTCCAACTCTTTTATCCCACGGCAACTGACAAAAAGTTTCAGGGTCAGGAATTCCAACCAATTCCATTGCCTCTGGTCCATAACCAATATAGTTGTTGTGTCGATCTAAAAATAAGTTCGCAGTTGCTCCGTAAACTAATTGGAAACCTTTTTCAGCTGTTCTTTCCCAATGATCAGCGGGTATTCCTTTTCCAACCACTCTTCCTGTTACAGAAATAAATTGATAATAAATATAGGTTATTCCTAATTCGTTTATTTTTTCTCTGACTTTTTTGACTTGCTTATCTCTACCTGGTCGGTTTACGTGTTTTTCTAGATCCGTCATTTTCCCCTCAATGAATTATAAATTTATTCAAGCGTAACTGAAAAATTTATTAGTGTCTAGGCTTGAAGTTTAGCTCCAAGGAAACGGACTGTTCGAAGTAGGGTGCAATTCTCCCTTCTCGTAACGGTTGAATCTAAATGGTTTTAATAAATCACTTTCAGTACCAAGAATTTCTTTTGCCACCAATTCACCAACACCAATCATTTTGTATCCATGGTTAGCATCAGCGATCATATAAACATTTTCAAAAAATCTATCGAAGATCGGAAAAGAGTCAGGGGTCATACATCCAAGTCCACCTGAAGGACCCTTTCTATATAGGTCTGATTTCCCCTCAAATCTTTTTTGACAATGAGCTAAAGCTGAGCACCACATTTCACTAAAAGCATCAGTTGTTTGATACTCTGGTGACTCAATCCCATATGGATCAACATTAACTTTATCAAAATGTTTTTTAACAATGTAAGGAGATGTTCCTCCTTGAACACCTAACCCTTCAATATCAGGCTTATAATAAATTCCCCAAATTTTATCTGTAATTAATTTTTTTGTTTTATCTGAATACAATGGTGCAGTAGAGTCGACATGAACCACAGGCGGTTGTTTGCCATCATTTGTTTTTAAGAAATCTGGTTCTACTCCAATAACACCCTCTTGCAGCATCCAGTAAGTCCACATGTCAGTAACATGCATCTTACCATCTTTGCCTTTGATGTTTGCAGTTTTTGGTAGCTCTAACATATTCCAAAAATCTCTTGCCCAAGGTCCCGCTCCAATTACGACTTGTTCACAATCAATTGTCCCTTTGTCTGTTTCTACTCCAGTTACAGCTTTACTATTACTGCCTCTTTTAAAACCTGTAACTCTAACACCCTTCATCACTTGAACACCATTTGAGGTAGATTTATTTTCAAGTGCTTTAATTGAATCCTTATTAAAAGCATACCCACCTTTTTTTTCATGCAGAATAGATGTGATTCCTTGAGCTTGCCAATCATCAAAGATACCCTTCATATAATTCATGCAATCTTTCTCACCTTCTATAAATTCAGACTCATAACCAATTGCTTTTTGTTGTTCATAAATACTAGCAACATCCTCATGCATAACTTCAGGTGATATTTGCAAATAACCAACTGGATTATATTTAAATGCTTTTGGATCACTCTCCCAAACTGAAACTGAATGGGCCATTAATTCTCTCATTGCTGGTTGAAAATAATTATTTCTAACAACACCACAAGCTATGCCGCTCGCACCTGCCGCAGTATCTTTCTTTTCTAAAACAACAATATCCCCTGGATTTTTATACGTTTCGGATAGTTTCCAAGCAGTACTTAATCCGTGGATCCCCCCACCGATAATTACTACTTTTGCTTTTGTCGGTAATGACATACTCACATCTTTATTTTTCATGCGACGTAAATATATAATTTTTTATATATATAAAAAATATAAGTAAAAATAATAAAGCTTTAAAAGCTTAGATGTTTAAGGGTTTCAATGTATTTATTAAACTCTTCAATAAAAGATACACTTGGCTTTATGTGCTTTTTTCTCTGGTCTCCAGAAGTTTTTTCTAAGAAAAAAAAACCTTTTTCACATGCCTCATTAATCATTAAAGCTGACTTAGGACGTGAAGTTTTAAACAATTTAGTCTTTAATTCTTCAACTGTTAAGTCCTCTTTATACTTATAGGCGTGCATAACTAAAAGCATCATATGATAATGGGAAGGTGATTTTCTAAAAAAATAGTTACTAGACATGTGAGAAAGTTTCATCTGATCTTCCCAAAATTCTAATAAATCTTTTGCTGTTTTGGGCATTAAGATCTAACTCTAGTTTTCTTAGGATCAAAGTGTGGGAAAGCAACTACTTTAGCAGAAATTCTTTTTTGATGACCATCAATTTTACCCACCTCTACCTCAGTACCTATTTCAGAATATTGATTATCAATTCTACATAAAGCTATATTTTTGTTGAGAGTAGTAGATAAACAACCACTTGTAATTACACCTACTTGAGATCTTCCGACATGTACACAGTCACCATGACCTGAAGGTTCTTTACCAATTAACTCAAGACCAACAAGTTTTTTTTGTGGATTTGCTTTTCTTTCTTTCAAAACACTTTTACCAATAAAATCTTCTTCCTTTGATTTGAGAGGGACTGCAAAACCAATTCCAGCTTCAAACGGATCCTGTTGACCATCAAATTCGTTTCCAAACAAAATTAAACCTGCTTCAATTCTTAATTTATCTAAAGCAGCAAATCCAGCAGGTATTAAATTATCATCTTTGCCATACTCCATAAGTTTATCCCATACTTTTGGTGCATCTTTTGGATGGCACCATATTTCATAACCAAGTTCACCCGTGTAACCAGTTCTTGAGACAATTAATGGTATTCCTTGGAGTTCTTCAACTCTGCAAATTGAAAACCTAAACCATTCTAACTCATCGATTGCAGGCTGTGTTGGAGGTGCAAAAATCATTTTTTTTAAAATTTCTCTACTTTTTGGCCCTTGAATGGAAACATTGCTAATTTGATCTGTTGAGTTTTTTATATTTACTTTAAACTTTTTCTTTTGAGCAACTTCTTTAAGCCACTCTCCTGCATACTCGTCTCCACAAATCCATCTAAATCCAGTTTCACTTAATCTAAATAAAGTGCCATCATCGAACATCATCCCGTTTTCATAGCACATTGCTGAATAAACAATTTGTCCAACAGAAAGTTTTTTAATATTTCTAGTTAAAGTATAATTCATTAATTCTTCAGCATCTGGACCTATAATTTCAAATTTTCTCAATGACGATAAATCGATTAAAACAGCATTCTCTCTGCACGCATTATATTCTTCTACCACACCATGTTTTGTGTAATCATTTGGAAGCCAAAAACCTCTAGCATCAATAAAATTTCTAGTCAATTTTGATGTTCTTTCATAAAAACCAGAATTTCTGGTAAGTTTTTTTTCAGAGTCTGTTTTCATTCTAAAAGCAAATGATTTTGAAAATTCTTTTTTTTTGTCATAGGTTCTAACAAAAATATCTGTGGGATTCCATGAATTACATGCATCAATATCACTTGGACATGCTGTCGTTCCAATAGTTAAATCTTTTAATGCTCTAAACATTACATAATCCCCGGGTCTTGCGAATGACTCATCAGAAATGACAGAATTTAAACCAGTTGTTGAGGTGTTAAAAAATAAATTAATTGCTTGCCAACCTTTTTGTTTTTCAACTCCATATTCGGCCATGGCATTATTTAGATTATCTGAACAATTTGGATGACCAAAATAACCTGCATCCTCATAATATTTTGATGTGCAAGCTAAATTAAATGTATCATGTTTACCAACTGTATCTCTAATCACCTCTACTAAAGGTTCATGATCTGTGTCATAAAATTTTGAGAACAATCCTGGCCCAGGAAAAGTATTACCCATGAAGGTTCGTGTGGTCTGCCAATCAAGTCCTTTTTCAATTTTTTTATCAAGTTTTCTTGTATCAAATGCAACAAAGTCAGAGCATTGTCTACCCGCTGGACTAATAATTTGAATGTAATCACCTTCTTTAACTTGAAAAGAAATTGCAGTTTGTCTATCAATATTTTTTTCGTAATGTGGCTCAAACACGGGGTCAGGAATTATTGATAATTCTTTATCATTTGTAATTTTAGCTCTTTTTATAAATAATATTAAATCACCAGATGGATTTTGTTCACTTACCAACATGTCATTTTGTGGTGCAGAGAAAATAACATAACACTTATCTTTAGATTTTAATTTAATTTTTTCACCACTAGGTGTTTTTTCATCAAATAAAATTGAAGAATGCGATTTATTTAAATCTAGATTTCTTTTTTTTAATTGAAAATTTGTAGCCAAAGAACTTTCATCCTTCTTTTTTAAAATCTCTTTAATAAAACTTTTGTTGGTATTTTCTTTCAAATTCAAAATTGTGAGTTCAGATTTTCCATTTTTGTCGAAACAAATTATTTCACAAATCTGATTTCCCTCATCATTAATGATTTCTATTTCGTCATCTGGAAAAATTTGTAAACCAGTTAGCCCACCAGCGTTTACAACATGTCTTTCAACTCCAGGTGGTAGTATATTTAGACCAGGTTCTTTTATATCTAATGTAGTCAGCGACATTTTTTATATCTATTATTATATTATATAAATATCTATTAGTTGACTATCATTTTACTTAGGCACATACTATTCACACTTAATATTAAGAAAGGGGAATAAATGCGAAAAATAATATCATTTATATCTGCAATGATAATCTCAGCGGTAAGTTTCGCTGGTATAGCAAATGCAGATAGTAAAAAACCCATCGTTATTCCGACACATAACTGGTCAAGTCAAATTGTAATGGCCTATGTTATTGGTGGAATGTTCGAAAGTATGGGTAACAACGTAAAATACGTTAATGCTGACTCTCAAGCAGTATACGAGTCAATTAGAATTGGTGATGTAACTATATCTCACGAGGTATGGGAATCTGCTTTTGGTAAATCATTCACAACTGCTTTAGATAAAGGTGGCTTGTTAGATTGGGGAGATCATGAGGCAAGAACTCTAGAGGATATGGGTTATCCTAATTGGGTTGCTGAAAAAGGATTATGTCCTGGTTTACCAGATTGGACAGCATTAAAAAATCCAGATTGTGCAAAAAACTTTACAACACCTGACTCTCCAAATGGAAAAGGAAGAATGTTGGAAGGTCCACAAACATGGCATGGTGATTTAATTCCACAAAGAGTTGACGCTTTAGGTTTAGGTGATCTTTGGTGGGTTAAATTTGCTGGAAGCGCAGATGCTTTATGGGCAGAGTTAGCTGCAGCTGAAAAAGAAGGAAGAGGAACAATCATCTTTAACTGGACACCAAACTTTACTGATGGTGCTGGTTTTACATTTATCGACTTTCCTCCATACACAGCTGGTTGTAGACCAGAGGATGGTGGAGATGGAAAATGTGGTTCGCCAGATGGTTATTTGAAAAAAGCAGTCAATGCTGACTTTCCAAAAACTCATCCAAAAGCAGCAGCGGCATTTAAAAAACTTTCGTTCTCAACAAGTCAAATTGGTGCAATGGCAGCTTTAGTTGATGTTGACAAAATGACTCATGAGGATGCAGCTAAAAAATGGTTAGCAGACAATAAGAAAGTTTGGCAAGCTTTTACTAAATAAGGTTAAGAGCTATTAAATCTTTAAATCTCTCCCAACAACGTTGGGGGAGATTTTTTTTTAGATAAAATTTATGATTAAAATATTATTTTTTATATTTGTTAATTTCTTTTTTTTTAATGGACTTTTAGCAAAAGATATAAATATTAATGAAGACATTAATCTTGAATTCAAGTGTTCACTAGAAAAAAAAATCATTAAAAATTCTGAATATAATTATCAAACTTTTCTGGCAAAAGATTTAAAAGAAAAGGATTTAGACAAATTTAAAATTCAATCAAAAAAACCACAAACTCTTTTAATAACAGGATTAACATTATTTCTTTCTGAGTCTGCATCATTAAATGTAAAAGTTGTAAATAAAGATGTGGTTTTATTTAAATCTATCGATAAAGAAAAAAATTATTCTGAGTCAGGTATTATTACTAGGAAAACAGGGGAATTAATTCACGAAATTACAAAAAATATAAAAAGTGAAAATTCTGAAAAATATATTTCTATTTATTCTTGCACTGAAAATGACAAAAAAGTCTAATTTTTTTTTAATTGTTTTTGTGTAAACTATGTTGATGAAAAAATTTCTTCTCACCATAATTTTAAGTTTCTTAATTTCATCGGTTGCTTTAGCTAGAAGCACCGGATGTAAGGAGGGTAATTGTGAAAATGGTTTTGGTAAGTGGGTTTACACTGACAAAACAACTTACGAAGGAGAGTGGGTAGGTACAAAAAAAAATGGTCAAGGTGTTGAGACTTGGCCAAATGGATATACTTACAAAGGCGAATTCAAGAATAGTGAATGGAGTGGAATTGGTATTTTGACTTTTCCCGATGGGTCAACCTATGAAGGTGAATGGGCCAAAGGATTTATGAATGGCAAAGGAACTTTTACTTGGGCTGATGGATCAGAGAAATCTGGAATTTGGAAAAATGGTAAATTACAAGATTAAATGTCAAAAGAAAGTAACTTAGATAAGATTAAAAATTTACCTGAATTCACTAAACAATTTGGTGGGTTAGTAATTATTATCCTAATAGTCATATCATCTTTTTTCGTTTTAAATATTATGTTTGGTGGAGGTGATGAATTGGTTAGAAAAATGAAACTTGAGGAGGAAAGAATTGCTCAAGAGAAAAAACTAAGTGAGCTTATTTCAAAACTTCCCTCTGGCATATTAGTCACATTTGATGGCACTGATCATTTTAAACTAAGTGATGAAGTATATGAACAAGTTTGTAAGGCAACAAAGTTGATCCCACAACGTGCGATAATGGGTGCAAATTTTTTAAATTTTAGAGCTCATGAAATTTATACAATTAACGGAAATAAAATTGATGAGACGTTTGTAAAATGGGATGATACAAAAAATAAGTGTTTTGCAGGTTTTACGGTAAGTGGAAACAATGTAGGAGTAAATGAGTCGATAACTGTTAGTGGTGAGGCTCTAAGTTTCTTAAGTACTGGAATTGATACTAGAGTTTATTTTATTAAAAATTTTTAAGGGGAAATGGTCACAATATTATGGATTTAATTTTACCTTATTTTCATATAACTTAATTGAGATTTATGGCTGAGACAGTAATCAAATGTGAAAATGTCTACAAAATTTTTGGATCAAATGCCAAAAAAATGCTTCAAGAGTCAAATGGAAATGTTGATGCCAAAACTTTTCAAAAAAATGGATGTATCGTAGGTGTAAACAACGCATCATTTGAAGTCTCAAAAGGTGAGATGTTAGTTGTGATGGGTTTATCTGGTTCAGGTAAATCAACATTATTAAGATGTATATCTAGATTAACAGATGCAACAGGTGGGAAAATTTTCATTGAAGGACAAGATCTATTACAACTAAACAACAAAGAGCTTATTGAGCTAAGAAGAAATAAAATGGGTATGGTTTTCCAAAGCTTTGCTTTACTGCCTCATAAAACAGTTGTGGAGAACATCGCTTTTCCACTTCAGATTAAAGGTATTAAAACTGAGGATAGCATCAGTAAAGCAATGGATATGGTCAAGCTAGTTGGACTTGATGGAAGAGAAAACTATTTTCCAAGAGAATTATCTGGAGGACAGCAACAACGAGTTGGTATCGCTAGATCTCTGGCAGTCGAACCAGATATTTGGTTTTTAGATGAACCATTTTCAGCTTTAGATCCTTTAATCAGAAAAGAAATGCAAGATGAATTTTTAAGACTTCAAGAAAAATTACAAAAAACAATTATGTTTATTACTCATGATTTTGATGAAGCCTTAAAACTTGCTGATCGTATCGCAATTATGAAAGATGGTATAATTGAGCAATTAGATACCCCTGCTAATATTGTTTTAAATCCAGCCACAGAATACGTGCGTAAGTTTACAGAGGAGGTTCCAAGAGAAAAAGTTTTATTAATTGAAGATGTAATGGATACATCTAAAAATAATTTAGGTGATTTAAAAGTTTCAAAGGATGAAATAATCGAAAATGTTGCAGAAAAAATTCTTACTCAAGAAAAAGCCGTAGCTGTGATCGATAGTAAAAATGAAATTGTGGGCTCTATAAACCCAACTAAAATTATTAATACAGTTTTTGGAGGAAGAAAAAATAATAATTAATTATGGAATTTTTAAAAAAATACCCCAAAACATTTCAATGGTTATTTTTATTAATCGTATTTTTTGCTTTATGTTTTGCTATTGAAGTTCCAGAAACATATAAATTTATCCGTGGCCAAGCGGAATTTGTAAAAGATCCAAATCAGAGTAGTTATGTGTTTTTAGGTAAAGAGGTGAGATATTATGCCTTTGATGTTTTTTGGCGGTTACCGCCATTACTTGGATGGCTACCTATTTGGATAAACGACTCTTTATTTTTCTTAATGAATGAATGGATGCCAATTGAGGTTTGGAATGAAGATACACAAGAGTTTAAAAGTCGTCCTATAGTTTTACAAATAAGTAGAAATTTAACAGCATTTATGACTTTCTTAATACAATTAATAAGAGAGGTTTTATTAGGTGGTCTTGAAACTATAGTGGCATTTAGCAGTTGGGATTGGATCGATAAAAATCCTTGGGCTGAACTTCCAGGATTACCATGGACTATTGTAGCAGCAGGTGCAGCAATCCTTTCATATAAGGTGAGTGGGAAAGGTCTAGCATTGTTTGCTGGTTTAACTATGATTTATATTTCAATATTTGGTCAATGGAAACCATCTATGCAAACTCTTTCATTTATATTAGTGGCAGCACCCTTGTCGTTTATTTTTGGGTTAGGTTTAGGAATAGCAGCATTTAAAAGTAAACGTGTCGAAAAAGCTCTTTATCCAATATTATTAGTGATGCAGACTATGCCGCAATATGCGGTATTGGTTCCTGCTTTAGTTCTTTTTGGAGTTGGTGATCATGCTGCAGTTATAATCACCATGGTTGTAGCTATACCACCAATGATATTACTAACCATATTAGGTTTAAGAGCAGTACCTCCAGAAGTTATTGAAGCTGGTAGAATGAGTGGATGTAATAATTGGCAATTAATGTTTAAAGTTTTAATTCCAACTGCAAGAAGAGACATTTTAATTGGTGTTAACCAAGTCATTATGGTGTGTTTTTCCATGGCAGTGATTTCAGCTTTTATTGGTGCAAAAGGTTTAGGATTTAATCTGCTATTGGCGCTAAATCAGTTAAATATAGGTTTAGCACTAGAAGCAGGCTTGTGTATAAGCTTAATTGCAATTTTATTAGATAAAATGTCATTAGCTTGGGCTAATAAACAAACAGATTATTTTGGTAATCTGACATTCTTTCAAAGAAATAAAAATATCTTATTTTTTGCAGCAACTGTAATTGTTGGAATAGCACTGGCTTATATTGGAACCTTTTTATTTAAAGGTAGTTTTAATTATCTATTTGAAGTTCCACATAATAAAGGAATATCAACTGCTGATTTTTGGAATAAAGGGGTTGATTGGATTTTTGATACTTTTTTTGTTTATATTAAAGCATTTAATACTTGGCTCATTCAAGAGGTGCTTCAACCAATGAGGGCTTTATATTTAAGGATGCCAGCTGTAGCAACTATAGTTTTAGTTGTTGGTGCGGGATATCTAATTGGTGGAATTCGTTCAGCTTTAGTTGTTTGTGGATTGACACTATTTATTGCCTTAAGTCCTTGGTGGGATAGAGCTTTAGTAACGACTTATATGGCAACATTTGGAGTAATTGTATCTTGTACTATTGGATTTACAGTTGGCACACTTTGTTTTCAAAATAAACGCTCTGCTAATTTCATGTTAGGAGTATGTGATATTTTTCAAACATTCCCATCATTTGTTTATCTAATTCCAGTGATGATGTTATTTGGTATTACGGATACATCTGTTTTAATAGCTGTTATAGTTTATGCAACAATACCTGCTACTAGATACACCATTGAGGGATTGAGGAGTGTTCCTGCTGGTTTACACGATGCTGCAACCATGTCTGGTGTTAATAAATTTCAAAGATTAACAAAGATAGAATTTCCTTTAGCTTTTCCTCACATGATGCTTGGTATAAATCAAACAATTGTATTTGCTTTATTCATGGTAATTATTGGAGCTTTCATTGGTACTGAAGATTTAGGACAATATATATTAAAAGCACTATCAGATAAAAAAGGTGCTGGGATTGGGTTAACACTTGGTATTTGTGTAGCTTTTATAGCTCTTATATTTGATAATCTGATTAGATCTTGGGTTGAAAAAAGAAAAAAACACCTAGGTATTGATTAAAACTTAATTATTTATTCAAAAAAGTTTTTAAAGTATCATCCATTGCTTTTGCCCAAGGCGTGTGGTGAACCGGTGCAACAGATCCTGTTACCGGGGATGAGAAAGATTTATCTCTATAAGTTGATATGTCTTCAACTTTATGATGTTCCCATTCTTTAAAATGTTTTCTTATTAATTCAAAATCAATTTTAGGATAATCAGACATTTCATGTAGCTCCTTGGTATACTCTGTTTGAAAATCAATCATTTGATCAGGGTTTTCAAGTTTTTCTTCCATTGCAACCCATTTGTTTATGTCATTTTCAATTTCTTTACTATCAGGCATTTTTATTTTACCCATAACTACATCACGAGCATACCAAGCTTGGCAATCGAACATATTAAATGTATGAAATTGATCCTGCATGCCAAGATACATTAGTTTATGATTATCTTGCCAGACTACACCTTTGTATAATTTAGGTGGATAGAGTCTATTTCTTGTCTTCAGTTGTAAGTTTTCCTCTAAAAATGGAAAATGGTGTAAGTATCCTGTACATAAAATTATAACGTCGGTTTCTTGTTCAGTACCATCTTTAAAGATAGCTTTCTTTCCATCTAGTCTATCTAGGTAATGGACTTCTTTCATGCCTTTAGGCCATTTGAATCCCATTGGGTTGTGTCTATATCCAATAGTTACACTTTTTGCTCCATACTTATTACATTGAAGCGCAATATCTTCAGCTGAATAACTACTGCCTAATACAACAATATTTTTACCTCTAAACTCTTCTGCGTCTCTAAAGTCGTGGGAGTGCATAATTCTTCCTGGGAATGATTTCATTCCATCATACTCAGGAATAAATGGAACAGAAAAATGACCAGTTGAGACAATTACAAAATCGAAATTTTCTTTTAAAATTTTATCATTTACTTTGTCCTGATAACTAATTTCAAATTTTTCATTTTTAAAGATTGTATTAATGACCCTTGTATTAAATTTAACTTTATTTTTTAAATTTCCACTTTTAGCTCTTCCAACTATATAGTCGTATAGTACCTCCCTTGGAGGAAATGATGGAATTGCTTTGCCAAAATGTTTATCAAAAGAATAGTCAGCAAACTCTAAACATTCCTTGGGTCCATTAGACCAAAGATATCTATACATACTATTTGGAACTGGATCTCCATACTGATCAGAACCTGTTCGCCAACTATAATTCCAGAGACCACCCCAATCTTCCTGTTTTTCAAAACAAATCACTTCTGGAATTTTTTCACCTTTTTTTTCTGCTTGCTCAAATGCTCTTAACATTGATAGGCCACATGGACCTGCACCGATAATAGCTACTTTACTCATAAGATTTAATAAAAATTAAGTTTATTTTACTAACAAAATATTAAAATTTAAAATAAAATAATGACTTAATATGAAAATTGACATAGAAAATTTTCACGTATGTGTTGCATTTTAAATTTTCGTTTAATTAATATTTTTGAATTTAAATCAATATGAAAAAATTTTTAATAATTGGAGGAGGGGCCATGGGATCTGCTTTCACAATTCCTTGCCTGGAAAATAAGAATGATGTTGTGATTACTGAGCCTTACTCAAAAAAATTCATAAAAGAATTATCCTCAAAAAGAAAATACCATTCAGCACTAAAGATGAATTTGCCAAAAAAACTTAAATTTCGAAAATATTCTGGTGATTTATTAAAAGAAAAATTTGATTTAATAGTAATTGCTTTAAGTTTACCTGGAATAGACTTTATTGGTAAGGAGTTGAAGAAAAATAATATTAATACACCTTTGCTGGTTCTTACTAAAGGGTTAAAATATATATCTAGGAGTAAGAAAATTTTTACTATTTCTGAAAAACTTCAAAAAGTTTCTGGGATTAAAAATATTTCAGTTTTAAAAGGTCCATGCTTAGCAAAAGAATTAGCGAGAAAACATCAAACAAGTGTAATAATTGCAAATAAAAATATAAATTTTGCAAAAAAAATAGGAAAAAGAATTTCTACAAAATATTATTTAAATGAATTCTCGAAAGATATTATTGGTGTTGAAGTCTGCTCAGCAATTAAAAATATATATGCAATGATTATAGGTGCTGGTCAAAGTCTAAATACGTCATCAAGTTTATTTCAAAGATCAATTAATGAAATGAAATATTTAACAAAATATTTTAAAGGAAAAGAAACAAGTACACTAGGGCTTGCTGGTGTGGGTGATTTATATGTTAGCGCTGCGGGTGGTAGAAATAGTAAAATGGGCAGTTACTTAGGAAAAGGATATACATTTAAAAATGCAAAAAAAAGATTTATGCCTAATGACACTGTTGAAGGAGAACAGTTAGTTAGAGAAATTGCCCCATATGTTATGAGAAAAATTAATAAGAAAAAAATTCCTTTAATGATTAGTTTATTTAAAGCAATATTGAATAATAGAAAACTTACAGTCACTTAAAAAAATATGAATTCT
>CACCXU010000008.1:0-22631 GCA_902550055.1 uncultured Pelagibacteraceae bacterium | reverse complement strand
AGGGTTATTAATAGAAATAATCGTTTGAAGAGACTAATGGATCTTAAGGCACCAGATATCATCATCAGAAATGAAAAAAGAATGTTACAAGAATCTGTTGATGCACTTTTTGATAACGGAAGAAGAGGTAGAGTAATTACTGGGACAGGTAAAAGACCATTAAAATCTTTAGCTGAGATGTTAAAAGGAAAACAAGGAAGATTTAGACAAAATCTTCTTGGTAAAAGAGTTGATTACTCTGGTCGTTCAGTCATCGTAGTAGGTCCAGACCTAAAATTACACGAATGTGGATTGCCAAAAAAAATGGCGTTAGAGTTATTCAAACCATTTTTATATGCAAGACTTAATAAACTTGGCTTAGCTTCAACAATTAAACAAGCAAAAAAATTAGTTGAGAAAGAAACTAATGCTGTATGGGATGCACTTGAATTAATTGTTAGAGAACATCCAGTTTTGCTAAATAGAGCTCCAACACTTCATAGGTTGGGAGTTCAAGCTTTTGAACCAAAATTAATTGAGGGAGATGCGATTGAATTACATCCTTTAACATGTGCTGCGTTTAATGCAGATTTTGATGGTGATCAAATGGCTGTTCATGTTCCTTTAAGTTTGGAGGCACAACTTGAGGCCAGAATATTAATGCTATCAACTAACAATATTCTTTCTCCATCTAACGGAAAACCAATAATTGTCCCAAGTCAGGATATGATTTTAGGAATTTATTATTTATCTCAAGAACCGGTCACTGATAAGCCAGCTGGATATTTTTTAAATGCAGATCAAATTGAATTTGCCCTCTCTTCTGGTCAAATAAAAGTCCACAGTACGATTATTTCTAGATTTGAAACAATTGATGAAAAAGGTAACCAAAAATTTGAGAAGTACACTTCTACTGCAGGAAGATTTCTACTAGCTAACCTATTACCAAAAAATAAAAATATCAAATTTTCTTTAATTGATAGAATTTTACCAAAGAAAACAGTTTCAGAAATTATTGATATTGTCTTTAGATTTTGTGGTCAAAAAACAACAGTCATTTTCTGTGATAAATTAAAAGATTTAGGCTTCAAACATGCATTTAAAGCTGGGATTTCCTTCGGTAAAGATGATTTAGTTATCCCCGAAAATAAAACTCAATTAATCGATGACACAAAAAAACTAATTGCTGATTATGAGACACAATATGCTGAAGGTTTAATCACTAGAGGTGAAAAATATAATAAAGTTGTAGATGCTTGGTCAAAATGTACTGATAAAGTTGCTGGTGAGATGATGAAAGGAATTTCTGCAACAGAGAAAACTTCAGAAGGATTGAAAATAAATTCAGTATTTATGATGGCAGATAGTGGAGCAAGAGGATCTGCAGCACAAATGAAACAATTAGCTGGAATGAGAGGACTTATTGCAAAACCATCAGGTGAAATTATTGAAAGTCCAATAACCTCGAATTTTAAAGAAGGTTTAACTGCATTAGAATATTTTAACTCTACACATGGTGCTAGAAAAGGTCTAGCTGATACAGCCCTTAAAACTGCAAGTTCGGGTTATTTAACCAGAAGACTTTGCGATGTTGCCCAAGATTTAACAATTACTAAAAAAAATTGTGATAATCCTGGTTTTATAGAATTATCAGAAATATTAGAAGGTGGTAATGTCGTTGTGAGTTTATCTGAAAGAGCATTAGGTAGAGTTGTTGCAACTGATGTAAAGCACCCTATAACTGGTGAAGTAATAATCAAGAAATCATCAATGATAGACGAATTTGGTTGTGATAAAATTGATTCTGCAGGAATAAAATCATTGAAAGTTTTTTCAGTTATGACGTGTAGTTCCAAAGAAGGTGTTTGTGCAACTTGTTACGGACGAGACTTATCGAGAGGTCAAATGGTACATGTTGGTGAAGCAATTGGAATGATTTCTGCACAATCGATTGGAGAACCAGGGACGCAATTAACAATGAGAACTTTCCACGTAGGTGGTACCGCCTCAGTTAAACAAGACTCACAAATAGTAACTAAAAATGAGGGAACTTTGAAAATTATTAATTCAAATATTTTAGAGGACTCTAAAAAGAACTTAATTGTAATGGGTAGAAATACACAATTATCAATTGAGGACGATAATGGAGTTCAAATTGCTGTCTATAAAGTAGCTTATGGTTCGAAATTATTTTTTAAAAATGATGACAAAGTAAAGGCTAATACAAAAATTTGTGAGTGGGATCCTTATACTACACCGGTAATTGCTGAAAAAAGTGGTATTGCGAGCTATGTTGATTTAATTGATGGTGTATCTATTCAAGAAACAACAGACGACGCAACAGGTATCTCCTCAAAATCAGTAGTTGATTGGCGATCTCAATCAAAAAGTACAGATTTAAAACCAAGAATTACTTTGAGAGATGAAAAAGGAAACGTTATTAAAAAGGCAGATGATAATGAAGCTAGATATTATTTAGTTCCTGACTCAATTTTATCAGTGAAAGATGGTCAAAAAGTTTCTGCTGGTGATGTTATTGCTAGACTGCCTAAAGAAACCACCAAAACTAAAGACATCACAGGAGGCCTTCCAAGAGTTGCTGAACTATTCGAGGCTAGAAAAGCGAAAGATAGTGCAATCATTGCTGAAAATGATGGACAAGTTATATTTGGAAAAGAAGTTAGAGGAAAACAAAGAATATCAATTATGCCTGAGGATGGGTCAGAACCATCCAACTATTTAATACCTAAAGGAAAACACATCAATTTTAATCAGGGTGAAAAAATTAAAAAAGGAGAATATTTATTAGATGGACAGCCATTACCACACGATATTCTTAGAATTATGGGTATAAAAGATTTAACTGAATATTTTGTTAATCAGGTTCAAGAAGTTTATAGATTACAGGGTGTAATTATTAATGATAAACATATAGAAACTATCTTAAGACAAATGTTGAAAAAAGTTGAGGTAAAAACTACAGGTGATTCCTCTTATTTACCTGGTGAAATCATTGATAGAATTAAATTTGATAACGTTAATGAAAAATTAAAATCTGAAGGTAAAAAACCAGCTACAGGAGAAAGAGTTTTAATGGGAATAACTAAAGCTTCTCTGCAAACCGAGTCTTTTATTTCTGCTGCATCATTCCAGGAAACTACAAGAGTTCTCACAGATGCTGCTATCAAAGGTAAAGTTGATCCACTTAATGGTTTAAAAGAGAATGTGATAGTTGGACGATTAGTCCCTGCTGGAACAGGTAATATTAAAAACAAATGGAACAAAAAAGCTCTACAAGACGACAATAAATTTCTTTCCGAGCAAGAAAAGATTGAACAGCCAGAAACCCCTGTAAATCAATAAAAATAACACGTTAGCTAATTAGTTTTAGTTTGACAAAATTGAATTAATAAGTAATTTGGCGATATTTTTGGTTGGAATGTAGTGTTAACTATAGACACTAAACGCTGCCACAAATAACCTGTCAGTTATTTCATTCAAAAATAAACAATTATAAAATTTATAAATATGCCAACTATTAACCAGTTGTTAAGAAAAAAAAGAGCTAAACCAATTGCTAGGAATAAAGTTCCTGCATTACAAAAACAACCTTTAAAGCGAGGTGTTTGTGTAAAAGTTTATACAACAACCCCAAAAAAACCTAACTCAGCTTTAAGAAAAGTTGCTAGGGTGAGGTTATCAAATGGTTTTGAAGTAACTGCTTATATACCTGGAGAAGGTCATAACCTTCAAGAACACTCTGTCGTATTAATTAGAGGTGGAAGGGTGAAAGATTTACCAGGTGTACGTTATCACATATTAAGAGGTAATTTAGACACTCAAGGAGTGGCAAATAGAAAAAAAAGAAGATCTTTGTACGGAACAAAAAAAGGTAAATAGATATGTCTAGAAAAAAAACACAACCTAAAAAAAATATTGTTCCTGATCCAAAATTCAATTCCACAATTATTCCTAAGCTAATAAATAATATTATGTACGATGGCAAAAGAGGTGTTGCTACTAAAATAGTTTATGATGCAATTGAAAAGATTAAAACTAAGTCAAAAGATGAACCTATCAATATTTTCAATGAAGCAATAAATAATATTAAACCCACTGTAGAAGTAAGATCAAGAAGAGTAGGTGGAGCTACCTATCAAGTTCCAGTTGAAGTTAAAAGTAAAAGAGCACAAGCTTTAGCTATTAGATGGCTTATTGATTCAGCAAGAAAAAGAAAAGATAAACATATGTCTGATAAAATTTTTAATGAACTCTATGATGCATATGAAAAAAAAGGTGCAGCTGTAAAGAAAAAAGAGGATGTACATAAAATGGCAGAGTCTAACAAGGCTTTTGCACACTTTAGGTGGTAAATATTATGGCTAGATCTCATACATTAGATAAATATAGAAACATCGGGATTATGGCCCATATTGATGCAGGTAAAACAACAACAACTGAAAGAATTTTATATTACACAGGTAAAAGTCATAAAATTGGCGAAGTTCATGATGGTGCAGCTACCATGGATTGGATGGAACAAGAACAAGAAAGAGGCATTACAATTACATCAGCAGCAACAACCTGCTTCTGGCAAGAGCATAGAATTAATATTATCGATACACCAGGTCACGTGGATTTTACCATTGAAGTTGAAAGATCACTTAAGGTACTTGATGGAGCGGTTGCAGTCTTTGATGGTGTAGCAGGTGTGGAACCTCAATCAGAAACAGTATGGAGACAAGCTGATAAATATAAAGTACCAAGAATTTGTTTTGTAAATAAGTTAGATAGAACTGGTGCAGACTTTTTTAGGTGTGTAGATATGATTAAAGACAGATTGGGAGCAAAACCATTGGTAATACAAGTACCAATCGGTATTGAATCTTCTCTAACTGGTGTTGTTGACCTTGTTAAAATGAAAGCACAAGTTTGGAAAAATGAGGCTTTAGGTGCTGAATGGGAATATAAAGAAATCCCAGAAGATCTTAAAGAAATCTCTCAAAAATATCGAACAGAATTAGTCGAAATGGCCGTTGAGCAAGACGAAAAACTGATGGAGTCTTATCTTAATGGAGAAGAAATTAAAGAAGAAGATTTGATTAAATGTATAAGAAAAGGAACATTAAACTTTGATTTTGTTCCTGTATTAACTGGTTCAGCTTTTAAAAATAAGGGTGTTCAGCCACTACTTGATGCAGTGATTAATTACCTTCCAAGCCCTATTGATATTGGCTCGATTAAAGGAACTAAATTAGGATCAGAAGATGAAATTGAAATGAAATTTGAAGATAGTGCCCCATTTTCTGCCCTAGCATTTAAGGTAGCAAACGACCCATTTGTTGGATCTTTAACATTTATTAGAATTTATTCAGGCACAATAAAAACAGGAACAGCTGTATTCAATTCATCAAAAGAAAAAGAAGAAAGAGTCGGTAGGATGTTGTTAATGCACGCTAACTCTCGAGAGGACATCAAAGAAGCTAACGCAGGAGATATTGTATCACTAGCTGGTTTGAAAAATACGATCACTGGTCACACGTTATGTAATAAAGACAATCCAGTCCTTCTAGAACCTATGGAATTTCCGGACCCAGTAATTGAAATTGCTGTTGAACCAAAAACAAAAGCTGACCAAGAAAAAATGGGAGAAGCTTTGGGTAGATTGGCTAAAGAAGATCCCTCATTTAGAGTTTCATCTGATGAAGAGTCTGGACAAACAATTATTAAAGGAATGGGTGAATTACACTTAGATATCATTGTTGATAGAATGAAAAGAGAATTTAAAGTTGAAGCAAATGTTGGAGCTCCACAAGTAGCATACAGAGAAACAATAGAAAACTCTTCAGAAGTAGAATACACACACAAAAAACAAAGTGGTGGTGCAGGACAATTCGCAAAAGTCAAATTATTAGTAGAACCCCAAGAACCTGGTAAAGGGAGAGCTGTTGAAAGTAAAATCAAAGGTGGAGCTATTCCGAAAGAATTCATCCCTGGTGTGGAAAAGGGCATCGAAACAGTGTCAGATGGTGGAATTTTAGCAGGATTTCCAATGATTGATTATAAAGTTACAATTTTAGATGGTTTACATCACGATGTTGACTCTAGCGTATTAGCTTTTGAACTTGCAAGTAGAGCATGTTTTAAAGATGCGTGTACAAAAGGTGGTTTAAAATTACTAGAGCCAGTCATGAGAGTTGAAGTAGTAACACCTGAAGATTACATGGGTGATGTTATTGGAGACTTAAATAGTAGAAGAGGACAAATAAGTACTCAAGAGCAAAGAGGTAACGCTACTGTAATAACTGCAATGGTGCCTTTAGCAAACATGTTTGGATATATTAATAGTTTAAGATCAATGTCACAAGGACGAGCGCAATATTCAATGTTTTTTGATCATTATGCAAAAGTTCCGCAAAATGTTCAAGACGAAGTAACAAAAAAAATAGCAGGCTAAAATGGAAAAACAGAATATTAGAATTAAACTCAGAGCTTATGACAACAAGATTTTAGATGCTTCAACGGAGGAGATTGTAAATACAGTCAAAAGAACTGGTGCTACAATAAAAGGTCCAATTCCATTACCAACTAGAATTGAAAGATATACAGTTTTAAGATCTCCTCATATAGATAAAAAAAGTAGAGAACAATTTGAGTCTAGAACTCATAAAAGATTAATTGATATAATTGAGCCAACTCCGCAAACTGTCGAGGCTTTAATGAAATTAGATTTAGCATCAGGTGTCGATGTGGAGATTAAGATATAGTTATGAATGAAATTGCTTTAATAGGAAAAAAAATTGGAATGACAAGAGAATTTTATAAATCTGGTCAGTTGGTGCCAGTTACTGTATTAAAAATGGAAAAAGCTAGAGTAATCCAGGTAATAGATAAAGAAAAAAGAGGCTACACCGCTGTTCAACTTGGATATGGGAAAATCAAAAACTCAAAATTAACAAAGGCTATGAAGGGTTATTTTTCTAAAAGAAATACTGAAGCCAAAAGAAAACTTAAAGAATATAGGGTTCAAAACATTGAAAACTATAAAGAGGGAAATGAATTTGGATTAGAGATTTTTAAAGATGTTAAATTTGTAGATACTAGATCAAAAACGATCGGAAAAGGTTTTGCAGGAGCTATGAAAAGACACAATTTTGGTGGTTTGAGAGCTACACATGGTGTTTCAATTTCACATAGATCACATGGTTCAACGGGTCAAAGACAAGATCCTGGTAAAGTATTTAAGGGAAAAAAAATGGCTGGACATATGGGAGATAAATTAAGAACTATGCAAAATATCGAAATTATCAAAACGGATCTAGAAAATGAGCTTCTATATTTAAAAGGTTCTATCCCAGGAGCAAAAAACTCTGAAATTCTAGTAAAAGGTTCAGTTAAAAATATAAAAAAAATGACTATCAGTGAAAAACACAAAGCTGCTGAATTAGCTAAGAAAACACCGGAGAAAAAGAAAAAATAATGAAAGTCGATAAAATTAATTTAGATGGTAAAAAAAGTTCTATTGAAGTTTTAGATAAGATTTTTTCAGCTAAGATAAATAAGAAATTAGTGAATACGGTTTTATATAAGACTAATGCCAACTATAAGGGTAGGCACGCAAAAACTAAGCAGCAAAACGAAGTCTCAGGTCCAACATCAAAAATTTATGCACAAAAAGGAACAGGTAATGCTAGACACGCAAGCAGAAAAGCCCCAATCTTTGTTGGTGGTGGTATAGCTCATGGTCCTAAAGGAGAGCTATCATATAAAAAAAGAAAATTAAATAAGAGTGAAAAAAAACAGAGTATAGCATCTTTAATCAGTGACAAGATAAAGAATAATAACCTTCTTATTTTTAGCGATTTTAGTTCTAAGATAAAAAAAACTAAAGAGATGAACTTAATTTTAAAGAAATTTCAAATATCAAATTCGATAATAATTCTAGACAAAACCTCAAAAGATAATGTTGAAAAATCAATTAGAAATATTCCTAATATTAAAGTAACAGATATTAATCATTTTAGTGCGTTTGATATTGTCAAGTTTGAAAAAGTTGTGTTTACCGAAACATCCGTAAAAGAATTAGAAAAGAGGTATGCTTAACATGGATAAGATACATTTATATGACAAAATTTTATCACCTTTAGTTACTGAAAAATCAACAAATTTATCAGAACAAAATAAGATTGTATTTAAGGTGCCTTCAAAAGCAAATAAGAAAAATATCAAAAGTAATATTGAAAAAATTTTCAAAGTAAATGTTACAAAGATAAATATTATCAATAAACAAAATAGAACTAAATTAACTAGAGGAAGAAAAGTTAAAGTCTCTGGTTTTAAAAAAGCAATTATAACACTTAAAAAAGGTCAAAGTATTGATCTAACAACTGGAATCTAAAATGGCACTAAAAACATTTAAACCATATACAAAATCTACTAGAGGAACTATTCTTGTAGATAGAACTGGTCTTTGGAAAGGTAAACCATTTAAATCTTTAGTTTCCCCAAAAAATGCAATGAAAGGGAGAAACAACAATGGTCATATTACCTCTATAAATAGAGCTGGTGGACATAAAAAAATGTATCGACATGTTGACTTTTACAGAAAAAAATTTGATATGCCTGCAACAGTTGAAAGAATTGAATATGATCCGAACAGATCTTGTTACATTATGTTAGTAAAATTTGATGATAATTCGCATGCATATTATCTTGCACCACAAAAAATAAAGGTGGGTGATAAAGTTGAAAATGGATCAAAAAAAGAGATAAAAATTGGAAATTGCATGCCATTACAGGATATCCCAGTTGGTATAGATATTCACAATGTTGAAATTCAACCAGGTGGTGGAGGTAAAATTGCAAGATCTGCTGGGACTTCTGTTACGATTAGTGGATTGGATGGGAATTATAGTTTAATTAAATTAGCATCAGGCGAGGTTAGAAAAATCGATTCAAGATCATTGGCAACAATTGGCGTATTAAGTAACCCTGATCAAAAAAATATAAAAATTGGTAAAGCAGGAAGATCAAGATGGTTAGGAAGAAGACCTCACACCAGAGGTGTTGTTAAAAATCCAGTAGATCACCCACATGGTGGTGGAGAAGGTAAATCAGCAGGTGGAAGACATCCAGTTTCCCCTAAAGGACAATCAGCAAAAGGATTGAAAACAAGAGATAATAAGAGAACTGATAAATATATTGTGAAGAGAAGAAACAAAAGGAAGGATACAAAATAATGGCTAGAGCAATATGGAAAGGACCTTTTGTGGAAGAAAGCTTAATAAAAAAAGTTGATAAATATAAGACTGATCCAAAAAAAATTCCTATCAAGACTTGGTCAAGAAAATCAACAATAATTCCAGATTTTGTAGGAGTTAGTTTTTTGATTTATAACGGAAAAAAATTTATACCCATTACAATATCTGAAGACATGGTTGGTCATAAGTTAGGTGAATTTGCTCCAACAAGAACTTTTTTTGGTCATACACCTGCAGATAAAAAAGCAAAACCTGCTGAGGCAGAGGCGAAGAAATAGTTATGAGTAAAAAAAAGAAATTAGTGAAAAAAAAAGAAAAAATAGTGAAATCTATTAATAATAATATTAGATCAAGTGTAAGAAAGCTTAATCCTATTTTAAAAGGTATAGTTGGAAAAAAAGTAGAGTTAGCTATTAGAGATCTTCAGTTTTCAGAAAAAAGGATTACTCGTGATATCAGAAAGACTATTTCATCTGCTGTTGCAAATGCGGAAAATAATTTTCAGTATGATATTGATAAACTTGTAGTTAAAGAAGCATATTGTGGAAAGAAAATTACTATGAAAAGGTTTAGACCAAGAGCAAAAGGAAGAGCTGCACCAATTTTAAAACCTTATTCAAGTGTTACAATTATTTTATCAGAGGCAAAAAAAATGGAGAGTCATGGGACAAAAAGTTAATCCAGTAGGTTTTAGATTAGGTGTTAACAGAGGTTGGGACTCTGTTTGGTATGCTAAAAAGAAAGATTTTGGTAATTACCTTATAGAAGATTTTAAAATAAGAGAATATATCAAAAAAAATGTGATTAATTCTGGGGTTTCAAAAGTGATGATCGAAAGAACGGCAAACAAATGTTATGTTACAATCTACACTTCTAGACCAGGTTTTGTTATTGGAAAAAAAGGTAGTGATATAGATAAGATAAAAAATAATTTATCTAAGTTTACTTCAAATGAGGTTACTTTGAATATAAAAGAAGTAAAAAAACCTGAAACAAATGCTTATTTAGTTGCAGAAAATATCGCACAACAATTAGTTAAAAGAATTTCTTATAGAAGAGCAATGAAAAGAGCAATGCAATCTTGTTTAAGATTAGGCGCTAAAGGAATTAAAGTTTCAGTGAGTGGAAGATTGGGTGGAAATGAGATTGCTAGAACTGAATGGTTAAGAGATGGCAGCATACCATCCCACACATTAAGAGCAGATATAGATTATGCGGAGGCAGAAGCACTTACGACTTATGGCATAATTGGGATAAAAGTTTGGATTTATAAAGGTGAGGTTTTTGCTAAAGAATTTAATCAGGAAACAAATAAAGTCACACCTAAAGAGGGAAAACAATAAATGCTACAGCCAGTTAGAACAAAATGGAGAAAAGCTCACAAAGGAAGAATTCATGGAACAGCCTCAAGAGCAAATTTTATTAACTATGGTGCATACGCTTTAAAAGCACTATCTCCAGATAGAGTTACTGGTAAACAAATAGAGGCAGCTAGAGTTGCTCTAACTAGGCATATGAAAAGACAAGGAAGAGTTTGGACAAGAATTTTTCCAAATATTCCTGTTTCAAAAAAACCTATTGAGGTACGTATGGGTAAAGGAAAAGGTTCGCCAGAATTCTATGCATGTCGTGTAAAACCAGGAAGAATTTTATTTGAGGTAGATGGTGTTTCAGAACAGATAGCTAAAGAAGCGTTATATAAAGCATCTGCAAAATTGCCGATTAAAACAAAAACTATAAAGAGATTCTCATAATATGAAAAAACAAGAAATTAAAAAACTATCAAAAGATCAAATTGTAAAAAACATCGATAAATTTAAAAAAGATTTATTTAATTTTAGATTTCAAAAAATGAATTCACAGATTACTAATCCAGCAAAAATTAGTGAAACAAAAAAAACAATTGCTAGATTAAAAACAATATTAAAAGGAAAATTAAATGCCTAAGAAAATATTAACAGGTGTGGTTGTAAGTGATAAACCTAACAAAACAATAACTGTTTTAGTTGAAAGAAAATATTCTCATCCATTATTAAAAAAAGTAATAAAAGTGAAAAAAAAATACAATGCTCATGATGAAAATAATAAATTTAAAACAGGTGATAGAGTATCAATAATTGAGAGCAAACCTTTCTCAAAAAATAAGAAATTTCAAGTAATGGAGATCACAAAATAATGATACAGGTCCAAACAGAACTAAATGTAGCTGATAACACCGGGGCAAAGAAAATTGAATGCATTAAAGTCTTAGGTGGATCAAAAAGAAGATATGCAAGCATAGGAGACACGATAGTGATTGCAGTAAAAGAAGCAATTCCAAAGGGAAAAGTAAAAAAGGGATCAGTTCATAAAGCTGTAGTGGTAAGAGTGAAAAAAGGAATTCATAGGGATGATGGATCAAAAGTAAAATTTGATAATAATGCTGCTGTTCTTGTTGATGACAAGGGTGAACCAGTTGGAACTAGAATTTTTGGTCCAGTAACTAGAGAATTAAGGAATAAAGGGCAAATGAAAATAATCTCATTAGCCCCAGAGGTTTTGTAATGATTAAAAAAGGTTTAAAAGTTCGAGTTTTATCAGGGAGAGATAAAAAAAAAGAAGGTGAAGTAATTGAAATTGATAGACCAAACAATAGAGTAAAAGTTAAAGATATTAATATGGTAAAGAGACACGTAAAAACAACTAAGGAAAAAAAAGGTGGAATTTTTTCAAAGGAAAGTTTTATTCATTTATCAAATTTAAAATTAATTGATGAAAAAACAAAAACAAAAAAAACAGAGGCTAAAAAATAATGACTCCGAGATTGAAAGAACTTTATTACAAAGAAATACAACCTGCATTAAAATCTCAATTCGGTTTTAAAAATTTGTACATGGGTCCGAAAATCGAAAAAATTGTTTTAAATATGGGCTTAGGTTTAGATGGAAATGACTCTAAAATATTAAAGTCTTGTGAGGAGGATTTAGCAAAAATAACAGGTCAAAAGCCTGTAATTACCAAATTTAAAAAATCAGTTGCAAATTTTAAAACAAGAAAAGGATCAAATGCTGGCTTAAAGGTAACACTGAGGAAAGATAAAATGTATGAATTTTTAGATAGACTTGTGAATATAGCTTTACCGAGAATTAAAGATTTTAGGGGTCTGTCTGCGAATGGTTTTGATAAGTTTGGAAATTATACATTTGGTGTAAAAGAACATATTATATTTCCAGAAGTAAGTTTTGATCGTGCTGATAAGGTTCGAGGTATTGATATTGTAATTGTAATATCAGCTAAAAGTAAAGAGCATAGTTTTGCTCTTTTAGAAAAATTAAATTTTCCATTTATTAAAAAAGGAGATAACTAAAATGGCTAAATTAAGCTCAATAAATAAAAATAATAAAAGAATAAAATTATCGGACAGACTGTTTAAAAAAAGGCAAAAATTAAAAAAGATTGTTATGAATAAAAAACTTCCTTTAGAGGAGAGATTTAAAGCACAACAAAAATTATCAAAATTACCTAGAAACTCTGCAAAAGTAAGAGTGATGAATAGATGTCAGATTACCGGAAGACCTCACGGAGTTTATAGAAAACTAAAAATATCTAGAATTGCATTAAGACAATTAGGTCTGCAAGGAAAGATACCAGGTTTAGTTAAATCAAGTTGGTAGAAAGGAAAATATGAATTTAAGTGATCCAATTGGAGATATGATAGCAAGAATAAAAAATGCTCAAGATAGAAGCCATAAAAAAGTTGAACTGCCTTCTTCAAATTTTAAAACTAAGATTGCTGATATCTTAAAGAATGAAGGATTTATAAAAGACTTCAAAGTGAACAAAGAAAATAATAAATCTTTATTATCTTTAGAGCTTAAATATCATTCAGGAAACCCAGTTATAAGTACTTTTGAAAGAGTTTCAAAACCTGGGAGAAGAATATTTTCTAGTGCAGAAAGTTTACCAAAAATAAATAATGGTCTAGGTATAGCAATTGTATCAACCCCCAAAGGTGTAATGACCGATATTGATGCAAGAAAGCAAAGAGTGGGTGGAGAAATAATTTGTAAGGTATTTTAATGTCTAAAATTGGTAAAATTAATATTTCAATCCCTGAAAAAGTCAAAGTTGCTTTGGCTGGAAATATTTTAAACATAGAAGGGCCATCTGGAAAAAAGTCAATCAACATTGATTTAGATGTTTTTAATCTTGATATAAAAGATGGAAAAGAAATATCAATCAAACCAAAAAAAATTGATCAAGAAACTAAACGATTATGGGGAATGAATAGAAGTTTAATTAATAATGCAGTTATTGGTTCAGACACAGGATATGAGAAGACACTAGAATTGGTAGGTGTTGGATATCGAGCTGCTTTAAAAGGCAATCAATTAAATCTACAATTAGGTTATAGTCATGATATTAATTTTGACATTCCAGAAGGGATAAAAATTAATGTTGAAAAGCAAACAACTTTAAAAATAAGTGGTGCTGATAAACAACAGGTAGGTGCAATTGCATCTAAACTAAAAACTCTTAGAAAAATTGAGCCATATAAAGGTAAAGGTGTGAGAGAAAAGGGTCAACATATTTTGAAAAAAGAAGGAAAGAAGAAATAATGAAATTAGATACTAGTAAAAGAAAAAAATTTAGAGTGAGCAATAAGGTTAAAAATGTTGCTTCAAACGACAGATATAGACTAAGTATTTCTAGATCATCAAAGAATATTTCGGCGCAAATAATTGATGATATGAAAAATGTAACTTTATTATCAGCATCATCAATTGAAAAAGATATTAAGTCTGGTGAAAAGATAAATAAAACTGAATTATCTAAGATCGTAGCTGAAAAGTTAGCAAAAAAAGCGCAAGAGAAAAAAATTACCAAGATTTACTTTGATAGAGGCATTTATAAATATCATGGGAGAGTAAAGGTTTTTGCTGAAACTTTACGTAAAAATGGAATGGAATTTTAACATGGATAATAATAAAGATAAAAAAACTGACGATATTTTAGAAAAATTAGTTCATATTAATCGTATAACAAAAGTAGTAAAAGGTGGACGTAGATTTGGTTTTTCAGCACTAGTTGTTGTTGGAAACCAGTCTGGTAAAATTGGAATAGCTCACGCCAAAGCAAAACAAGTGCCAGATGCTATAAAAAAAGCAAATGAAATGGCACGAAGAAAACTTATTCATATACCTCTTCGAGAAGGTAGAACTATTCATCATGATGTAAAAGCTAAAGATGGATCTGGCAGAATTGTATTAAGAGCAGCCTCTAAAGGTACAGGTATTATAGCTGGAGGTCCTGTTCGAGCTGTGTGTGAGGTTTTAGGAGTAAAAGATATTGTTGCAAAATCAATGGGTACTTCAAATGCCCACAATGTGATTAGAGCTACAATGAAAGCACTATTGAAACAAAATTCACCAAAACAAATATCTTCAATAAGAAATAAAAAGATTTCTGAGATTATAGAAAAAAGAGGATAATGATTAAGTTAAACAATAGAAATAAGATTAATAAAACTAAACTAAGAGTCGGTAGAGGTATTGGTTCTGGAAAAGGCAAAACATCTGGGAGAGGTGTAAAAGGTCAAAAATCTAGATCCGGTGTAGCGATTAAAAGTTTTGAGGGTGGACAAATGCCATTATACAGAAGACTTCCAAAGAGAGGGTTCAATCCTATTAATAAAAAAACAATCGCTATATTAAATCTAGATAAAATCCAGTCTTATATTGATAAAAAAAATATTAAAACTACAGACACCCTGAATTCAAATTTACTTAAAAAACTTAAATTAATAGATCAAAATTCAATCAAATTAAAGATTTTAGGTTCCGGAGCCATTAAAGATAAAATAAATATTGAGGCAGATCTTGCATCAAAGTCTGCTGTTGAAAAACTTGAAAAAATTGGTGGTTCAATACAATTAAAAAAATAGTTTAATTTAATGAGCGCATCATCATCAAATACTGATTTAAGAAATAGAATAATATTTACCCTTGCTATTTTAGTGGTCTATAGATTTGGTACTTTTGTACCTTTGCCAGGGATAGATCCTGAACAACTCAAAATAATGATGGAAGGAAATCAAAAAGGTTTATTAGGAATGTTTAATGTTTTTGCTGGTGGTGCAGTGAGTAGAATGGCTATTTTTGCACTAGGAATCATGCCATATATTTCCTCATCAATTATTGTTCAACTATTAACTGGTGTTTCTGATTATTTCAAAAATTTAAAATCACAAGGAGAAACTGGTAGAGCAAAAATTACTCAGATAACCCGTTATGGAACAGTTTTACTTGCAACAGTTCAAGGTTATGGATTAGCAGTAGGTCTAGAGTCCTCAGCTGGATTAGTAATTAATCCTGGTATTTTTTTTAAGATTTCAACTGTCACCACAATTGTTTCTGGAACTATTTTTTTAATGTGGTTAGGAGAACAGATTACCCAAAGAGGAATTGGTAATGGTATATCTCTTATTATTTTTGCTGGTATCGTCGCAGAAATTCCTAGAGCCCTAGTTACCACTTTCGAACTTGGTAGAACAGGAGCAGTCTCCACATTAATGATCTTAGCTTTATTTGTTTTATTAATCTTAACAATATTATTTATTGTTTTTATGGAGAGAGCTTTAAGAAAAATACTAATAAATTACCCCAAAAGACAAGTTGGCAATAAAATGTATGGGGGAGAGTCATCTCATTTACCACTTAAGATTAATCAAGCTGGAGTAATTCCCGCAATTTTTGCATCGGCATTACTATTATTACCAGTAACTTTTTCAAATTTTAATTTTTCAGATAATGAAACTTTTTTAAATATAAGTTCATATTTTACTCAAGGACAACCTTTGTATATGTTGCTTTATGCATCAGGAATAATATTTTTTACTTTTTTTTACACTTCAATAACTTTTAATCCAACAGAAACAGCTGATAATTTGAGAAAATATGGTGGTTTTGTACCTGGAATAAGACCTGGAGAGAGCACAGCAATTTATATTGATAATATATTAACAAAATTAACAACAATAGGTGCTTTATATTTAACTTTAGTTTGTTTAATGCCTGAGTTTTTAATTGCTAATTATCCAATTCCTTTCTATCTGGGAGGCACATCAATTTTAATTGTAGTTGTTGTTGCAATAGATACTGTAACGCAAATACAAACAAGATTAATGAGTTCCCAATACGAACAATTGATTAAAAAAACAAAATTCGGAAGATAATACGTGAATATAATCCTATTTGGACCTCCTGGTGCTGGAAAAGGAACACAAGCAAAATATTTAGTTAAAAAAATAAATGGTTTTCAAGTTTCAACAGGAGATATGTTAAGGGATGAAATCAAGAAAAATTCTGAAATAGGAAAAAAAATAATCAATGACATGAACGATGGTAAATTTGTAAGTGATGAAATTGTAAATGAATTAATTAAAAAAGTTATTTTTAATGAAAAATATAAAAACAAACTTATTTTCGATGGGTATCCTAGATCATTGGAACAGGCTAAAAATTTAGAAACTATTTTAAAAAGTTCAAATCAAAAGATTGATTTTATTTTTTTTCTAAATGTCGAAAAAGAAGTAATAATAAAACGAGTTGAAAAAAGAAAAACTCTAGAAAAAAGATCTGACGATGATTCAAATATTATTTTAAAAAGATATGATACCTATATGGATATGACACGCCCCGTTTTAGATTTCTATTCCAAAAATTCAAACTTTTATGAAATAGATGGTGCGCTTAAAATAGAACAAATAACCGCTAAAATAGATGCTTTTCTTAATGTTTAAGACATTGACTTTGAAAGAACTTCTTATATAAAAGGCTAAATTTATCTCAAAATTATGGCTCGTATTGCAGGAATAAATATCCCACAAAATAAATTAGTTCAAGTAGGGCTAACTTATATTTACGGTATTGGTGATAAATTTTCAAAACAAATTTGCACATCATTAGCAATCCCTAAAGAAAAAAGAGTAAATCAACTTACTGATGATGAAATTTTAAAAATAAGAGAATACATTGATCAAAATTTTAAAGTTGAAGGAGATCTTAGAAGAGATTATTCACTGAGCATAAAAAGATTAATTGATTTAGCTTGCTATAGAGGTTCGAGACATAGAAAAAAATTACCTGTAAGAGGTCAAAGAACCAGATGTAATGCTCGAACGAGAAAAGGAAAAGCTATTGCGATAGCTGGAAAAAAATTAACACCACTTAAGAAATAAGCATGGCAAAAGCAGAAAAAAAAGATAACAAAGAACTGAGTCAAGATAAGTCGCCAAAAAAAGCTGTTAAAAGTTCTTATTCAAAAAAAAAGAAAACTAAAAAAAATATCTTAAATGGAATTGCATATGTTCAATCAACTTTTAATAATACAATTATTTCAATCGCTGACACTAATGGAAATGTAATTTCATGGGCATCAGCTGGACAAAAAGGTTTTAAGGGTTCTAGAAAATCAACTCCATATGCAGCGCAAATAGCTGCTGATGCTGCTGCATCTAAAGCCTTAGAGTTTGGTATGAAAACTTTATCTGTGGAAGTTAAGGGTCCTGGTTCAGGCAGAGAAACAGCATTAAGAGCGTTACAAGCTAGAGGTTTTAAAATTTTATCAATTAAAGATACAACACCGATGCCACATAATGGTACTAGGCCACCAAAAAAAAGGAGAGTTTAATGGATGTAGAGAATGTAAATGTAAAAAATTGGAAATCATTAATCAAACCTGCGAAACTTGATGTAAAAATAAGTGATGATTTAACTCACGCTACAATTATTGCTGAACCATTAGAAAAAGGTTATGGCTTAACACTTGGTAATTCACTAAGAAGAATTTTGTTGTCGTCAATCAGAGGGGCAGCTGTGACTTCAATTCAAATCGATGGTGTGCTTCATGAATTTACATCTATCAAAGGAGTAAGAGAAGATGTTACTGATATTGTATTAAACGTTAAATCTCTAGCATTAAAATGTGCTGCTGAGGGAACAAAAAAACTGGTATTAGATGCTAAAGGACCTGGTGAAATAAAAGCATCTGACATTGCATCAGTTCCTGATGTTGAAATTTTAAATCCTGACTTAGTCATTTGTAATTTGGATGAAAATACTCATTTCCATATGGAAATGAATGTTAATACTGGAAAAGGTTATGTTCCAGCTGATTTAAATAAACCAGAAGAACCACCTTTAGGTTTAATTGCAATAGACTCATTATATAGTCCTGTTAAAAAAGTTTCCTATTCAGTAAGTACTGCAAGAGAAGGTAAGGCTTTAGATTACGATAAATTAACGATGGAAGTTGAAACAAACGGATCAATATCTGCTGAGGATGCAGTTGCTTATTCCGCAAGAATTTTTCAAGATCAATTAAAAATGTTTATTAATTTTGATGAACCTGTAGAAGCTCCAGTTAAAGAAGTTTCAACAGAACCTGAATTTAATAAAAATTTATTAAGAAAAGTAGATGAGCTTGAATTATCTGTAAGATCAATGAATTGTCTTAAAAATGATAATATAATTTATATTGGTGATTTAGTTCAAAAATCTGAGGGTGAGATGTTAAGAACACCAAATTTTGGAAGAAAATCTTTAAATGAAATTAAAGAAGTTTTAACTGGTATGTCTCTTTATTTAGGTATGGAAATTCCAAATTGGCCACCAGATAATATCGCAGAAATGTCTAAAAAATTAGAGGAAAGCATCTAATGAGACATGGAATGGCAAATAAGAAGTTAAACAGAACTTCTGAACACCGAAAAGCACTGCTTAAAAATATGCTTAATTCGCTAATAAAGTATGAGCAAATTAAAACAACTTTACCAAAAGCAAAATTTTTAAAGCCACAGGCTGATAAAATAATCACATTAGGTAAAAAAGATAGTTTACATAATACTAAAATTTTGATTTCTCAATTGCAGGATATTAAGTCAGCGAATAAAGTAAAAAAAACTTTATCTAAAAGATACGAAAAAAGAGCTGGTGGTTATACAAGAATTATTAAAGCAGGTTTTAGATACGGAGATAATGCGCCTATGGCTATAATTGAATTTGTTGATAGAGACGTTCAAGCCAAAAAAGTTGATAAAAAAAAGAAAGATCCAGCAAAAGAAGTTGAAAAAAAAGAAGATAAGAAAGCTGCTACAGCATAAATAAAAGCCTTAAATATCCATGATTAAAAGTTTCATCGTTGAGTCAACGTGTAATAACATGCGTATTGATAGATGGTTAAGAAATAAATTAGGAAAAGTACCTCAAAGTCTTATTGAAAAGAGTTTAAGGTTAGGAAAAATTAAAATAAATAAAAAAAAAATAAAAAGCTCTTTTAAGATTAAAACAAATGATAAAATAGAACTCTTCAATATTGATTTTAAGGAAAAAATTAAACACGAGAAAAAACAATTCAATCCATCCATTGAGGTAATAAAATCTAACGAAGATCTAATCATAGATAACAATGAAGATTTTATAGTTTTAAATAAAAGTGCAGGAATATCGGTTCAAGGTGGAACAAAGTCAAAAAAAAATCTAGTAGATATATTTGCAAAAAGTGAAATATTTCAAGGAACAAAACCATTCTCTGTTCATAGATTAGACAAAGATACCTCAGGTGTTTTTATTATTGCAAAAAATAGACAAACAGCTCAACTATTGACCTCTCTATTTAGATTAAGAAAAGTGCACAAAACTTATTTGGCAATATGTAACGGAGAAATTGAAAAAGACTCAGGTGAATGGAATGATAATTTGATAAGGTACGACAATGGAAAAAAAATTATTGAAAAAGCTAAAACGATTTTTAAAGTGATAGATAAAAATACCAATGCTAGTTTAGTAGAAATGAAACCAATCACAGGAAGAAAACATCAATTAAGAAAACAATTATTTAACATTGGACATTCAATTTTTGGTGATAAAAAATATAATTCATCTGTTTCATCGAAAGGTATAAATAAAGATTTAATGCTTCATTCCTATCAAATAAAATTTATGATTAATGAAAAAAAATATACTTACAAAGCATTATTACCAGATTATTTCAATAAGTTGTTGAGGACTAAAAGATTAAATTTTTCAAATTAGTTTTAAATATTTCTATTAACTTATTTTCTAAATCATCATAATTTTGATTTTTAATTTGTTTGAGATTAGTAATACCTTTATCTTTAATCCCACAAGGAATAATCGCGTCATATTTTTTTAAATCGTTGTTAATATTGATAGAAAAACCATGATAAGCTATCCATTTACTTACCCTGACCCCAATTGCGGCAACTTTTTTTATGGTTGAATTATCATTGTACCAAATACCAATATTTTCTTTATCAGCAAATGTTTCTATGTCATAGAGGCTCAGGGTTTCAATAATTGATTTTTCAATTACAGATATGAATTTTCTAATATCTTTCTTACCTTTTTTTAAATCAATTACAAAATAACAAATGAGTTGTCCTGGTCCATGATAAGTTATTTTACCACCTCTATTAGTTTTTATAATATTTATAGATTTATCTATTATCTCATTTTCTTTATAACTTGTTCCCGATGTATAGATATGATCGTGTTCTAAAACCCAAATCAAATCATCTACTTTTTTTAGATCGATATCTTTAAGTCGATCTTCCATAAATGATATTGCGTCTTCATATTTTACTGGATTTTGGGACTTTTTAATTTCTATAGGCATTTAAAAATTGTATTCTTTTCATTTTGTATTAAAAGATCCGTCTAAATAATAGGTGTATTTATGACTTTAATAAAAAAAATTAAAGATAAAAAAGTCAATTTTGAATTTAATAAGGAATATATAAAAGTTGTAACAGACAAAATTACCTCAAATGATGCATCTTTTATAACTAGATCTTTTGAGGAAATGCATCCCGCTGATGCTGCTGATATTATTGAACATTTAAGTGAAAATGACAGAGAAAGTTTAATAAAATTAAATAATTTTAAGATTGATCCAGAAGTATTTGTTGAATTAAACGAGTCTGTTCAATCAGAAATCATTAAATATCTTTCGTCAGATGCAATTGTTAGGATTTTAAAAAATTTAGAGTCTGATGACGCCATAGCTATTTTAGAAAATGTTGAAGAAAAAGATAAAAATTCAATATTAAGTTTATTACCACCAAAAGATCGATTTGCTTTATTAGAAGGTCTTAGTTATCCAGAGGATAGTGCTGCTAGGATAATGCAAAGAGAGTTTACTGCAATCCCAAGTAATTGGTCGGTAGGACAAACTATTGATTATTTAAGAGAGAATAAAGATTTACCTGAAGAATTTTTAGAAATTTACATTGTTGATGAAAATTTTAAACCTATTGGTGCTGTGCCATCTTCAAAAGTATTAAGAACATCTAGAGAAACAAAAATGTCTACAATTATGGATGACTCAATTTTTTTAGTTCCAGTGGATATGGATAGAGAAGAAGTTGGTAATTCATTTGAAAATTATAATTTAAACTCAGCTTGTGTTGTAGATAAGAATAATAAACTTGTAGGAATGATAACTTCCGATGATGTATTAACAGTTTTAAAAGAAGAGGCTGAGGAAGATGCTTTAAGATTAGCTGGTGTTGGTGACGAAGAAATTACAGATGGTGTTATCACAAAAACTAAAAGACGATTTAACTGGTTACTATTAAACTTATTCACAGCATTTCTGGCTACATATTGTATTAGTTTGTTTGGTGCAACAATTGAACAAATGGTTGTCTTAGCATTTTTAATGCCAATAGTTGCATCGATGGGTGGTAATGCAGGTATGCAAACTTTAGCAGTCACTGTTAGAACTTTAGCAACAAATGATTTAACAAAAAATAACTTTAATCAAAACATAATTAAGGAATTTAATATTGGCATTCTAAATGGAATAATTTTTGCTGTAATAAGTTCTTTTATCGTTCAAGTCTGGTTTCAAGATTACCAATTATCATTAATAATATCGATCTCAATGATTTTGACAATGGTAGTGGCAGGTTTATTTGGAATACTTGTTCCAGTCACGTTAAAAAAAATGAAAATTGATCCAGCAATTGCCTCTAGTGTATTCGTAACAACAATAACTGATGTAATAGGTTTTGTTTCTTTTTTAGGTGTTGGGGCTTATTTTTTATAGAATTTTAAAAATTATCAATCAGCCTCACATTATTAATATAAAAAGATATGAAAATTTTTGAATTTCTTAATTTATTAGAAATTTTTAGATTTTCAATATTTCTTAATTCGAGATATTCAATTTTAACATTTTGTAATTTATTTGTTTCATTTCTAGTTTTATTAAGTGCTTTTTTAATATTTGATCGCATATTTAACTTTCTTTTAAGTTTCATAATATTGGTAATTAATTTTGCAGCAAAATTTTTTTCACGTTTTTGTAATAATGAATTTCTGGAAGATA
>CACCXU010000007.1:0-24184 GCA_902550055.1 uncultured Pelagibacteraceae bacterium | reverse complement strand
TTTTACTTTGAGTAAATAAATTTTTTTTTTTTGTTTTTAAAATTCTTTCTAAAAATTCACTTGATTTTAAATAAATTAATTTATTTTTAAGTTGAAATTTAGAAAGTGACTTATAATTTTTCCGTACTTTTAGAAAGACATCCCTATTATCCGTTGCTATAAAACCACCGCCTGACATATCTATAATTTTACCTTTACCAAAGCTTCCAACAGTATAATCTCCAAAAGATCCAAAATATTTTTGTTTAATTTTACCCCCAAGAGACCCAGCAATATCTTCAATTTGAATTATTTGATTTTTTTTTGCTAACTTTAAAACACTTTTAAAATTGTCACTATTTCCATATAAATAGGGAAAAATTATTACTTTAATATCTTCCTCATATTCCAATTTATCTTTTAAATCTTTTAGACTAAATCCTAAATTATCATTTGTATCAATTATTATAGGTATGTTACCTGAACTAATAATACTTAATATTACGTCATAGCAAAGATTTACTGGAACAATGATTTTTTTATTTTTAAGGTTTAAGGATTTAAGTAATAAATAGATTGCCGTGGAACAATTAGAGGTAAATAAAACATATTTTTTTTCTGTAAGATTTTTAATTTGATTACATACCAAATTCATAATTAATATTCTTTCTCAAAAAACATATATTTAAATTTTTCACCACCAAACCCTTTTTTAAATAAAGCAATATTATTTTTTTTTTTTGACAATAACTCAAACCTATTAAGTGTGTTTACAACTCCAAAATTGAGAAATTCCAAAAATTTAATTTTTTTAAAAAAAATAATTGCAGCAATAATTAACGAATGATGGTTTGATGAAGATTTTGAAAAAAAATATTCAACAGTATTTCCGGCAATAGTAAATAAACCACAAAAAAAATCTTCTTTTTCACTTTTGAGAAATACAGTATATACTTTATTTTTTTTATAAAGTTCATGTAACATTTTAATATCATTATTGTTTCTTTTTGATTGATAAAAAAAAGATTTAAATTCTTCATATTCAATTTTTTTTTTGTCGTAATTCAAAAAAGAATATTCTTGGTTAGATTGTTTTTTAATTTCTGATCTATGACCTTTAGAAAAATTTTTTAGAATTTCTTTTAAGCTTTTTTTTAAATCTATTCTCAAGCCAATTGAAAAAGAATTCTTGAAATTATACAATGATAGTTTTTCCAAAAGAGAAAAATATTTTTGTGAACCAACCTGGTGTGAAATTGTATCTGAGAAGTTGATTTTAATGTTTTTAATACCATGTTTAATTGATCTCAAATCTATTTCCTCTAGAATTAAGCTTATCAATCTTTTAAATTTTTTATCGTTTAAATTTTCAAGAATTATTGGTCCTGGAATTGATAGATTTAAATATGATCCGACCAATATTCGTGTTTTTAAAATTTTTTCAAAATATAATGGTACAACAGCGATTACTTTTTCATTTTCTAATACAAAAAAATTATCCTTATTTTTTACCTCTTCAAATAAAATCATTTCATGATAAATATTACTTGCTTGAGATAATATTTTACTTTTTAATTTATATAACTCATTGTTATTAAAGTTTTCGTTATTAACTATTTGCATATTATTTTTTATAAATTGCCTTTGCGATTTTCAAATCTAGATGATCATCTAGATCAATCGGGTATTTTAAAGATATTGGAAAAAATTGACTTTTTTTTGTTATGATCTTTTTTTGTTTCATAAAATAATTTTTTTCAATAAAATAATATGAGCCATCAATAAAATAATAATCTTTATAATCCTGCCTTTGGTTGTTGTTTTTCTTGATTAAGAGTTTCCAGAAATTTTTTTCTTTTTTTAAATATTCTGCTGGATGATGTTTTACCTTCACAACAGAGCACAAACTTTTAATCTTTTTGGTCTTAATAAGTTTTTTCATTTTTTTTAAATCTTTAATAAACCTGATAGGGGAAGTCGGTTGTAAAATTAAAATATAGTCAAAGATTATTTTTTTTTCTTTAATTGCCCAATTAATAACGTGATATAAAGTATCACTCATTTTAGTTTTGTCTTTTGACAAATTTTTTGGCCTTATATAACCCCCAATAGTATTAAATTTTTTTTCAAATTTTTTTATATTTTTAAAGTCTGAACTTATTAGGATTTTTTTTTTTATCTATCTTTTTTGCAAAACTCAGTGTGTGTTCTATTAATGGTTTGCCTAAAAAATTGATAAAATTTTTTTTTTTGATACCTTTAGATCCAGCTCTTGCTGGCACAATTACTAATATTTTCATTTTAACTTTAAGATGTTTTTTGCCAATCTTTCGTATTTAAGAGCTTTTACTCTATAATTAATGGGTATTGCTATAGCTTGCTCTAACATCTTTTTCGTTGATAACGAGTTTTTTATTTCTCTTTTATTAAGACAATGTTTCCAGTAATACGAGCAATGCCATTTAAGTGCATCAGGTAAATTCTTTGTGCCTATCCCGAATCTTTTCAATAAATTTATAATTCTTTTTTTTTTTTGATTATTTTTTTCAAAAAAAATAAAAGTATCATAATTTGGTAATGTATCTTTGTGAATTTTTCGAATTAAAAATTTTTTTTCTAATATTTTTTTTAATATATTATATTTTATTTTATTATCACTTAATAATATTTTTAATTTTTTTAATTGGACTTTTCCTATAGCTCCTTGTAACTCAGTAGCTCTATAGTTAAAACCATGCATTTTTACTTTATCATTTCCTCTTGATAAAGTAGGGATATTGAGATGTCCATGATCATGATATTGTTTACAATAATTAAATATTTTTTTATCATTAGTTAATATCAAACCACCTTCTCCAGTTGTGATTATCTTTCCAAAATCAAAACTAAAAACTCCAACGTTTCCATGAATACCTAAGTATTTTTTTTTAAATTTTGCACCTATTGACTCACAATTATCCTCTAAAATTTTAATCTTTTTTTTTTTTGCTAAGCTTTTTATATTCTGCAAGTCTGCAGAAAACCCAAGCATATGAACTGGAATAATTGCTTTAGTTTTTTTGTTGATTTTTTTTTTTAAATCTACTGGACACATATTTAATGATTCATCGACCGAGGTAATTCTTGGAATTCCACCTGCATCTAAAATCGCCTCTATAGTAGCTATAAAATTAAAGGATTGAGTTATCACTTCGTCTCCATTTTTTATACCTAGTGACTTTAAACCAATTTTTATTGCAGCAGTGCCAGAGGAAACCATTAAGCAATATTTTACATTAAAGTATTTTTCGCACAAATTTTCGAATTCTCTTACATGATATTTCTTTCTAATTTTATCAAAACCATGCGCAAAAAAAATAGAGCCTTGTTTAAAAATATCTGTTAATGCTTTTTTCTCTAAAGAATTAATTAATTCATATCCGGGCATAAAATATTCTAATTTTTTGTATTATTAATTTCTTAATTTAATCTGTTTATCTAAAGATTTTAAATATTGTTTTTTTAATTTGACGTCATAAGTTGCATTAAAATCTTTGAATTGAAAAGTTAAACCTCTCCTTCTTTTTCCACTATAATTTGAAGAACTGCCATGCATAATTTCACTATGATGAAAAAGTGCGTCCCCAGCTCTTAATTTAGGACAAACTTTTTTAAAATTATTATATTTTTTTAAATTAGAAACTTTTTGCGAACTTCCTTTTGCATAGGAAGGTTCATGTTTCACAACACCTAATTTTTGTGACTTATTGTAATATTGAATCCCACCATTTACAGAAGATACATCGTCTAATGCTATCCAAACTGTCAGCGCATTCCCTCCTTTAACACACCAGTAAAAATTGTCTTGATGAATTGGAGATGGTAGTCCCTTTTGTGCTGGCTTTGCGAAGAGTTCACTGGCCATAAACTTTTCTTTAGAATTCAGTAGATATTTAGTTATAGTTCTAATTTTTATATCTTTTGATTTTTTTCTTATATAAGCTGAGTCTGATAATTGATGAAATGAGTTTATATTTTTTATATTCCTAGATTTTTTATTTTTACTAGCAAAATTAATTGTTTTACCAGAATATTTTTGGTAATTTTTTTTTAGAAAAATATCAATTTTGTTATTTATATCGTTAATTTCTTTTTTCGTAAAAATTTTCTCATAGAGTACCCATCCATTATTGTTATAATCTTTTCTTAATTTATCTAATTCAGTTTTTTTCATAAGAAATTATTAATTTTTTTCAAGTCACTTTTGCTACCGATGTCTAACCAGTTCTCATGTATTAAACAAGTACCAATTTTAATTTTTTTTTTTAAAAGAGTATTGAGAAAATCAGTCATATCTATTTTTCTATTTTTTTTTAAATAATTTAAAACAGAAAAATTCATTACGTAAACGCCTGCGCTAATTAAATGATTTTCTGATGGTTTTTCCTCAATTTTAAAAACTTTATTATATTTATTTAATTTCATGACCCCATAAGGATTATCCATTTTAAAAAATCGAGATGCTATAGTTACTTTATTTTTATTTTTATTGTGAAATTCAATTAAATCTGAATAATTTAAGTTCGTTAAAATGTCACAATTTGTGACAATTAGTAATTTTGTTTTATTATTTTTACTTTTCAATAAACTTAAACCCCCTGCAGTTCCTAAAGGAACTTTTTCCTTAAAATACTTTATTTCTACCTGAAATTTTTTTCCATCTTGAAAATATTTTTTAATCTTATTATGAAAATGATTTGTTATTAGATTAAAATTTTTTATTCCTTCCTTTTTTCCTTTAAGAATTATATTTTCTAAAATAGGCTTGCCTGATACTTTCACTAATGCTTTAGGAATTTTTTTCGTAAGTGGCATTAATCTTTTACCTTTTCCACCTGTAACAACTGCTATTTCACAATGAACCTTGCTAAAATCAAAATAGTTTTTTTGATCTATTAATATATCAACCATTTCACCTTTATGACTTAAAATTGGGATTAAGTGGGATGAAAAGTTTTTTTTAAGTTTTTTTAATAAATTTTTATTATTTAAATTTTTTTTTAAAATAAATTTTGGTTTTCTATTAATAATTTTATTAATTTTATCATTTAAATTAAAGCCTTTTAATAAGGCTCTGCGTATATCTCCATCTGAAATAGTTCCTATAAATATTTTTTTTTTAGTTACAAAACATACTTGAAGGGCAGTTTTATTTAAATTTTTTATCGTGTCTTTTAAAGAATATCTCTCATTTATAACTGCAGCTTTCCAGTTTTTATAAAAATTATTACTCATTTTGTATTTATTTCCAAATCATAAAAAATTTTTTGGTCGATATATTTTGTATTTTTAAGAAAATTGATAATACTTAAAGATATTTTTTTACTTGTTTTCACTCTTTTAATATTAAGAATTTTACTATCTTTTTTGCTAAGTATCATTTCAATTCTTTTTATAATTTTTTTACTATTTGGTTGCTCGTGTGAAATTTTTAAGAAATTATATCTTTTTTTTTGTCTTATACCGATATTTATTACTGGGACTTTTAAAAAAGGTATTTCTAAAATTCCACTAGATGAATTACCAATAAAAATCTCTGATGTTTTTGCCAGTGAAAAAAAATATTTTTGGCCTAACGAGTAGAAAAAATATGAATTTTTACTTTTTTTTAAAAATTTTTTAATTCTATCTACTATATCTTTATTTCCAGGATCTATATTTGGGCTAGTAAAAATAATATTAAAATTAGAAAATTTCTTTAAAGCGATTAATAATTGGTTAAATTGGTAAATATTTTCTCCTTTAGATAATTTTGTGACTGGGTGATAACTAACAAGTATATTTTTTTTATTTTGATCAATCTTAAGTTTTTTTAAGAGAGTCTCTTTATCAAGAAAATTCATTTTCAAAATATTTTCGTATCCTAATAAACCAACATTTATGACACTTTTTGGTTGTTCTCCTAATTGAATAACTCTTTTTTGATGTTCTGTGTTAGTAACGTAGTGAATATTTGATATTTTTGTTAATAAATGTCTGAAAGTATCATCAATAGATCCTTGAGTAATTTCACCGCCATGAATATGAGCAATTTTTATTTTTTTAAAAAAACAACAAAGACCAAAAGCTAAAGCTTCATATCTATCTCCTAAAATAATAGCTAAATCAAATTTTTTCTTTTTGAAAAATTTTTCAAATTTTTTTTGTGCTAGAATAAAACTTAAATTGAAATTTTCATAATTTATATAATTAGAATTAATATCAATTTTGAACAATTTTTTAACTAATTTCTGATCAATATTTTTGAAAGTTTGTCCATGTCGTTTAGACAAATGAGATCCAGTCAGAATTAAATAACTATTAAAATAATTTAATTTTTTGAATTCATTCATAATTGGCTTAATAAGATCATAATCGGATCTACCACTTGAAAAAAAAAGAATATTAAATTTTTTCATCTTTTTTATAATTTTTTTTTGCTTTTTTACCTAAAATACTATCCCATAAAATTGGGCTTTTACCATCTCCAGGTCTTTTTGTAGTTAAATTTAATTCACTAAATTTTTCGTTTTTTTTGATATTAGTTTTAGCAATAAGAGATTTTCTCGCAAATTTTTTTAATATTTTTTCACCTTTTGTTAATATTTTCTTATCTTTTCCAAGTATAAGTTCTGTGTCTCTTATATTTTTAACAAAATTTTTAAATTCATTTACATTTAAACTCATAGAATGGTCTGGACCTTTCATTTTTTTATTTAAAGTAAAGTGTTTCTCAATAATATTTGCTTTTAAAGCGACAGCTACTACAGCTGATTGAGTTCCTAAAGTATGATCAGAAAATCCAACATTTTTTGAAATTTTTTTTAAAGTATGAATAAAATTTAAATTTATATTTTCAATTTGAGTTGGATAATCAGATATACAATGAAGTAGGGTAATATTGTTTTTTTTTGTGCCATTTTTAACCAAGGTTTTTACTGCAAAATTTATTTCATTAAGTTCCGCCATACCAGTTGAGAGAAGTATCTTTTTATTTAATTTTCCTAAATATTTCAAATATGGATAATTTGTAATTTCACCAGAAGGAATCTTATAGTAATCCATTTTAATTTTATCTTTTAAAAATTTAATACTTTCTAAGTCAAATGGTGAGCTTAAAAATTTAATTTTTTTCTTTTTGCAGTATAAATATAATTTTGAAAAATCATCCTTTGAGAGACTAAGCTTCTGAAGCATACGTAGTTGTTTAGTTTCACCCAATTTAATTTTTTTTTGATAAGGGGCAATATTGCTCTGAGGAGTTGTCATTAATTTTGGATTAAATGTTTGAAATTTAATATAGTCGGCGCCGCTTTTTTTTGCAGCGTTCACTAATTTCTTTGCAATTTTTAGGCTACCATTATGATTAACTCCAGCTTCAGCAATTATAAAAGTTTTTTTTTTAAACATCTTTTTTTATTACTGAACCCATTGGTATTATTCTTCCAGGTTTTATCTTAACACCTTCTTTTATAATGGTGCCTGATCCAATAAAACAATCATTTGAAACATTAACATTACCATTAATTTTGCAGCCAGTTGAGATGTGGCAATGATCACCAATTTTTACATCATGTTCAATAATCGCGCCAGTGTTAATTATGCAATTTTCTCCTATCAATGAATTGGGGCCAATGAAAGAATTGTGCATAATAATTGTACCTTTGTTAATTTTAGATGTTTTAGATATGTATGCTTTTTTTGAATAAATTGATGCAACTTTAAATTTTTTTTTTTTAATTAACTTTAAAATATTTTTTCTGTGTAAATTTGATTTAATTTGTCCAACTCCAATAATTGCATGATAATTTTTATAATTTGAAACCAATTTATTTTCATTTATAAGTTTATATTTAGAAAAAAAGAGATCAGTTGGTTTTTTTTTTTTATAAATTACTGCAGCTATTTTATATAAACCACTAGCCTCAATTACATCAATACAAGCCTTTGCATGTCCACCTGAACCAAATAAAAATAATTTTTTCTTAATTTTTGCCATATTCTGCACTGCTAGGTAAACAAATAACTGATTTTTCTAATTTTATTGCATTACTTAAGTTCGATTTTGGGGAATTTTTATACATTTTCAGCTTATGCATTAATTTCCAAACAGGCCTACAATTAATACCATTTTTATTTAGTAAATTTAAAATTTTATTTCTATCATTTAAATTTATTCCTTTCATAATAATTACATTTAACCAATTGTTAGACTTACAATTCTTTGGTTCATCAGAAAAAATTAAGTTTTTGAATTTTTTAGAATTATCTTTATATCTATCCTTTAACTTTGTTTTATATTCTTTTATTTTTTTAAATTTTTCGATTTGAGCTTGACCTACCGCAGAAGATAAATTATTCATTTTATAATTCCATCCAATTTCATCGTGTAAGAAATCCCATGGATGATTTACTTTTGCAGTTGATACTAAATGTCTAATTTTTATACCTAATTTTTTTGAATTGCATAAAATTGCCCCCCCACTTCCAGTAGTTATCACTTTATTGCCATTAAAACTTAAAATTCCCAGATGTCCAAAATTTCCTGCATGGACACCTTTATAAAAACTCCCTAATGCCTCAGCTGCATCCTCAATAACTTTAAAATTATATCTTTTAGAAATCTTTATTAATTCATTCATATTACCAATTTTTCCAAATACATGAACGGGTATCATTGCAAATATTTTTTTTCCTGTTTTCTTATTAAATATAACGCCATTTTTTTTAATTGTTATTTTTTTTAAATAACTATCAAGTTTTTTAATATCTATACCCAAGGTATCACTATCAGTGTCAATAAAATGTGGGTTCCCGCCAGCATGTTTGATTGCATTAACAGTACCAACAAAAGTTAAAGAAGGTACTAGAACTTCATCATTTTTTTTTATACCAAGAACCTCCAAACAAACTTTAAGAGCAACTGTACCGTTTATGACTGTGATAACATCTCTTGATTTGGTGATCTTTTTCAAACTATCTTCGAATTTTCTAATAAACTCACCCGCTGATGCAACAAATGTGGATTTTATACATCGCTTCAAATAATAATGTTCTTTGTTATCAAAATATGGATTGTGCAAAAATAAATTTTTTTTTTTTGATTTAGTACTTTTTTTAATTAATTCTGTTAAGTCAGAGTAAATATCATTTATTTTTTTTGACATTTCAATAAATTCTATAATTTCCCAATCTATCTTTATAGTTTGATAACTTTTTAAACTTACCTTTTTTTAATTCTTTTAAAATTTCTTTAATACCTTCATCAATACTGGTAATTTTTTTTAAACCATAAATTTTTTTAATTTTTGAGAAATTTACTTTGTAATCTCTTTGATCTGCACTATCATTTTGCAATACTATTTTAAAATTTTTGATATATTTTTTTATTTTATTGATTAACATCATTTTATTGAAATTATTTTTTGAAGATCCAGCATTAAATATTTCACATCTACTTCTTTTAACGTTTTCTTTTGAAACAATTTGAAAAATAATATTTGCAAAATCTTTTACATGGCAATAAGGTCGCCAAGTATAGGGATCGTAAACCTCAATTTTTTTATTAAGATAAATCTCTCTAACAAATTGATTTATTGTCAGATCAAACCGCATTCTATCAGAAAGGCCAAAGGCAGTAGCAAATCTCAATATTGTAATCTCTGAATTACCTTTTTTCACAATTTTCAGAAGTTTTTTTTCAATCTTTACTTTTGTTTTAGCGTATAAAGATTTGGGATTAAGTCGGCTGTTTTCTTTTGCTAAACTATTTTTATCAAAAATTCCATAATTAGAGCATGTTGATACAAAAATTATTTTCCTAAACCTTTTTTTTAAAGCATATTTTAATAACCTTTCTGTTGCTTCTAAATTAATTTTTTTTGTTATGTCGGGATATTTTTTAGTTATTGGATCGCCCACAATAGAACCTAGGACTATAAGATTTTCATGATCTAACTTATCTAAAAAATTAAATATTTTCTTATTTGCAAAATCGTATTTTATAAATTTAAAATTTTTGTTTGATTTATCAATTTTAAGACTCTGTTTGTAGATCACATTATCAATTGAATTAACTTTAAATTTTTTTTTTAGAAAAAAGTTTCTTACTACAGTCCCGATATATCCCTCTCCGCCAATTAATATTATTGATCTTCTTGTCATTTTTTTAATATAAATAATGTTCTATTGCTCTCTACATTTACACAATCCATCGTGGAGAAAAATTTTTTAAATTCATATCTCCAAAATCTAGGATATGCGTGTCCATTTTCATTTATTAAACAAATATGATATTTTTTTGTTATCCTAGATATATGATATATCAAATTGTAATGACTTGGTATTAATTCTAAAGATGCTCCCAGAGAATATGTAACATCAAATTTATTATCTTCTTGCTGAGTTAAATAACTTTCAGCGTAATCAGTTTCTAATTTTACGTGACAATTAAAATTAAATTCTTTTTTAGAATTTTTAATAGCTGTTGAATTTATGTCAAAACCATATAGTTTGTGATAACCTTTTAATGATAAAGCATAAAGTACTCTTCCAACATTACAACAAATATCTAAAATAGCATCATCTTTGCTAGAATACTCTAAAACAGTATCAAATACCTTTTCAGATAATGAGTCCATTTTAATGAATTTTTTATATCCATGATCTAATTCTTCTGCATTTCCCCAATATCTATACTGAGAGCTATTTGGCAAAAACCAAAAAATTTTCGAAATGATTCTCAAGGATAAATTATCATTTTCATAAAATTTTGTTAAATTTTCTAATGAATATTTAGGTGTCAAAAAAGTATTCTTGATTTTTTTTATGTAAATATTTATCAATTTATTTATCAATAATTCTAGCAATTTGAAAAGCTTCACAGGATTCTAACCCCATTGAATTACCGAGTGAAATATTCCTATTTAATATTGCTTTAATTGATCTAGAGTGTGGGTATTTTCTCATTTCTGATTTATAAAAATCAAGCGCTTTTTTCTTAAATTTTATTGTTTTTGATATATCAACAAAAAAATTAGGCTTAAATTGTAATCCATCAGAATTAATTTGATAATCAGTGCTTGAATTAATTTCGAAGAAAAGAACCTCATCTACAGAATCTTGGCCTTGTGGTCTTGCAGCTGTCAAAACTGCTTTTGAAGTATATTGGTGGTCAATATTTAAATCATTATAAAAGTGAGTAAATATCTTTTTTGGCTTGAATAGGTTAATTTCTTTTTCAATAATTTTTACTAAAGATAATAATGAATTTTTATCAAATTGATTATCTGGAAGATCAAAATATTTTACATCTTTTACCCCAATAGCTTTATTAGCAAGAATTGACATTGTGTTTAATTTTGATTGCAATTTGCTTGTTGTTTTAGTTGATTTTAAGTATCGACTTGATATTCCTCTAGTCATAATTAGAGTTCTCACTTTATAACCTTTTAAAATAAATTTTTTAATCGTACCACCGCAACCTAAGATTTCATCATCTGGATGAGCAGCAATCACCATGATTTTTTTATTTATCATTACCTATGCAAAAAAGTTAATTTTAATATTTTATTATTCTTTATATTTTTTTTATATATTTTAATTGCGTCTTTAAAAAGAAATTTTTTTAATATTATTTTTTTAAATTGATAATTTTTACTATTAATAATTTTCAACGCGATATTAAAAATTCTATTCTTATTCCAAGATGGATAATCGCTATAAGGTTCATTTACTGCTCTTGAAGAAATAATTTTGATGTTATTCCAATGAAATTCTTTGCCTAATTTGAGATCAGAGTTAGCTTCATTATACATCGAGCCAGCAACAACTTTACCATTATATTTACATAGAGAAATAGCAGTGTTTAAGCCTGAAACCGAGCCAGAAAAATCAAATACTACATCTAATCCTACTTTATCTAACTTTGTTCTGTAGTGTTCAATCTCTTTTTTTTTTGAAACATCAAGGGTTAAGTCTGCTCCAATTTTCTTTGCAATAGAAAGTCTACTTCTATCTAAATCAACAGCGACTATCTTACCCAAACTTTGTTTTTTAAAAATACTTAAAGTGACTAATCCTATAGCACCTAAACCAACAATACCTACGTTGTCACCATATTTAAATTTTGAGTCTCTTAAAGCTCCAATTGCGAAGACTAATGGATCAAAACATAAATATTTTTCATATGGAACATCTTTTTTTACTTTACAGATAATATCTTCAAAATTTAAAAAACTATAATCTGCTGCACCTGCGTAAGCTAACACTATATCTCCATTTTTAAACCTTGATACACCTTTTGGAGAAGATATAATTTTACCAACAATCATATTTCCAAGTGGTTGTGCGCTATTAAAATTTTCATGTTTTTTTGATGTAAAAAAATTAGAGACTTTATCTCTTTTGTTATTGATCCAATGTGCCTTTTGGTTGATTATCCATTTTTCAGTACCATGTTTACATGAACTTATAATATTCTTCGTGCAAAACTTGTTTTTTAGCGACAAGTCTTTTTTTAGTAAAAAATTTTCTTTTAAAAAAAAAATTTTTTTATTTTTAGTAAAAAGTTTTTTATTAATCATTTTAGTCTTTTAAGTTTTATCTCTGGATGAATTAACATAATATTTTTTGAAATATTTTTTTTTTTTATTAATCTAAGAATATCATCAGCATAATAAGACGTTATTATGGCTAAATTATCGCTATTCAAATTAATATTATTTCTTTGTATTTTTTTATCTATGTGTAAAAATTCCTTATTTATTTTATTTTTATCACTATCTAAAATTCTGTGGATGATTTTTTTATCAATTTTATACAAATGGATTGCAGCACAACAAAATCCGCCAGCACCATAAAATATTATCTGTTTATCTTTATAAAATTTCAAAATTGATTTAATTTTTTTCAAGTTATGATGATATTTTTTAAGAAATCTTTTTACTAATGGAATTTTTTTAATTTTATTTATATCTTTTTTTTTTGAGAGAATAAAATAAATATTTGCACCTTCTTGTTTAATTTTTTCAATACCAAAGTTTGTATCGTTAACTAATGACTGCATTGAAAATTTATTAAATAAATGAATATGTTGATGAGAAAAAACTTCAACTAATCCTTTTTTTAAATAGAATTCCCCATTGGGCACTTCGATAATAATCTTTGTATTTTCATTGATAATATTCTCTAAACTTTTTAAAAATTGTAATGGATTGTCCAAATGTTCAACAAGATGCCTTGCAATAATAAAATCATATTTATTTTTTATTTTACTTACATTAAAAAATTCATTTTTAACATTAAGACCATGCCTAATCGCTATTCTTGCCCCAACACTTGGATCGCATCCAGCTACATTTTTGAAACCCTGTTTTTTTAATTGATAAAGTATGTAGCCATCGTAGCAACCAATTTCAAAAAATGAGCAATCTTTTTTTTTATTTTTTCCTAAATATTTTTTAAGAAAATTTAAAAAAGCATCATCTCTTGTCGGTAAAAAGTCACCAGACATAGCTGATGGGTATGAATAAAATTTTTTGTATAATTCATCAATTATTTTAAAATTTGGTGATTTAATAAGAAAAACATGATCACAAATTTTACAGAAACTATATTTAAGATCATCGAAATATTTTAGATAATTTTTTTTTTTAATCTTTTTTTTTGAAATATCTTTAATCGGTGTTGTAAAATATGGGAATTTTTTAGAGACCAAAAATTTTGATGTTTTGTTTTTTTTACAGCATGGGCATGTGTGTTTTTTCATGTTAATAAAAATGATCTTTTTTGAGTATTGTTTCTGCCTTGAGATTTTTCCGTAATTTTTTTTCTTTATACTTTTTAAATAAATTTTGTGATATTCCACCTGGTGGTCTTGCAAATTTTACATTTTTAAGATTAATTCTATCTCCTTTATTTAAATCTTTTTTTAAAACTATACTTCTTCTAATAATTTTTTTCGACTTTAAATCCCCTTTACTTAAAATTCTTTTAGTAGATCCTAGCATTTTTTCTATTCGTCTTATATTTTTTACAAGTTCAATCATTTCTAATGGTTCAATCGCAAATGGATGATCTGGGCCAGGATAATTTTTATTAAGTGTTATATGCTTTTCAATAACTTTTGCTCCTTGAGTTACCGCAGCATAATTAGCTAAATTATCTGAACTATGATCCGAATATCCACAAATGCACTTAAATTTTTTTTTTATCATTTTGATATTGTTTAGGTTTAAATCTAAATCTGCTGGTGGGTATTGTGAAACACAATGCAAAATAACTAAATTTGAGTTTTTATTTTTTTTAAAATATTTCACAGTGTTTTTAATTTCTTCAAAAGTTGCCATACCTGTGGAAAGAAGTGTAGGTTTATTTAATTTTGATAATTGATCGATCAAAATATTATACTCCAAATCAATTGAGGCAATTTTTATAATTGGCACTCCTATTTTTTTCAAAAAGTTATAATCCTCAATATTATGAACTGTTGAAAATACAATTAGTTTTTTTTTTTGTGCATATGAATACATTTCTTTGAACCAACTTTTTGGCATAAGTATTTTATCTCTTGCTATTTTCCACCAAGGTGTTTTTGGGTTATAAAGATTTGATAATCCAACATCTTTTACTTTTAAATTTTTTGAGAATGCCAATTCAGGATCATATAATTGAAATTTTACAGCATCAAATTTAGCCTTGGCGCAAGCAGATATTAATTTTTTTGTTGTTAACTTGTCCCTATTATGATTTGACCCAATTTCACCTATGATAAAACAAGGTTGGTTTAAACCTATTGATTTATCTTTACTAATTTTTATTATTCTTTTAAACAATTTTTTTTTTTATCCTTTTTTTTAATTCACCAATATTATTCACCCCAATTATTTCTTGAAAATCGAAATTTATTTTAAATTTTTTTGAAACTGCAGTCATCAAATTTAAATGATTTAGTGAGTCCCACTCTTTCAAGTTTTTAGGGGAAACCTTATCAGTAAGTTTTCCTTTAAACTTTGGAAATATCTTTCTAAAAACGCTTTCTAATTTTTTTTCCATCTTAAAATTATACTAGAAGTTTGTGAGAATTATTTAACTCTTTGGTAAATTTTTTATACTTTTTTTGATTAAATTTTATATTTTTAGTTTTTAATATTTTAAACCTTTTTTCTAAACTTCTGATTAAGCTCTCTTTTTCAGAATATGTTTTCTGACTCTTTTGGTTAAATTTTCTGTTTTTTTTAACTTCAATGACGTAATTACCTATAACTAAAATATCCATACAGCCCTCCATTGCATGTTCTATCGCTTGACGAGGAGTAGAAATTGTTGCGATTCCATGGCGATTGAAACTTGTATTTAAAACGACTGGGACCCCGATTCTTTTTTTTATTTCAATTAATAATTTCCAATATTTATAATTTTGTTTTTTTTTAACCATATGTATCCTAGATGTATTATCATAATGTATTGATGATTTAATTAATTTATGAAATTTTTTATTTATGTTAAATGCGATTTGCATGTAAGCTGAGTAAAAATTTGAGTTTGTAATTTTTTTTGCATACTCATAATCAATTGAAGGCGCGAATGGCATGAACCAATCTCTTTTTTTTAATAATTGATTAACTCTTATTTTTGAATTGTAAGATCTTGGGTCTGCTAAAATTGATCTGTTACCTAATGATCTAGGGCCATATTCTCCTTTTCCTTGAAACCAGCCCACAACAGACCCTTTTAATATTTTCAGTGCAACAAATTTTTCTAAACCATTGGCAAAATACTTATAATTAAGTCTGTAAGAGTCTAATTCTGATTTAATCTCCTCATTTGAGAATGATGGTCCTAAATATGGGGTAAAATCAGAGAACTTCCTTGGAATTTTTTTTATTAAATGTTTTATGTAAAGAGCGGCGCCAAGAGACAAACCCGCATCAGAATTTGCCATTGGGAAAAAATAATTTTTAAATATTTTACTTTTCACAATAGAATTATTTAGCGAAACATTTTGGAATAAACCTCCCGAACAAACTAAATTTGTATTTTTGGTATTTCTTTTCAATCTCTTTAATAGTTCTAATAGTTTTTCTTTTAGAACTGCCTCTCCAGTTGCCGCTATATCAATTGGCAAATAATCTTTTGAAAATCTGAAAACATTTGTATCACTTGGATATGATCTAAAAACTTTATATCTTTCATAAGAATGAACCTTAAATTTTTTAATTTCAACATTAGATTTCTTAAATCTTTTACAATTAAAAGTTATCCCATCGTTTTTAACTTTCAGTAGAGATACGAATTTTTTTTTTAAATCATCTCTTACTTTCCCATAAGCAGCAAGACCTGATGTTTTACCATTATTGAAATATGAAAAGCCTAATGCATCTGTTAAATAATCATGAAATAATGAAAGATTTTTAAAACTATATCTTTCTTTTTTTATTATCATTTTATTTTTGTTAAATTCACCAAAAACAAAACCCCTCTTATCACCAAGATCTCCACCACCATCCTTAGTCAAAAAAGCAGCACTTTTAAATTTTGATGTAAAAAAAGCTAAACTTGCATGTGATAAGTGATGAGGAACAAAATGAACTTTTTTTTTAAACCAATTTTTAAAGCTTGTTTTCGAATTATAACTTGTTGCTTTTATTAAATCACAAAAAAATATTCTATATTCCTCAATTTTGATTTTTTTGCTTGGTTTTGGAAAGACCCAGTCTGTGACTTGGTCAGGTCTAATATTTAATTCTTTTAATCCTGACAATAAGCTTTTTTCTGGAAATTTTACAGTTGATTCATTTTTTATTGATGTAAGTTTTTCTTCCTCGTAAGCATATATTTGATTTTTTTTAATTATTGCACAACTCATGTCGTGAGCAATTTGTGTATCATCTAATGGACAATGATATAATGATGCTATTATCATACTTTTGAATTACTTATTTTGTAACATATTTGATCAAAAATTTTTGTGAACTTAATTAAATCTTTTTTTGAATGAGACTTATTAATAAAAACAGATAGGTTACATAATATTTTATTTTCAGCAAAAGTTTGAATCATAAATCGTACTATTTGATCAATATCAGCACTTTTTTTTTTCAAGAAATCAGAGTCTAGATTATTTTTAAATCCTATTATTATTCTTGAACTCATACCTTGTATTTGAATAAAATTATTCAGTTTATATTTTTCTATAATTTTTTTTAGCCGAGTTGATAAAAAATTTCCTTTTTTATTTATTTCTTTAGCAACATCATTTTTTAAATAGTAATCTAATGTAACTTTTGCGGCTGCCAAACTTGCTTTCTCACCAACAAAATTCATTGCATAAAAAACATCATTAAATTTTTTCATATACTGCTTTTTTCCTACTAATGCGGAAATTGGCATACCATTACCCATTGCTTTTCCAAAACACGACAAATCTGGTGTAACTTTAAAAAAAGTTTGAGCACCGCCTTTATTAATTCTAAAGCCAGTTACAATTTCGTCAAAAACTAACAAAATTTTATTTTTTGAACAAAAATCTCTAACTTTTTTTAAAAAATTTTTCTCTGGATAATATCTTGCAACTAAATCCATTACTATACATGCAATATCTCCATTTAATTTTTTGTGTAATTTTAAAATACTATTAAAATCGTTAAATATAAATTTATGTGATATTTTTTTCTCAGCTTCTGGTATTCCACCAGATCGACTAGATGATCCAATAACCCAATCATGCCATCCATGATAACCACCAAAAATTACATGTTTTTTATTAGTACAATATCTAGAAAGTTTTACTGCCTGCGTGAGAACGTCAGAACCATTTTTACCAAATCTAACCATTTCTGCAGATGGGATTAATTTTTTTAATTTTTTTGCAACTTGAATTTCTAGATCACTAGCAAAAGGTAATAAACAACCATTATTTATCTCTTTTTCAACAGCTCTGTTTATAAAACCAATATTATACCCCAATAGATTACATCCTAATCCATTCATAAAGTCTATATAATTGTTTCCATCAATATCAGTTACTTCAGACTTATTGCCTTTTACTAAACAAAAAGGTGTTTTGCCTTCATCAAAGAAAGCAGTTTTGTTAAAAGTGCTACCTCCAGGCAAAATTTTTTTTGCAACTCTGATTATTCTTCTACTTTTCTCTAACTTCATTTAAAATACTTTTTATTTTTTTCTAAAACCTCTTTAAAAATTAAACTCATATAATTTAATTGTTTTAAAGTATGTGTTTTACATATAAAAATTGATCCATTGTATAAAATTTTCTTTTTTGCAAAATCCTTTATTAAATTTAAATTAAGAGTTCTTTTAATCGATAAGTTTTTCGAATAATGTTTTATCTCAATTATAGGCCTACAAGGCATACCGTAGATTCTAATATTATCATTCAGAGAATTTTCATCTATTGCTATTTGAAGTTTATTAATTAAGTAATTTCCTTTATTCTCAAGTTCTTTTGATAATTTCAAATCATTGTATATATCAAGTGCTGTGGAACCAGCAGCTAAACTTATACTTTCACCTGCAAATGTTAGTGAATAAAATAAATCATTAGCCTTTCTCATGTATCTTTTTTTTCCCACTAAAGCTGATAAAGGAAAACCATTTGCAAGGCCTTTTCCAAAACAAGAAAGGTCGGGTGTCACACCAAAATATTTTTGCGCACCGCCTGGATGTAGTCTGAAACCTGTAATTATTTCATCAAATATAAGTAAAATTTTATTTTTTTTTGCAATTTTTTTTACCTCATTTAAAAAGCCTTTTTTTGGATAATATTTTGCGCATAAATCCATTACTATACATGCAACCTCATTTTTATTTTTTTTAATTAAATTATGTAAGCTTTCTATATTGTTAAATTCAAATTTTAATGAGAGTTTTTTTATTTCATTTGGTATTCCATAATTTCTACTTGTATTTGCTAGAGACCAATCATGTATACCATGCCATCCACATGAAATTACTTTATCTCTTTTTGTAATATATCTAGCTAATCTTACACCTGCGGCTAAAACATCTGATCCATTTTTGCCGAATCTGACCATTTCTGCAGAGGGGATCATTTTTATCATTTTTTTTGCAGTTTCAATTTCTAAATCATTCATTAAAGAAAAAGTCATGCCCTTCAACAATTGTTTTTTTGCAGAGTAATTAACTTTCTCATTTGAATAACCTAAAATTATTGAACCTAATGACATATGAAAATCTAAATATTTATTATTATCAATATCCCATGAATAAGATCCCTTGCCTTTTTTAAAAAAATATGGAGTTTGTCCGATCATAAAAGGATCGAAACGATCAAAAATTTTCGTGCCAGGAATTAAATTTTTATACCCTTTGAGAAATAATTTATTCTTATTAAGTCTTATCATATTATCATTTATATATTTAGTGATTGCTCTAAACAAAATGAATTTAATGGATCTGTTCTTTCTATACCAGATATCATCTCAAGGACTTCATCATCGTCAAATTTTTTTCTTAGTCTCTGTAAATAAATAGACTCAACGTCTTGCTTTGAGAAAAAGTTTAATGCAGCCTTAACACCTGTTGCAATATTATTAGGTTGTTCTTTATTCCATTGAGCAACTCTCAATGCCAATACTATTCTATTTTCTTTACCAAGTTTTCTAATAGGTTCTCTTGCAACTCTATTTATTGGATCAAAAAGTAATTTATTCGAAAATCTTCTAATTTCTTTATTCATATAATATTTTGCGAATTTTTTACCAACATATTTAGCTTTTATAACTCCGTTTGTAACTTCTTTCATAGATCCTATGACAATTTTTTTTATTTTCTTATCAATCATAGCTTCATGAATATAATGATAACTTTTTATGTGGCCTAAATAGGCTAAAATTGCATGTGGAGCATTGTGAATAAACAATTTAGCTCTCCAATGTTGATCAAGCTCTTTTCTACCGACTTGTTTAATTTTCTTTGAAATAAAATACCTACCTTTTTCTAAAATTAGCTCACCTTGTTCAGAAACAGTTGTCAATCTATCAGCTTTTAAAAGATGCTTTGGAGCGGTACTAGATGTTATAACATCTGGGATACCAAAAAATACATTATTATTCTTTGATATTTTCTTTATTTTTGTAACTGAAAAAAAATCATTTTCACATGATATTATAGTTTTTGCATTTTTTAATCTTTTTGCAACATTTCCACACTGTTTAGGACCAACACAACAAAAAACAATGTCATAATCTCTAAAATTTAATTTTTGTTTTAAATTATAAGCTTTATTTAAGATAATCTTTTTAAAAATATAATTTTTATTATTTGTTATTGCTGCCAAATATGATCCTCTTTTATTTAATCTCTTAACTAGATTTATATCCTTATCTAAAAAATTTATTTGAAAGTCTAAGTCCTGCAACAAAGGTGCAAGAAAACCTCTGCCAATAGCTCCAGCACCAATAATTAATACTTTTTTCATTTTAAGAATCTTTTAATCACTTTTCCAGTTGATGTTGTAGGGAATTTTTTAATAATCACAACCTCATCTGGTTTTTTTAATTGGCCTAATTTTTTGGTCAAATATTTATGCAGTGAATTTATTGATATTTTCTTGTTTTTTAACTTTAAAAAAGTTTTGATCTTTTGACCTAAAAATTCATCATCTATCCCAATTGTGGCACTACGTTCTATTGCAGGACTATATTCTTTTACTACTTCGTCAATTTCATTTGGATTTATATTAACACCTCCTTTTATTATAAGGTCTTTTTTTCTTCCGTGAAAAAAAAAGTTATTATTTTCATCTTTTGAACAAAGATCCCCTGTTAAAAAATAACCAAATTTATTGAAGCTTTGTTTTGTTAAAATCTTATTTTTATAATATCCATTAAATAATGCAGTTCCTTTAACACCCAGCTCTCCAATTTTATTTTTTTGGGCAATTTTATTTTTTTTTTTAAATATTTTACATTTATAAATATCTAATGGAGTTCCAATGCTATTTTCTTTATCATCATCTTTATTTTGAAAATGACTTGCTCCAATTTCTGACAAACCATATAAGTTTAATAATTTTGTTTTAAACTTTTTTTCAAAAAATTTTTTTACTTTAAAATCTATTTTATCTGAACCACAACCAAATTTTATTTTTCTTTTTTTGAAATTTTTAGTTTTAATAGTGATTAAAGAAGTTACAATTGAGGGTACAAGTTGAACATAATTTATGTTGTATTTATCAATAATATTCCAAAATTTATTTTTAATCTCCCAAAAATTGTTTAATATTACAAAAGTAGAACCCATGAATAAAGATTGCTTTATTGAATATCTTAGCACTGAAGTATGCCCCATTGGCAAAATACATAAATGATTTGTGTTTGGGCCAGTAAATTTAATTTTAGACATAGCCATTTGCAAATTTATCATTGAACGGTAAGAGTATTCTATAATCTTTGGATTATTAGTTGTTCCTGAAGAGTAATATAAAACTGCAGTATTTTTGTTATTTATTTTTGTAAAGTAATTATTTTTATTTAAATTTGACTTTAATATAATATCAATAAAGTTTGTTTTATCTTTTTTTTCCACTAAAAAAAAATTTTTCTTTTTTTTTATTTTCCTATCGGAAAATAGATATTTTGATTTTAAAAATTTCACTTTTTCAAGAGTTTCAATTTCAGAAATAGTATGAGGCAAAGGATTAGCAATAATATTTGCTCTTATGCACGCTAAGTAAATAATAACAAATTCAATTGAATTTTTAAGGTTGAAACTTACTATATCTCTCTCTTTTAATCCCAAACTTTTAAAAAAAAAACAACAACTATTAACAAAGTGATTTATTTCAGAAAAAGAGTATTTTTTTTTTTCATCAATTATAAAAATTTTATTAGGTTTCTTTGTACCCCAAAATTTAAGCACGTCAGAAATATTATTAAAATTCTTCATATTACTTTTTTTTATATTTAAATTTTTAGATATTTTTTTGTTAATCTAGTAAATGATTTTTTTTTTTTCTGCTTTTGTATCAGCTCTATTAGGTCTCCATCATAAGAATACAGCCACACAGTTGGGGTATTGTTATGACCAGCGCCAGGAACTATCTCACTTAAAACAATGAAATTCTTTTTTCTAAAATATTCAATTTTTTTGTTTATATTAATTACCTCATAAGCTATGTGGTGAATGCCTTCACCATATTTCTTCAAAAAATTTAAAATTTTTGATTTTTTATTCAGTGGCTCAATTAATTCTAATAATGGATAACTATTATTACCCATAGAAAAAAACTGAACCGAAACATCATGAGCTGGTTCAATTATTTTACTTGTTAAAACTTTATAACCTAAAGTATTTGTAAAATATCTCGATTTTTTTTTTATATCTTTCGTTACATAACCTATATGATCTATTTTCATTTAATATATCTCCAATGTATCACCCATGGTAAAATACATTTTATTTAAATTTAAATTTTTTTTACTTAATAAATTTTTGTAAATCATTTTTCTAGATGAAATAATCCTAAAACCTAAATTTAAGAGTGAATTATTTATTTTTCTTGAACCATTAATCCATAGAGAAATATTATCAAATGTTTTTTGATTTTTTTTTATATAAGAAAATATATTTTTAAATAATTTATTAAAATTTGATTGTGAGGTATCTTTGAAAAATAAGTCAATGACATGTATGGTAAGAGTTTTACCATCATAATATTTTTTTAGAATAAAATATCCTAACAATTTTTTTTTTTGATAAACAAAAAAAGGTTTGTATTGATCATCGGGTCTTTTTAAATAACGCCAATTTAAAAAACTTGATCTTCTATCTAAAATATTTTTATAATTTTTTCTATTTTTAGACCAAAATAAATCATAAGACTTTTCAAATTTATTAATTGGAGTAATTACAAATTCTTTATTGTTTTCTTCAATTATTTTTTTTCGATTTATAAGATATAAGTTTTGATCAAAAGCATCTTTATAATTCCAAATATTTTTATGAAGCAAATAAGCCTTTTCATTAGGAAACCCATAAACAAAGTCAACTTTATTTTTCTTTAGATCATCGAAAACTTTATCACCAACAAATTTTATCAAACCTTTGCTTTGCCATTCAGGGGTTACCATCATGGCAATTGAACAACTTCCTAAGGTAAATTTTGAATTTAAGTACCAACCCAATGGTATTGCTCCAAAATGAGCAATTATTTTATTATTATATTCTGAAAAATAATTAACACTTTGTCCAAAAAAATTCTTGCTTTTATATTTCCATAAAAAATTTGAAATAGATCTTCTATTATATTTATGCTCCTCTAATTTTCTGTCTAAAGCTAAAAAACCTTTCTCGTCGCCTTTAGAATATTTTCTAATTTTTAAGTTCTTCATTAATACAATTTAAAATTTTTGATCTAAGTGTATCAAAATTATTTATCTTACCTCTATCTGATAAAAAATTCTCAATAAAAAATTTTCTATTTCTATTATAATTATCTATATATTTTTTATCCTCGTTAAATAAAAGCATGAGTGAATCTATTACATTATCTATAGATTTTAGGATGTAAAAATTATTATATCTATAAAAACCTAACGTAGAGGCAAAATTCTCAAAATCTAAAATAAAAGAATATTTGTTCTTCATTAAGGCTTCTTCAATTATGGTTGATTGAGAACCAATTACTATATCACTTACGCTTATAATGTTTGCAGAATTTATATTATCGCTTTTTATTATTTCAACATTATTAAATTTTTTCAATCTTTCCTCAAATTTAAGAAACTCTTCTTGATATGTGAAATTCTTATCCTTAAATTTAACTAAAATATGAATTTTGTTTTTAAGGTTTTTTTCTAAATTACAGATGAGATTTTCAAAATTCCACAAACTTTTAATTGAAGTACCATCCTCACCATATAAATCGCTTTTATACCTGCTTGACGAAGTACTCAAAATTAAACTGATCACTTTTTTAATCTTTTTAATAGATTTTATCTTTAAAAGAAACTTTTCATTTTTAATCAAATTTTCGTCAATTAAATTTGATCTTAACAATCCAATTGGTATTAATTTCTCAGCAGAATATTTCTCTTTAAAAATTTTATTAAAATAGCTTCCGCATGTAAAATAATAATCAAAAATAATTTTATTATTATACACATAACTTGTTAATCTATCCTGAAATGAAATTGATTTTATC
>CACCXU010000006.1:0-38115 GCA_902550055.1 uncultured Pelagibacteraceae bacterium | reverse complement strand
TTTTTAAAGCCTTGTCAGAGCTTAAAAAGAATAATCAAAAATTTGCATTCCCTGAAATAATGATACCACTTGTATCGACTGAGGCAGAAATAAAAATAATGAAAGACCTTGTGATCAACACTGCAAGAAAAGTACAAAAAGAAAATAAAGTTAAAATTAAATTTTTAGTTGGAACGATGATTGAGTTACCAAGAGCAGCAATTAAAGCAAGAGATATTGCAAAACATGCTGAGTTTTTTAGCTTTGGGACAAATGATTTAACGCAAACCACTTTTGGAATTAGCAGAGATGATAGTGGAAAATTTCTAAATGACTATATTGAAAACAAGATTTTTTCAATAGATCCATTTATTTCAATAGATGAAGGTGTAGAAGACTTAGTTGAAATAGCCGTTTCTAAAGGAAAAAAAGAAAACAAAAAAATCAAGTTAGGTATTTGTGGTGAACATGGTGGTGATCCAAAGAGTATAAATTTTTGCTCTAAGATAGGTCTTAATTATGTCTCTTGTTCTCCGTACAGAGTCCCTATAGCAAGATTGGCTGCCGCTCAAGCTCAAATAAATAAATAGAGTTCAGTTAAGTAATATATGATACCAACTTATTTAAAACCTTATCATACCAATTTATCTAATTTAATTAGGCTTGGAAGAAAATCTGATGGTGGGTATGTTATAGATAAACGTGTTATAAATAAAACTAATGCCATTATTACTTGCGGACTTGAGGCTGAATGGAGCTTTGAAAAACAATTTCAAAAATACAATAAAAATTGTAAAATTTTAGCTTTTGATCATACTGTTAATAAAAAATTTTGGGCTGAAAGATTTCTAAAAGATTTTATCGCTTTATTGTTACTAAAGAAAATTAAGCCAAAACAAATAATAGATGTTTTTAAATTTTTACAATACTTAGCTTTTTTTAGAGGTGAAAATAAGCATTTTTTAAAAAAGATTGTTTCAACAAAAATAAATAATAATAATCAAATCACAATCACAGAGGCAATAGGAGAAAATAGAGATATTGTCTTAAAAATTGATATTGAGGGTGATGAATATAAAGTTTTAAAAGATGTAAATAAAAATTTCAAAAAGCTAAATTTAGTTATTATAGAATTTCATAACATTAAAAAAAATTTAAAAAAAATCAGAAGCTTCATCAATCAAACAAAATTAAGAAATATTCATATCAATGCAAATAATTATGGACAAGTTGATATTAATGGGATGCCACAAGTTATTGAAATGACATTAATTAATCCAAAAAAATTTAAGATTAAAAATTATAAAACAAAAAGAAATTATCCTATTAAAGGTCTAGATTTTAAAAATCATAAAAGAGGACCCAGTATAAGAATTATTTTTAATAAATAAGTTTACTAATCAATTTTTTATTTTACTCAAAACTGCAATTGAACTCGAAGTTTCTAAAAAAATTACAATTAATTTTTTATCTTTAGATATTATTATATCTCTCACTCTTTCATTTAATGTAATATAATTGTGATTCATTACTTTATTTCTATTATCACTAAGCTTAATGTAATGTAGACCCAAATCTTGCTCAATTACCTCATTTCCCATAGCGCCGACTAAAAATTCTGTATCCATTTGATCTAATGAAATTACCTGACTGATACCAATAGATGGATTAAAATACTTGATAGGTTCCTCAAATCCAAATTTTTTATGAGATTTATTTAATGGTGCTTCTTTTAATATTTTTTCTGAATAATTTTTTTTATAATGTTCACCATAAGATGATATTGGCCACCCAAAATTTTTAATTTTTGAGAAGGGTATATTATTAATATTTATCTCATCCCCTCCCTTTGGTCCATGTTCTGTTGATAAAATAAAATCGAACTTTTTACTATAATACAAACCTTGAGGATTTCTATGACCTAAAGATACAACTTCAGTTTCTTTATTTTGAATGTTTATTTTTAAAATTTTTCCAAAATCACTTTTTATATTTTGGGACAATGGTCTATTTCTAAAATCTCCAGTTGTAAATAACAAATTTGAATTATCTAAATTATCAATTCTTCCCCCAGCACCTTGATGTGCCCAAAAGCCGTGATTGTTATTTTCATTCACACAGCTTAGAGTTTTATAAAATAAACTAAATTCTAAAAATTCTTCATTTAATTTACTGGTTATAATCTTTAAATCATAACAATTATTTTTTCTTTTTCCAATAAAGGAAACATATATTTTTTCATCATCAATATGAATATCTTTAATACCATATTGCTCATGTAAGTAGAATTTATCGTATTTTATTAAGGAATTTATATTTGAATTTATTTTTTTAAATTTTTCTAAATTATTTACATTTGTAAAAGCAAAAATTCCATCGTATGTAGCTATTATCAAATTTTTATCATTATCATAAAAATCAATGTAAGCTGTACCAATGGCTTTACGATTTCCAGTAAATAAAATATCATTTGTTGTATATTTTAAAAATGAGTATTTATTGGACCCTATTAAAACTTCATTATTAAAAACATTTTTGAAACTAATCTCATTACGATTTATTATATCATTCAAGTTTTTACCATCTTCTAATAACTTTTTTTGTATTTTTTCTAATTGAATATTTCTGGCGTTTAATTGTTTTGTTATGTTCAATATCTCATTTTTCTTAGATGCAGAGTTTTTTTTATTTATTTGGTAGCCATAAATTAATAAAAAAGCTAAAAAAATTATTATTATTAAGTAAATAAAATTGAGTTTAATTCTCATTGTAGCCTTCCTACACCTTTAATTAAAATTTTACTAAATAAATTTCTAAAATTTTAAGCGACAAAAAATGCTTTAAAGGGGCGTTCTGTTGCCAGGTGCCCCAAACCCCGTTTACTTAATTAATGAAAATTAATTAAGCAGCAATTGCGTAACTTTCGTTAGCATTTATAAATTAGCCCTTTACGGAGGAACAATTCCGAACGAAAGAATAGCCTTTAGTCACCCGTCGAATCTAGTTCACCCCCATAAGTTGTAATTGGTGGAGGTGGTGGGTACTGCCCCCACGTCCGCAATGGTTATTACGAAATTCGTTTATCGTCATAGTTGGAAAACCAACTTTATTAATATAAAAGGATTTGCAAGAGATTCAATAACAATCATGAAATTAACCAAAGAACAATCTGCGGAGATCAAGAATCAGCAGTCTCAAAATAATAAAACAAAAAGGGTTGTAGCTTCAGATTTGGAAAGTATTCTTTATGAGGCAATACCAGCTTTAGATCATGGTTTTGTAAGAGTGGTTGATTACATGGGTGATGACACATCTATTGTTCAAGCAGCTAGAGTTTCTTATGGAAAAGGGACTAAACAAGTATCAACTGACTCTGGATTGATTAAATATTTGATGCGTCATTGGCATAGTACACCATTTGAAATGTGTGAAATTAAATATCATATCAAATTACCAATTTTTATTGCGCGTCAATGGATTAGACACAGAACTGCTAATGTAAATGAATATTCTGCAAGATATTCAATTTTAGATAAAGAATTTTACTTACCAACCTCTGAAAATTTAGCAGCCCAATCAACAAATAATAGACAAGGAAGGGGAGATGTTCTTGATGGGACTCAAGCTAAAGATGTTTTAGAGCTTTTGAAAAATGATGCAGAGAGAACATACGCGAATTATGAAACTATGCTCAATGAAAGATATGATGGATCAACCATTGATAGCAATAAGAAAGGTTTAGCAAGGGAACTTGCAAGAATGAATTTAACATTAAATACTTATACACAATGGTATTGGAAAACAGATCTTTTAAATTTAATGAATTTTTTAAGGTTGCGAGCAGATCATCATGCTCAATACGAAATTAGAGTTTATGCTGATATTATGTTGGATACTTTAAAAAAGTGGGTACCAATTACCTATGAGGCTTTTATGGATTATAGAGTAGGAGGTACAGAAGTTTCTTTTAAAGGAAAAATTATCATTCAAAAATTGATTAAAGGTGAGGACGTCTCTTTAGAAAGTTCTGGTTTATCAAAAAGAGAATGGAATGAGTTAATGGAGGCTTTTAATCTTAAAGATAAGTTGATTTAATTTTGTTAGCAAAACTTATATAAATTTTTGAGGCTTCACTATTTGGATCTTCTTCTACAATTGGTTTTCCATTATCACTTGTTTTTCCAATATTAGGGTCTATTGGTATTTCACCTAAAAATTCTTTTTCAAACTCCTTCGCAGTTTTATGAACACCACTTTCACCAAATATTTTATATTTTTTATTATCATCTCCAATAAAGTAACTCATATTATCTACAAGTCCCAAAATTTTTACTCCTAGCTTATCAAACATTTTAATTCCTCTTTTTACATCTAACAAAGCCACTTCTTGAGGTGTAGAAACTATAATTGCTCCATCCATTTTAATTTCTTGTGAGAAAGTTAATTGTGTATCTCCTGTACCAGGAGGCATATCTACAATTATAAAGTCTAAATCTTTCCAATTTACTTTTTGGGTAAAAGTTCTAATTGCACTTGTTACCATTGGGCCTCTCCAAATCATTGGAGTTTGTTGATCAGTCAGAAATCCAATAGACATACATTGAATATCGTATTTTATAATAGGATCTAGTTTTTGGCCTTCGCTTTTTGGTTTTTCATTTATCCCAAACATTTTTGGAATTGAAGGTCCATATATATCCGCATCTAGCAATCCAACTTTACAGCCTAGATATTTTAATGCTATTGCTAGATTGGATGCAAAAGTTGACTTTCCAACCCCTCCTTTCGCACTTGAAATAGCGATAGTAAATTTTGTTCCAATAATTGGATTTTTTGTAAATACCTTTCGCCCAGTATCTTTGCTTGTTGCGGCACTTAGTTCTGGCTTTTTATCTGGCATTATTTTATCTTAGCTTGTTTTTGTGAAATTAGACACTATATAGATAGTCTATGCCAGATGATTTTCAACAAAGAGGCGGTAGTCCTTGGGGATCACCCCCAGGTGGAGGTGGAAGTGGTAATGGGTCTGGAAGAGGTCCGAGACCACCCGATGTTGACAAAATTATTAGAGAGTTTCAAGAAAAAATTAAAAAATTTTTACCAGGTGGAAGTTCATCTGGAGGAAAACAAGCTATCTTAGTTTTAATTATTTTAGGGTTTGTTTGGTTAGCAAGTGGTCTTTATAGAGTGCTTCCTGATGAACAAGGTGTTGTTTTAAGATTTGGAAAGTTTGTTAAAACAACGCAACCAGGTTTGAATTATCATATTCCTTTCCCAGTAGAATCAGTTTTAACACCTAAGGTTACTAAGGTTAACAGAATTGATATTGGTTTTAGATCTGAGAGAGATAGTGGTTTCTCTTCATCTGCAGGAGGTGTGGCTGATGTTCCACAAGAAAGTTTAATGCTTACTGGTGATGAAAATATTGTTAACATAGATTTTTCTGTTTTTTGGGTAATTAAAGATGCTGGTAATTTTTTATTCAAAATTCAAGACCCAGAAGGAACTGTTAAAGCTGCAGCAGAAACAGCAATGAGAGAAGTAATTGCAAGATCTGATATTCAGCCTATTCTTACTGAGGGAAGATCTTTAATAGAAACAGATACCCAAGAAATAATCCAAAAGATATTAGATGAATACACATCAGGAATTCAAATTACACAGGTGCAAACTCAAAAAGCCGACCCACCTGATCAAGTAATTGATGCTTTTCGAGATGTGCAAGCTGCAAGAGCAGACATGGAAAGATCAAAAAACGAGGCTGAAGCATACGCTAATGATGTAATCCCAAGAGCCCGAGGGGAAGCAGCAAAAATTTTACAAGCTGCAGAAGCTTATAAAAAAGAAGTAGTAGCTAAAGCAGAGGGTGAAGCTAGTAGGTTCTTAGCTATTTATAATGAATATAAAAAAGCAAAATCAGTTACTCAAGAAAGAATGTATTTAGAAACAATGGAAAAGGTTTTGGCTGATATTGATAAAGTGATCATCGAGAAGAATGCTGGCTCAGGTGTTGTTCCTTACTTACCATTACCAGAATTAAAAAAGAAAGCGACGAATTAAAATGAAAGCAGGAAAAATTATAGCAGGTTTAGTTGTTTTTATTGCAGCAACATTATTCTTTTCAATATTTATTGTTAAAGAAGTTAATCAAGCAATTGTACTTCAATTTGGTGATCCAAAAAGAATAATTTTAAAACCTGGTTTGAACTTTAAATTACCATTTATTCAAAACGTTGTATTTCTTGATAAACGAATTTTAAACTTAGACACACCACCTGAAGAGGTGATTGCATCAGATCAAAAACGATTAATTGTTGATGCTTTTGCAAGATTTCAGATTGTAGATCCTCTTAAATTTTACATCTCAGTTGGAAATGAGAGAGTTGCAAGATCTAGATTGGCAACAATTATCAATTCAAGAATTAGGAACGTTTTAGGTCAACAAGAACTACAAACACTTTTATCAGAGGATAGAACGAAACAAATGGCATTAATTCAAGAAGGTGTAAACAATGAAGCACAAAACTTTGGTATTGAAATAGTAGATGTAAGAATTAAACGTGCTGATCTTCCTCAAGCAAACAGTGATGCAATCTTTAGAAGAATGCAAACAGAGAGGGAGAGAGAGGCAAAAGAGTTTAGAGCAAAAGGTGCTGAAATGGCGGTAACGATAACATCGACTGCTGATAAAGAAGTAACAGTTATTCTGGCAGATGCACAAAAAAAATCTGAGATCATGAAGGGAGAAGGTGACGGAAAAAGAAATAATATTTTTGCTAACGCTTTTGGCCAAGATCCAGAGTTCTTTGCGTTTTACAGAGCCATGCAGGCTTATGAAAAAGCTTTAATCGGTGGAGAGACTTCATTGATATTATCTCCTGATAGTGAGTTCTTCAAATTTTTTGGAAATATAAAACCAAATTCACAATAAACTATTCATGAAAGAATTGATCATAGCATTTGGTCTGTTCTTGTTTATTGAGGGGATTTTATATGCCATATTTCCATCAAAAATGAAAAGTATGTTGAAAAAATTAGAGCTTATAAAGGATAGTCAGTTAAGATCAGGTGGATTAATCTTTGCAGTTATAGGTTTTATAATTATTTATTATATGAAGAACTAAAATGAGTAGAATAAATACATTATTCATAACGATTATTTTAATTATAGGCACTCAATTTAAATCATTTGCCCAAAATCATCCTAGTTCTTTTGCTGATTTAGCAGAAAAGTTAATGCCATCTGTGGTTAATATTTCAACAACTACAATGGTTAAAACACAAACTAATCCTCTCCCTTTTCAATTTCCTCCAGGTTCACCATTTGAGGATATGTTTAAAGAATTTGGAACACCACAAGAAAGACCATCAGCAGCTTTAGGTTCAGGATTTATTATAGATGAAAAAGGTATTGTTGTTACAAACAATCACGTCATTCAAGATGCCGATGATATTATCATAAGAGTAGGTGACAAAGAAATTAAAGCAAAAGTTTTAGGTGCTGATCCATTGTCTGATATTGCAGTTCTTCAACTTGAGACAAATGAAAAGTTCAAACCTGTAAAATTTGGGGACTCTGATAAAGCAAGAATTGGTGATTGGGTCATAGCAATTGGAAATCCCTTTGGTCTAGGGGGAACTGTAACTTCAGGAATTATCTCTGCAAGAAATAGATCAATAGGTTTAACTAGGTACGAAGATTATATTCAGACTGATGCATCAATCAATCAAGGAAATTCTGGTGGACCTTTGTTTGACATGAGTGGAAATGTGATAGGAATTAATACCGCCATACTTGGAAGAAACGGATCAATTGGAATTGGTTTTTCAATACCTTCAAATAGTGCAAAAATAGTTATTGATCAGTTAATAGAGTTTGGAGAAACTAAAAGAGGTTGGTTAGGTGTAAGAATTCAAGATGTTACAAAAGAAATTGCTGAAGTTGAAAAATTAGATAAACCGCGCGGAGCTTTGGTTGCTAGTGTTGCAGAGAACAGCCCATCTGCTAAAGCAGGAGTTAAAGCTGGTGATATTATTTTAGAGTTTAATGGGGAAAAAATAAATCAGATGAAGGAACTTCCTATGATTGTTGCAAGAACTGCAGTTGGAAAAAGAGTAGAAGTAAAAATTTGGAGAGATAAAAAAGAAATTGTTAAAATTGTTACTCTTGGAAGATTAGAAACTTCGGAAGATTTTAAAGTTTCAGAAAAGGCAGAAAGTCAGAAAGAGACAGAGATAAAAGATTTAAAAATAACTGTGAGGAAGATTAATAAAGAAGATATAAAATCAAGAAACTTACCTAATCAAACATCTGGATTAGTTGTCACTAAAATAGCGAATGATAGTCCTTTATTAAGTTCTGTTGAAGTGAATAGTATAATTTTAGAAGCGCAAAAGAAAAAAATCAGAGATGTAAATGATTTAAAAAAAATAGTGAAACAAGTCTTAAATAGTAATCAAAAAACTATTTTATTAGTTATCTACAATAGCCAAAATCAGAGACGATATATTGGTGTTAAATTAGATTAATTAATGGATTTAAAATCCAAAATTATTTTAATTTACGGTCCAACTGCATCAGGAAAGTCAAATTTTGCAATTAAACTTGCTAAAAAAATTAAGGGGGAAATTGTTAATGCTGATAGCATGCAGGTATACAAAGAATTAAAAATTTTATCTGCTAGACCGCTTCCAAAAAATTACAAGAATATTAAGCATCATCTTTATGGTTTTCAAAATGTAAAAAAAAATTTTTCCTCAGGTAATTGGTTAAAATTAGTTAATAAAAAAATTCTAGATATAAAAAAAAGAAAAAAAACACCTATTCTTGTGGGTGGTACCGGATTGTACTTTAAAGCAATAACAGAGGGTTTAGTAAATATTCCAAATATTCCAATTCGTTTTAGATCAAAAATAAGGTTGTTGCATAAAAAAATTGGAGCAAAAAAGTTCTTTTCAGAATTAGTAAAATTAGACCCGATATCAAAAAATTTTATTAAATCAACAGACACTCAAAGAGTTATTCGAGCCTATGAGGTCATATCATTTACAAAAAGATCAATCTACAATTGGTTCAAAAGTACACGATCAGATTATGAAAAGGACGATTTTTTTAAGATTTATATTGATTTTCCAAGAGTCGAGTTGATTAAGAGAATTAGTGATCGCACAGAAGATATGATTAAAAATGGAGCAATTTCAGAGGTAAAAAAATTTATAAGATTAAAAGTTCCAAGAACCAAAACTGCCTCTAAGGCGATTGGAATTGCAGAAATTAGAGAATATCTTGAGAAAAAAATTGAGATATCAGAGGTAATTGAAAAAATATCAATAAAGACTAGGCAATATGCAAAGAGACAATCTACTTGGGGCAGAGGTCATATGATGGATTGGAACAAAATAAAGTCAGAGGACCTAAATAAATTTTTAAAAAAAATTTAGATATCACGTACTAATTCTTGACCAATAAGCACAACTTCAGCTAGATTGCATGAATGTCTAAATTATATACAGGTGCTGAAATTGTATTCAAATGTCTAGAGGACCAAGATGTTGAATTTATTTTTGGTTATCCTGGTGGTGCCGTATTACCGATTTATGATGAGTTAAAAAATCATAATACCATCAAACATATTTTAGTTAGACATGAACAAGGTGCAGGTCATGCTGCAGAGGGGTATGCGAGATCATCTGGCAAACCAGGTGTTGTGCTTGTAACTTCTGGACCTGGCGCAACCAATGTTGTTACTGCATTGACAGATGCATATATGGATTCCGTTCCACTAGTTTGTATATCAGGTCAAGTGCCAACACATCTAATTGGCACGGATGCATTTCAGGAATGTGATACAACTGGAATTACAAGACCATGTACAAAACATAATTGGTTAGTCAAAGATATTAAAGATTTATCCAAAACTCTTCATGAGGCTTTTAGAGTTGCAACTACAGGAAGACCTGGTCCAGTTTTAGTTGATATACCTAAAGATATACAGTTTGCCAAAATGAGTTATTCAAAACCTAAAGTTGAAAAAAAACTTAATGGAAAATCATTAAATCATTTTTCACAAAAAGACATTGATACTTTGATTGGTCTAATGAATAAATCAAAAAAACCCATCATTTATTCTGGTGGTGGAGTTATAAATTCTGGACCAGAGGCGAGCAATGTTTTAAGAGAACTTGTAGAGCTCACAGGTTTTCCAATTACTTCAACATTGCAAGGTTTAGGTGCGTATCCAGGTGATGATAATCAATTTTTAGGCATGCTTGGTATGCATGGAACTTATGAAGCTAATAACGCAATGCATGATTGTGATTTATTAATCAATATTGGTGCAAGATTTGATGATAGAATAACTGGTAAAATTGATGAGTTCTCTCCAAAATCAAAAAAAGTTCACATCGATATTGATCCTTCATCAATAAATAAAATCATTAAAGTTGATTTAGCATTAGTTGGTGATGTTAAAGAGGTATTAAAAGGAATTACTAAAACTCTTAAGAAAAAAAACTTAGATTTGAAAAAATCTAATAAGCAACAAATTGCTAAATGGTGGGAACAAATACAAAAATGGCGAACAAAAAATTCTCTTCATTTTAAAAATAGCGATGAAACCATAAAACCTCAACATGCAGTTCAAAGATTGTATGAACTTACCAAACATAAAGATACTTATGTTACGACTGAGGTAGGTCAACATCAAATGTGGGCAGCTCAACATTATAAATTTAATAAACCAAATCGCTGGATGACCTCTGGAGGTCTTGGCACAATGGGATATGGATTACCTGCTGCTGTGGGTGTTCAAATAGCTCATCCGAAAAAATTAGTAATTGATATTGCTGGCGAGGCTTCAGTTTTAATGACTATGCAAGAGATGTCTACAGCGGTTCAATACAATTTGCCTATTAAAATTTTTATTTTGAATAATCAATACATGGGAATGGTGAGACAATGGCAAGAGCTATTGCATGAAAAAAATTACTCTGAAAGTTACTCAGAGGCTTTACCAGATTTTATAAAGATGGCAGAAGCCTATGGTTGCAAAGGAATAAAAGCTGAGAAACCAGAAGAATTAGATGAAAAAATTAAAGAGATGGTTGAGTTTGATGGACCTGTAATTTTTGATTGTCGAGTAGATCCAAATGAAAATTGTTTTCCAATGATTCCCTCAGGAAAACCTCATAACCAGATGATATTAGGACCAAGTGAAAAAGAGGAAAATAAAATCACTGGCAAAGGTAAAGCTTTAGTTTAATTATGGCAAATCCAAAATCTGCATATAGTGTTTCTTCGAAAAAAGAAAAATCAAATACACATATTATTGTTGTTTGGGTAGATAATGAAGCTGGTGTTTTAGCAAGGGTTGTAGGATTGTTTTCTGGACGAGGTTATAATATCGAGTCACTTGCAGTAGCTGAAGTGGATGCAAAAAAAAGTATATCAAGAATTACAATAGTCACAACTGGGACACCTCAAGTAATAGATCAAATTAAATTGCAATTAAAAAAACTAGTTCCAGTACATAAAGTAGCGGATTTTAAAAGGAATGATAAAGGAGTAATATTTAAAGAAATGGCTTTATTTAAAGTTGTTGGCAATAATGCTAAAATTAAAAAAGCTATTAATGCTTGTAAAAAGTATGATGCTGTAATATTGGATAAAACGAAAAAATCAAATGTTATTCAAATTACTGCACTCAGAAGAGAAATAGACAAGATGGCAAAAAATTTAAGAAAATTTGGTTTAGTAAGTGTTTCTAGGACGGGAGCTGTTGCTATGACGAGGGGTGATAAAGTTTTTAATTAATTATTGAGGAGAAAATTATGAAAATGTTTTATGAAAAAGATACAGACGTAAATTTAATTAAGGATAAAAAGATCGCAATATTTGGCTATGGTAGTCAAGGACATGCTCACGCTTTAAATTTAAAAGATAGTGGTGTTAAAGAAGTTGTAGTTGCATTGAGAGAGGGTTCTTCAAGTAAACCTAAAGCAGAGTCAAAAGGATTGAAAGTTATGAATTTATCTGATGCCGCTGAATGGGCTGATGTTGTAATGATTTTAACACCAGATGAATTACAAGCCTCAATTTACAAAAACCATATAGAGCAAAGAGTTAAAGAGGGAAAGTCAATTGCCTTTGCTCATGGATTAAATGTTCATTATGATCTAATTAAAGCTAGAAAAGATTTGGATGTTTTTATGGTTGCTCCAAAAGGACCAGGTCATTTGGTAAGAAGTGAGTATGAAAAAGGTGGGGGTGTACCATGTTTATTTGCAGTACATCAAAACGGCTCTGGTAAAGCAAGAGACTTAGCGATGTCATATGCATCAGCAGTTGGTGGTGGCAGATCAGGAATTATTGAAACAACATTTAAAGACGAAGTTGAGACAGATTTATTTGGGGAACAGACTGTACTTTGTGGTGGTTTGGTTGAATTGATAAAAAATGGTTATGAGACTTTGGTGGAAGCTGGATATGAACCTGAGATGGCATATTTTGAGACTGTTCACGAAGTAAAACTTATTGTTGATCTTATTTATGAAGGCGGAATTGCTAATATGAATTACTCTATTTCAAACACTGCAGAATATGGAGAATATCAATCTGGACCTAGAGTGGTAAACAAAGAGGAAACTAAAAAAAGGATGAAAGAAGTTTTGGCTGATATTCAATCTGGTAAATTTACTAAACAATGGATGGATGAGTGCAAAAGTGGTCAAAAAAACTTTCTTGCAACACGGGCAAAATTAGCCGAACATCCAGTTGAAAAGGTTGGGGCTAATTTAAGAGCCATGATGCCATGGATTGGCAAAAAGAAATTAGTTGATAGTGATAAGAAGTAAATTTTAGTTCCAAATTGGGATAAATTCAGTATTTTACTTTTGCAATCTAAACGAGAGGTTGTATATTTCAAAAACAAAAATTTTTGATATGGCTGATAAAGATAAAGTATTTATTTTCGATACTACAATGAGAGATGGTGAGCAATCACCTGGAGCTTCAATGAGTGTTGAAGAAAAAATTCAGATCTCAAGAGTTTTTGATGAAATGGGTATTGACATTATAGAAGCAGGTTTTCCAATATCATCTCCTGGTGATTTTGAGGCTGTAAGTGCAATTAGTAAAAGTGTTAAAAATTCCATCCCTTGTGGTTTGGCAAGAGCCACTAAAAAAGACATAGATGCTTGTCACGAGTCTTTGAAATTTGCAAAAAGATTTAGAATTCATACTTTTATTTCAACAAGCCCTGTTCATATGAAGCATAAATTGAATATGACTAACGAACAAGTTTTAGGGGCTATTAAAGAGAGTGTTACTTATGCAAAAAAATTCACTGATGATGTTGAATGGTCTTGTGAAGATGGCACAAGAACAGATTTAGATTTTATGTACAAGACAATCGAGCTTGCAATTAAATGTGGTGCCACAACAATAAATATTCCTGATACAGTTGGATACTCAATACCGGAGGAATTTGCCAAAACTATTAAACTAATTAAAAACAATGTTCCAAATATTGATAAAGCAATTATTTCAGCACATTGTCATAATGATTTAGGTTTAGCAGTTGCAAATGCATTATCAGGATTATCAGCTGGAGTAAGACAAATTGAATGTACTATTAATGGAATTGGTGAGAGAGCAGGTAATGCTGCTTTAGAGGAAATTGTAATGGCAATTAAAACAAGAGATGATTTATTACCTTATGAGACAGGTATAAAAACAGAATTAATTAGTAAAGCTTCTAAAATTGTTTCAAATGCAACAGGATTTCCGGTCCAATTTAATAAAGCGATCGTTGGAAAAAATGCTTTCGCACATGAATCAGGGATCCATCAGGACGGAATGCTAAAAAATAGAGAAACATATGAAATCATGACACCAGAAAGTGTTGGGGTAAAAAAAACATCATTAGTTATGGGAAAACATTCTGGAAGACATGCTTTTAAAGATAAGTTAAGTGATTTAGGATATACCGATGTAACAGATGATGTTGTTCAAGCAGCATTTGGGAAGTTTAAAATTTTAGCTGATAAAAAAAAGCATATCTACGATGAAGATATAGTCGCGCTAGTTGATGATAGCTTGATTATTGATAATAAAATTAATGCAATAAATTTAAAGTCTTTAAAAGTTTTTGCTGGCACCGGTGAGCCACAAAGAGCTGAAATGACACTAGATGTTTTTGGCGATATAAAACATACTACCCAAACAGGCGATGGTCCTGTTGATGCAATATTTAAATGTATTAAGGAGCTTTATCCGCATGACGTTAAGTTGTCTTTGTATCAAGTACATGCAGTCACTGAAGGAACAGATGCACAGGCTACAGTCAGTGTAAAAATTGAGGAGAACGACAGAACTACTGTTGGACAATCAGCTGATACGGATACCCTAGTAGCATCAGCTAATGCTTATCTAAATGCGTTAAATAAAATGTTAATTAAAAGAGAAAAGAAATCTCTATATAAAAATATAGAACCTAAAAAAGTAAAAGGAGTGTTTTAATGGGCATATTTGATAGAATGAAGAAAATCTGGAGTCAAGATATGGCAATTGATCTAGGTACAGCAAATACTTTAGTAGTTGTTAAAGGACAAGGAGTTGTTTTAAATGAACCTTCTGTTGTTGCAATCGTAGATCAATCAGGAAAAAAACAAGTTTTAGCAGTAGGAGATGAGGCTAAAACGATGTTGGGAAGAACTCCTGGAAATATTCAAGCTATTAGACCTTTAAGAGATGGTGTAATTGCCGATTTTATCGTTACTGAAGAAATGATAAAACACTTCATTAAGAAAGTTCATAAAGGAAGTACTTTTGCTAATCCAAGAATTTTAATTTGTGTTCCAACGGGCTCAACTCCTGTTGAAAGGAAAGCCATTCAAGATAGTGCTTTAGCAGCAGGTGCTAGAAGGGTTCAATTGATTGAGGAACCAATTGCAGCTGCTATTGGGGCTAATCTTCCAATATCTGAAGCAACTGGTTCAATGGTAGTTGATATTGGTGGTGGTACAACTGAAATTGCAGTCATGTCCTTAGGAGGTTTAGTTTATTCGAAATCTCTAAGAGTAGCAGGAGATGCAATGGATGGTGCAATGGTCAATTATATGAGAAAAGAATATAATTTGATGATTGGTGATAGTACTGCAGAAAAAATTAAAAAAGAAATAGGTACTGCTATTCCTACAAATAATAATACTTATGCAGTTAAAGGACGAGATCTAAGATCTGGAACTCCAAAAGAAGTTAATATTACAGAGGAAGATACAGCAGAAGCATTAAATGATATTTTAAAAGAGATGGTGAATGGAATTAAGGATGCATTAGAAAGCACTCCTCCAGAATTATCTGCCGACTTAGTTGATATGGGACTTACTTTAACGGGTGGTGGAGCTTTATTAAAAAATATAGACAGAAGGTTTTCTAAGGAAACAGGTTTGCCAGTTCACATTGCCGATGATCCATTATCTTGTGTAGCAGTTGGTACTGGAAAAGCTCTTGATCAAGAACAAACATTCTCGACTATGTTGACTGAATATTAAGAGTAATGGCCTCTAGCAGAGATGATTTTATAATAGCAATTCGTTCTGCTTTTTTAAAAAAAAGCACCCAACAAAAATTTTCTCTACTTACTTTAGTTTTTATTTCCATATTTATTATCCTTCTATCAAGCTTAGACTTTAAAATAGTAAGGTATCTTAAAGCTGGATTGAGTGAGGTGGTCTATAGATCATCTTTTATAGTTTCTATACCAGAAAACTTTGCTAAGAATTCTATAATTAATGTTATTGAATACACAACTTTTTTCAATAACTATCAAAAAAACAAAGATGAATTGGACAATCTTAAATCTGATTTTGTTTCTAACGAAATTATTCAGTATGAAAATCAAGAGCTAAAGGTATTAATTGATGACTATATCTCAAGCTCAAATAAAATTTTAGCAAAAATTATTGTTGATCATGACAGCCCTTTTTTAAAAAGCATAATCATAAATAAGGGTAGTAAAGATAATATTAAAATTGGTACCAATATCTATGATCAATCGTACTTAGTTGGTCGAGTAATTGAGGTGAATTATAAGACATCAAGAGTGTTATTATTATCAGATTTAAATTCTAACGTGCCAGTAACTATTGCACCACAAAATATCCAGGCAATTGTCACAGGAACTGGAGAAAATTTTGGACAAATTAAATATATTAAAGCGGGTTTGTCTGAGGAATTAGTAGACGAAAGTATAGTTTATACCTCAGGAACTGGAGCAATATTTAAAAGTGGAGTCCCAATAGGTAAATTAAGATCTAATAAAATTGGTTCTTCAAATAGATACAATGTTGAATTCTACAGCGATTTTACACAATTAAAATATGTTTTTGCAGAAACAATCACTCAAATTGAAATTCCTCAAGTTGAACCAGAATCAGTTCCAACTGAAGATAAAATTGATGAACTTGAGGAGACAAAATTGAAGATTTTAGAGGATGAGCTTAAAATTATTGAGGAAACTAATTTAAAATTTATAGAAGAAAATGAAAACTTAATTAGTGAAATTAATGATTTAAACAATCAAATTTCAGTTTTAAATAATGAAATTTTTTTACAAAAGCAAAAAATCAACCAATTCAATATTGATACTCAAGAATTAGAATTTTTAAAGTTAAACTTAGAACATGGTCATAAATGTAAAAAATCTTTTTTTAATACCGATGGTTTTAATATTGGAACTGAAGGGTATAAGAGCTGTGTATTAAATGGAGGTAGAACGGGTGGCTAATTTAAAAACTAAAGGAACATTTTCTAAATTATATACCTGGTTACCAATAATTTTATTATTTGTTTCAGTGCTTAATGAATTTGATTTTAATTATTTAAAACTTGAATATTTTTCATTCAATTTCCCTTTTATTTTAATTTTTTTCTTTACCCTAAAAGATTTCAAGCACTTTGATTATCTTTTTGTTTTTTTTGCAGGTTTGTTGAATGATACTGTCATAGGTTTGCCTTTAGGAATAAGTAGTTTGTCTTATACATTTATTTGTATTGCTACAGCGTATATTAGAAATATAACAATTAGACCAAGCCCGATAAAAGATTGGTTTTATTTTTTATTTATAATTAGTTTGATTAATTCCTTAAATTACTCAATTTTAACTTTGTTTTTTTCATACGATTTGATTTTAACAAGTTACTTAGTCAACACGACTTGTACATTTTTACTTTATATAATTTTCGTATCAATATTTAAATATTACATGAAAGGAATTAATGATTAATTCTTCAAGTGACAATGTAAAAAAACTTAATTCTATTAATAGAAGAATGTTCATCACAGGTTCTTTAAAATTTTTTGTAATGATTGGAATAGTCAGTAGATTATTTTTTTTACAAATAAAAGAAAACAAAAAGTATTTAACTCTCTCGGACAAAAATAGAATAAGAGAATGGAAGTTGGCTCCTGTGAGGGGAGAATTCCATGATTACTTTGGTAATGTCATTGCGGGCAATTTTGAAGCTTATCAACTTCATGTAATACCAGAACAAGTTGAAGATTTTAGGTATGTTATTTATCGATTAAAAGACTTACTCGAATTGTCAGATAAAGAATTTAAAAAAGTTTTAAAAAAGAAAAATGAAATAAAGCCATGGGAAACCTTAATTGTTTCTGATAATTTGAGTTGGCAAAAGTTTTCAAAGATTAACAATCATTTATATGATTTAAATGGAGTAAAACCAGTTATATCAATTTCAAGAAACTATCCTTTTAAAGAAAATTTCACTCACTTAATTGGTTATGTCAGTCAAGCAAACCAAGATGACATTGAGTCAACACAGGCTATAAAGAGAAATTTTGTTCCAGGATTAAAAGTTGGGAAAGTTGGTTTAGAAAAAACATTTGAAGAAAAATTAATAGGCACAAATGATATTGAGAGATATGAAGTGAATGCTTATGGCAGAAGAATTAGTCAATTAGAATTTCAAAAAGGTGAAAAAGGTAAAACATTAAGATTAACAATTGATACCGAAGTTCAGAAAATGGCCAATGAATTGCTAAAAGATAAAGCAGGATCTATTTGTGTAATGGATATTTATACAGGGGCAGTAATTGCAATGCATTCATCTCCATCATTTGATCCAAATTTGTTTGTTTTTGGTATCAGTCAAGATGATTGGCAGTTAATCAGAAATGATCCAATGAAACCATTAGTTAATAAAACATTACAGGGTAATTACTCTCCAGGTTCAACGATTAAACCAATCGTTGCGTTATCTGCTTTAGAGAATGGAATTGTTAATACCAATTTTACTGTTCGATGCACTGGTAAAACTGAAATGTATGGCCAGACTTATCATTGCTGGAAGAAAAAAGGTCATGGCTATGTAAGTTTAAGAAATGCCATGAAGCAATCTTGTGACACTTATTTCTATGAGGTTGCCCGTAAACTTGGTGTTGATAAATTGAGCGAAACTGCAAAAAAATTTGGCCTCGGAGAAAAAGTTTTTGGTGATTTATTTGATATTGAAAAAAGGGGATTAATTCCAAGTACTCAATGGAAAAAAAATGCTCTTGGGAAGGGTTGGTTATTAGGTGAAACAATCATTACAGGAATAGGACAAGGTTATATCCAAACCACACCAATTCAATTGTGTTTAATGACTGCTCAAATTGCAAATGGTGGTTATAAAATTTATCCTCATCTTGTTGTAGATGACAAAGTTAAAGATCAGCCTATAGATAAATATACACCGCTCTATAAAAATTCAAAAAATATCAAGATTGTCCAAGATGCTATTTTTGGTTCAACCAATGAAGTAATGGGTACATCTTATCGTTCAAGAATCGATAACCCAAAATATCAGTTTGCTGGTAAAACTGGTACAGCGCAGGTTAAAAAAATTACTGAGGAAGAAAGAGAATTGGATCTTAAAACATTTGAGATACCATATGAGCAAAGAGATCATGCTTTATATGTAGCTTTTGGTCCATATAAAAATCCTAGATATGCATTAAGTGTCATTGTAGAGCACGGAGGAAATGGAAGTACAACGGCTGCACCCATGGCCACTAAATTATTTAAATTAATTATTGACCGACACAAGATCAGAGAGTCATTGAGAAATAAAAAATACTTGGAGATATAGATGTATCAACATACAAGATTAACAACAAATAGACTTGGTTTTTTTCAAAAATTTAGAAACTTTGATTATATACTGTTGGTTTGTATATTGTTACTTGGCTTTATTAGTTTAGCAACTATGTACTCCACAGATGGTGGTGAGGTTAAATTTCATACCAAAAGTCATTTTACAAAATTAGCGGTTTTTACTTTGATGATGCTAGTAATGTCATTTATTAATATCAAATACTGGTTCTCATTAGGTTATTTAGCATATATAGCAGTTGTAGGTTTATTGGTCGGGACTTATTTATTTGGAATTACCTCATCAGGATCTCAAAGATGGATTAATTTGTATTTTATTAATTTACAGCCATCTGAATTAATGAAAATATTTATCATTGTTTGTTTAGCTAAATTTTTTCATAGAATGAAGTTAGAAAATGTGAATTCAATTTATACAATTTTAACTTCTTTAATAATAATACTTTTACCAATGGGATTAGTCATTGTACAACCAGACCTTGGAACTGCAGTTCTTATTGCTATAAGCGGAATAGCTGTATTATGGTTTGCGGGTATTAATTATAAGTATTTTATTTACACTATCCTTGGATTTATAATCTCTTTACCTTTTGTAATAGCTTTCTTGAAGCCCTATCAGAAATTGAGAGTGTTGACATTTCTAAATCCTGATAAGGACCCTCTAGGTGCTGGTTATCAAATCATACAATCAAAAATAGCTGTGGGATCAGGAGGTATATTTGGTAAAGGTTTTTTAAAAGGCACTCAAAGCTATCTTGAGTTTTTACCAGAAAAACATACTGACTTTATTTTCACACTTTTCTCAGAGGAATTTGGCTTTGTGGGATCCGCGATACTCTTAATAATTTATGCGATTATTATTTATAGAATTGTTGCAATTGGAGCTAGTTCCAGAAGTTATTTTGCAAAGATTTTTTGTTATAGTTTTGGTGCAGCGATTTTTGTATTCATCACTATTAATATGAGTATGGTCTTGGGTTTACTACCTATAGTAGGTTCTCCTTTGCCAATTATGTCTTATGGTGGTTCCTCAATGTTAGCAACCATGATTGGCTTTGGAATTGTCATGAGTGCTAGAGTTCATAATCAACAATTGATTGCCTAAGTATAATTTGTCGCTTAACTTATTTGACAGATAGATTGTATATTTTTTTATGAGTAAAAATTTACATGTCGGGATTGTTGGCTCAGGAATTCAAGGAGTTTCAAACGCTTTATTTCTTCAAAAAAAAGGTTTCAAGGTAACTATATTTGATAGAGATAACCCTGGCAGTCCAGCCGCTTCATATGGGAATGCTGGCCACTTTTCTCCTTATGCATCACTATCGTTGAATAGAACTGATGTTCTTGCTGACGTGCCAGCAATGTTATTGAGTTCAACAGGTCCGCTAGCTCTGAAATGGAATTATGTGCCAAAAATGTTGCCTTGGTTTTTCAAATTCATATTAAATACTACTAAAAATAAGATGATGCACACTGCAAGAAATATGCATCAAATTTTAGACTTAGCCTTACCAGCATATGATGAACTTTTTGATGAAATAAATTTAGATGGTCTCGTTGAAAACAAAGGCATTCTATATATTTGGAATGATAAAGACTTAAAGAGTAGAGAGTTAGAAATTAAAGTCAGAGATGAACTTGGTGTAAAACAACAACTTGTTACTAAGTCTGAAATTCATGATTTAGAACCTAATATAAAACCTTTTTATCATGCAGGAGTTTATTATCCATACGCAAGACACGCTCGAAATCCTAAAAAGATCTTACTTAAATTATTTGATTTATTTTTAAAAAAAGGTGGAAAGTTTGAAAAGAAAAATATTAGTGACATTCAGTTTGATACAGAAAAACCTGTTTTTATTTCTGATGGTGAAAGACATATTTTCGATAAAATTGTAATTGCTTGTGGAGCTTTCTCAAAAAAATTAACAGATAATTTAGGTGAGCGAATTCCACTCGATACTGAAAGAGGTTATCATGTTCACTTCAAAGATTGTGATCACCTTTTAAGTAGACCAGTAATTTTTTCTAATAGAGGATTTGGTATCACCCCTATGGAACAAGGATTAAGAGTAGTTGGCACAGTTGAATTTGGTGGATTAGATAATCCACTTTCTAAATCAAGAATTAAAAATTTAATTAGTAATGCTAAGTATATGTTAGGTGATCTTCCAGAACACGAAGATGAATGGTTAGGTTTTAGACCTACACTGCCAGATTTTTTACCTGTAATGGGACCCTCAAAAAATTATAAAAATGTATTTTATTGTTTTGGTCATCATCATTTAGGATGGACATTAGGTCCAATTTCTGGAAAGATTGTCTCCGGAATGATAGCTAAAGAAAACACAAATCTAAATTTAGATCCTTATAGCTCAATAAGATTTAGTTAATCAAATGCAAAATACTAAGGCATACATCATGCTAGTATGTGCAACATTATTTTGGGCTGGCAATTTTATGGTTGGTAAATTAGCTTTTTTTTCCAACATTCCACCAATGACTTTAGTTTTTTTTCGATGGACTTTGGTTTGGTTGATTTTATTACCATTTACTTTCAATGAAATTATTAGACATAAAAATGTTATTTTAGAAAATTTACCACTATTGTTTTTTTTAGCATTAACAAGTGTAGGCTTGTTTAATTCTTTTACATATTTATCATTAGTGCATACACAAGTAATAAATGCCTCTCTTTTCAATACAGCTATCCCGGCAATCATAATTTTATTATGTTTTTTATTGCAAATAGAAAAAACTAATAAGTATCAAATCGCAGGTTTGGTGATTTCTGTGTTGGGGATTTTATCTATTATTACTAGACTTAATTTAGAAATTATTCGTTCATTAAATTTTAATAAAGGAGATCTAATTATGATAGGAGGAGTTATTTCGTGGGGCTTATATTCAGCTTTTCTTAAGAGAAAAAAATTCGACTTACCACTTCTTACTTTAGTTCATGTTTTATGTACTTTTGGATTAATATTTATTTTTCCACAGTTTATGTACGAATTTGCTCAAGGACAAAAAATAGAAATTAATGAAAACTTATTTTATATTCTTATATTCTTAGCTTTATTTCCTAGCATTGGGTCTTACTATTGTTGGGCAGGGGCTGTTTCTATTATTGGAGCTAACAGAGCTGGAATATTTTTATCTTTAATTCCATTATTTAGCACTTTGATGGCGATATTCTTTTATAATGAACAATTCCAATTTTTTCACTTGATTGGGGCAATTTTAATTATATTAGGTTTATTTTTATCAAATAAAGAAATTAAAAATGCTTAAAGTTGCAATATTAGACGACTATCAAAATGTTTCTCAACAATTTGTTGATCTTGAAAAACTTGCAGGAAAATATGAAATTAAAATTTTTAGCGAACCATTTGAGGATGAGGCTGATGTCATAGATAAATTGGCTGATTTTGAGGCATTATTAGTCATGAGAGAACGAACTCCAATTACAAAAAATATTATAGAGAATTTATCTAAGCTAAAATTTATAATCACCAGTGGGCTAAGAAATAAGTCAATAGACTTAGCTGCTGCTAAAAAAAGAAAGATTATTGTCAGTGGAACAGAAAGTAATTTAAACCCAACCTCAGAACTCACTTGGGCTTTGATACTTGGCTTAGCTAGAAATATTAAAGAGGAAATAGATAATATGTATCAGGGTTATTGGCAAACCACAGTTGGTGTTGAACTCAAAGGGAAAATTCTAGGATTAATTGGCCTTGGAAAAGTAGGTTCTCAAGTTGCAAAGATAGGTAAAGCTTTTGGTATGGAGGTAATGGCTTGGAGTGAAAATCTTAATCTCGATAAATGTAAAGAGCTAGATGTTTTACCTTGTTCTAAAGAAGATTTAATTAAGAATTCTGATTTCTTGTCAATTCATGTTCAAGGTGGTGAAAGATATAAAAATTGTATTACTTTGAAAGAATTAGATAAAATGAAAAAAACTTCTTTTTTAATCAATACCTCAAGGGGTCCAATTATAAATGAAGATGATTTAATCATTGCTCTATCTACAAATTTAATTGCAGGTGCTGGATTGGATGTTTATGAGAAAGAACCTTTACCAGAGAATAACAAACTAAGATTTTTACCCAATGCTTTGTTAACTCCTCATTTAGGATATGTGACTGCAGAAAATTATAATGTTTATTATAGTCAAATGATCGAGTCACTCGAAGCTTGTGCATCGGGTAAGCCAATTCGTGTAATCGAATAGTTATGGATTTATCAGTTGTCAATCATGAAGATTATTTTGCAAAAATTGGTGATGATCATAAGTTTCCAATTAACAAATTTGGAGAACTTGCAAAATATTTAATTGATAAAAAAATTGTTAAAAAATTTCATCAACCATACCCATGCTCAGATGAAACTTTACAAAGAGCACATTCAGAAAAATATATCAAGGATGTTAAAAACAAAACCCTAGATCAAAATTCTATTAAAAAAATTGGTTTTCCATTAGTGGACAGCGTTATTCAAAGATCATTAGTTGCAACTGGTGGAACTGTGCTTGCCACAAAGCTTGCAATCAAAAATGGTGTTGCTTGTAACACCGCTGGTGGCAGTCACCACGCTAATTATGATGGGGGCGCAGGTTATTGTGTGTTCAATGACGTAGCAGTTGCAGCTCAATACTTATTGGATCGTGGTTTAGCTGGCAGAATTTTAATTGTTGATTTAGATGTGCACCAAGGCAATGGTAATGCTGATATTTTTAAGGAAAATAAAAATGTTTTTACTTTTAGTATGCACTCTAAGTCAAATTATCCAGCTAAAAAATCAATCAGTGATTTGGATGTAGAACTGGAGGATAATATGGAAGACACACAATATATAAAGGTACTTGAATTTTATCTTAATCAATTAAATGAAGAAAATTTTGATTTTGTCTTTTATATTGCGGGTGTAGATATTCACCATAATGATCGTTTAGGAAAACTAAAAATTTCTGATGAGGGAGTTAGAAAAAGAGATGAAATGGTGACAAAAAATTTTTTTTCACAAGGAGTTCCATTGTGTGGTGTTCTTGGTGGTGGTTACAATAAAGATTTTAGCAAGTTAGTTGAATTACATTCTTTTTTACATCAATCCTGTGCTAAATTAATTAAATGACTAAAAAGAATCCTAATTTAACCGCCGAACAAAAATTAATAATGTTTGAAGATGGTACTGAGCGCGCAGGTAGTAGTGAGCTCAATTATGAAAAACGAGAAGGCAGCTATCATTGTGCTAATTGTGGAATTAAATTATTCGACTCTGATGCAAAATATGAAAGTGGATCGGGGTGGCCATCATTCTATCAATCTTTGCCTGATGTCTTTGAGACCAAAACTGACTATCTGATTGGTTATGCTCGAACAGAATATCATTGTAAAAATTGTAATGCCCATCATGGACACATTTTTGATGATGGTCCTCAGCCGACGGGCAAAAGATATTGTAATAATGGAGTTTGTTTAGTATTTCATGAAAAAAATAAAAAATGATTTTAAAGTATATTAGTTTTTTAGTTGGTCTAACCTGGTCTTACTCTTTAATAAAGACGCAATCTATTTTTAGTAAAAAAGCAGGTCTTATATTTAAGGTCTTTATTTCTAAAGTCTCTTGGCTAACCTTTTTAGCTGCAATTTATTTTGGCTATAAAAATTTCACAATAGAATATATTTTAATTGGGATTGTAATTTCAATTGCTTTGGTTCATGTGGGATTTATCTTCTTAGGTAAATTTTTAAAGACAAAATTCACAGAAAAGCAATTGCTGCTTGCAAAAAACTTTTTTGAATACTCACTGATTGTGTGGGTTCTTTATTATTTTTTCTACTAAATAATTACCTATTTTGGTCGCTATTGAGTAACTAAACATTGTTTTTTTTTAAAATAATATATAAAATTTAGTATGTTTGAAAAATTAGAAGAATTAGCAAAAAATAATAAAAAAATTTCTGACTTTCATATAAGAACTGGCTGGCCTTTAGCTTATCGACAAACAGGTGAAATTCATAAAATACCTGATGTATTAGTAAAAGCTCAAGACTTACAAGATTTACTGTCTACCAATTGTAATGAAATTGAAATGAAAAGATTTCAGGATACTCATGAGCTAGACTCATCGGTAACATTAAGTGGACTTAGATTTAGAGCAAACTTTTATAAAACTATTCAAGGTCCAGCTGCAGTATTAAGAAGAGTAGAAAGTGTTATCCCAACAATGGATCAATTTGATCTACCTCCAGTGCTTTATGATATTATAGATATGCACAAAGGACTTGTATTAGTCACGGGTCCAACTGGCTCAGGTAAATCAACAACACTTGCTGCAATTGTAAATGAAATCAATAAGACAAGAACTTCAAATATTATTACTGTTGAGGATCCAGTAGAATTTATTCATAAAGATTTAAAGAGTATTGTTTCTCATAGAGAAGTCGGTAAACAAACGCAGACTTTTGCAACTGCTTTAAAAGCTGCTCTTCGAGAAGATCCAGATGTAATTTTAGTTGGAGAGATGCGAGATTTAGAAACAGTTTCTCTTGCACTGACAGCTGCTGAAACTGGACACTTAGTGTTCGGTACGCTACACACTAGTGGTGCACCAAGTACAATTAACAGAATTATAGACGTATTCCCACCTGAGCAACAAGCACAAATTCGAGCACAAATTTCTACATCTTTAAAAATGGTGGTTACCCAAAGACTTCTTAAAACTAAAGATGGTCAGGGCCGTTGTGGAGCTTTTGAAGTGATGAAGTGTACACCTCCGATTCAAAACTTGATAAGAGAATCTAAAATACATCAGATCCCAAGCATCATGCAAACTGCTGTTAAAGATGGTATGATCACAATGACCAAATCTTTAGAAGATTTAGTAAAAGCAGGAAAAATAGATGCGAGCGCAGGACGAGAAAATTAAAGGTTTTAACCTTTTAGAATTAATTGTTGTTTTTGTATTAATTGGGATTGTTTCAGCAATTGGTTATCCAAATTTTAGTGAGTGGCGACAAGAAAGAGAAACTAGAGACTCTGTAATTAAAATTAAATCCTTAATTCAAGGAATTAATGCTCAAGTTCAAAGAGGACAATACGCTTTTGTCCAAGCTCACATATTGGAAAAGGATGGTGGGTTAGTTATTACATCTAAAGGAATGAAACCAGAAAAACTAGCAAGCTTATTAAATGATGGTGATAGTGACTGGTGGGAAAAAGTTGCTGAAAGATGCAACATTACAGATGATGCTTATTGGGATGATGATCCTGACCAAGGCGCTGATAATATTGAAGTACGTCAGATTACTTTAGACAATGTTGCTACAACTTGGGAAGGAAATGATGGTGCTGTATGTTTTAGTAAAAATGAAAAATGGTATAGTGGTGCAGGTACTTTACAAACATCATTAGCTGGAGATGGAGCACAAATTGTGGATAATAATTTATTTATTTGTAGGAGAACCAAAAACCGAACCAGTTGTGATGTGAATAGTGACGGAATACCAACCTCAGAGCATAAACAATTATATGCTGTCGAATGGTCAAGGTTTGGTAATGTGACATATGATAAATATAGATTTAATTATGAAATTAATTCTGAAGGTAATAAAGAATGGAATGAAAGTGACCCTGGGGATTGGGTAAAACAACAATAGAATGAGCAAACAAAAACAAAATATATCTGGACTTTCTATTTTAGAGGCACTTGTTTCAACTGTAATTGTTGGAATTGGATTTGTTGCAATATTACAAATGACTAACTTTTCAGTGCAATCCATTGATAAGTCAGGAGATAGAACAAAAGCAAATTTTTTAACTGAAATGATTGTAGAAGATGTCATTGGAAGCAAAAATACATACTTTGGAACAAATTCTGATAATGAAAATATAATTTTTAGTAATGACGGAACTGCTTCTTTAAATGGTGATGAATTAAAATCATTTCCACAGCATCTGAGTGATAATGGTTGGAGTGCAGACTTGAATTGTGGTGGAAGTACTTCTGCAGCAGGTACAAACACTGAAAAAAAACAAAATATTTATGAGGGACAAAATAATGATGCGCCTCGAAATAAACAAGCCAAATGGAATACTATATTTGAAGAAAACAGATTTTTAAAATGCAAGAGCTCAACTGAAGAAAAAAAATTACAAGTATTCGAGGTTTGTAGATGGGATAGTTGTGACTATCAATTAGATACAGTTTATGATGAACCTATGTATATTGGAAGAGTTGAAATGAAATTAAATCAAGGAAAAAAAAGAAAATTTATATACTTTCAAACAGATTATAAACTTAGACAATGATAAGAAAAAATTTAAAATCTACTGCAGGACTTACATTAATTGAAATTTTGATTGGAATTGTAGTTTCTTCAATTATGATGGCTGCAATTTATACAACTTACTCAATTGTAAATACTACTTACAGTCAAGTACTAGAAAAAGCTAAAGTAAGCAGATCTTCAAGAGATTTGATAGAATTATTAATTCGTGATATTCGAATGTCAGGATTTAGATATTACTTGGGTGATAATGAGTTAGGATTTCCAAGAGAAAGTTATTTAGAGTTTGTTGGTGGAGCAAAAACAATAAAAGAAAGTCATGATCCAATTGTAATAATTCCAAATCAATTAGGGCATTCAATTACTGATGCTATTGCAACACCTCCTGCAAAACATAATTCTAATGATACTTGCTGTGATAAAATTCATATTGTCTATGATGATTTTAATCAAAATGATGCTACCCAGCCTTACAAAAGATATAAGCTGACTTATTTTGCAAGACCTTTATCAGATGGAATTGGTGATAATGGCCCAATTAATCCAAGATACGGTATTTACAAATCAAAAATTAGTTGGCAACAACCAATTGGTCAGGAAACTGGAGCATGGGTTTCAGATTGCTCTGAGTGTTATCACAATGAGTTAATAAGAGACCACGTTGAAGACATGGAATTTGTTGCATTGGATAACGAAGGAAGAGTTTTAAGCCCATCTCCAAGCACAACTACAGAGGCAACGAGAAACAATTTATATAAAGTAAGAGCTGTAGATATCAGATTAGCATTCATATCAGAGAAGCCTTTTTTTCGATTTGAAAGTAGAGAGGGAAATGAAAGAGAATTAAGTGGATTTTCAAGAACGATTAGATCATTTTCTGATAGATACTTAAGAGATAATGTGGTGGTGACAGTATATACAAGAAATATTGTAGGACAGGATATATTTTAATGAAAAAGGGTAATCAAAAAGGATTTACTTTAATTTTATCACTTGTCTTATTATTAGTGATGTCTTTGATGGGAGGGGCTTTAATAGTAATTTCTTCAGGAGACCACCAAAGCAATAATACTAGCGATCAGTATCAACAAACCTTTTATGTCGCTGAACATGCTTTAATTGAAGCAGAGAAAAGAATAATTAATCGAATGATTGGACCTTGGACAGAAATTAATTCTATAGCAACAGCACCAGTGGGCTCTTCTCCTACTGAGACTACTGCTCATAATAATTATATTGATCAATTAAGAGCTACAGCAATTGATGGTATTGCAAGGCATACAGACGGAAGAGATACTCCTAGAAATCTTGTAACTCCAACAGAAACTCCGTGTTTTAAAAGTTTTAGAAATTTAATAAGAACCGATGGTGGTGGTGATTTAACATTAGTGACAGATCATTTTGTTAATCTAAATTTTGGAAGTTTAATTGAGCCAATTTTAGATCGACCCGATGATATAGGATTGGAAGCTGATGATGCAGATAGAGAATTAGAATATTTACAAAGATTTCGTTATGAATTCTTTTCAATTAATGTGGGCTCCTCAACATTTAAAGGCGCAGGTGCCAGTCTTAAAAAATCATCAACGAATGTCCAAAGACAAGGAACATCTTATAGAATATATGGTTGTGGATATCTGATGCCTAATGGTTCGGATTTAGATGTATTTGATGATCCTGAAATATTAATTCCTTTAGAAACCTTAGTTGTTTTATCTACCTAGGCACAAAATGAACATTAAAGACAATTTGTTGAATTTAAATTTTTTAGAAATAGGTTATTATTTTGAATAATGAAAAAAATACGCATTGGATTATTGTCTATTTTTATTTTATTTAGCTCATCAAGCTTAAGTATGGCGTGTGAATTTTTAAAAGAGCAAATTGGTATCCCAGTTTCAAATATTATTGATAAATATGACAATTTAGATGAGCCTTCTGATGATAACGATGACAAGATTTTCACATATTCTAAAACATATGCAAGCAATAACTTATGTAAAAATTCTCAATTAGAAAATACTTTTATAAAAGTTTTTATTAGAGAAGGTAAAATTATTGGAACAGAACTTTCGGGTATGCCAGGTGAAGCCAAAGATAATAGAATTTTAAATTTTGCAAAAACAAATTTAGGTTATAGCACCGATCAAGTTATTAATGAAAAATGGACTGGAGCTATTAACATGTCCACCATAGTTAACATGGTACTTTATGGACGAGTACAGGATTTTAATGGGATTTATGAACAGCTAATTATTTCGAAAGAAGATTATTTTAGTCTATTAGCTGGTCCAGATATAGTAGAGATGTTTTAATTTATGAAAAGATTATTTAAAATTTTTATTCTTTTAATTCTAGTTTTAAACTTTAATCAATTAACTTATGCAAAACCGTTACCACCAGGATCTGGTGAAGGTGATGTTCCTGCTAATATTTTAATTCTATTAGATAGTTCCAAGAGTATGAAAAATAAAATAGGAGATGCAATACCTGACCAACACTCAATTACCATCGATGGAGATGGCAATAGAGTTTTAGCGTCTACTGATAGTAAAAATGGTGGGTTGATACTTTTTGATAGCGCAGGTACAAAACTTAATATTACAGGAACAAATCAATCAGGGGTAAGTTATACGAGAGATAGATGGTGGTCTAACAGTAGTACTGATCAGCGTTGTGATCATCGTATAAGAGATGGGTCGAGAACTACTAATCACTATATTGGCAGATATCTTCAAATGCACGAAGTAAGATATCATACCGGTGTTAGTGTTGCCGGAACAAATATTTCCAATGAAAATTTATTATTTGTTGCTCAATACGATAAAAATGGAGGGACATCAATAATTGCTCTTGATAATCAATATAGATGTAGACTTGCAATAACTCCTACTAACTCTGGTCAAATATTAGGTTATGACACCGCTACAGATTCAAGTGGAGATCTTATTTTAGCAGCATTTGGTAAGGGAGGGGTGAAAAAAGGTGCCTACCAATTAAGCTGCAATATTACTGATGGTACATGTAGACAAGAGGCTGGCAGAGGCAAAGGGAGAACTGATGCATGGGGAAGATTATATAATGGATGGACGATTAGGTTAAGCAGTGACGCCACTAAAATTTATATTTCTGCTAATGGTCATTTATATGGTTATAATACTTTAGATTTTGGTGGAATACCAATAATAGATGATGGCAGAAATTCAAATTTTAGATATTGCAAGGGTCACGGAAGTAGCATTGGTTATTTCGCTCGTTGGGATTTTTCAAGCAGCTCTGACAATGTGTTTTATGTTGGAGGTCATAAGGGTAATAAAAGAATTCACAGAGTAGAATGGACTTCAAATACCACTTGCAGAATCACTGCAACCGCTGGAACAAGTAGTGGATTATCAAATTCGGCATCTGCAGGTAATTTAGATGCTGATGATATTAGAATTAGTGATGATATAACTGGCTTACAGGTTTCAAATGGAAGACTGATTTTTAGTCATAATGGTTATGTTGATGAGCTAACAGAAGCCAGTTTCACTGCTGCAGGAAAAGATAGTGCATGGCAAATACAATATGGAGGCCCAAAACTATCAAGGTTACAAGGTGCACAAAAAGCAATTACAGCAGTTCTTACTGATACCTCTTTGACAAGTGGTGCAAATTTTGGTTTTGGTCATTGGAATGGTGGGGGTTCATATTATGGTGGATGGCAAGGTAATCATCCAGATGGTAGAAGCAGAATTTGTAATAAAGATTCTTGTTTTGCGGTTGGAATCAGCCCTGAGGGTGCAGCAAAAATAGTCCCATATCTTTCAACAATAACTGTTGATGGAAGAACAGATGCTAATGCTTGGTCCGCAATGGCTCATGAATATTTTTTTGGCCCAGTTTCGCCGCATGATCCAAATTCTGATTGTCAATTAAATTTCGTAATAGTCATTGGGGACGGAAAATTTACAGGTGGTACGGGAGTTCTAGACCAATTTAGAGGACAAGCTGCCCCTAGAATTACTAGATTAAGAAAAGAATTAGGTGTTAAAACTTTAATGGTTGCTTATGGAGATGGAATTGATGCAAGAGGTATGGCATATTTTAATGCATTAGCTGTTAAAGGTTCATGTGACACTGCTGGCGGTGAAGATTGTGAACCAACTATTGTTGCAAGAACTCCTCAAGCACTTAAAACAGAACTTCAACAGAAGATTAAACAAATTTTAGCTGAGCGTTTAGCATTTACTGCCCCTTCAATTACAGCAACTATTCAACAAGGAGGTTCATTATACCAAGCACAATTCGCTTATGAGCAATTTGGTGAATGGAAAGGGACTATATTAAGAAAAACATTAAATGCTGATGGAACAGTTGAACATGATCCAAATGCGCCAGGAAATTGGGATGCTGCAGTTCAGGTAAGATCTCAATCTTCAGGAGGATCATCTGATCCAAGCACAAGTGATCTTAGAAATATTTGGACACCACTTTCAGATCCATCTTCAGATTATATTGGTAATTGGGACAATGTTAGTGATACTACCGCACCTTTATTAGAAGGAGAGATGACAAGATTAGGATTTGATCTTTTAAATTACCATACTTCATCCTCTAATTGTGGTGGCGATGATACGACAGATGATGAACGTGATGGACTTCTGCGTTTTCTGGCTGGTCAAGATTTTTTTGATTATAATGGAAATTGTGACACAACAGAGTTAAGAGAACATGTATTAGGGGATATATATCATTCTCAATTAATTGAAATTGGAGCACCAGATGGTAATACTCAATTTACTGATAATAATCAGGAAGCATACTTTAGATCCATTAATAATTACCAAGCCTTTAGATCTGAACAAGAAAATAGAAGAAATGTTTTGTATGCAGGTTCTAACAGTGGATTACTTCATGCATTCAATGCAGAAACTGGTAATGAAGAGTGGGCGTTCCTTCCACCATTCTTAGTTGGAAAATTACCAACATTAATAAATGCTAATCTTGATGGCAAAGTCGATGGGTCTAAAGGAGGTAGTAATGCGATATTCGGAGTTGATGGCTCGCCAGTTGTTCATGACGTGTTTATGAGAGGTTTAACTCCTGAGGGGGAAATTGAAAATTCACCTAGTTGGCATACAATATTATTCCAACCATTTGGTCGTGGTGGATCAGGTTTTTCAGTTTTAGATGTAACTGAACCAATAGTAAAAGACGGTTTAGGACCGTTACACATGTTCACTGTATACAATGATTATATTAATAATGTTGTATATATTAAGGATTATGAAGGAGAAGTTAGAACAGAAGAATATTACTCAAGTTCAGCTTCCTTAAGCCTTTCAGAAGAAGCAGAAAAAGCGCAAAGTAATTTAAATTCTGCTGTTAATACTGATGGTGGACTTGATTCTGGAGTAACCACTCAACAAGATTTAATAGCTGCTTGTCAATCAAATGCTAATGCAACCACTAATTTTAGAACTGATGGTACTGCATCGTGTTATATAGGGAAAACATTTACTTTTAATGATATTTTCTTTGATACACCAAACAACGTATCAATAGATAAAAACAAATTAAATGTTACAGAGTTGGTTGATGGTGAATTTACGCCTGTTGCATTCACAGATGCTAAAATGGTTAACGGACAATTTGTAATTACTTTCCCAGAGGATAAGATTCAAAATCCAGCAGGTATCTCTGTTAATGAACAAAGATTAACAGATAATATTTTTATTCAAACCTCTTGTACAGCAGCAACTGGAATTGATCCTTTCTTTGACTATAGTAAATTAGGAGAAACTTGGTCAACACCTAGAATAGTAAAATTGCCATCTGACATTGAAGGTGAAAGAAGTGATCCAGCAAATGACAAATATGTTGCTATCATGGGTGCTGGAATGGCTAATAACAATTTATGTGCAGGCTCTGCTTTATTTATGGTTGAATTAGACAATTTGGAAGAACCAGGAAGAATCTATGGTGGAGATCAAAACGGTGGGCCAATTACAATTGTTGATACTTCGCCAGACGGTGTAGCAATTGGAAATGATGTGATCGCAACACCCAATGGTAGTGATATTAATAATGCGGTCCCAACTACTCCACTCGTGATTACTCCAGATACAGCATTTGGAATTCCTTGGCGTGGAGCAATGGTTTATATTAATGATAGAGAAGGAAAAATAACTAAAATTAATTTAACAGACTCTACAGAAAATAATGCTAAGTTATTTGATCAAACAACATTGTTTAGATTAAATGCTAATACTACCAATCAACGATACACTTTTTTCTCAATGGATGCAGGTGTAGGAGTGACAACAAAAGATTTTTGGTTGTTCGGTGGTACGGGAGACTTTAATTCTTTAGGCGCTATAGATAGTAACATGGATAACATTTTATATGGGGTTAGAGATTTTGATTTCCCATTTTTTAAACATCTAAATGGGGTCACTGTTCCTTCATTCACTGATCAAGATTTTACTACTCTTGCTCATCAAGGAGCTAACAATGCTAAATCGATAGATGATGCCACTGTTTGTTCAGATGTTACAGGGGATACTGATGGAACACTTTGTCCAGATGCAGAAAGTGCATGGGTAATTCATTTAGATACACAAGGTGCCAACAATACTCATCGAAAAGCATCTGCTCCACCAACTTTATTTAAAGGACAAGTATATTTTCCAGTTTATGAGCCACCTCCAGGGTCAAACAGATGTAATATTGGAAATGCATATATTTGCGTAGCTGATGACGAGTGTGGAACTAATAATTCTCACAAACTTGTTAAAGGTGCATCTGCTAATGGAAGTAATTGTACATTTATTAGAAAAGGAGTTTTATCTGAATTAGTAATATTTGGAGATAAACTCTATGCAAACGTTGCAGGACCTAGCGAAAACCCTGATACATTATATTCTGTATTAGCAGTACCTGGTGAAGTTTTATCAAATAGAGGTGGCTGGAGAGATACTGGCTATTAATTTTTAAGTTAATAAACCTTCAACAATTTTAAGGGGTTCAAATAATTTATAATAAAAATAAATTATCCACACAAACATATTAAGCATCGTAATAAATATAATCGCTAAACCAACTATTGTTTCTTGTTTTACTTTTTTTCTCCACTTGATTGGAAAAAAATTTAAAGAATAAGCATAAACTAAAATGAATACGTTGAGAGCTGTAATAATAATGTTGATAAATAAAAAAGTATTCACTTAGTTAATCAAATTTTTGAGTTTATTTTCTAATTTATCTTTGACTTTATTTTCTATTTGTTTGATATCTAAGTTTTCAAGAGTATCTAACAAATTATTATTCATTATTTTTTTTCTTACATCAATAGCCATGTCTTTAAAAACTTTTTTTAAAGTATCTTTATAATCTTTACTGTCTTTGGTATTACCAATGTCTTTGAAATTCATATCATTAATTGAAAAAGTTTTTTTAAAATCAAAATCTTGAGACAAAACAGCTAAATTTATATTTTTTGCATCCAAATTTTTTATATTGAAGAATTTACTAGATTGAGAGTCAGTATTTTTAAATTCTAAATCTTTCTGAAGATTTCTTAAGTTATCTGATGTAATTCTTCCAGCAAATTTAAAGTAATAATTTAAATTTATATTGTTCAATTGAATATCATTAATCAAAATCTCATTAGAAAAAATTGAAAATGCATCTAAATTTACTTTAATAGATTTTATTTCAGCTAGGTTGCCAACAAATTTTTTATTAATTAGTTTAATATTTTCTGCTTGTGCCTCTCCACCTAAATAATCAATATTTAATTTTTCAATTGATACTTCTCTACTCAGTGAATTTGAAATATTACTTTCTAATACTCCTTTAATTAAACTGTCTCCTATAAATTCAATCAAAATATAAAACGATAAGAATAAAATAATTATTAATGAGAAAAATTTTTTCATAAATATATTTCTATATGACTTTAAATTTGAATTCTAATGATAAGCTGATCAATCTGAGTTAAAGATTAATTTAAGAATGATTTTATTTGTTCATTAAATAAAAGAAAGATTATACATCCAACAATCAAGTATGGACCAAAAGGTATTTGTGAAGAAAGATTTTTTTTATTCTTAATTACATCTGGCATTACAACTAAAAGTGCAACGGCAGATGAGAAAAAAATTACAAAAGGAATTGAAATCCAACCAAACCAAAAACCAATTACAGAAAGTAACTTAGCATCTCCTAAACCCATTCCTTCTTTGTTCCTTAATTTCTTATATATAAAAATTATTAACCAGATAATTATGTACCCAAACACTCCACCTATTAAAGAGTTAAGAAAATTTGGAAACACTGCAGCATTAAGATTGGGATCAAACGATTTTAAAAAACCAATTATCATTAATGGGAAGGTTAATTCATTTGGAATTATGAAATGTTTTAAATCTATAAAGAAAATGATTATAAAACTGATGCTTAATATAAAAAGTAAAAGTGTTGTTATTGAGAAACCAAATAGATTAAATATTATTACAAAACTAAGTGCTGAAATTAATTCAACTAAAAAATATTTAGAACTTATTTTTGCCGAACAGCTTCTGCATTTAGCTTTTAGGATAATAAAAGATATTAATGGGATGTTGTCGTACCATTTTATTAATTTCTTGCAAGACGGGCAGAAGGAACGGCCTTTAACAACGCTTAAATTATCTGGAATTCTATGAATGCATACATTGCTAAAACTCCCCCATATACTTCCAAAGATAAATACTATAATATAGTACACAGATTAAATTTTAAATTGAGAGGATAGCTCTATGAGCCCATTTATGCAGTATTGTACGAACACAATTGCATCTGATAGGTGCAAGTAGAAATTAGGTGTATGAACAATGATTTCCATCAATTTGAAAAATATCAAAAAATTAACGAATATCAATTTATAAATAATATGTTTTTTGGTGCTAAAAAAAAAGAAACACTAGTTGTAGAGGATACAAGTGTTAAAGATTTAGAGTTAATTACTAAAATGAATCAAGAGTTCGCACTCTCTCTTGATTTAAAAGAAACATTAAATAATTCATTAGAATTAATTATAAAAAGAATAAATGCACAAGCTGCTAATATCTTTTTAATAGATGAAAAAAATCAATCATTTCAATGTATCGCATCAAAACACCAAGCATACCTCGAAGATTTTGAAATACCTATCACCCAAGGAGTAATGGGTAAGGCAGCGGTAATGAAGAAATGTATTAGAGTTGGTGATGTGCGTAAAGATGTAAGAGAAATTGCTGAATTTTATTTTGATTTAGATAATAAAACAAATTTTACAACGTATTCAGTTTTATGTTCACCATTAATTGTTTCAGACGAATGTATTGGAGTTATTCATTGCCTAAATAAAAAAACAAACAATAAACTATTTGAGGAGAATGATAGAAAACTTTTAGAAACTTTATCAGGTCCTGCTGCATTAGCAATTAATAATGCTAAGATGGCAAAAGATTTAGTAGATAAGAATAGAATGCAAAAAGAAATTGAAATTGTTGGTGAGATACAAAAAACTTTACTTTCTCAAAATCAAAAAGAGAATTTTCCAATAGCAGGTATCAACATCCCAGCTAAAGTTGTTTCAGGAGACTTTTATAACTTTGCAGAACTATCTAAGGGAGTTTATGGTTTTGGTGTTGCTGATGTGTCAGGAAAAGGAATTAAATCTTCTTTGTTAATGTCTAAGGCATCAAGTTTGTATAGATGTTTAAGTAAAACAAATTTTTCTGCAGCAGAGTTATTAAATATTTTAAATTCAGAAATTTGTGAGACAACATCAAGAGGGATGTTTGTAACAATGCTGATTGGAATTTATGATAGCAACAAAAAAGAATTAACTTTAGCTAATGCAGGACATGAACCTCCATTAATTTATTCTAACGATGGAAACTTTTCTAATTTTGAAGAAGCAGGACCACCTTTAGGTATCGCTCCTAAATTTAAATTTAAAGAAACAAAAATTAATTTTTCAAATAGCTCAATGTATATTTTTACTGATGGTATCACTGAAATAAAGGATACAAAGGGAAACATGTTGGAGTCTGATGGATTTAAAAATTATATTCAAAAGTATCAACAAAATCCAAATCACGAACGATTAAATAAAATTGTTGAAGATATAATTAAGTCAGGACGAATTCAAAAAGATGATCTGACTATTGTTGTTGTTGACTCACTATAATTTATTTTTTTATGCTCGGTATTAGTAAGGTAATGATTATAATTGCAATTGTTATCACAAGTCTTATGTATTGGGCCACATCAAACGTTTGTAGATATAACTTTACCATTGAAAAAAAAACTAACGAATTGAATATTATTGCTGCTGAACTTGTGCCTGCGTTGCCATTAACAGAAGTATATTATTTTAGAGAACTTAATTGCAATGATGTTAATCTTACATGGAATTATGAAAGAGTTATTAGAAATTTAAATGCATTATCGGTATTTATTTACCAACAATTAACAACTGATATAAAAGGTAACCCCAACTAACATAAAAAAAAAGTTTTTATGTTATAAAAGCTTAGTAAAAGATTATTTCTTATACTTTTTTTAAGAATTTTAAAAAAAACTATTTTTTTTTATAAAATTCACTTTAAAAGTGAAAAATTATTAAGAATTTTCAAAAAGAAAGATCAATTCT
>CACCXU010000005.1:0-51567 GCA_902550055.1 uncultured Pelagibacteraceae bacterium | reverse complement strand
CCTATAAAAATAACTCAGAGCTTAACGCAGAAAGAGAAAATATTAATGTTTCTGAACAAAATCTTAATATTGCAAGAGGATCTTATTTACCAACTATTACTCTTGAGGGAACTGAAAGCCAGGAAGAAACTAACAAACTTACCAATCAAAATGGAAGTAATGCATCAATTAGCGATGTGGATCCTTCAACAAGATCAGTTTCAATTACTCAAACTTTAATCGATTTTGGTAGAGGTGCAGACCTTGCAAAAAATAAGATAGGTATTGATCTTGCAAAAGCAAAATTATTAAAAAAAGAACAAGACATTTTATACAAAACTACAGAGGCTTATACGGGGCTAATTTCAGCAATTGAAAAGTTGGAAATTAATAGAACAAACGTTGAGCTTTTAAGCAGACAAGTTGAAACTGATAGAATTAGACTTAGTAGAGGTCAAATTTCTTTATCAGATGTTTCTCAATCAGAATCCTCTTTAGCGGGAGCTGAAGCTCAATTTATTAAAGCACAAAATGATTTATTAACCAGTAAATTAAATTATGAAAATATTATAGGTAGCATTAATGATTTACAATCATTAGACAAAAGTTCAATTATTAATTATGAACTTCCAAGTAATCTTAATTCAGCAATTGAGCTTTCAAAGAAAAATAATCCTGATTTAATAATTGCAAAGCTGGAGTATGAACAATCTATTAAAGATAAATCAATAGCTAAATCTGATTTAGCACCTACTGCGAAATTATCATTTGAAAGATCATATACTGAAGATTTAAATACAACATATGATGAAAGAGAAAAAGATACTGTTAAAGCAACTGTTTCGTGGCCTTTTTTTTCAGGTGGTAAAAACATTGCTAAATATAAAAAAAATCAAAGTTTAGAAAATAGAAAAAGATTGATTTTAGATAGTGCCGAAAAACAAAATCAAACTGATGTAGCTAGCGCCTGGTCTAATTATCAATCTAATAGAAGTTTACTTAACTCTGTTCAATCCCAAGTTAAAGCTGCTGAAATTGCCAATGAGGGAATTGCTGCTGAATATAATAGTGGAGCAGGAAGAACAACTTTAGAGGTCATTCAATCCAACTCATTACTTTTGAGTGCTCAAATTTCTTTGGCAGATTCTGAGAGAAATTACATTTTATCTCAGTTTAATTTGTTAAAGTCCTTAGGATTGCTAAACAGCGATTACCTAAAAATAAGATAATTATTGGTTTTTTGATGAAAAAATAAAATATCTTGCCAATGAGAACAAAATGTGTACATTTATTTTATGATTCGAGTGTTAAAAAAAGCAAGAAAAGAGGCAAAAAATGACAAAAAATAACTTAAAAGTAGTTAAATCTACGAAAGATCAAGAATTGGATATTAAAGAAAAAAACAAAGCATTAGATGCTGCGATTAGCCAGATAACTGACAATTTTGGAAAAGGTTCAGTTATGAAGCTGGGCGAAAAAAGAGCAATGGATATCGAGTCGATATCTACAGGTTCTTTAAGTTTAGATTTAGCTTTAGGAATAGGTGGTTTACCTAAAGGAAGAATTATTGAAGTTTATGGACCAGAGAGTTCTGGAAAAACAACATTAGCATTACAAGTAGTTGCTGAAGCTCAAAAGGCAGGTGGAATTTGTGCATTCGTTGATGCAGAGCATGCATTAGATCCAGTCTATGCGAAAAAATTAGGAGTGAATACTGAAGAGCTTTTAATTTCTCAACCAGATGCAGGTGAGCAAGCTTTAGAAATCGCTGATACGCTAGTAAAATCAGGCTCTATTTCAGTTATCGTAATTGACTCTGTTGCAGCTTTAACTCCAAAAGCTGAAATTGAAGGTGAGATGGGTGATCATCATGTTGGTCTTCAATCAAGATTAATGAGCCAGGCTTTAAGAAAATTAACTGGTTCAATTTCAAATACAAACACAATGATGATTTTCATTAACCAAATTAGAATGAAAATTGGAGTTATGTTTGGAAGTCCAGAAACAACATCAGGTGGAAATGCGTTGAAGTTTTATTCATCTGTAAGAATGGATATTAGAAGAATTGGTGCTATCAAAGATAAAGATGAAATTATCGGCAATACTACAAGAGTAAAAGTAGTTAAGAATAAAGTTGCACCACCATTTAAAGTTGTTGAGTTTGACTTAATGTATGGCAGAGGAATTAGCAAAATGGGTGAGTTAGTTGACCTGGGTGCTAAAGCTGACATTATTGAAAAATCAGGAGCATGGTATGCTTACAAGGGCGAAAAAATAGGTCAAGGTAGAGAAAACGCAAAAACTTACCTTGCTCAAAATCCTAAAGTTGCTGCAGAAATAGAAATGGCAATTAGAGAAAAAGCAGGTGTGATTTCAAAGAAAATTGAAGGAAATCCATTAAGTCCTGAAAAAATTGAAAAAGAGAAGAAAGTAGCTGAAAAAGAAGAGGCTGCAAAAGAAGCTACTCCTTCTAAAAAGAACTAAAATTAAAGGTCATCTTTAAATTATAAAAGGCGCTTGTTATAAGCGCCTTTCCCCCTTTATCCCTATCTAGACATAGAATAAAAAAGCTGTATTTTAAAGTATGGCGGATAAATCATTAAATGAAATAAGAAGTACGTTCTTAAAATATTTTGAAAAGAATGATCATAAGATTGTTGAGTCTAGTAATTTAGTTCCAAATAATGATCCAACATTAATGTTTGCCAATTCTGGGATGGTTCAGTTTAAGAATGTATTCACCGGTTTAGAAAAAAGAGATTACCAAAGAGCAACCACTTCTCAAAAATGTGTCAGAGCAGGAGGTAAACATAATGATTTAGAAAATGTTGGTTACACTCCAAGACATCATACTTTTTTTGAAATGTTGGGAAATTTTTCTTTTGGGGACTATTTTAAAGAAAGAGGAATTGAACTTGCATGGAATTTAATCACTAAAGATTTTGGTTTAGATAAAAATAGACTCTACGTAACAGTTTTTCATGAAGATGATGAAGCCTTCAATTTTTGGAAGAAAATAGCGGGTTTTAGCGATGAAAGAATTATTAGAATTTCGACATCAGATAATTTCTGGTCAATGGGTGAAACAGGTCCTTGTGGACCTTGCTCAGAAATATTCTACGATCATGGTGATCATTTAAAAGGTGGTTTACCCGGAACAAAGGATCAGGATGGAGATCGTTTTATTGAAATTTGGAACTTGGTATTTATGCAATATGAACAAGTTTCAAAAGATAAAAGAATAGATTTACCTAAACCATCCGTAGATACGGGAATGGGATTGGAGAGAATAGCTGCTCTTTTACAAGGTACACACGACAATTATCAAACTGATCATTTTAAAAAATTAATAAGTTCGATATCAGATGTAACCAAAGTTAAACAAGCTGATAATAATATATCGAGTTTTAGGGTAATTGCTGATCACTTAAGAGCAAGTTCATTTCTTTTAGCTGAAGGTGTTCTGCCATCCAATGAGGGTCGTGGGTATGTCTTAAGAAGAATTATGAGAAGAGGTATGAGGCATTCTCATTTATTAGGATCAAAAGAGCCTATTTTTTACAAAATTTTTGAATCTTTAAAAAATGAAATGTCTGGAAATTATCCAGAGTTAGAGCGATCCGAATCTTTAATAATAGAAACATTAAAAATGGAAGAAGAAAAATTTTTAGTTTTACTAGATCGAGGAATTAAAATTCTAAATGATGAAATTTCTAAAATTGATAAAGTGTTATCAGGTGAAGTAGCTTTTAAATTATATGACACTTATGGTTTTCCATTAGATCTAACAGAGGATATTTTAAAAAATAAATCATTAAAAGTTGACCATCAAAAATTTGATGAGTTGATGAAAAAAAGCAAAGAACTTGCAAAAAAGAATTGGAAAGGATCTGGGGACACCTCAGAGGAAGCAATTTGGTTTTCAATTAAAGATAAAACTGGTCCTACAGAATTTTTGGGTTACGAGTCTAATCAATCTGAGGGAGTAGTATTAAATTTAATTAAAAACAATCAGGAATCAAAATCATTAGCTACTGGAGAAGAAGGAATGATTATAACCAATCAAACTCCTTTTTATGGTGAATCAGGAGGACAACTTGGAGATAAAGGCACAATAGTTTCTGGCAATTCAGTTTTTGAAGTTGAGGATACACAAAAAAAACTTGGAGATTTATTTGTTCATTATGGATCAGTTAAAACTGGAGAAATTAAGATTAACGATGTTGTTGAAATGAAAATTGATGTTGAGAGAAGAAACAATTTAAAAGCTTATCATTCTGCAACTCACTTACTTCATGAGTCTTTAAGAAGAACTCTAGGTAAGCACGTGATGCAAAAAGGATCATTAGTTGCACCGGATCGTTTGAGGTTTGACTTTAGTCACATGAAACCGATTACTAATGAGGAGTTAGAGACAATAGATAAATTGGTTAACGAATATGTTAAAAATGGTTCTGAAGTGACCACAAGAATTATGACACCTAAAGCTGCAATAGAAAAAGGAGCGCTAGCTTTTTTTGGTGAAAAATATGGTGAAGAAGTTCGTGTCGTTTCAATGGGTAAGGAAAAAGATGCTTATTTTTCCACAGAATTATGCGGTGGAACACATGTAAAAAATACTGGAGATATTGGAAAATTTAAAACAGTCAGTCAATCATCAATTGCTGCAGGAGTAAGAAGAGTTGAAGCTTTAAGAGATAAACAGCTTGAGGATTTTATTAAGAATAAAGAAAAGCTATCGACTTTATCTGTACAAAAAGATGAGGAGACTATTAAAGATTTGTCATCACAAATAATTAAACTTGGAGGTAAACCGAAAGTTGATAATAAAGATTTAAAAGAAATAATAAAAAATCTTTCAAAACAACTTGAACAATTAAATGTTAACTCGGTTCTTCAAGATAAAACAAAAAATATTATCAATGACCAAAAAATAAAGGATATAAAAGTTCGATTCCAAAAAATTCAAGATTTACCTCCTAAAGATTTGAGAAAATTAGTTGATAGTGGAAAAAAAGAACTTGGCGAAGGAATTGTAATTGTCTTTGCAAGTAGTGAAGATAAAGTTGGTTTAGGAGTTGGTGTTACTGAAAAGCTAGTTGATAAATATGATGCCGTAAAATTTGCAAAATTAGGTTCAGAAATTATTGGTGGCAAAGGTGGAGGTGGCCGAAAAGATTTTGCCCAAGCAGGGGGACAGGATAAAAACAAAATTGATGAGGCTTTTGAAAAACTAAAGGCTTTAATTTAACTTCTGTTTAAGATTATTATCAATCACATCCAGAAACTGATTAGTTGTTAAATATTTGCTTGAAGGCCCAACCAATATTGCAAGATCTTTTGTCATGGAGCCATTTTCAACACTTTCAATACAAACTTTTTCAATTGTATTTGCAAATTTGATAAGTTCTTCATTACCATCAAGTTTTCCTCTATGTGCTAATCCTCTTGTCCATGCGAAAATTGAGGCAATAGGATTTGTGGAAGTTTCTTTACCTTGTTGATGCATTCTATAATGTCTGGTTACTGTTCCATGAGCTGCTTCTGCCTCCATTATTTTTCCATCAGGTGTAAGCAGTGTACTGGTCATTAAACCAAGTGAGCCATATCCTTGAGCCATGGTATCTGATTGAACATCACCATCATAATTTTTACATGCCCATATATACTTGCCACTCCATTTCATTGCACACGCTACCATGTCATCAATTAATCTGTGTTCATAAGTAATTTTTGAATCCTCAAATTTTTTCTTGAATTCTTTATTATAGACCTCCTCAAATATATCTTTAAATCTTCCATCGTATTTTTTTAGAATTGTATTTTTGGTTGATAAGTAAACCGGCCAATTCTTAATTAATCCATAACTAAAACAGGATCTTGCGAAATCCTCAATTGATTTATCTAAATTATACATTGAAAGTGCAACTCCTGGACCAGTAAAATTAAATACTTCATATTTAATTTCATCTTTACCATCTTCAGAGGTCCATTTTACTTCCATCTTACCTTTACCAGGTACTTTGAAATCTGTTGCTCTATATTGATCTCCAAATGCATGTCTCCCGATCACTACTGGGTCTGACCAAGAGGGCACGAGCTTTGGAATGTTAGAACAAATTATGGGTTCCCTAAATACAGTTCCCCCAATAATATTCCGGATAGTTCCGTTTGGAGATCTCCACATTTTCTTTAATTTAAACTCTTCAACTCGTGCTTCATCTGGAGTTATGGTTGCACATTTGATACCGACACCAATTTTTTTAATTGCATTAGCAGAGTCGATAGTGATTTGATCATCAGAGTCATCTCTACTTTTCATTCCTAAATCGTAATATTCGATGCCAAGATCTAAATACGGAAGTATCAATTTTTTCTTGATAAATTCCCAGATTATTCTGGTCATTTCATCGCCATCTAACTCTACTATTGGGTTTTTAACGCTAATTTTGCTCACTTATATTTTTATCTTAATAATTGAATTTCGCGATTTTATATACATATTAATGACAAATTATCAAATAGAAGAATATGTTTAGTAAGATATTTCCAAAAATTCACGCTGAAGGTTATAAATTTTTAGTTATAGCTGGAATAATCACAATAGTATTTTATATTTTTAGTAATTTCTTAGGTCTTATTGGTTTAGTCTTAACTATTTGGGTTTATTATTTTTTTAGAGATCCAGAGAGAGTTATTATAGATGATGATAATTATCTTGTTAGTCCAGCAGATGGTGAGGTGATTAAAGTTGAAGAAGTTGATGGGCCCAAAGAACTTGGTCTAGAGAATAAAAAATTTAAAAAGATTAGTGTTTTCATGAATGTTTTTGATTGTCATGTGAACAGAACTCCATGTGCAGGGAAGATTGAGGAAATCTTATACAAGCCAGGCAAGTTTGTAAATGCTTCATTAGATAAAGCAAGTGAAGATAATGAAAGAAATTACTTTAAAATTAAAGACCCTCATAACAATGACATTATAGTTGTTCAAATAGCTGGACTGGTTGCACGAAGAATAGTTTGTGAGTCGAATAAAGATCAAGAGCTGAAACAAGGAGATCGTATTGGCATGATACGATTTGGTAGTAGAGCTGATATCTATTATGAAAATTATGAGCCGCTTGTCAAAGTTGGTCAAAAAGCTATTTCAGGTGAAACACTACTTGCAAAAAAATAATATGGAACAAAAAAAACCAAATCTTAAAATTGTAGCGGATAAAAAAAGTGCAAGAATGATTTTACCAAATATGTTAACCCTGATGGGCGTATGTATTGGTTTGAGTTCAATTCGATTTGCTTTGGACGGAAGATTTGAAATAGCAATTATTGCAATAATTTTTGCTGCTTTGATTGATGGATTAGATGGAAGAATAGCAAGACTTATAAAAGGAACCTCAAAAGTTGGAAAAGAATTAGATTCTTTGACGGATGTAATAAGTTTTGGGGTTGCTCCAGCATTCATTATGTATTTCTGGAAATTAAACAACCTAGGTCGATTTGGATGGTTATTATGTTTAGTTTATGTAATTTGTGTTGCTTTAAGATTAGCAAGGTTTAATGTTAATTCTAGTCAGGAACCTTCCTGGAAAGATAACTTTTTTGAAGGAGTGCCATCTCCAGCTGGTGCAATATTATTGTTAACTCCACTAATAATAAGTCTGAGTGGTTTTGATTATATTCAACTAAATTTTAATATCATTGTCCCAATATTTTTTGTGGCAACATCATTGCTTCTGATTAGTAAATTTCCGAGTTATTCATTTAAAAGAATTGTCATACCAAGAAGAACAACAATATTTTTATTATTTGGTATAGTTCTATTTTTTGGACTATTGCTAGTTTATACATTTAATGTAATTGCAATAAGTTCTTTAGTTTATGTGCTTTTATTACCAATTAGCTTTTTTCATTTTCAAAAATTAAAAAAACAACATGAAAATGACAAAATTCAAGAGGATGATGATCTTGAAGACATACTTTAATGAAAAAAAACACAATAGTTTCTCTTGCTGATGCTAACTATTTTCCTTTATTAGAGGAATTAATTAATTCTATTAAAAGATTCAAAGAAAGTGAGAATGTTGCGATCTGTATTTTAGATGCAGGCTTAAACAAAGATCAAAAAGAAAAATTATCTACTAAAGTAGATGAAATAAAATCTGCAGAGTGGGATATTGAAGTTCCTCAATCAAAAGTTAAAGAGAAGGAATGGCTTAAAAGCCAAGTTTCAAGAGCGTTTTTACCTAAATATTTTCCAAACTATGAAAAATATTTGTGGATTGATTGTGATGCTTGGGTAAATGATTGGAGTTCTGTTGAGCTTTATTTTCAAGCTTGTGATAATGGTAAGTTGGGTATTACTCAAACAATAGGACCTGGTTACAAAATCACCTCAAAAGTAAATTGGTTATTTGGAAAATTAGCGATAATCAAATCCCAGAATTTTAAACATGCAATAAAATCAAAAATTGGTACTGACAAAGCTAGAAAACTTGCTTTTGCTCCACATATTAATATTGGCGTGTTTTCTTTAGAAAAAAACTCAAAAGGGTGGAGCTTGTGGCAAAACAATTTATCAGAAACACTAAAGGCTGGAAATATTTTTGGCTCTGAAGGATTAGCGATTAATATGTCAGTCTATATTGATGATCTTGAAACAGAATTTTTACCTTTAAATTGTAATTGGATAACTAGTAATCTTTTACCTAAATATGATGAAAATCAAAAAACATTTGTAGAACCTTATCTTCCCAATTACAAAATAGGTATAATGCATCTTGCAGCTGGAATATGGAAAGATGGTAAAGATATGCGGGTAGATAAAAGTATAAAAATAGAATTAGAAACTTTAGATAATAAAAAGATTAATAAAAGTTTAAGATTTGATATTTAGTTGAAAAAAAATAAAATTTCAAAAAATTGGATTAATAAACAAAGAAGAGATACTTATGTTCGTCAATCCAAAGTGGATGGTTATAGAGCTAGATCTGCATATAAATTAATTGAAATTGACGAAAAGTTTAAAGTTTTTAAGGGTGGAATTTCTGTAATAGATATTGGTGCTGCACCAGGAAGTTGGTCTCAATATGCTTCAAAGGTTGTAAAAAATGGAACAATTATCTCGATAGATTTAAAAAAAATGGAAAAAATTAAAAACACTATTCAAATTGAGGGTGATTTCACAGAGAGCAATATTCAAGAGAAAATAAAAAAAAATCTCAACAATCCAATTGATGTAGTTATGTCTGATATGGCAGTAAATACGACTGGAATAAAAGATGTTGATGCAATTCAAACAGGAGAGTTATGTAAAGAGGCGATGGTATTTTCAAAAGATGTAATATCTGAAAAGGGTATTTTTATTGCTAAAATTTTTATGGGCAGATCTTTTAATGAAATTGTCGCACTAGGAAAAAAAATTTTTAAAGAAGTAAAGGTTTTCAAACCCAAGTCGAGCCGTAAAGACTCTAAAGAGAGTTTTATTATTTGTAAAAATCTGAGATAGACACTTTTAATTTAAAAGGAATCATATATAAAAGATTATGGTTCCTATAAAAGAAGCACTTACCTTTGACGACGTTACTTTAGTTCCTAAGTACTCCGAAATATTACCCTCAGAGGTTGATACGAGTATAAAATTAACAGACTCATTAAAACTTAAAATCCCACTTTTATCATCAGCAATGGATACCGTAACCGAAAGCAAAATGGCTATTGCTATTGCAAAATCTGGTGGATTAGGAATAATCCACAGAAATTTAGATATCAAAAAACAAGTTCTCGAAGTTAAGAAAGTAAAAAAACATAAATTACTAGTAGGTGCAGCTGTGGGTGCAGGACCCAACGAGTTCAAAAGAGCTGAAGCTCTTTTAAAAGAAAAATTAGATATGATTGTTGTCGACACTGCTCACGGACACACCAAAAAAGTTTCCGAAATAATTAGATTTATCAAAAAAATTAAAAATAAAAAAACAGCTCTATGTGCTGGAAATATAGCAACACCAGATGCAGCTAAATTTTTACTTAAATTAGGCGTTGATGTAATTAAGGTTGGGATTGGTCCCGGTTCTATCTGCACAACTAGGTTGGTTGCGGGTATTGGAGTTCCTCAATTAAGCGCAATATTAAATGTGAGAAACGGTATAAAGAATAAAAATGTAAAAATTATTTCTGATGGAGGGATAAAATACTCAGGTGACCTCGCTAAAGCTTTTGCTGCTGGCGCTGATGCAGTCATGATAGGTTCATTGTTTGCAGGAACTGATGAAACGCCGGGTAAACTCATAAAAAAAAATGGTAAACTATTTAAAAGTTTTAGAGGAATGGGCTCGGTAGGAGCGATGAACAAAGGCTCGGCTGATCGATATTTTCAAAAAAAACAAAAAGACAGTTCAAAGTATGTGCCCGAGGGAGTAGAAGGATTAGCAAAATACAAAGGTAAAGTTGATAAAGTTATTTTTAAATTAGTTGGTGGATTAAGATCATCTATGGGTTATCTTGGTTCCAAACAGATAAAATATTTAAGATTTAAACCGCAATTTGTTAAAATTACGAAAGCTGGATTTTATGAAAGTATGGTTCATAATGTCGATATCGTTAAAAGTGATAGTAAATACTGATGACAAAAATATTTAAAATAATTTCTTTATTATATTTAATAATCAATAGCATGAGTATTGCTATAGCGGATGAAAATTTTTTTAATAAAGGTTTAAAATTATTCAAAGATAAAAAATATGAGGATGCTAGGTTTATGTTTGAAAGAGGAATAGTATTTAATCCTAAAGACTCAAATTCTTATCTTTACTTAGCAAAAATTTACAACATTCAAGAAGATCAAGATAAAGAAGAAAAAAATTTGGAAGCAACATTATTAATTGAACCTAATAACGAGGAAGCAATATTAATGTCTATGAAAATAGCTTTAGAGAGATCTAATTATTCAAAAGTAAAAGATTTATCTAATACTTTTTCTAAGGTTTGCAAAAAACTCTGTAATGAAAATAAAGAAATTTTAGACAGCCTTGCAAATATAGAACCCAAAAAAAATGAGTCTTGATAAGAATTTGAATAAAATCTTAATAATAGATTTTGGTTCACAATTTACTCAGTTAATAGCAAGGCGAATAAGAGAGTCAGGAGTTTATTCCGAAATTATTAGTCATAAAAAGGTTAAAAATAAAAATATTGATAATTCAATAAAAGGAATAATTTTATCAGGCGGACCATTAAATGTTTACCAAATTAATAAATATTCTTTTGATAAAAGGATTATCGAAAATCAAATACCAGTCTTAGGTATTTGTTTTGGTCATCAAATTTTATCAAAACTTAATGGTGGCAGAGTTAAACAATCAAAATATAGAGAGTTTGGATTAGCAAATATTCGCAAAAAGAGAGAAAGTATTTTGACAAAAAACTTCTTTAATAAAAAAAATATTAATAAAGTTTGGATGAGTCATGCTGATCAAGTTTCGAAACTGCCCAAAAATTTTAACGTTGTTGCCTCAAGTCAAAACTCGAAATTTGCTATTATCGAAAATAAGAAAAAAAATTTTTATGGTGTCCAGTTTCATCCCGAAGTTACCCATACAGAAAATGGAAAAAAATTAATCAATAATTTTATATTCTTGATATGTAAAATTAAAAGAAATTGGTCATCAAAAGATCAAAAGATTAAATTGATAAAAGATGTTCAAAATTTAGTCGGTAAAAATAAAGTAATATGCGCATTATCAGGTGGAGTTGATAGTAGTGTTGTCGCTCAACTATTGAATAAAGCAATTGGTAAAAAATTATTTTGTATCTTCGTTAACACGGGTCTTCTTAGAAAAAATGAGGAAATACAAGTAGTTAAAACTTTTAAAAAAAAATTGAAAATAAATCTAATTTATGTGAATGCAGAGAATGAATTTTTGAGAAAGCTCAACAATGTTTCTGACCCAGAGAAAAAAAGAAAAATAATTGGAAATTTATTTATCAAAATTTTTGAGAGATACGCTAAAAGAATAAAAAATGTAAAATTTTTAGCACAAGGAACACTCTATCCAGATCTTATTGAAAGTAAGTCAGTGACTGGAAGCCAAACCTCAAAGATCAAATCTCATCATAATGTAGGTGGTTTACCAAAGAAAATGAAACTTAAATTGGTAGAACCATTAAAATTTTTATTTAAAGATGAAGTTAGAAAATTAGGATTAGAATTAAAACTTAGTAAAGAAATTATTTCAAGACATCCGTTTCCAGGACCTGGACTGGCGATCAGAATGCCTGGCATAATTACTAAAAAAAAAATAAAAATTTTAAAAGAAGCTGACAATTATTTTATACAAGCATTAAGAGAGCACAATTTATATAATAAAATTTGGCAAGCTTATGCTGCATTGCTTCCAGTCAAAACAGTAGGTGTCATGGGTGATAATCGAACTTATGAATATTTGTGTTTATTAAGAGCAATTACATCTGAGGATGGAATGACAGCTGATTTTTATGACTTCAAAAAATCATTTATTCAAATGATTTCAAATAAAATTGTAAATAGCATAAGAGGAGTAAATAGAGTAGTTTATGATGTTACTTCTAAACCGCCGAGCACAATTGAGCTTGAATGAAAAAAATAAAAAAAATTATAAATAAAAAAAATAAATCTAAAATTGTTTGTCTCACTGCGTATTCAAAAAATATTGCAGAAGAGGTAGATAAATATGTTGATATTGTACTAGTGGGAGACTCGCTAGGTTCAGTATTGTACAATTACTCAACTACCAGAAAAGTTACTCTAACAGAAATGATCAATCATTCTAAAAGTGTAAGACTGGGAGTAAAAAAAAGTTTAATGGTTGTTGATATGCCATTTAACACCTATTCAACATCAAATGCTGCTCTGAAGAATGCTAAAAAAATAATTAATGAAAGCAAGTGTGATGCAGTGAAGTTAGAAGGTGGAAAAAAAATAATCCATCAAATTAAACTACTAACCAAAAACAAGATTCCTGTGATGGGCCATCTTGGATTATTACCCCAATCAACTAAAGGTAAATTTAAATCTAAAGGAAAGACCAGTAAAGAGATCAATCAATTAATTAATGATGCTTTATTACTTCAAAATAATGGAGTTTTTGCAATTGTCCTGGAGTGTATAAAAACACCAATAGCAAAACAAATTACAAAAAATTTAGATATCCCAACAATTGGAATCGGTTCATCTGTTCATTGCGATGGTCAGGTTCTTGTTACGGATGATTTAATTGGTCTAAATCAAACAAAAATAAAATTTGTAAAACAATTTCTAAATGTAAAAAAATATATCAATGCTGGATTAAAAAAATATGCTTCAGAGGTAAGATCTAAGAAATATCCAACTAAAAAACATTCGTATTAAAAATATTTCTTAAATTGTTCGTTGATTGATAAAATTTCTAAGTCTACTAAACCTCCAATTACTAATTGAAGGGCTACTAAAAGAATAAAACCTAAACCAACATAGGCGATCCATAAATGTTTTTGAATATAACTTGCAAGATATGTCGCCATTGCCCCTGTTAAAATTACTGATAAAACCAGTCCAAATATCATAAAGCCAAAATTACCTTTGGCAGCTCCAACTACACCTATCACATTGTCAAAACTGATTGTAATATCTGCAAATAAAACTTTATAAACACTTTGAATATAAGATGGTTCTTTAGATTTTTTTGTTGGCGACTTTACTTTCTTTATTTCAAAAAGATCTTTTCTTAAATCATTAACGATCCAGATTAAAAGTAAACCACCTAAAATTTTAATAAAATAAAATTTGAACAAGTAAGTTGCAAATAACGCAAAAATAACTTTAAATATTAAAGCACCAGCCACTCCCCATAAAATAATTTGTCTTCTATGTTTTGGTGCAAAGTTTGCAGCAATCAAACCAATGATAATTGCATTATCTGCTGCCAAGATTATATCTATAAAAATAATCTGAACTAATATGAGTGCTTCTTCTAACAAAGTAATAGCATAGTATAAAATATTTAAAATAATTCAATTAAAAGTAGTATTATTTTTTTATTGATAATTATTTTAATACATAATGAAATAGTCTTAATAAAAATGGAGGACAAATGAAATTCTTAAAATATTTATCAACTATTTTAGTTTCATTAATTTTGTCAATTAATCTTGCAATTGCAGAGAAATGGGACATGGCTCTAGCTTATGGGGCGGGGAACTTTCATTCTGCAAATGCAGCTGAATTTGCAAAAAATGTTACTGAAAAAAGTGGTGGCAAGTTAACAATTGTAACACACCCTGGTGGTTCGTTGTTTAAAGGTGGAGAAATTTTTAGAGCAGTAAGAACAGGTCAAGCTCAAATTGGTGAGAGATTTATGTCAGCTTTAGGAAAAGAGGATCCACTTTTAGAAGTAGACTCTCAACCATTCTTAGCAACGTCTTACGCCGATGCAATGAAGTTATATAAAGCGTCAAAAGACGAAATCGTTAAAGGATTAGACGAGAAAGGCTTGGTATTTCTTTATGCTGTGCCGTGGCCAGCGCAAGGCTTGTATAGTAAAAAGGAAATTAACTCTGTTGAAGATTTAAAAGGTCTTAAATTTAGAGCTTATAATTCTGCTACTATTAGAATTGCTGAACTAACAGGAATGGCTCCTACAAAAATAGAGGCTGCTGAAATTAGTCAGGCGTTTTCTACAGGTGCGGTAGAAAGTATGATCACATCACCTACTACAGGTAAAAACTCAAAAATTTGGGAAAATGGTGTGAAATATTTTTATGATATTGCAGCTTGGTTTCCAAAAAATATGATAATTGTGAATAAAGATGCTTGGAATAAATTAGATCAGGCAACTAAAGATCTTGTTATGAAACAAGCAGCTTTAGCTGAAAGAAAAGGTTGGCAATTGTCAAAACAAGGGAACGTTGGTGATAAAAAAGCTTTAGCTGATGCTGGTATGGTAGTCGGTAAAGTAAATGCACCACTACAAGCTCATTTTGAAAAAGTTGGAGAGACTATGGCTAAGGAATGGTCTCAAAAAGCTGGTTCAAGAGGAGCTGCTGTTTTATCAAGTTATAAATAATTCAATTCTTAAAATTAAGGCCACTTAAAATTTGAGTGGCCTTAAATTGTTATGTTAAAATCACTAGATAGAAATTTAAATAAACTCTATAAATTTTCAGGTTATGTCGCTGCTTTTTTCTTAATTTTAGTAGCAGTTTTTATTCTTATTGGTATCTCATCGAGAATATTTGGTTTTTATATAAGAGGTCTTGCTGAGTATTCAGGTTATTGTATGGCTGCTGCATCTTTTTTTGCATTAGCATACACATTTGTAGAAGGAGGGCATATTCGGATTACACTTTTTTTAGAAAAATTATCAGGCACAAAGAAAAAATTTATTGAAACCTGGTGTTTAAGTATTGCAAGCTTTTTTTCAGGATACCTAGCTTTTTACTTCGTTAAAATGTTAATTATTTCCTATAAATTTCAAGAACGAAGTGAAGGAGCAGATGAAATTTTGATTTGGATTCCTCAAACAAGTGTAGCTATTGGATCAACAATTTTTTTTATAAGCGTTTTTCATCAATTTATTTTAACCATCAAAAAAGATTAAATGACCGAGATACTTTTAACAATTTTCTTTATCAGTGTTTTGCTATTTTTTTTAGGATCCGGAATTTGGGTTGCGTTAAGTATGATTGGTGTATCGGCTATTGGCATGATGTTATTTACCTCAAGACCAGTCGGTGATGCGATGGCTACAACAATATGGGGCACATCATCCTCTTGGACACTTACCGCATTACCACTATTCGTCTGGATGGGTGAGATTTTATTTAGGACAAAGCTTTCTGAAAATTTATTCAAAGGATTATCTCCTTGGATGCAAAAATTACCGGGAGGTTTAATCCATGTTAATGTTGTCGGATGTGCATTATTTGCAGCAATTTCAGGCTCTTCGGCAGCAACTGTTGCAACAGTAGGCAAGATGTCTATTCCCGAATTAAGAAAAAGAAATTATCCTGAAAAAATCTTACTAGGTAGTTTAGCGGGTTCGGGGACATTAGGTTTGCTGATACCACCATCAATTATATTGATTATTTATGGAGTTGCTGTCCAAGAGTCTATAGCAAAATTATTTATCGCTGGGATTATTCCTGGGATAATGATTGCACTAATATTTATGTCTTACGTAATTATTTGGTCGTTAATTAATAAAAAATCTATGCCAAAAATTATTGAGGAGTACTCATTTTTGGAAAAAATAAAAAGATCAAAACAACTTTTGCCAGTAATAATTTTAATATTAGCTGTTATTGGATCGATATACACAGGAATTGCAACAGCTACCGAAGCAGCTTCATTAGGGGTAGTTGGAGCATTGATATTATCTTACTTTCAAAAAAGTTTAACATTAAAAACTTTTAAATCCTCTTTACTTGGAGCAACTAAAACCTCTTGTATGATCGCTTTTATTTTAGCAGGTTCAACATTTTTATCTTTAGCAATGGGGTTCACTGGATTACCAAGAAATCTAGCTCTCTGGATCCAAAATATGGAATTATCTCCATATGTTTTGATATTTGTTTTAATGATTTTTTATATAATTTTAGGAATGTTTCTTGATGGTATTTCAGCTGTGGTTTTAACAATGGCAATCATAGAGCCTATGATTAGACAAGCAGGTTTTGATATGATTTGGTTTGGTATTTTTTTAGTCATTGTTGTTGAGATGGCACAAATCACTCCACCTGTTGGTTTTAATTTATTTGTACTTCAAGGTATGGCTAAAAAAGACATGGGGTATATTGCAAGGAGTGCCTTCCCATTATTCTTATTAATGGTGCTAGCAGTTATATTAGTTGTGATCTTTCCAGAAATAGCTTTATGGATGCCGGAGCAAATGATTAAAAATATAAATTAGTATTTTGATTTTTCACCTGCTATGACAGCTTTTAATTGATCATATTCTTCGCAATTACAACCTTCTAAAACTCCGAGCCTTTCAATTGCAAGATTATGTCTGTTTGTTGCTACATACAATTCGCCAAGATACTCATTAATACCTTTATGTTTTGGATCAATAGCTAAACCTTGAAGATAATATTTCTCACCATTCTCAAAATCACCCAGCTTCCTAGTTGTGAAACCTAAATAGTTAAGAGTATCAGCTTTACCAGGTTTTTTTTCATTTGATTTGATTAAAAGCTTTTGCGCTTTTGCATAACTTTTTTGCGCTTTTTCTAATTTTCCTTTTTTTTCATATTTTTTAGCGCTTTTTATATTTATTACCGCTTTGTCATAGTTCGTTTTTGATGCACTTGATCCACCATCGCCTCCACTAGAAGAACCAGCTGCAAAAACATTTGTTGTGATAAAAAAGGCAATAGATAAAGATAAAATAACTTTTTTCATATTAAATAAATTTTTTCATTTTGTTTAAAGTTTTTAAATCTAAGCCATTTTCAACTAAGTTATCTCTTATCGATTTAGCTGTTGCTAATGAACTAAGATTGTCTCCATGTATACAAACAGAATCGATTTCACAAGGTATTTGCTTCCCGCTGTGACAATTAAGCGACTGAGTTTGAACCATTTTCAATACATGTTTTTTTGCTTGTTCGGGGTCAGTTATCAACGCATGAGACTTTTTTCTTGATACAAGATTGCCATCATCTTCATAATTTCTATCAGCAAAAATTTCACAGGCAAATTTCATGTCTAATTTTTTTGCTGCCTCTTGCATTTTTGATCCAGTAGGTACGAGATATATTATGTCTTTATTAATATCCTTAATAGTTTTGGCTAAAATTGTAGCTAACTCAATATCCTCACACGCCATATTATTTAAAGCTCCATGAGGCTTTACATGAGATACATTTTCTCCATGAGAAGAAGCTATTTTTTCAAGGATTTCATATTGATCGATTATAAGCTTTTTTATTTCACTTCCAGAAAGATTCATTCTTTCTCTGCCAAAATTTTCTGGATCATTAAAAGAAGGATGGGCACCAATACTCACTCCATTTTTTTTCGAAATTTTTACTACTTGATTCATGGTTTGCTCATCTCCAGCGTGATAGCCACAAGCAACATTGGCTGAATTTACGATTTCTAATAAATCTGGATCATACTTATTTGAATGATGTTTTGATTTTTCACCCAAATCACAATTTATATTAATTTCCATACTCATAAATTGTAAGTATAACATGGCATGATTAAAAATATATCAAATCTTGGTGACGCAGCTTTGTATTGTGATTTTGGGACTGAGGTAAACAAAGAAATAAATAGTAAGGTAATACAATATTTTAAAAGTATTCAAAAAGAAAATATTGATGGGATCAATAACTTAACTCCCTCATATAATAAATTAATTATTTCATTCGATCTACGAAAAAAAAATTTTCAAACAATCAAAAAATTAATTGAAAATTTAAATATTACTAATGATGATGCATTAGAGAGTAATAGAATTAAGATACCTGTTTGTTGTGATGAAAATTTTTCATTAGATATAAAAAGATTAGAGGAAAAGTTACAAATAACTCGTGATAAAATTTATGAGAAATTTTTTGGTAAGGAATTTTTTTGCTATATGACTGGTTTTATTGCAGGTATGCCTTTTCTGGGTGATCTAGAAAATGAGCTGCAGGCAAAACGTTTGGAAACACCGAGAGTAAAAGTGCCCAAGGGTTCGGTTGGATTAACAGAACAATTTGCTAATGTTTATACATTTGACAGTCCTGGTGGGTGGAATATTATTGGAAATACACCACAAGTTATTTTTGATAGCACTAAAGAGAAAAATCCAAATTTAATTAATCCAGGTGATGTAGTTACTTTTGAGCAAATTACTAAAGATCAATATTATAATAACAATGAATAAAAATTATTTTGAAATAAAAAGAGCTGGAATAAACACAACATTTCAAGATCAAGGTAGAGGCAACCTTTATCATATTGGTATTCCATTTAGTGGGGCAATGGATAATAGAAATTTTCAAATTTCTAACAAACTTGTTGGTAATGAGGTAAATTTTCCAACAATTGAATTTGCCTATCAAGGTCCTTTGTTTAAGTATTTTGGTGAAAATATTAATTTTGCAATTACGGGAGATGTAAAATTTATAATTAGAAAAAACAATAATATTATCGAGGGAAATTGTTATCAATCTTTCACTTTAGAAAATGGTGATGAATTGGATATTATAAGCACTAATAAATCTGTTTATGGATATTTAGCAGTGAGTGGTGAATTTGAAGTAAATTATCAATGGTCAAGTTGCTCTATTAACACAAAAGCAAACATAGGTGCAAATGATGGAAAAAAAATAGAAGATGGACAAAAGATTTATATTTCAAACATCAATAAAAATTTAAGTGATAAAAAATTAAATTACATTAATACAAAAATTGAAAATATCAGAGTTATTCAAGGGACAAATTTTGACTATTTTTCTGATGAGGGAAAAAAATTTTTTTTTGAGAAAGAATTTGTAATATCAAAATTATCAGATCGTATGGGTATGAGACTAGAGGGACCAAAAATAGAAAATATTGTTGATACCAATATAAAATCGGAAGGTTTATTAAAAGGTGTTATTCAAATACCTGCAGATGGAAATCCAATTATTATGCTTTCAGATCATGGCACTATTGGAGGTTATCCTAAAATAGGAGTTGTTATCAGTGCAGATTATGACAAGTTAGTTCAATTAACCCCAGGTTCTAAGATTAAATTTAAAAAAGTCGAATTAGCTGATGCAGAAACATTATTTAAACTATATGACTTGGAGACACAAAATTTAATTTCACAAATTTAATGACTTTTATAAGAAACTTACCCGGACCACTATTAATTTTTTTAGGTGCATTAAGTTTAAGTTTTGGTGGATTGATTGTAAAATCTTTTGAGGGAGCTACATTATGGCAAATTCTATTTTGGCGATCTTTATTTTTTTCTTTAACAATTCTAGCTTTCTTAATTATTAGTTATAAAGGAAAAACAATTGAATCGTTTTACAAATCTGGGTTACCAGGAGTTGTTGGTGGAATTATTTTATCTTTTGGTTTTTGTGGATATGTATTTGCTATGTACAATACCACTGTTGCCAATACTAATTTCATCATTTCACTACAAATACTATTTCTTGCAATATTCGGGTATTTTTTCCTTAAGGAAAAAATAAATTTAATTACTCTGTTTTCAATCTGTCTGGCGATGACAGGCGTTTTATTAATGGTTGGCAACTCATTATCTCCTGGAGAATTATCTGGAAACCTTGCGGCTTTTACAATGCCAATTACTTTTGCAGTTTTAATAATGATTGTTAGAAAATTTCCCTCTGTGGATATGGTGCCAGCCCAGTTCGTTGCTGGCGTGAGTTCATGTTTAATTGGCTTTTTGCTCTCTACTAAAATTATGATTTCTCCTCATGATATTTTTTTGGGTTTTCTCGCAGGTTTTTTTCAAGTTGGTTTTGGTTTTATATTTATAACTATCGGTGCAAGAACAACACCATCTGCCATGGTAGGAATCATAATGTTATCCGAATCTGTCCTAGGACCGATATGGGCATTCCTTTTTGTAAGCGAAAGACCCTCTGTATTTGGATTAATTGGTGGCGCAATTATACTTTCTGCGGTTTTATTACAATTTTATTCGCTTTTAAGTAAACAAAAAAAAATTGTTTCTGATTGACTTTTTTCAATACATGTAAGAATATCCTGACACGGGAGAGACTACAGAATATCGTAGCGCCGAAGGAGCAACCACCCAGGAATCTCTCAGGCAAAAAGGACCGTAACATATTAACTCTGGAAAGAGATTTAATTCTCGCCGAAGGAGCAAAACTCTCAGGCAAATATACAGATGGGTACAAAGAGTTAATATGGAAACAAAAAAAACATCGCTGTACCAATTACACCAAGATTGTAACGCAAAATTTGTTGAATTTGCGGGCTATCAAATGCCGATACAATATTCGGAAGGTATTGTAGAGGAACACAAATTCACAAGAAATCACTCAGGTATCTTTGACGTTTCCCATATGGGTCAGCTATTTATTTATGGTGGTGAAGACTTAATTAAAGATTTAGAAAAAATTTTTCCTTTAGATCTTAAAAATTTGAAATTAAATCATTCAAAATACAGCTTCTTAATGGACAAAGATGCTGGGATACATGATGATTTAATTATCACAAAAACAAAAGAAGGCTTTTTGATAATCCTCAATGCAGCATGTAAAGATAATGACTTTAAAATTTTAAAAGAACTTCTTGAGGAGAAGTACAAAATGGTTCTTGATGAAAATAGATCTCTAATTGCTATTCAGGGTCCTAAATCATCAGAAATTCTTAATGATGTTATCAATGGTGTGAAAGATCTTAATTTTATGTCTGGAAACTGGTTTACATTTGAAAATCAGAAAGTTTATATTACGCGATCTGGTTATACGGGTGAAGACGGTTTTGAGATATCAATCGCAAATGATTTTGTAGACCAATTTACTAGAGAATTAATCAACAAAGGATCTAAATTGATAGGTCTTGGAGCAAGAGATACGCTAAGATTGGAAGCTGGTTTATGTCTTTATGGTCATGATCTTGATAAAGACAAAACTCCGGTGGAAGCAAATTTAAAGTGGGCTATTTCAAAAGAAAGAATCTCTAAAGGAGATTTTATTGGCTCTGACATAATTATTAAACAATTAAATGATGGTGTCAGTAAAATAAGAGTTGGAATTAAACCTGAGGGAAGAATTATTGCTAGAGAAAAAACAAAAATATTTAATCAATCAGATGTTCATATTGGAGAAATCACAAGTGGTACATTTGGACCAAGTGTTAATGGACCTGTTGCAATGGGTTATGTGGAAAATGAATTTTCAAAAAAAAATACTAAAGTATTTTTAGAAGTCAGAGGTAAAAAACATCCTGCAAGTATTTGCAGCTTACCATTTTATAAAAAAAGTTATGTCAAAGGGGTAAACTAATGAGTGAAGTAAAATATTCAAAAGAACACGAGTGGATTAAATTAGATGGAGATGTTGCAACAATTGGTATCACAAAACATGCTACAGAAATGTTAGGTGATATAGTATTTGCAGAACTTCCAGAAAAAGGTTCTAGCGTAGAGAAAGATGGAACAGCTGGTGTTGTAGAGTCAACGAAAGCTGCTAGTGACGTATATACCCCTGTGAGCGGTGAAGTAGTTGATACCAATCAAGCTATAGTAGATGATCCATCGAAGATTAATCAAGACCCAGAAGACTCAGCGTGGTTTTTTAAACTAAAAATAAAAGATCCATCAGAAATGGATACTTTAATGAATAAAGACGATTACGATAAATTTGCAAAGGAGACTTCAGCATAATGTTACCAAATTCAGAAAAAGATTTTTTAAGAAGACATATTGGTCCTTCTAAAGAAGACCAATCAAAAATGTTAAAAGAATTAAACTATAAGTCACTAGATGATTTAATTGACAATACTGTTCCAGAAAAAATAAAGTTTAAAGGTGAACTTAATATTGGCGACTCAAATTCAGAATACGAGGCGTTAAGAAAGTTACGAGCAATTTCGAAAAAAAATCAAGTTTACTCAAATTTTATTGGTATGGGTTATTATGGAACTTATACACCCTACGTAATTTTGAGAAATATACTGGAAAATCCAGGTTGGTATACTTCCTATACACCTTATCAGCCTGAGGTAGCTCAAGGAAGACTTGAGATGTTATTAAACTTTCAACAAATGATTGTTGACTTTACAGGGATGGATATTGCCAATGCATCTTTATTAGATGAAGGCACAGCAGCAGCAGAGGCTATGGGCTTAAGTCACAGATTAAATAAAAAAGATAGTAATTTAGTTTTTGTTTCTGAAGATTGTCACCCTCAAACAATAAATGTAATTCAAACAAGAGCTGAACCAATGGGTTTAAAGGTTTTAGTCGGTAAAGAAGATGAAGTTTTAGACCAGCTAAAAGAAGATTTAGTTTGTGGAATTTTACAATATCCAGGCACTTTAGGAGATATCAAAGACCCAAGTGAAGCAATTAGCAAAATTCACAAAAAGAATGGGAAGGCGGTATTAGCTTGTGATCTGTTAGCCCTAGCAAAATTAAAAACGCCGAGAGAACTTGGTGCCGACATTGCAGTTGGAAGCTCTCAAAGATTTGGTATTCCAATGGGATATGGAGGTCCCCATGCAGCTTTTTTTGCCACAAAAGATGAGTTTAAAAGATCAATGCCCGGAAGAATTGTAGGGGTATCAGTTGATAGACATGGTAACAAGGCATATAGATTATCATTACAAACTAGAGAGCAACATATTAGAAGAGATAAGGCGACAAGTAATATCTGTACCGCCCAAGCTTTATTAGCAATTGTGTCAGCAGCATATGCTATTTATCATGGTCCGGATGGAATTAAAAATATTTCAGAAAGAGTGTCTCAATTAGCAAAAAGTTTTGCTGATAAAATCAAACAATCTGGATACGAGCTTTATTCAAATAATTTTTTTGACACTGTAACGATTATTACTAAAGAAAAGACTGATCAAATTTATAAGAATGCTCTGAACCAGAGAGTTAATATTCGAAAAGTAAATTCTGAAATGCTTGCTGTTTCATTTGATGAGAGAAAAAATGTATATAGAGTAAATCAACTATTAAAAATTTTTAATGCAGCAGAATCAATCAAAAAAGAAGATCCATCGGTAAGTTTACCTAATCTTCCAAAAAATTTATTAAGAACTTCAAAATATTTAGAACATCCAGTTTTTAACTCATATCATTCCGAAACTGAAATGCTTAGATATTTAAAAAGATTAGAAGATAAAGATATAGCATTGAATAGAACTATGATTGCACTTGGTTCTTGTACAATGAAGTTAAATGCTGCTGCCGAAATGATCCCAATATCATGGAAAGAATTTGCAGAACCTCATCCGTTTGTTCCAATTGAACAAATGGAAGGTTTTAGAGATTTATTTACTGATCTAAAAAATTGGTTGCGTTCTATAACTGGTTTTTCAGGTGTTTCTTTGCAACCTAATGCAGGTGCTCAAGGTGAGTATGCGGGCTTAATGGTTATCAGAAAGTATCATTTAGATAGAGGAGAGGCTAATCGTAATATATGTTTAATTCCAAGTTCAGCACATGGTACTAACCCAGCAAGTGCACAAATGGTTGGAATGAAGGTGGTTGTTGTTAATTGTGATAAAGAGGGAAATGTTGATTTTGATGATTTAAAGAAAAAAGCTGAACAACATTCGGAAAATCTTGGGGCACTAATGGTAACTTATCCATCTACCCATGGAGTATTTGAAGAAAAAATAACTGATATCTGTGAGCTAGTTCACAAACATGGTGGGCAGGTTTACATGGATGGAGCAAATTTAAACGCCTTAGTTGGAGTTGCAAAGCCTGGAAATTTTGGTCCAGATGTCTGTCATATTAATTTACATAAAACATTTTGTATTCCACATGGTGGGGGAGGACCAGGAATGGGACCAATTGCTTGTAAAAGACATTTACAAGTTTATTTACCTAATCATCCAGTGATTAAAGATTGTGGACCTACATCTGGCATTGGAGCAGTCTCAGCAGCTCCTTGGGGTAGTTCAAGTATTCTTTCAATCTCTTGGATGTACATTAAAATGATGGGATCAGCAGGGTTAAAGCTTGCTACTGAAGTAGCAATATTAAATGCAAATTATATTGCTCATAGACTAAAAGATCACTTTCCAATTCTGTATAAAGGATCTAATGGCAATGTTGCTCATGAATGTATTATTGATATTAGAAATATTAAATCAGAGACAGGAGTAACCGAAGAAGATATTGCAAAAAGATTAATAGATTATGGGTTTCATGCACCAACTATGTCATGGCCGGTAGCTGGTACAATGATGATAGAGCCAACTGAAAGTGAGGGTTTGTCAGAACTCGATAGATTTTGTGATACTCTAATTAAGATTAAAGAAGAAATTGAAAAAATTAAATCAGGGGAATTTGATAAAATAGACAATCCAATAAAAAATGCTCCTCACACAGACAGCGAACTAGCTTCTGATGATTGGAAACATAAATACTCAAGAGCAGAAGCTGCTTATCCAGCAAAATTCTTAAGAGCTAATAAATTTTGGCCTCCAGTTGCAAGAGTTGATAATGTTTATGGTGACAAGAATATATTCTGTACTTGTCCAAGCATAGATGAATTTAAAGAAGATGCAGCTTAACAGTTAATGAAGATTGCTGTTGTCGGCTCAGGCATATCAGGATTAAGCGCTGCATATTACTTATCAAAAAAACATCATGTAGATCTTTTTGAAAAGGAAGATCGTTTCGGTGGTCACTCTCATACTATTGATTTATCGTTTGGTACAAAAAAAGTTTCAGTTGATATAGGTTTTATTGTATTTAATTACACAACTTACCCAAATTTAATAAATTTTTTCGAAGAGAATAATATTGCAATTGAAAAAAGCGATATGTCTTTTTCTGTATCAGTTGAAAAATCTTCATTCGAATATTGTGGTAGAGGATTAAATGGAATTTTTTCAAATAAGGCCAATCTGTTTAATCTAAGATTCCTCAAAATGTTTTTTGATATAATAAAGTTTTACAAAAAATGTGATAATATAAAAAAAATTGATCAAGAGACTACACTTGGTGATTATTTGAGAAAGGAAAATCTTTCAAAAGAGTTTATCAACTTTCATTTGATACCGATGGTCTCAGCCATATGGTCAATGCCACCAAGTGCTACCAGTCAAATGCCGTTAAGATTTTTTTTAAAGTTTTTCCAAAATCATGGTTTGTTTAAATTAAAAAATAGACCTCAGTGGTATACTGTATCAAATCGAAGTAGAGCTTATGTTCAAAACATTATTTCAAAAATCAGTGGTGAACATTTTAAAAATTATCCAATCAAAAAAATTAAAACTAAGACAACAGGAATAGATTTGTATTATGGTGGAGAAAGTGAATATTTTGGATACGACAAAGTTGTTTTAGCAACACATGCAGATGAAGCTTTATCAATAATTGATAATCCAACCGACCAAGAAAAGAATGTACTTTCAAATTATAAGTACAAGGAAAATATTGCCTATATTCATACCGATGAACAAGCTATGCCAAAAAATAAAAAAGCTTGGTGTTCATGGAATTCATCAATGAAAAAGGATGACATAGAAAAAAATTCAATTACATATTGGCTAAATTTATTACAAAACCTTAAATGTGATGAAAATATTTTTCTTACCTTAAATCCTTATTTTAAAATTGATGAGAATAAAATTTTAAAAAAAGTAAGATTTACACATCCATATTTTGATCAATCTGCACTTAATTTTCAAAGTCAGCTTACAAATTTACAAAATAAAAGAAATATTCTTTATTGCGGTAGTTATTTTGGTTACGGTTTTCATGAAGATGGAATAAAATCATCTATTGAAATGCTCAAAACCCTTAATGACTAGTTGTATATATAATGGCACTGTAATTCACAAAAGATTTAAACCAAAGATACATTTTTTTAAGTACAGGGTATTTTCACTTCTAATTGATCTTTCTGAATTAGAAAAATTAGATAAAACAATTAGTTTTTTTTCATACAATAAATTTAATTTAGTAAGTTTTTTTGATAAAGACCATGGAGATAGAGATGGATCACTCTTAATCGATTGGGTTAAAAAAAATCTTAAACAAAATAATATTAGTAGTGAAAATATTAAAATTAAACTTTTATGTTACCCACGAATCTTTGGATATGTTTTTAATCCATTAAGTGTTTTTTACGTATACAATAATAATAATGATTTGATATCCATATTATATGAAGTCAAAAATACTTTTGGTGAGCAACACACTTATGTTTTTAAAGTAAAAAATGACAATTTATTGCAACACAATTGTGAGAAAAAATTTCATGTATCACCATTCATTGAAATGAATTGTAGTTATTTTTTTAGAATTTTAAAACCTGCAGATAAGATTTCAGTAATCATAGACCAATATCAATTAAACGAAAAAATATTATATGCCTCTCAAGATGGGAAAAGAAAAGATTTTACAACTTCAGAGTTAATTAGATCTTATTTAAAACATCCTCTGATGACATTTAAAATTATTGCAGCGATACATTTTGAAGCGTTTAAATTATGGACCAAAGGAATAAAGTTTATTCAAAAAAAATTAAAAATAAGAAACAACATATCTTTTGAAAATTAATGTCCTTAAATAGACTTTCAGATAAACTGGTTTTTAACATATTAGCTGGAATTAACGTTGGGTATTTAGAAATTACAAATTATCAAGGTGAAGTCTTAAAATTTGGTAATCCTCAGGATAATTTAAAAGCTAAATTGAAAATTAAAAAACCAAATTTTTCTTTTAATCTTATAAAGGGTGGCAGCATTGGTTTTGCTGAGTCTTACATGAGAGGAGAATTTGAAACTGATAATTTATCCAATCTAATTGAAATAACAGCTCGAAATATCAAAATTATATACAAGTTTTCAGGTTTACTCGATTTTCCAATTATAAATTTTTTAAAAGGGATCTTTATAAAAAATACAAAAAATAGAAGTAAGGAAAATATTGCAAAACATTATGACTTAGGAAATGATTTTTTTTCTTTATGGCTTGATGAAACCTTAACTTACTCAAGTGGAATTTTTAGTGAAACCACTAAAGATCTTTCAGATGCACAAAATAACAAATATCAAAAAATGATAGATTTAATAAAACCAAACCATGGCGACAGGGTTTTAGAAATCGGATGTGGCTGGGGTGGTTTTGCAGAATATTTAGGAAAAAAATATGATGTAAAATTAGATTGTATTACTATTTCAAAAAAACAATTCGAATACGCAAAAAAAAGAATTCATAATTGTGGTTTAAATGAAAAAGTAAATATTGAAATAAAAGATTATAGAGATTTAAAGAATAAATATAATTCAATAGCGTCCATAGAAATGATTGAGGCAGTAGGGCAAAATTATTTAGAAAGTTATTTTAAAACTATTAAGAAAAACCTCTCTTCAAATGGTAGAGCAGCTATTCAAGCAATTACAATAGATGATAGTTTATTTGATAGATATAAAACGAAACAAGATTTTATTCAAAAATATATTTTTCCAGGAGGATTTTTGCCAAGTAAAAATAGCTTAAACAAATATGTTTCAGACAATGGTTTAACAATTAAGTCTTACGACTCATATGCTGATCATTATGCAAATACATTAGGTATTTGGAAAAATGAATTTAATAGAAAATGGGATCTCATTAAAAAACAAGGTTTTGATTTAACCTTTAAAAGAATGTGGGAGTTTTACCTATCTTATTGTGAGGCTGGATTTAAATCGAAAAATATTGATCTGATACAATTTTCAATTCAAAATAAATAAATAACGGGGGCTTGTGAGCAAAATAATAAACTTTAGATCAATTTTATTGATAATCTCTTTATTCTTAATTACAAACTGCTCTAATAATAGCGATATGAAGCCAGAAGATTTTAAAGGTAAAGAACCGAGATTAATCATAGAAAATTACTTGTCAGGTAATGTTAAAGCTTGGGGAGTTCTTCAAAATAGATCTGGAAAAGTTACTAGACAATTTTCAGCAGATTTAGATGGTAAGTGGGATGGTAAGCAATTAATTCTTGATGAAAAATTTAATTGGGATGATGGTGAAGTACAAACTAGACAATGGCAAATTACTAAAATAGATGACAACAATTATGAGGGAACTGCTGGAGACGTAGTTGGTAAAGCCAGGGGATATTCATATGGTCCCGCATTTAAATTTGAGTATGTTTTATTAGTTCCAGTAAAAGGTAAAGAAATTAAGATTACTTTCGATGATTGGATTTTCAAACAGGATGATCGAGTAGCAATTAATAGAGCTACAATGACTAAATTTGGAATAAAAGTTGCTGAATTGACTGTAGTATTTGTAAAAGATTAATCTTTCTTTTGATACTTTGTTAATTTTCCAACTAAACCAAAATAAATTTTACTTGGAAGAAAACTTAAGATTTTCAGTACAATAGTTAATGATTTTGGAAAATGAATTTCAAAAGTTTTTTTGTTGACCAAGCCATCATATATTTTTTCAGCTGCATATTCGGTAGTTTTTAAAAAGGGCATTTTAAAATCATTTTTATCAGTCATTGGAGTTTTGATAAAACCTGGAGATACCAAGCACACCCTTACATTTGATCGACCAAAGTCAAAATATAAACTTTCTGCTAAATTATTTAGAGCAGATTTTGAAGGTCCATATCCAGTTGAATTTGGTAAACCTCTATAACCAGCAATTGAGGAAACGATAGTAATTGTTCCACTTTTTTTTTTTTTAAAATATTCCTCAACTGCTTTGATGGTATTCAACGTCCCAAAAAAATTAATTTTGAACACTTCCTCAATTTGTTCAACATCAATATCCCTTTCTTTTTTTGGATTCCATGTGCCAGTGGAAAAAAAACAAATATCTATATTTTCAAATTTATTTTTAATTTTTTCAAAAACCTCTTCACATTTTGATTTATCAGTCACATCTAGTGGAAATGGACTTATATTTTCATGACTATCCGAAATCTCATTAAGAAGATTCTCACGTCTGGCTGAAATAGCAACATTCCACCCTTCATTAGCAAATTTTATTGCAAGAGCTTTGCCGATCCCAGTGCTCCCACCAGTGATCCAAATTGTTTTTTTATTCATTATTTAAAGATGTATAATACTTTAATGTTAAAAAATAAATTTTTATCGTTCATACTTTTTTTTATTATCACATTTTCAGCCTCATTTATTGGAAGTTTAGTCACAATTAATTTCAAAGACCCTTGGTATTCTCAATTAGTCAAATCTGATTTCAACCCACCTGATTGGATATTTGCACCTGTTTGGACAGCGCTATATTTAATGATGACAGTCGCTATTTGGTTTTTTTGGCATAGTAAAAGTAGAGACATGAACACAATATATATTTATTTTATTCATATTATATTTAATACAACTTGGAGTATCGTTTTTTTTGGATTACACCAAATTTTTTTAGCTTTAGTTGTTTTGGTAATCTTAATTGGTTTAATAATTACTTTGATAATAAGATATAAGCGTGTCAATTTTGTGAGTTATTATTTAATGATTCCCTATTTACTTTGGTGTTGCTATGCTTTATTTCTGAATATTAACTTACTAATATTAAATTAATGAATGATGTTGTAATCGTTGGTGGTGGAATAATTGGAGCCGCGACTGCTTACTTTTTATCAAAAGAGGGCAGAAAAGTTAAAGTTATAGAAAAAGACCCAACTTATAAAACTGCTTCTTTTCCTTTGTCATTAGGTGGCTTTAGAAGACAATTTTTCCAAAAAGAAAATATTTTATTAGGAAAATTTGCCAGAGAATTTATTTTTCAAATTCCAGACTTATTAAAAACTGAAAAAAATCCAAAACCCACTGCTAGTATGGTGACTAATGGTTATTTATTAATGTTTGGACCTGAGCATGCAGATGAACAATATAAAGCGCTCGAAAATCATAAAGCTTGTGATGCGGGAACAAAAAACATCAAAGGTTCTGAATTGAATAATTTTTTTCCATATATCAATAGTGAGGGAATTGAAACAGCAACTTTTACTGACAATCAAAGTGAGGGATGGATTGACCCCTTCATGTTTCATAGTGCTCTAAAAAGTAAAGCGATTGATCTTGGTGCAGAATTCGTCAAGGGTGAAGTTAAATCTCTTTCAGAAATTAAAGCTAAGACAATTATTTCAGCAGCTGGATGTTGGACTAAAGAGCTTTTAGAAGATATCCCTGTTGAACCTCAAAAACACACAGTTTTCAGAGTAAAGTGCCCAAAACATATTCCTGAAATGCCATTAACGGGAGATCTTACAACAGGAGTTTATTGGAGACCTGAAGGAAAAGAATACTTAGCTGGTTCACCAAAATCAGTCTTTGATGCCAAAGATCTTGAACCTGCATGGGATGATTTTGAAGAATTGGTTTGGCCAGCATTAGCTCATAGAATACCTGCTATGGAAGAATTAAAATTAACCGGTGGATGGGCTGGGTACTATGATTGCAATCGACTTGATAATAATGCAGTTGTTGGAAAACATCCAAAATTTGAAAATGTTTACTTAGCAACAGGGTTCACAGGAAGAGGATTAATGCAAGCCCCGGGAATTGGTAGAGCATTAACAGAATTGATCACGACAGGTGCTTATCAATCAATTGATATTTCAAATATGGCTGTAGAGAGAGTTTTAGGTAAACAGGCGAGACATGAGCCATATGTTCTTTAATTAAGTTCCACAAAAAGTTTGATAATTTTCATTTGAACTGGATAATATTTGGTATTCACTGATATCTTTTTGATCAGTATAGGGGCTATTTAAGATTTTTAAAAAGTTAAGCAAAGGTTCCAAATTTCCTTGATCTGCATCTCTAAGAGTATTTTCAACTATATGATTTCTTGGAATTAAAAGAGGGTTTGTATTTCTCATCAACTTTTTATGCTTTTCCTTTGAATTATCATGACTTGATGATCTTTCCTGCCACCTTTTTTTCCAGTTGCTGAAATCAGCACCTTCATAAATATTATCTTTTTGAGTTTTAAAGTTCATCAAGTGGCAAAATGTATTTGTGTAATCAACTTTATTTTGATGCATCCAAGTGAGTAAGTCTAAAATTAGGGACTTATCTTTTTTATCCGAACCAATTAAGCCTAACTTAGCTCTCATCATATTTAACCACTTTTCTTCATATGTTTTTTCAAAAGTGTCAATTATTTCAGTTGCTAATTTTACAGCTATGTCTTGGTCTTTATCAATCAAAGGTATCAAGCACTCAGCAAATCTTGAAAGATTCCATTTAGTTATAACCGGCTGATTGCAATAAGCATATCTACCTAATTTATCAATTGAACTAAATACAGTTTTTGGATCATAAATATCCATGAAAGCACATGGTCCGTAGTCAATGGTCTCACCAGCTATACTCATGTTATCTGTATTCATTACACCATGAATAAATCCAACTCTCATCCAGTTGACAACTAAATCAATCTGTTTATCTAAAACAACTTTTAAAAGATCTAAGGCTTTATTTTTTGAATTTTCAATTTCTGGGTAATGTCTTTTGACAACATAATCAAATAATGTCTCTAACTCACCTTTTCTATTCCTTGCCGCAATATACTGAAAAGTTCCTACTCTAATATGACTTGATGCTACTCTGGTGAGTATAGCACCTTCTAATGGCGTCTCTCTAATTACATTTTCTCCAGTTTTTGCGACCGCTAGACTCCGCGTCGTTGGTATATTTAAGGCATACATTGCTTCACTTATTAAATATTCTCTAAGCATAGGCCCTAACGCCGCTCTTCCATCTCCATTTCTTGAAAAAGCAGTTTTTCCTGAGCCTTTAAATTGAATATCGTATCTATGATTATTTTTAGATACATGTTCTCCAATTAAAACTGCTCTACCATCACCAAGCATTGTAAAATGACCAAATTGATGACCCGCATAAGCTTGTGCTATTGAATTACTATTTTTTGGCAATTCGTTTCCAGTAAATATGGCTGATAATTCAGACTGACTTATTTCAGAAAAATCTAAATTTAGATCCTTGGCCAAAGACTCATTTAACAAAATCAGTTTAGGATTTTTAACTTTTACTGGATTTATTTTTTCTCTAAATGACTCAGGCAATTTGGAATATGTGTTATCAAAATTCCAATTGATGTTGTTTTTCATAAATTGCTACATTTTCCAAATTCTATTTAAAATCTCTTCTCTTCTACAAGCTTTTTTATATTTTAAATAATTTAAAAAATATACTTGATAATAATCTTGATGACGATCTTCAGCTATATAAAATTTTTCAAATTCTCTAATATAAGTAACAACTTTTTTATTAAATTTTTTTTCTAGTCTTTTAAAATCTTTTTCAATTAAATCTTTTTCCTTTTGATTTGTATAAAAAGCTGCAGATCTGTAGCTATAACCTTTGTCGCAAAACTGACCATAAGGATCAAATGGATCTATGTTGAGCCAAAAATTTTTAAGTAATTCTTCGAAAGATATTAAACTTGCATCATAAATTACTTCTACAACTTCAAGGTGACCTGTATTTCCATAAGTAACTTCTTCATAGGTTGGATTTTCGGTTTTTCCTCCAGAGTATCCTGAAATCACTTTCTCAACACCTGTTAATTTTTCAAAAGACTCTTCCATACACCAGAAACAACCACCAGCAAAATATGCTTTACTTTTTTCAGATGCTAATAATGAATTAGTAATTATTAAGTTTAAAAATATAAATAATAAAAATCTCATGATTAAAAATTTATACAAAAATTGGGAATTGAGTCTAGATTATTAAAGGTAGCTACCTTAAGTAGCTTACCTTTAATAATTAAAAGAATGATTTATTTTTTCTTATATTTAGCTGCCTCTTCAGAACCACCTGTGGCAGATCCTTTACTATATGAGTGAGCACCCATTCCAGCTAATTGTCCATCTTTGACAATGAGATATTGATCTCTAATTTCTTTTCCTTCAAAGAAACATTCTAAGATTTCTCTTACACCATCAGCATATCTTGTTTGAGCTGACAAAGATGTTCCAGAAGTGTGAGGTGTCATTCCATGGTTAGGCATTGTTCTCCATACATGATCATTTGGAGCTGGCTGTGGAAACCAAACGTCTCCAGCATAACCACTTAGTTGACCACTCTTCAATGCTTTTGCAATTGCATCACGATTACAAATTTTACCTCTTGCAGTGTTTACAATATAAGCACCTTTTTTCATTTTGCTTATCATAGCATCGTCAAATAAGTTCTCAGTCTCAGGATGGAGGGGACAATTTATAGTCACGACATCACAAACTTTAACCATAGACTCTACTGACTCATGAAATGTTAGGTTTAATTCTTTTTCAACACTATCTGGTAATTTATGTCTATCAAAATAATGTAAGTGTACATCAAATGGTTTCATTTTCCTTAATGCATCTAAACCGATACGGCCAGCAGCAACAGTTCCAATGTGCATACCTTCAACATCATAAGATCTTTGCACAGCATCTGCTATGTTCCATCCACCTTCATTAACAATTCTATGTTGGTTGTGATAGTCTCTCACCATTGATACAATCATCATTACAATGTGTTCAGCAACAGATCTTGAATTACAAAAAGTCACTTCAACTACATCAATTTTGTTATCCATAGCTGCTTGCAAATCCACGTGATCAGAGCCAATTCCAGCTGTAATAGCCATTTTTAAGTTTTTAGCTTTAGCAATTCTTTCTTTAGTTAAGTAGTAAGGAAAAAAGGGTTGAGAAATTACTATATCAGCGTCAACGATATGCTTATCAGCCTCACATCCATCTCCATCTTTACTATTAGTAACTACTAACTCATGTCCATTACTTTCTAAAAATTTTCTTAATCCTAATTCTCCTGAAACACATCCTAACAATTCTCCTGGATTAAAATCTCTTCCTTTTGGTGAAGGTAAGGTCATCCCATCTGGATATTTTTCTAGTTTAGGAAGATCTTTAAGTGGATATGACTTAGGCATTCCTCCTTTTGGATCATCATATAATACACATAATATTTTCATTTATTCTCCTGCGTTACTTTCGATCATTAATTTATTTTGAGACATCTAACATTATTTTAATGTCGCTAGCAAACAAATTATTTTGATTTTGGATAACTCTTTTTAAGTATAAATTTATTAATTATGATAGCAAAAATTAGAATAATTATTGATCCTGAAATTATTGGGCTTAACAAATAGTCTAGTGAAACACTACCCATGATAACTATAATTGGATTTCCACCTGCGGGTGGATGAGTTACATTTAACAATATCATTAGACCCACTCCAAAACCAACTGCTAATGGTATAATTATAAATAAAGGCAAAGGAATTAAATGTAAAAAAAACATTCCTACAATTGCAGTTACCAGATGCCCAAAAAAAACATTTTTGGGTTGGGCAAAGGGGCTTTCAGGATATCCATATAACAGAACCATTGATGATCCAAAAGATGCAATAAGAAAAATCCCAAATTCAGTTTTATAGGTTAGTAAAGTTAAAATACCTATAGTGATAATTGAAAATAATCCTGCAAAAAAAGATTGTTTTAAATTACCCATGAAATTATTTTGATACTATTTTTTTTATTGTTTTAAAAGGCAATAAAATACATTCTTTACGAGATAAATTTTTGTCATTGAATATTATATTAAGTGGTTTCCATTTTTTTTCAATATTTTCAACATTTCCCTCAAAATAATGTTTTGCATCGTCACACAATTCATTAATTTTAGATTTATTTTCATTAATTGAAATTTTTGAAAGTAAGCTTGCTGAGGCTTGACAATAAATGCAGGACTTACCTTGATAACCAAAATCAATAATTTTATTTTTTTTGATAACCAAATCTATTTGCATCTCATCACCGCACATTGAATTTTTCAATTTTGAGTGGTGTGTATAGTTTTTGATACTTTTGTTATTGTTGGTATCAGAGGCTATTTTAAGAATATCCAAATTCATATTAATTTATTATATTAGTGCTAATACTTTGTATAACAATTTAATTTATGTTGTAGTACTAATCAATTAGATCTAAATATTCGATTATGGTTGAACTTAGAAATGAAAAAATAGCCGTACCGGTCGTTTTATTTGCAGGGATACTTTGGTCGTTTGGTCCTTTGGTAGTGAGATATATGAATGATCCTCATATGGTTCCTTGGCAATATATTTTTGGTAGAGGTTTAACTATTTTTATTATTTTAAATTTATATTTATATTTTGAAGAGGGAATAAATTTTTACAAAAATTACAAAAAAGTAGGTAAATCAGGACTCGTTGGTGGCATTGGTCTTGGTATTGCAATGATTTCATTTATTTATTCAATTACAAACACTACTGCAGCAATTACTTTATTATGTTTAGCTGCAATGCCTTTTTTTACTGCATTATTAGCTTTTTTATTTTTAAAAGAAAAAATTTCTCTAAATGTTTGGATATCAATGCTTATTGCAACTGCAGGTATTATAATCATGGCTGTTGGTAATACCGAAAAAAATTCTTTAATAGGTTTTCTTTTTGGACTTACATCATCAATTGGATTTTCAATTTTTTCAGTCACTTTAAGATGGAGAAAAGAAACTCCAAAATTTACAACAGTTGCTGTTGCAGGTTTATTTTGTTTCATAACTGCTACGATTATGATTTTGGTCAATAAACAACCCTTTTTTGCCACAAGTTATAATAGTGCAATGTTTTCTTTGCATGGGGTATTAGTGTGTTTAGGTCTTATTTTATATTCTATAGGATCTAAAGCAATCCAAGCAGCAGAGTTGACATTATTGTCCCTAACGGAGGTTATTGGAGGAATTTTTTGGGTATGGTTACCATTGTTCGGGATTAATGAAATTCCGTCAACGAATACAATAGTGGGTGGTTTCTTTCTTTTCGTTTCAATCATTTATTATAGCCTTATAATGAGATGGAATAAGAGATACATAGCTCTTAATTAAATTTTAAAATTTTATGAAAAGGCCTGATTTTTTTACTTTAAAGAATGGTGAAAAGTCCAAACTACCTTTTTCTAATGATGAATATAATCAAAGATTAAATAAATTAAGATCTATAATGGATAAAGATAATCTTGATATGATTATTTTAACTTCAATGCATAATATAGCGTATTATTCAGGTTTTATTTATTGCTCTTTCGGTAGACCATACGGATGCATTATTACTAAAACCAAAATTACAACTATTTCAGCTAATATTGATGCAAGTCAGCCCTGGAGGAGATCATATTGTGAAAATATTATTTACACTGATTGGAAAAAAGACAATTTTTTAAAAGCGATAACCTCAATAATTGATGAGAATAAAATACCTAAAAATATTGGAATAGAAAATGATCATATTACTTTAGAAATGAATGAAAAAATTCAATCAATTTTTTCAGCCTCTGCTCTTAAAGATATTTCAAAAAAATTGATGAAGTTAAGAATGATAAAATCTAAAGAGGAAATAGAAATTATAAAAAATGGGGCAAGAATTGCTGATATTGGTGGAGAAGAAATTGTTAAGAATATTAAAGAGGGAGCAACAGAGTTAGAAATTGCAATAACTGGAAGAGATAAAATGGAAAAAGAAATAGCTAAAACATATCCAGATGCTGAATACATGGATACTTGGGTATGGTTTCAATCAGGTATCAATACAGATGGCGCACATAATCCAAAAACAAATCGCAAATTAGTAAATGGCGATATTTTATCCTTAAACACTTTTCCAATGATTTCTGGATATTATACTGCCTTAGAGAGGACTTTATTTTTAGATAATGTAAGTGATGAATCTTTAAAAGCTTGGGAGGCAAATGTGAAGGTTCACAAAAGGGGGCTTGAGTTGATAAAACCTGGAGTAAAATGTTCTGACATATGTAATGAATTAAATGAACTTTTTGCTGAGCTAGGATATTTACAATATAGAACGTTTGGGTATGGACATTCATTTGGAGTATTGTCACATTTTTATGGAAGGGAAGCGGGTCTTGAATTGAGAGAGGATATTGACACTATTCTTGAAGAAAATATGGTTATTTCAATGGAGCCTATGATACTTATTCCCGAGGGAAATCCAGGTGCAGGAGGGTATAGAGAGCATGATATTTTGGTAATAGGGGAGGATAGATCAGAAAATATTACGAAGTTTCCATTTGGTCCAGAGCATAATGTTATAAAAGGTTAAAATGAAAAAAGGAAAAAGGATTGTAAATAGCTGGAATGAGTGGGATCCTTTAAAGCATGTTATTGTTGGAAGGGCCGACGGCACATGTATACCCGCACCAGAACCTGCTTTAGATGCAAAAGTTCCTGAAGACTCAGATATGAGAGGGAAATTTGGTCCTAGAACAAAAGAGACTGTAGATAAGGCAAATCAGTTACTTGATGATTTCTCAAATATTTTGGTTAAAAGAGGTATTAAAGTTGATAGACCAACACCTTTAAATTTTAATCAGAAAACTTCGACACCTGATTGGGAATCTGAAACTATGTTTGGCTGCATGCCCCCTAGAGATGTTTTATTAACAGTTGGAAATGAAATTTTAGAGGCAACTATGAGTTACAGATGTAGATGGTTTGAGTATCTTTGTTATCGACCACTTCTTAAAGAATATTATAATTTAGATCCAAACATGAGACATGAGTCAGCACCGAAACCAAGATTAACAGATGCAGATTATAGAAAAGATTATTTATCTGATAAAATTGGAATTCAAAAAAGATTAAAATGGACTGAAGATAAATTTTTTGTAACAACTGAAGAGGAGCCTTTGTTCGATGCAGCTGATGTTTTGAGATTTGGTAAAGACTTAGTAGTACAACATGGTTTTACGACAAATCTTAAAGGGATTGATTGGTTAAAAAGACATTATAAAGATCATCGAGTTCATGCTGTAAATTTTCCAGGAGATCCATACCCAATTCATATAGATGCAACCTTCACACCAATAAAAGAAGGATTGATTATTAACAATCCTCAAAGAAGATTACCTAAAGAACAGAGAAAATTATTTGAAAATAATGGCTGGGAAATTATAGATGCCGCACAACCTGCTCACAACGAACCACCATCACTTTGCTATTCATCTGTTTGGCTTTCTATGAATGTTTTGGTATTAGATCCAAAGACAGTTTGTGTTGAAAAAAGTGAAAAATATCAAGCAGAACAACTCGATAAACTTGGTATGGAGGTAATTCCAGTAGATTTAAGAGATGCCTATGCTTTTGGTGGTGGCCTTCATTGTTGTACTGCTGATGTTTATAGAGAAAGTGAATTTAAAGATTATTTTCCTAAACAATAAAAAAAATATAATTTAATTAGCTAGGATTTTTTTTTAAAAAATCAATATATTGTAAGACTTCATTGAATTTATCATCTGGAATATCTTTATAACTTGCATTGAATTTACTTTTTATACAAATTGCTACATGAGCATAAGGATTTCTTCCTTTAGGATGATTAGGATGATCAGGTAATTGACCAACCAAATAATCGCCAGCTTCCTGGATCATTTTCCAGAGTTTACTTGCGTTTTCTTTGTTCATACATCCCAAGTTCTTGATTTGTCTAAACCTACCATTGTCTTAAGACTAAAATTAAAATAGAAAATTTTTAATCTAGTTTTCTTTTGATTTATCTATATTAAAATTCTCTAATCCACTTGATGAACTTTGGAGATTTTTATCAATTTCCTCAAATCTCGCTCTTTTTTCGGTTTCTTTTTGAATAAGTCTTTGTTCTCTTCTAATTTCTTCTTGTTCTTTTTGTTTTTGTTCTCTATCAAATTTTTCTTCCCACTCTCTTATTTTGATAAATTCAGCCTCTTTTTGTCTATCTTCCTCTTCTTTCAATATTTTTAGTTCTCTATTTTTGCGTCTTTGCTCTTTTAATTCTTTATTTTTTTGTTCATCTTCTCTTACTTTTAAATCGATATCTTTTCTATTTTGCTCTTCTTCTCTAATCTTTAATTGTTTTTCTTTTTCTCTTAATTCTTTTGCAACAAGTACTAACTCCTCATCTTTTTTCGTCAGTCTTTCACTCTCAATTTTTTGTTTATCTTCTTTAGATCTAATTTCTTTTTCTCTTATTCTCAGCTCTTCTTCATTTAAGCGGATTTTGCTACTTTCTTTATTGAGCCTATCCTCCCAAAGCTTTAACTCTTTTCTTTCCTTATGATAAGAATTTCTTTCCTCAAGTTTTTGTAATTTTATTGCTTTGATTTTCTCTTGTTCTTTTTTTTTCTTATAATTAGATAACACGCTGCTTAGCGAACTTGATGTTAATGTTGCTATTTTAGCAAGTCCGTTAGCTTTTTTTTTAATTTTTATTTTCTTTTTTTTTAATGGCATTTTTAAATTTTTTTTATTTCACTAGATAAATGAAAATTATTCAATAAGATTCTTAAAAAAAATCTATGTAGCCTGACTAAAATAAGTTACAACCTGAAAGGGATATATTTAATATGTCGCTTCCTCTTTATTATCTTCGTTCTCCTCTTTTTTATATTTTACACCTTTTCTTTCTAAAATTTCTTTAACTTTTTCAGTATATGGTTCCTCTATGTGTTCAGTAGTAGGATTAAGTTCAATACCTGCAGGTGTAATAGTTTGTGGCATAGCAACGAACTGAGAGTCTGGATTTTCAACAGTTTTTCTTACTTTCATTCTATATATTCCAAAAAATCCAATGAAAGAGTGAAAAATAAATAGAAACACAAAGAAACCATTAGGACCAACTAGATCCATAAATATTGAACAAAGAAATGGTCCGCTCATTGCTCCTAATCCAAAGGCAAATTGAAGTCCTGCTCCAGCTGCAACAAATTTTTCTTTTGAAATATAATCATTTGTATGTGCCAAGATCAAAGAAAACATTGGCAAACTACAAAATGAAAAAAGAATAAAGAAAAAATAAAACCATGTTTTGCTAGTTGCAAGGCCTCCAGGCAAATACATTTGTCTTGAAACAAATATTGCAATTATTGCGAATATTGCTGCTCCAAATGTTGAAAACACAATTACTCTTCTTCTATCGTAAATATCTGAAATTTTACCAACTGGAAATTGGGCTACTGCACCTGAAATTGCTAACAAGAAAGTTACAATTGATATTTCTAAAATGGTGAAGTTCATGGAGGTAGCATAAACTGCCAGTAATGTGAATAAAGCTGATTGTATTGTTCCATAAAAAAGAGAGCTCACCATACCAAAAGGTGAAGCTTCGTATAACTCTCTCATATTCATGGCTTGTATTTTTTTAAAATTTGGTGGTTTTTTTTTAGTCAGTAAAATAGGTATTAAAGCAGCGGAAGTTATTACTGAAACCAAGATAAAAGGTTGAAAGTTTTTAGGACTACTAAAGTTAAGTAAAAACATACCGATGCCCATAGTTCCATAAAGTATGACCATATAAATAGAAAGCACGCTGCCTCGATTTTTATTACTTGATCTGTCATTTAACCAACTCTCTGCAACTGTATAAATGCAGACCATACTTACACCTGTAAGTATTCTTAATAAAAACCATACGAATGGATGAATTATCACTGAGTGAATTAAAACAACTAATGATGCTAAGGACGCAAAAGCTGCAAAAACTCTTATGTGACCAACTCTCGAAATTATATTTGGAATAGTTGCTGCACCGATAAAGTATCCTACAAAATAACCAGACATCATAAATCCAGTCGAAGTAAGGCTAAATTCCTCCTGTACAGCCCTTACACCCAGTAGAGACCCTTGGAATCCATAAGCCATCATGATGAAACCCATTCCCAAAAACAAAGCCCAGGAGTTTTTTAAAACTTTATTCATAAAAATTGAGGTAATTATTCGCGATGTATTATTAAATCAAGTCTTAATTGTGACAAGCTTAAGAATTTTTGAGTTTAAAGTATGAGTGAATTGCGATAGTGGTGATTATAATCAGACCACCTTGAAGTGTTTCTAAGCTAGGCTGTTCTTTTATAATTAACCAAACCCAAATTGGACCAATTATAGTCTCCAGCAGAAAAAAAAGATTAACTTCTGCAGCAGGTATAAATCTTGGCGCAATGGTAACCAAAACAAAAGGTATTGCTACACATAAAATACACATCAATGGAACAATCAGAAGATCTTTGCCAACTAAAGCAAAACTTTCGATAAAAAGTAATGCAAAAGTTGCTACAAATAATTTACCAACTACTGCAGCAGGAACTAAATTTTTATTTTTAGCAGATCTGATAATAACTGCTCCAACCGCTAAACCTATCGCAGTAACAAATCCTAAAATATCTCCATAGAAATTACCTAACTTCAAAGAGTCATAAAAAATATATATTATTGCTAAAAAAGTAATTATTATAGAGGTCCAAGTTTTTTTATCAGGTGGTTCTTTTAAAAATATAGCTCCAAGAATTGCTGATAACATTGGAGCAGTCGCTATCATAACTAAGGTATTGGCAACGTTTGTATTTTGAATAGAAACAACAAAAGTTATATTAGTTACACTAAATGTAATTACATAAAATATTCCATGATAACCACTGGTGAAAAGAATTTTAAAGAAATTTAACTTATAAAAGATTAACATACCTATTAAAACTGTCATAAAAGGAATAATTCCCCTATAAAAAACTAAACCCCAAGTATCTACATTTGAAAGCCTTATAAATAGCGAGTCTGGTGTAATAAACATTACAGCTACAAAGGCCAATAACGATCCCTTTTGTTGATCTGTAAGATTTTTCACGCTTTTAATTTTTTCCAGAAAGTTGATGCCAAATTTATTTTTGAGAGGTCGTAGAAAGTTTTTAATCCAGTAGGTGATGTTACATTTATATCACCATTAAGTTGCTCATCTATAAAGTCAATTCCAGCAAAGAAAATTTTATCTTTTTTTAAATCTTTGCCTATCAATTTTGATATTTTCATTTCTTTATTAGTTAATTTTATAATTATTGGTTTCGCACCTTTACTTAAATTGCTTAAAAATGAGCCTTTTTTTGGAATTCTTGATATTGCGCCACATACTTTACCATTAATTAAAAAGACTCTCTTATCTCCTTCTTTGATCTTAGGTAAATATTTTTGACACATAATATGATCGTGTTTTTTAATAAATTTTTGAAAAAATTTTAGATTAAACTTTGTAAATAAATGTATATTGTTTCCACTATAGCTGTTGATAGGTTTAACAATCACTTTTTTATGTTTTTTAAAAAACTTTCTAATTTCATCAATATTTTGTGAAAAAATAGTATCTGGCATAAATTTTTGATATTTTGTGGAAAAAAGTTTTTCAGATACATTTCTTATTGCTGCTGGATCATTAATAACTTTAACTCTTTTTTTTATTTTATCTAAAATAAGAGTAGAGCAAATATATTCTAAATTGAATGGTGGATCTTGGCGAATAAGTAAATATTTACAATTAATTAGCTCTAGTTTTTGTTTTTTTAAAATTTGGAAAAATCTTTTTTTTTTATAATCAAATTTGATAAAAAATCCTTCAGCAACTACTTTAAAATTAATAATAGATAAATCTTTTGGATCATAATAGAAAATTTTATAATTTTTCTTTTGTATTTCATGGGCTAAAAAAATACTGGTATCGGTTAAAGGGTTAAGTTTTGAAGGATGATTTCCCTGGATAGCAATAATTTTATTTGTCATATAATTCAGTTAAATCTTCATCTTTAGAAAATTTAATAATCATATGATGTGCATTTGTAGTTTTATTATCAATCACTTTTTGTAGATGATTTAAAAATATGGTCTCATTTTTTCCACTTTTATTGACTATATCTCTCTTTTCTAGTCCCTTTTTAGATAAATCTAGTAATACTGAAGACCAATAAAGCAAGTCTTTACCCATAAGCTGGGTATTAAAACCTTTTTGTGGCGCTTCTAAATATGCATTCATAATTTTATCTCTATCCCAACTAGAAATTAATTCATAAACTTCATCTAAATTTCCATATAACATTCCAACATTAAATGCTGGCCCCGCACATAGACAATCCCAACCACAAGTATCCATCGATCTTAATTCAATATATTTTTTAAGTCTATTCTCTGTAAAAATTGTACTTAAATGAATTGATAAATCATTTTCACTTGGCAGACGATTATTTATTTCTTTAATATTTCCCAACATGAAATCACTAAAATTGTATCCTCTACCTGAAAAATAATTTTCTTTTTGTTGTATAAACAGAATTGGAAAATTAATCACAAAATCTGCATATTTTTCAAAATCAAAGTCTTCTAGAAAAAATTTAGGCAAACCACCTCGTGAAGTATTTTGCCATACTTTTGATCGATAAGATAAATAATTACTTTTTTTCTTCTCAACTATTGATGAGTTAGCGAATAAAGCAATTGAAATAGGTACCAGAGAATTAACTATCTGAAATTTTTTTTTAAAATCTTCTTCAGAACAATAATCTAAATTTAACTGCGTTCCACAGGTTCGATACATCATATCAAGACTTAATTCACCTCCTAAAGGCATATCTTTTGTCATTAGTTTGTATCTTTTTTTAGGATTATTAGGGATTTCGTTTAATTTTGATATTGGATCAAAACCTGCACTTACAATTTTAATGTTTAGTTTTTTTGTGACCTGTTTTAACTCAAATAAGTAATCATAAGACTCTGCACATGCTTCATGAATATTAGTAAGTTTATCACCAGATAATTCAATTTGATTACCTGGTTCAAGAGTAATATTTTTACCACCCTTATTTAAACCAATAATATTATTGTTTTCTAATACAGGATTCCATCCAAATTCAAGTAGAGCTGAGAACATTTTCTTCATTTTTTGATAATCAATTCTCTTATTATTTTGACTATCAAATAGAAATTTCTCATGTTCGATACCAATTTTAAATTCTCTCTTATTTTTAATTCCAGACTTGAAATATTCAATTATTTGCTCTTTTTTTGTGATCATTAGTATTAGTTTTATTTTTAATTTTTCGTTAGAGAAGAATATGGTTTTCTAGAAAAAATTTTTTTTACAATTGGTTTGAAAAATTCCAATGGTAAAGACTTATATTTAGGATCAAAGGAATTTTGATCATATTTTTCACAAAAATCTATTGTATCTTGATAATATTTATGATCTTTATATTTATCTCTTCTGTTCTTATCACCACCTAAATGATGCGCATAATAATACATTTGAAATTCGCCATGCTTTTCTACTATCCAATGAGTTTTTTCTGATACATAGGGCTTTAAAATTGAAGCGGCATACTCAGAATGATTCATTGGTGCTAATTCATCACCGATGTCATGTAACAGACAAGCTACAACCATCTCCTCACTTTCACCATTTCTATGAGCTCTCGTAGCACTTTGAAGTGAGTGCTCAAGTCTTGATACCTGATAACCTTCTAAAGTTTCATTTAATCCAGACATAAATTTTAATATTCTATCAGCAGTTTTACTGGCAAAATCCTTTTCATGTTTATCTAAAAAAAGATAATCCTCTTTAGTTCCATCTTTCATTTCAGTAAAACTTACTTTTTTCATTTAATTATTTGATGCAGTGTTTAATAAAGATAATTGTGTGATTTTACTATCACCAAGTTCATCAATAGGTTTTACAGGATATTCTCCAGTAAAATAATGATCAGTTAGTTGAGGATAACTCTCATTTCTCTTATCAAAACCAATTGCGCGATACATTCCATTTACTGACAAAAATTTCAATGATTTTGCACCTATGTACTCACAAATTTCAGAATTGCTTTTATTAGCGGCAAGTAATTCTTTTTTAGTTGGAGTATCAACTCCATAAAAATCAGGAAATTTTATTTCTGGGCAAGCAATTCTAACATGAACCTCTTTCGCGCCAGCGTCGTATAGCATTTTAACTATTTTATGGGATGTGGTACCTCTAACTAGTGAGTCATCTACTAAAATTATTTTTTTGCCTTGAATAGTTGATTGATTAGCATTTAATTTTAATTTAACACCCAAACTTCTGATCTTCTGACTTGGTTCAATGAAAGTTCTTCCTACATAATGATTTCTGACTAGGCCAAGTTCAAATTTTACTTTCAGGGATTGTGCAAAACCTAAAGCGGCTGCATTTCCAGAGTCTGGTACTGGCACAACAATATCAGCATTTATATCATTCTCTTTTGCAAGTTCAGAACCAAGATTTTTTCTATGTTCGTATGCAGTTTTTCCATCAAGCATGCTATCTGGTCTTGCAAAATAAATATATTCAAAAACACAAGGTCTAACTTTTCTTGGTGGAAATGGCTTAATACTTTTTAATTCGTTATTTTCAATTAAAACTATTTCACCATTTTCAACTTCTCGTATAAATTTTGCACCAATTATATCTAAAGCACATGTTTCAGATGCTAGGACATAACTATTTTTTAATTTTCCAATTACCAAAGGCCTGATACCAAAAGGATCTCTGACACCTACCAATGAAGTTTGAGTTAACATTACCAAAGCATATCCACCTTGTATTTGAAAAATTGCATCTACAATTTTATCTATTGTTTTTGAGCGTTTTGACTTAGCAATTAATTGAACTATTGTTTCTGTATCAGATGTTGTGTAGAAAATCGCACCTTCATCAACTAATTTTTTTCTTAAAGAAATAGAATTTGTTAAATTTCCATTATGAGCTACGCCGATCCCCCCTGCATTAGTATCAGCAAAGAAAGGCTGAATATTCCTAAGAGTATTCTCACCTGTAGTACTATATCTATTGTGTCCAATAGCGTAATCCCCTTGAAGTTTTTTTAATATTTTTTCTTTATTAAAATTATCGCCTACTAAACCAAATCTTTTTTCAGAAAAATATTGTTTACCATCAAAGGTAACGATACCACATCCTTCTTGACCTCTATGTTGGAGAGCATGAAGTCCTAAGGCAGTTAGTGCAGAAGCATCCTTATTATTACTTATTCCAAATATACCACACTCTTCTTTAAGCTTAGGATCAAATATTTTCAATTTTCTCTTTAGATTTTTGATATGTTTTTTCATCAGGAAATTTTTCTAATAAATAATTACTACCTTTTTCTAAATATGGAAAGATTAATGATTTACTTAAATTTACTGGCCATTTATCGTGATTATATACAATGTGCACACCTGAGAAGATACATACAGAGATAATATAAGCTTTGATAAATCCAAAAAAGAATCCAAAAATTGTATCTAAACTTCCAAGACCAGTGAATCGAACAGCTTTTTTGATACCCCTGTTAATCATTAAAATTATAAATATAACAATAACAAATATTGTAATACCTAAAAATATGTCTAGAACATATTCATTATCAATTGTACTTTTTAAATAAGGTTTTGCCCTAGGGAAAATTATCAGTGTAATTATATAAGCCAGAAACCATTTAGCCATTGATAGAATACTTAAAACAAAACCTTTTTTGTAACATCTAATTAATGTAAAAATTGTAATTACTAAATATATTATGTCTATAACGTTTGTAGTTTTATATAAGTCTACAACAAAATCTTGCATCTAATTATTTATTAAACGGTTTGATCAATAATATTAAAGAGGGAAGCAAGGTTAAAACTGAGATCATAGCTAATAACATTGCTAGTCCAGTAAAAACACCAAAATAGATTGTAGGTATAAATTTTGATAAAACTAATATTGAAAATCCAAAAACAATTGTTATAGAGGTATTTAAAATCGCTTTACCCACTGTAGAGTGGCACAAAATAAGAGTTTTATTATAATCTTCAGAGGCACTAAATTCTTCCTTGAACCTATAAATATAATGAATACTATTATCAACAGCTATTCCAATTGTAATTGCTGCTATTGTGATTGTCATCATATCTAATGGAATACCGAGCAAACCTATTATTCCTAGTATAAAAAAAGCCGCTATAAAATTTGGCACTACACCAATTAGAGCAAGTTTAATATTTTTGAAAAGAATAACGAACATCCCAAATATTCCAATCATCACTAAACCCAAAGTAAGAATTTGAGATTTAAAAAGACTTTGAAGTAAGTTATTAAATAAGATTAAAACACCACCAAGTTTAAACTCACTTTCTTTTAAACCCAATTCATTTTTTAAGTCATATTTAATTTTTTTTATGAGATCATTTCTTCTTAAATTTTCTTGGGAGTCAATAATCCTGAGATTAATTCTTGCCTCATTATCTTTTATAGAAATATATGGATCAATTATTTCAGTCTTGATACTCTCAGGTATTTTTGAATAAAGGACACCCATTTCTAATGTTCCTAAAGGCTTATTATTATTTAGTATTGTTGCTACATCAATAATTGACGAAAAGGATAAAACTTTTCCAACTTGAGGCAAATTATCTAGATAGTTATGAACAGAGGAAATTCTATCTATTTTATCTTTGGTAAACCAGTATTTATCATCATTCTCATTTTCTTCATCCCCCCAATCTTCAAAATCATCTTCATCATCAGTTTTCTTGTTTTCTTTTTTTGGAAACTTTAAAATTACTTCGAGTGGAGTTGTACCACCTAATTTTTCGTCTATAAGTTTCATACCTTTATAAATTTCAGTTTTTTTACTGAAATAATTAATGAAACTATTTTCAACTTCTAGTCTGCTTATACCGATTAAACTAAAAATGATAACTACAAAAGTTAGGGTAAAGATTGTTTTGTGATTATTGAGGGAAACTTGTGCAAAGAAAGAGGTAATTATCGACTCTTCTTGTTTTTTTAGAAATATTTTCTCTTTTGGCATAAAGTTAATTAGAGATGGAAGTAATGTAAAGGTAATTACAAATGATGTAATCAAACCCAAGGTCATCATCCAACCAAAATCAATAATTGGTTTAATTTCGCTGAATATTAAAGATAAAAAAGCGATAATAGTTGTTAAAGCAGTATATAAAATTGGCCAAAACATTTTACTAGTTGTTAAAATAATAAGTTCTACAATTTTTTTGTTTGGATGAATTTCTTTAATTTGTAAAAATCTTGTGCTCATGTGTATATTCATTGCCATTGTTAAAATTAACATTAACGCAATGAAGTTTGACGAAATGACTGTAACTTTCCACCCCAATAACCCAAGCAAACCTGTCATGATTATTACTGAAAAAAAACAACTACTTATTGGAACGATAATCCAAATTAGTTTTCTAAATACAAACCATAATGTTGCGATAATAAATAATAAAACACCTAATCCAAAAACCACTATATCGCTTTTAATAAATGTCATCATATCATCGGCAATCATAGGAATCCCACCTAAATTTATTTTTCCAATATTATTGTAACTTTTAATAACATCTCTTATTTCAAGAATATTTTGATGATTTTGTTTTTTTATTAAGTCTTTATGAGCTTCAATTTCTTTTTTCGTTTTATTAGAAATATTTTCTATTGGTTTATTATTTTTAATATTAACTATGATTCCAGAGGTTTTACCATCATCACTAATAACAAAATTTCTAAATACGGGACTACTTAAAATCTCTTTAAATCCTCTTTCTTTGTCTATATCTTCATCTTTTAAAGTCTTAAAATTTTCTAATCTTTCTTGCAAAGGTGAATCTGAATTATTTAATAAAGGAATATCTAAAAGGGTAATTACACTATGTACCCATTTTAAACTTTGAATTTTATATTTTAAACTGAGAAGGTTGTTTATAGAAACATCAGAGATCATTCCTTCGTTGGGTGTATAAGTTAGTATCAGAAATTCCTTTGAACCGTATCTATTTGTAATTTCTTTTAGATATTCAAGGTCTGGATCTCCCTCAATAAGTAATGTCTCTGATGAGGCGTCTAATTTAAAATCTTTAGAATAATAACCAAAAGTAAATAGGGCTATAAGTAAGATTATCAATATAGATTTGGGATTTTTAAGAATAATATTTTGATAAAATTGGGCAATCATCTTACCCTTTTATATTGGAATTTAGTTAATTTGAGTATCTTTAAATTTAGTAAACATTGCCTCAAACTCTAAAAATACATTTCCAGTTGGACCATGCCTCTGTTTACCAATTATCAATTCTGCCAGATTAGATACTTCATTCATCTTTGCTTGCCATTCAGCATGTTCTAAAGTTGCTGGTTTTGGTTCTTTATTTTCTAAATAATAAGACTCTCTATATACGAACATTACCACATCAGCGTCTTGTTCTATTGAACCAGATTCTCTCAAATCTGATAATTGAGGTTTTTTATTATCTCTCTGTTCTACTTGTCTTGATAATTGTGAAAGAGCAACTACGGGTATTGATAATTCTTTTGCGATCGCTTTTAAACCTTGAGTAATTTCTGATACTTCTTGAACTCTTCCATCTTTATAATTTGAGGTTCCTCTCATTAACTGAATGTAATCAACAATAATCATGTCAAGACCATGAGTTCTTTTAATTCTTCGTGCTCTATTACTCATAGCCGCAATAGTTATTGCGGGCGTCTCGTCAATATATAGCGGAAGTTCAGATATGTTCTTTGAAGTTTCAATAAATTTATCAAATTGTTCATCTGAAATTTTACCTCGTCTTATATCATTTGATTTAATTCTAGATTGTTCTGCTAAAATTCTAGTAGATAGTTGCTCAGATGACATTTCTAATGAAAAAAAAGCAATCGATGATTTATTGCCACTCTCTTGTAATTTTTGAGATGCATTAAAAGCGATGTTAGTTGCCAGTGCTGTCTTCCCCATGCCAGGTCTTCCTGCAATAATGATCAAATCAGATTTGTGAAGTCCTCCCAATCTATCATCTAAATCTCTTAATCCAGTTGGAACCCCAACTATTCCCTCATCATTTTTATAAGCAGCTGAAGCCATATCAATTGTATCTTTTAGTGCTTTATCAAATTTTATAAAAGAGGAACTAAAAGATCCTTTTTCAGCCAATTTAAATAATTCTTTTTCTGAATTTTCAATAATTTGTTGCCCATTTGTATTAAGATCACCTAACTTAGCATCATCAATAGTTTGTTCGGAAATTTTTATAAGTTCTCTTCGCACAAACATATCATAGATAATTTTTGAGTATTCGATTGCTTGTCTCACAGAAGTAGAAAATTTTGTTATTCTTACTAAGTACTCTGGGACATTTAATTCGTCTTTCTCATCTTCAAAATAATTTTTTAAAGTAATAGGATTAGCTAATAACCCCTTATAAATTAGACTTTCTATTGCTCCAAAAATCTTTTGATGCATTGGATCATAAAAGTTATTGCTTGTTATAATAATATTAATTTCATCAAAAATCTCATTCGAAACAAGTATAGAACCAATCACCGCTTGTTCAGCTTCAATATTATTTGGTAATTCTTTGAATTTGTCTTTAACGATTGTTAAATTATTTTCCACACTACATTGTATGTCAATTTATCAGAGAAATGAAATTTAAATATTTATTGGGGAAAAAATTGTATAATTATTGAATAGTCTCTGCTGACTCAACTACAATATGTATCTCTGCATCAATCTCAGAGTGTAAAGATACTTTTACTTTAAATTTTCCTAGAGATTTGATTTCTTTAATTGGTTGTATCATTGATGGTGTAATATCTAACTTTTCTTTTTCTTTAATGAGTTTGGAAATTTCTGTGGGTTTGACCGAACCATACAATTCTTTATTTTCAGTTGAAAGTTTTTTTACAAAAAATTCTTTTTTATTTATTTTTTCTGCTATTTTTTTTGCCTCTTGTTTTTTCTCATTATCTTTTTTTGATAGTTGAGATTTAATCTTTTCAACTTGATTTATATTTTCTTTTGAAGCATATAACGCTTTTTTATTCGCAATCAAAAAGTTTCTTGCAAAACCTCTCTTCACATCTATAATTTCACCTATAGACCCTATTTTTTTGATATTTTCTAATAGTATTACTTTCATTTACAATAAAGCCAAGTTTCTAGCTCTTTTTATTGATAAAGATAATTCTCTCTGCTTTTTTTGACTAACGTTAGT
>CACCXU010000004.1:0-55187 GCA_902550055.1 uncultured Pelagibacteraceae bacterium | reverse complement strand
GACGCATTAATGGCCATATTTTTTTTCTTTGTCACTTTAGAAATAAAAAGAGAATTTTTACAAGGAGAGCTTTCAAATATAAAACAAGCTTTACTTCCAATTATTGCTGCTGTAGGCGGTATGTTAGTCCCTGCATTATTTTATGTATTTATAAACTTTGGTGACAGCGAAACTATGAACGGATGGGCCATTCCCTCTGCTACTGATATTGCTTTTTCACTAGGTGTACTATCTCTATTAGGAAAGAGAGTACCATTATCTCTAAAAGTTTTTTTAACGGCTTTAGCAATCATTGATGACTTAGGAGCAATTGTTATCATTGCTTTATTTTATTCAGGTGATTTGAGTATCAAATACTTAACGCTTATGCTCTTAGCTTTTATTGTACTATTAATAATAAATAAATTTAATATTAAAAAATTTTTACCTTATTTAGTAGTGGGTATATTTCTATGGGACTTTACACATAATTCAGGTATTCATGCTACTATTGCTGGAGTTTTATTGGCCATGACCATACCTCACCGAAAGAAAGAAAAAGATTTTTCTTTATTAATCAAAGTTGAACATGCGATAAGTCCCTACGTGGCTTTTGGTATTATGCCTTTATTTGCTTTTGCCAATGCAGGAGTATCTCTAGAGGGCTTATCTTTTAGTTCTTTATTAGACAAAGTACCACTCGGAATTTTATTAGGATTATTTGTAGGTAAACAATTAGGTGTCTTTGTATTTTCATATGTAGCAATTAAAACAAAAATTGCTCAAATGCCTAATAATTCAAATTGGTATAACTTTTATGGTGTGGGTGTTCTAACTGGTATTGGTTTCACAATGAGTCTTTTCGTTGGAAATTTAGCTTTTGTTGAGAATATTCAATATATGGATGGTGTAAAAATAGGAGTACTAACTGGGTCACTTTTATCCACTTTATTTGGTTACTTCTTAATACTACTTACACCTAATAAATGACAAAAAAATTTATATTAGGTTTTACAATAATTATGTTTTTTTTTAAAAGTTCAGCTATCGCAAATTATGAAAAGACATTTTTTGATCTCAATATTGAAAGTATATCGGGCGAAATAATAAATTTTAGTGATTTTAAAAATAATGCAGTATTAATTGTAAATACGGCAAGTTATTGTGGATTTACAAATCAATATGAAGAACTTCAAATCCTTTGGGATAAATATAAAAATAAGGGTTTAGTTGTTCTTGCTGTACCATCAAATTCATTTAATCAAGAAAAAAATAAAAATTCAGAAGTTAAAGAATTTTGTGAAGTAAATTTTAATATCACCTTTCCACTTTCAGCTATCACTGAAGTAAAAGGGAATAATGCACATGAGTTATTTAAATGGGCTAAAACTAATCATGGCAGCTCAGCTGTACCAAAGTGGAATTTTCATAAGATTTTAATAAACAAAGAAGGAAAAATTGAGGATACATTTTCCTCTTTCACTAAGCCATTATCTAATAAAATAATAAATAAAATAGAGAATATTTTATAAATTTAAAGTAAGCCCATCGAAAGCAGCTATAGTGTTTTTTGGTAAAATTTTCATAAGAACTTTGTAATCTAATACTGGAGATAAATTGGTTAAAATAGCTTTTTTAGGTTTGAACTCTTTTATCATAGAAAGAGAGGTCTCTAAATTAAAATGTGATGGATGGTAATTATACCAAAGACAATCTATGACTAAAAACTTCAAATTTTTGAAATATCTAAAATCTTTAATGTAAATTTTACTTACATCGCTTATATAAGCTAATTTCTTATCAATTATAAAGCAATTAGATTTTACTTTTCCGTGTTCAACTTTAATAGATTTAACAGAAATTTTTTTCTTATTATTAGATGTAAAAAAAGTTTTTGGTAATTTATGCAATTTCAAAGTAGCAGGATACTCTCTAGAGTAACTTTTGAATATATATGAAAAACTATTTTTTAAATATTTAGAGGTAGATGGATCAGCATATACATCGATTTGATTTTTGCTACTTATATAAAATGATCTTAGATCATTTATTCCATGTGTTTGATCACCATGCATGTGTGAAAAAAGCACTTTATCTATTTTTTTGATCTTATGTCTTAATAATTGTTGACGTAAATCAGGTGAAGTATCAATCAATATATTTTGATTAGAGGTTTTTAATAGTGCAGAACATCGTGTTCTATAATTCTTCTTGATTTTAGGATCACAATTACCAAAAAAACCATCTGGTCTTGGTACACCCATTGAACTACCACAACCAAGTATTATAAACTTCATATAATTTTAATTAAAAAAAAGATTATTAAAATTATTAGTGGTAATTTTGATAAGTTCAGATTTTTCAATCCCCTTTATTTCTGCAAGTTTGGCTGCAGTAAAATCTATAAATGATGGTTCATTTTTTTTTCCTCGATTTGGTACTGGAGCTAAAAAAGGACTATCTGTTTCAATAAGAATTCTATCTAATGGAAGAGACTTAAATGTATTCTGAAGATCACCAGAATTTTTAAAAGTGATGATACCACTTGCAGAAAAATAAGAATCTAATTTTAAAAGCTTTTCTGCAAATTTTTGAGATCCTGTGAAACAATGCATTAAAATTTTCAACTTTTCATCTTTATATTCATTTAATACTTCGTAAGTTTTTGCTTCAGCATTTCTTGAATGAATAATTAATGGAATGTTTGCTTTCAAGGCAGCTTTAATGTGTATCTTGAAACTTTCTATCTGTTTATCTCTATCTGAATTATCATAATAAAAATCAAGACCAGTTTCCCCTACACCAATAATTTTTTTATTTTCATTTAAATTTTTTGTAAAAAATTCTGAGTTGACATTATTTTTATCTGCTTCATGCGGATGAATTCCAATTGTACCAAATATAATTTCATCTTTATTTACAATGTCTTTAACTCTGGAAAAGCTCTCAATAGATGTTGAGATTGTTAATAATTTTTTTACACCAATTTCTTTTGATCGCTGTATAACATTTTTTAAATCACTAAATAATGGCTCATGATCTAGATGACAATGTGAATCAATCATTTTCTTTTTCTATTTTGTTAAATAATATATCAATTTTATTAATAGCACTTCCTTTTTTTAAAAATTCATTATTTCCAATTGACTGAAAAATTACATCTTTTTCTTCAAGATTGAAAATTTTAAGTGCTTTAAGAGATGATTGCGGAATAATTGGATATAATAAAAAAGTTACTTTTCTAACAATTTCAAGAGTCGTATAGATTATTGTATTTAACCTAATTTGATGATCTTTTTTTTTCCACGGCTCCTGGTCATTAAAATATTTATTGGCTTCAAATAATCGATTTACAATATAATCAATATAATAATTAATATTTTGATTATCTATTTCTGATCTTAACTTGTCTAAATTCTGACTATATTCATCTAAAATTTTTATATCATCATTTTCAAATTTAATTTTTTCTGGCACCTTGCTATCACAATTTTTAACAACAAATGCAGATACACGTTGACATAAATTACCAAAATTATTGGCTAAATCACTATTAATACAATCCTCTAATCTTTCTTGAGAAATATTACCATCATTTCCAAATGAAACTTCTTTTATTAAATAATATCTCAAAGGATCTAGTCCATATTGTTTTATAATTTCTAATGGATCCAATATATTTCCTTTTGATTTAGACATTTTTTCCTCATTAGATAATATCCATCCATGTCCATAAACTTTTTTTGGAGGAGCTATTTTTGCAGCTAATAAGAACGCAGGCCAATATATTGCATGAAATCTTAATATATCTTTTCCAATCAAGTGAACAGATGCTGGCCAAAATTTTTTATATAATTCATTATCTTTATTGGGATAATTTAAAGCACTAATATAATTAGTGAGAGCATCTAACCACACATAAATTACGTGTTCATTATCATTCGGAACTTTTATACCCCAAGAAAAACTTTTTCTACTCACTGACAAATCTTTTAATCCACTTTTAACAAAACTTATGACTTCATTTTTTCTAGACGCTGGAGAAATAAAATCAGGATTTTTTTCATAAAATTCTAATAATGGCTTTTCCCACTTAGATAATCTAAAAAAATAAGATTCTTCATCAACCCATTCAACAGGAGACTTAGATGATATGGCCACTTTTTTATTATCAAGATCTTCAATTTCATCCTCATTGTAAAAGGCTTCATCCGATACTGAATACCAACCAGAATATTTTGATAAATAAATGTCATCATTTTTTTTTAATTCTTCCCACAAATATTGAACAGATTTTTTGTGTCGAGACTCAGTAGTTCTTATAAAATCATTATTTGTTAAATTAAGAGTTTTTGATAAATTCTTGAATGTTTTGCTAATTTCATCGCAGAACGCTAAAGGTTCAACTCCTTTTTTTTCAGCAGCTCTTTGAATTTTTAAACCGTGCTCATCAGTTCCAGTCAGAAAATAAACTTTATATCCATCTATTCTTTTAAACCTGGCAAAAAAATCAGCAATAATACTCGAATAAGCATGTCCCATATGAGGTTTGGCTGAGGGATAATAAATTGGTGTTGTAATATAATAATTTTTATCCATTTAAAAGCTTTGAATTTATTTCTAAAAATAAAGATTCATCATCTAAATTGAATTTCTTAAAATTATTTATTCTTTTCAAAAAATAATTGTAAATATCTGAATTTGAAACTGAAATATCTTTTATCAGAAATAATTCAAGTATATTGTAAACAAATTTTTTAGATTGCTTATCATCCTTATAAATATTTTCACTTATCAATTTTAATAAAAAATCTTTTAAATTTATTTCTTTTAAATCAATTTTTTTTTCTTCAGAAAATTTTAAAAGATTATAAACTTCTCCAGGAGTAGAATAATAATTTAATAAATCTTTATTTATGAGATTATTGATATCATTATCAAAAAGAAGTGAACTAATTTCATTAACCTTGTCATTTTCTAAGGATATATTGAAATTAATACAACGAGATAGAAGTGTTGGAATTATTTTCTTATTACTATTTATTAAAATAAAAAATATATTCTCATTAGGTTCCTCTAACGTTTTTAACAGCGCATTTACTGAATTTAAATTCAAATATTCAATATTATCAATTAAAACAAATCTTGGCTTATTATTAAATGAAGACTTATTGAGTTGAATTATTAATTCTCTAATTTGTTCTATATCTATGTTTTTCTTATCAAGATTAATGTCTATTAAATTGAAATTTGGACAAGAACCATTTTGAATTAACTTAAATGAGCGATTATCAGAATTTATTTTAAATTCAACTAAATCATATGGCAATTCTTCATCTTTTGATAGAACGAAATTAATTAAATGATAAGCGAGAGTACACTTGCCAATACCTTTTTGACCGGTTAATAAAATCTTTGATGGTAATCTTTTTTGATCAAATAATTTACCAAAAAATAAAAGCTTATCCTGTAATCCATAAAGATTTGTTTGGCTGTTAGGATATAAATTCATTTTAATAATTTTTCAATTTTATCAATTATGATTTTTTTATTTAATTCTATTGGAAGGTTTGAATTAATTATTTTATATCTTTTTTTATTTTTAGATATTCTTAAAAAACCATTTTGTACTTTTTTATAAAATTTTTCTTTGAATGTATCGTAACGATTAATTTTTTTTCGTTGTTTCAATCTTTTTTGCATATTGTTTATGTTAACAATACTTAAAAATGTAAAATCTACTTTAAATGATTTTAAAATATAATTATTAATCTTTTTAATAATATCTAAATTTACATCCATTCCAAAATGTTGATAGGCAATGGTAGAGTCGGTAAACCTATCAAGTAAAATTATCTTTTTTCTAAAATTTTTTTTCAAATTGTCCATATTTTCACTTCTGGCCGCTAAATAAAGTAATAAATCGGTTTTTTTTTTAAAATTAGATTTCTTATCTAAAATTAATTTTCTTATTTTTTCTGAGTTCTTATTTCCTCCAGGCTCTCTTAACTTTATATGAGGTATTTTTTTTCTTTTTAAATATTTAGAAACATTATTAATATGAAAAGTTTTTCCACTACCTTCAATACCCTCAAAGGCTATGACAATTTTTTTAGACATCACCCCAAATCAAATAATTTAAGGATTTCATTAACCTTGAAAAAATATTCACTTTGTTCACTTGTTCTTTTGCCAAAAGATCGTATTCATCAATTAATTCATCATCATAAATAATCCTTAATTTTGCTAAAACTTGATCTTTACTAATTGGAGCTTCCACAGGTCCTTCATATAACATTTTAACTTTTAATAATTTTTTCTTGCCTTTTTTAATAATTTTATAAATATCTTCTTTAGTATAAACTTTAACAAAATCCTTTTTTCCTAACCAAACATCAACGCTATCAAAATCTTCTCCCGATTTATTTATTTCTACTAAATCAAAATTCGTTAAACCATATGTCAATAGTTTTGAGCTCTCTCTAGATCTAGAATTTTTAGTTTCGAAACCACTAGCTACTGCAATTAGCCTTCTACCTTTTCTTTCTAATGATGATGCTAAAGAATATTTTTCCACTGCTAGATATCCAGTTTTAATTCCATCTGCACCTATATTTTTATATAGAAGTGGATTTCTATTTCCTTGAGTAATTGGATCACCACCAGTTCTATCCCATGTAAATTCTTTTTCACTGAACCATTCATAATATTCTGGATAGTTTTTAATTAAATAATGAGACATTTTCATTATATCTTTTACTGTTGAATAATTGTCAGGATCATTAATTCCAGATGAGTTAGCAAAATTTGTATTGCTCATACCAATTTCTTGTGCTTTGGAAGTCATCATAATAGCAAATTCCTCTTCTGTGCCTGCTATCCCTTCAGCTAATGCAACACAAGCGTCGTTTCCTGAGGCAACAATAATACCTCTAAGTAAATTTTTTACACTCACCTCATCATTAACCATAACAAACATTGAAGAATATCCAGAAGTTGATAGACGCCAAGCTTTCTCTGAAATAATAAATTTTTCATCTAAAGTTAAATCGCCTGATTTAATTAAATCAAAAGCAATAATAGAGGTCATTATTTTTGTCATTGAAGCAGGATAAATTGATCTGTCTGGTTCTTTTTCGTATAAAATTTCACCCGATAAAAAATCTTGTAGAATTGCTGTTCTTGCTTTTATGTCAATATTAGAATGCGCACTATTGAAAATAAAAAAAGTTATAACAATTGTAATTAGAGAATTTTTAAACATTTTTTAGTACTTCTAAGTTTTCGAAATTAAGAGATTTTAACTTCTCAAATGACTCTTTCAAACTTTTTATATCATTAAAAGGACCTATTAATACTCTAAATTTAGTTTGAGATAATTTTTTTATCTTAGAGTTTTTTATAGAAGTTTCATCTTTGATTCTAGAAATCATCATTTTAGCACTAGATTTATAATAAAAATCAGCAATCTTTATTGAGTAAGAGAATTTTTCTTTAATTATTTTTTTTTGTTTTTTCTTAGTTTTGCTTAAATCATTAATTTGAATACCATCAATTGGCGCTTTTTCAGCAACATTTTTTTCCTCATCAAAAGTTTTACTTTTTTTTGCAATAAAAGTAGAATTTCTAGATATTAGCACTATTTCTAATAGTGGTTCATTGAAATCAAGATCTAAATCTTCAGCAATTCTTTTAGATATAACAGAATTGTAAAAATCTGAAAATTTTTGATTATTAGATTTTACTTCTGCAATTAAAGACTTTCCATTTTTCGGATTTGTAACCTTAACGGCAGATTTTCTTTTTAGTGATTTATGATGAATCATTAATGATCTATCATCTAATTTTTTAATTTTTTTTACATTTTCGTCAAAGATTAAAGCAAATCCACTATTACTATATTTTTTTTCTATTTTTGTTTCAATCTTATCTGGCTTAATTGCTACTTGTTCACAACCTATTAAAAATATTGATAACAAAAATATTAATAAAATTTTATAATTCATTTTTAAATTTATCTTTTAAGGTACAAACAGCTAAAGCAAATCTTAGAGATCTATTCCATTGGAGAATTATTTCGTAGTTATCAAATACAATATATGCAGGATTTAAAGTATCTGCACCAGGAATAATATCTTTGTCTGGAGTGATTATTGCAACATTATGATTTGATTTTAGAAAGCTTATATCATCATAATTATCAATATATTTCTTAAAAAATCCTAATTTTTTTTTATTTTGGAGTTTTTTTGCAGAAACATTCAAATATTTTTTTGGAATATCTTCTTTAAGATCTATTCTATAAAAACAAGGTGAGTCTTTTTTCCAACCAATTTTTTTAAGATAATTAGCTGCTGAAGCATAGGCATCATGAGAATTTTTTAAATCAATATAATTATCAGTGTTAAAATCAATTGCATGATTTTTTATAGTTGAGGGCATGAATTGAAAAAAACCAAATGCACCTGCCCATGAACCATACAATGATTTATAATCTATCTGATTTTCATCAATTAATTTCAATAAGATTAAAAGCTCTTTAGTAAAAAATTCAGATCTTCTTTTATCATAACTTAAAGTTGCTAGTGAAGAAAGGATATCCATTTTTCCAACATAAGTTCCATAATTTGTTTCAATGCCCATCAATGACAATAGAAGTTCTTTCTCAATTTTAAACTTATTTTCAACAATATTAATTAAATCTTTATTATTTAGATAGAAGTCGATACCTTTATTTAATTTTTTTGTAGAAGTTCGCTTTGATATATAAGTTTTGGTGTCTTCATAAAATTCAGGCTGATATCTGTCATATTTTATAACATTTGCTAAGAACTTAGTATCTGTCATTACCAGATCAAAAGTTTTCTCAGAAATATTATTTGCTAAAGCTCTTTGTTTGAAATCTTCTTTCCACTTTTCAAAATCTGTACTCTCATTTGCAAATAAGTTGGAATTTAAAAAAAATAGAATTAAAAAAAAAATTTTAATTTTTTTCATATAAGTCATTTAAATATATAATTACAGCAATCCAAATAATAATAAAACTTAGAAATTTAACTAATGAAAAATCCTCTCCATAATAAAAATAACCTAAAATGAACTGTAATGTTGGCGTTATATAAAATATCATTCCGGTAGGTCCTAGTCCAATTAACTCAACCCCTCTTACATATAGAAACAAAGGAATCACAGTCATCGGACCAGCTAAAAGTAAATATAGACTTAATCCTGGATTACTTAAGTTAAAGTCATTTAGACCATTATTTGCAATTATATAAAATGCAACTAAAGCAAAAGGGAAAATATATATACTTTCAATTAGCAACCCAATATCAGTATCAATTTCAATTTTTTTTCGAACTAAATTATAAAAGGCCCAACTAAAAGCTACAATTAGACCGACCCATGGTAATGATTTAAGATTAAAAAAAATTAAAATTAATATTGAGACAAAAACTAGAATAATTGAAAAAATTCTTTTTTTGTTTAGTTCCTCTTTAAAAAAAATATACCCCAAAAGAACACTAATTATTGGCATTATAAAATAACCAAAACTAGCATCAATAATCCTTTCTGATGCAACAGCATATATCCATATAGACCAATTAACAAAAATTAAAAAACCAGACAAAAATAATGCAATTAATTTTTTTTTATCTTTTACTTCTTTTAAAAAAATTTTCCATTTAGACAGAAATGTTGTGGTTAAAATTAACATTATTGCTGTCCACAGACATCTGTGAACAACTAATTCAGTATGACCGATAAAAGAAACTGACTCAAAATATATAACTCCAATGAATCCCCACCAAAAAGAACCTAAAGAAGTTAATATTAAACCTTTGTTAAAATCATTTTTCATACTAATTAAATGAATAAAATATCATGAGTAATTAGACTATTTTATTGTTGAATTAAATATTTTTAATTATAAAAGCTTCTACACGGAGAGATGGCTGAGCGGTTGAAAGCACCGGTCTTGAAAACCGGCAAAGGGGCAACTCTTTCCTGGGTTCGAATCCCAGTCTCTCCGCCATAAAATTGTTAATATTTGAAATTTTTAAATAAATTATTAATCTTGTTATCTTCAAATTCAATGTTGGTTTTTAAACCATTATAAAAATTGTAAAGATTGTTATCGTCTATTTCCAGGAATTTTATTAATTCATTTAAATCTTCATCATTTAATTGATTTAAGTATTTATTAGTGAATGCCCCTAAAAGTTTATCCATTTCTTTCGTACCGCGATAATTTGATCTGTATATAATTTTTTTTTTTATTTGTTCTATATCAGCAGTCATATTAGGAATATAATATTAGTTTATGGATATTAAAAGAAATTATGAATATTTATTATCTGACCTAAAATCTATAAAAGGTGTTGGTTTAAAAACATCAAATTTATTAAAAAGAAAAAAAATTAATAGTATTTTCGATCTGTTATGGAAATTACCAAAATCCTATACAGATCGAAGTTTATCTTCGAAAATTAAAGATTTAAAAATAGATGAAGTACAAACTATAACTATAATTCCTCAAAGATATTCATTTCCAAGAGTAAGAAACTTGCCAAATCGAGTTTTATGCAGAGATGAAACTGGTGAAATAGATTGTGTTTTTTTTAATAGTTACGAGGGATATATTAGAAAAATATTACCTATTGGAAAAGAAGTAACAATTAGTGGTAAGATTAAATACTTTAGAAATAAATATCAATTAACAAATCCTAAATATATTTCAGAAGACTCATCTATAATAAAACAAAAGCATAATAGTTATTCATTAACTGAGGGAATTAGTGAAAAGGTTTATAATAAAATAATATTGCAAATTATTAAAAATTTGCCTCAAATTGATGAGTGGCACTCAAAAGATATATTAAAAAATTTTGGTAATATTGGTTGGAATGACTCAATCAAAAAATTACACGAACCAGAAAACATAGGTAAATTCAAGGAAAATTTCTATCAAAGACTTGCTTTTGATGAAATTTTTTCAACTTTTTTGGTTAATTCAGAAATTAGAAAAAAGATCAAAAAAATAAAAAAAACAAAGAAAAAATTTGATACTAAAAAACAAGGTGAAATAATATCCAAATTAGATTTTTCCTTAACCAATGATCAAACTAAAACATTAAATGAGATTAACAAAGATTTGTGCTCAGATAACAAAATGTTCAGATTACTTCAGGGTGATGTTGGTAGTGGTAAAACAATTGTAGCGTTATTATCTGCATTCAATACCATCAGCTCTGATTTTCAAGTAGCAGTAATGGCTCCTACCGAAATATTAGCAAGACAGCATTTTTTATTAGCAAAAAAAATATATCCAAAAAATATTAAAATAGAATTACTTTCTGGGAAATCATCATACAAAGATAAGAAAAAAATTTTAAATAAACTTATTAAAGAAGAAATTGATATTATTTTTGGAACACATGCCTTATTTCAAAAAAAAGTAGAATTCAAAAAACTAGGTTTAATAATAATTGATGAACAACACAAATTTGGAGTTAGTCAGAGAAAAAAACTATCTGATAAAGCTGGGAAAGATTGTGATGTTCTTTTAATGACAGCAACACCAATTCCACGTACTTTAACAATGACTATTTACGGAGATATGGATCTTTCAATTATACGAGAAAAACCAAATAACCGAAAACCTGTAAAAACTTATAGTAAAATTGAAAGTAAGATTGAGGATGTAATTAAATTCATCAAGAAAGAAATAAAACTTGGAAATCAAATTTTTTGGGTATGCCCTCTTATAGAAGAGTCAAAAAAAATTGATCATTCTTCAGCGATTAAAAAGTCTGAATATCTGAAAAAAATTTTTCCAAATGAGGTTTATTTACTCCATGGAAAAACAACCATTGAGGAAAAAGAAGAAATCTTAAACAAATTTTTAAGAGATGAATTTAAGATATTAGTTTCTACTACTATCATTGAAGTTGGTATAGATTTTCCTAATGCAAATGTAATTATAATAGAAAATGCAAATAAGTTTGGTTTGTCTCAATTACATCAACTTAGAGGTAGAGTTGGAAGAGGCAACAAAGAGTCTTCATGTGTATTAATGTTTAAGTCAAATCTAAGTGAAAATGCTAAAAAAAGAATTAATATATTAAAAGACACTAATGATGGATTTAAAATATCTGAAGAGGATATGAAATTAAGAGGTTTTGGAGATATTCTTGGTTTTAAACAAAGTGGAATAAAAAACTTTAAATTGGCAGATCCAATACACAATCATAATCTTTTTATTTTAGCTGAAAAGGAAATTAAAAGAATTGAAAATGAAAAAGAGGATATAGGGAGATTTAAACCATTAATTAAATTATATGATCGTGCAGATATAATTAACGATATAGCTTAATTCTTACCTGTGGATGTTCCTGCAGAAACAATAAATTTGGATGCCTCTTCAAATGTCATATTCAGATATATAACTTCATCTATAGGAAACATTAGTAAAAAACCACTTGTAGGATTTGGTGTAGTTGGAACAAATACGTTTATTAATTTTTTATTTGTTTTTTCAGCCATTTCACCTTTATTTTCTTTTGTTGCAAATCCAACAGCCCAAACACCTTTTCTTGGGTATTCTACTAAAACAACACTTTTTTTATCATTGTCATCTTTATTAGAAAATGTCTCGGTCATTTGTACTATTGCCGAATAAATAGTCCTCAAAACAGGAATTCTTTTAAATAGATCATCAATAAGTTTGAGAATTCGTTTACCTAAAAAGGATAATGATAATCCCCCAACAATTGTTATAAATGCTACAGAAATAATTATTTCTATTCCAGGTATTGCAAAAGGTAAGTAGTTATTAGGATTTATATTTTCTGGAATTATTTTAGAAGAAATTCCTATTAAAATTTTACTTAAATATAAAGTAAAACCAATAGGAATTAATACCACTACACCTGTTATAAAATAATTTCTAAGAATAAGAGTAAGTGACCGTTTTTTTTTATTCTTTTTCATAAAATTTATTTAAAACTAGAGTAAACTACAAAAGAAATCGCAATAATAAATAAAAATACTAATATTTTATTATTTAGATTCATTTTAAAATATATTATCAATGATAATTAAAAATGGATAGAAGAAAATTCTTAACTTATGTTGGTTGTACTTGTTGTAGTTTAGCTCTGAATTCATGTGCTACTGCACCAATCACTGATCGAAAACAATTAAAACTAATCCCCGAAGCTAAATTAAATGCTCAAGCGGCCCAAATTTTTGAAAAAATTAAGGAAAAAGAAAAATTAATAACAGGACCAAAACTTAATCAAATTAAAGAAATTGGCAAAAGAATGGAAAATGCTATAGGAGAATATTTTTATCAATCAAAACTTGATGATCCGACAGTTGGTTTTGATTGGGAATATATATTAATCGATAAAAAAAATATGAGAAATGCATTTTGTATGCCAGGAGGTAAAATAGCAGTTTTTTCAGGAATATTAGAAGTAACTAAAAATACTGATGGCTTAGCTGCTGTCATGGGTCATGAGGTTGCACATGCTGTAGCCAAACACTCCGTAGAACGAGCAAGCAGAGGTGTTGTTTTAAACGTAGGGACAAATGTTCTTGATATATTGTCTGGTGGAAAATTATCTCAAGTTAATAGAACAACAGGTATGAATACTATTGGTATGGTCTCTCAACTAGGTATAATGAACCCTTTCAATAGAAAGCAAGAAACTGAAGCTGACTATTTGGGTATGATTTTTGCCTCTTTGTCTGGTTACGATATAAGAGAAACGCCTAAAATTTGGGAAAGAATGAAAAAATTAAGTAAAGGTAAAAAACAACCTGAATTTTTTAGCACACACCCCTCGCCTGACAATCGAATTAAAAAAATAAATGAATGGACAAATAGTATAATTTTGGATTACCCACCAATTAAAATATAAGTATTAATTGATGGTGAGCCGTGATGGACTCGAACCATCGACCCATTCCTTAAAAGGGAATTGCTCTACCAACTGAGCTAACGGCCCAAAATTACTTCGTATATACATATTTATTTTAATATTTCAAATAGGAATTGATGAGACATATAGTTTCTTTATCACAACTTATCTATGTATTTATCATGAAATTCATTAAAAGTGCCTTTTTGAATATTTTTTCTTATTTCGCTCATTAATTCTTGATAAAAGTTGATATTATTTAACGTTAAAAGCATCGATCCTAAAATTTCATTAGTATTGAATAAATGATTCAAATAATTTTTTGAATATTTGTTTAAATTTAAATTTTTACACTTTTCATCAAGAGGTGAATTATCATTTTGATATTTATTATTTTTAATATTTATTCTTCCATTCCATGTAAAAGCCAGACCTGTTCTCCCTGATCTAGTCGGCATAACACAATCAAACATGTCTATTCCTCTTTTAACTGCACCTAAAATATCAGAAGGTGTGCCTACGCCCATTAAATAATGAGGTTTATTTTCTGGAAGATTTTCCTTAATGTCATCCAAAACTTTAAACATTTCCTCTTGTGTTTCACCAACTGCAAGACCACCAATGGCATATCCATCAAAATTTAGATTTAACAAACCTTTTAGAGACAAAAGTCTCAAATCTTTAAAAAGACCTCCTTGGACTATGCCAAAAAGAGCTTTATGAGGATTTTTTCCAAAGGCTTTTTTGGATCTATCAGCCCAATATAATGATAGTTCCATTGATTTTTTAATCAGTTCATAGTCATCCGTTTTCTTTGGACATTCATCCATGATCATTACAATATCTGAATTCAAGCCAAGTTGAATCTTTATACTTTCTTCAGGGCTCAAATAAAATTTTTTTCCATCTACATGAGAGTTAAAAATTGCGCCTTTTTCTCGGTCTATTTTATTTAATTTTGAAAGAGACATTACTTGAAAACCACCTGAGTCAGTAAGTATTGGTAAATCACAATTCATAAAGGAATGTAATCCGCCAGCATTTTGAATTCGTTCAACTCCTGGACGGATCATTAAATGATATGTATTAGCTAAGATTATATCTGAGCCAGTTTTTTTGATATCATCGATCGTACAAGCTTTTACAGTTGCCTGAGTTCCAACTGGCATGAAAGCAGGAGTTCTAATAGTCCCCCTATGCGTTTCTATAATTCCTTCTCTTGCATAGTTGTCTTTGTTTAATAATTTAAAGGCAAACTCTTTTAATGCCATTAAATATTATAATTGTTTAAAACTAATTATCTTATCTGGATCTGTGACAGCACCATTATTATTTTCATCACCACGTTTAATTTTATCAACAAATTCCATTCCTTCGATCACTTTTCCAAAAACTGTATATTGGTTATCTAAAAAAGGAGCAGGTTTAAAACAAATAAAAAATTGACTATTTGCACTATTTGGATCTTGCGATCTAGCCATAGATAAAGTTCCTCTATCGTGAGGTAAATTATTAAATTCTTGTTTTAGATCCGGTAAATCGGATCCTCCCATTCCTGCCATTCTTAAATTAAAGTCACTTGATGATGAATTTCCAAATTTTACATCACCAGTTTGTGCCATGAAACCATCAATAACTCTGTGAAAAACAACATTATCATATTTACCACTATTTGCTAAATCTTTAATTCTTTTAACATGATTAGGTGCTACATCTTCAAATAATTCAATTTTAACATCTCCATCTTTAAGTTTCAAAATCATAATATTCTCCTGTGACATTACTTGGTTTATGGTTAAAAAAAAGAAAATAAATATATTTATTAAAATTTTATTCATATTTTCTTTTTAATAATTTAATTGTACTTTTGGTAGTAAATTTTTTGATATCACCTTTTAAATTTACTATTTCTTTAACAAATCTTGATGAAATAATCTGATTTTCAACATCAGACATTAAAAAAAGAGTTTCAATATTTTTATTTAATTTTCTATTCATCCCTGCTAGTTGAAATTCATATTCAAAATCTGAAACTGCTCTTAATCCTCTCAAAATAATATTTGATTTATATTTTTTGCATAATTCAGTGGTTAAAGAGCTAAAAGAAATTACGACAACTTTTTTTTTATTCAGTTTCAAATCATAAAATAAAGCTTTTTTTACAATTTCAATCCGTTCATCAGAATCGAATAGATAATCCTTATTTTCTACGTTAGATACTGCAACGACAATCTTATCAAAAAGTTTTAAACCTTTTTTAATAACATCAATATGGCCAAACGTAATTGGATCAAATGTTCCAGGATAGATTGCAACTTTATTCATTAAACTAAGTTATCATCTATTTTATCAGCTGAAACAACTTTTTCTTCTCCAGTTAATTTAATAATTCTAACACCCTGAGTATTTCTACCCGCAGTTCTAATTTCTTTTACCGCTACACGTATTACTCTTCCTTTGTTAGTAGATATAAGTATTTCATCACCATCATATACGGGAAAAGAAGATGAAATATTACCATTTCTTGGTGAATTTATAATTCCGATAATTCCCTTCCCACCTCTATTAGTTACTCTATATTCTGTATGACTAGTTTTTTTACCAAAACCATTTTCTGTAATTGATAATATGAACTTTTCTTTAGCTTTTAATTCTGCATGCTCGTCCTTTGATTTCTTCCCATTTTTTTTAGATTTATCATTATCTATAATTGAAAGGGAGACTATTTGATCGTTTGGAGACAAAACAATACCTTTAATCCCTTTAGAGGATCTACCCTTAAAAACTCTCAATTTTTTAGACTCAAAACGTATACATTTTCCTAATTTCGTACTTAAAATTATATCTTGATCATCCTTGCAAATTTTAACTCCCACAATTTTATCATTATTGTCTAATTTCATTGCAATTTTTCCAGATGTACTAATTGAAGAAAAATCCTCTAAACTATTTTTTCTGATTTTCCCTTGAGCGGTAGCAAACACAATTTGATAATTTTTCATTTCAGATTCATTATCAGGAAAAGGCATAATAGAACTTATTGACTGATGGTTTTTAAGTGGAAGAATATTAAACAACGATTTTCCCTTAGAAACTGAAGATCCCTCAGGTATTTTCCAGGCTTTTATTCTATAAACTAAACCTTCTGTAGAGAAAAACAAAACTGAGGTATGAGTATTAACTGATAGAGTTTGGACTACAGAGTCTTCGTTTCTAGTAGTCATGCCAGTTTTTCCTTTACCTCCTCTTTTTTGTGTTTTAACACTATTCAAAGATCCACGTTTGATGTAACCCTGTAATGTAACTGTAATCAATACAGATTGTTTTTGAATGGTTTCTTCTATATCGTAATTTAATACAGCATCAATTATTTTAGTTCTTCGAGGTAATGAATATCTATCTTTAATATTCTTTAATTCTTCGCTAATTACTTTTAACAATTCTTTTTTAGATGAAATTATTTTTTTATATTTTGTAATTAATTCAGCTAACTTCTTAATTTCTATTTCAATTTCGTTTATTCCTAACGCTGTCAGTTTTTGTAATCTTAATTCTAAAATAGCATTCACTTGTAAAGTTGATAGGGAGTATAAAGTTTTTGATTTTGAACTTTCTATAAGTGAAATTAATTTTTTTGACTTATTAATTTTCCATTTAGTTTGTAAAAGAGATTTCTTTGCATCTTCTGGATTTTTCGATGATCTGATTATTTTGATAACTTTGTCTAAATTTTCAACTGATACCGATAAACCTATCAAGATATGGGCTCGCTCTTCCGCTTTTTGTAAGTCAAATTTTGTTTTTTTGACTACGACATCTTCTCTAAAGGATAAAAAATTTGATAAGAAATCTTTTAAATTACAAGTTTCAGGTTTGCCATTAACTATTGCAAGTGTATTAAATCCAAATGAACTTTCAATTTGTGTATTCTTGTAAAGTTGTCTTTTTACAGTTTCAGGTTCTACTCCACTTCTCAAATCTATTGAAACTCTGATTCCTTCTCGATTAGACTCATCTCTAATATCCCTTATACCCTCAATTTTTTTTTCTCTAACAAGCTGAGCAATTCTCTCATTCAAAACAGATTTATTAACTTGATAAGGAATTGATGTGATAACTAATCTTTCTCTTCCATTTTTTAAACTTTCTATAGAAATTTCACCTCTAATTTTAAAAGAACCTCTGCCTTTGTTATAACCTTGTTTGATCATATCTTTTCCGATTATTACTCCTCCAGTTGGAAAATCAGGTCCAGGTATGTGCTTCATAAGATCTTTAATTCTAATATCTTTATTTTCAATTAAAGCTAATGTCCCATTAATTATTTCACCTAGGTTATGTGGTGGTATGCTAGTCGCCATTCCAACTGCAATCCCACCTGCACCATTCACTAATAAATTAGGAAATTGAGCTGGTAAAACTGTTGGTTCTTTCTCCGTTTCGTCGTAATTATTTTTAAATGAAATTGTATTTTTTTCGATATCATCAATTAAATATTGTGAAACTTTAGATAATCTAGTCTCTGTATATCTCATCGCAGCTGCAGGATCGCCATCAATAGATCCAAAATTTCCTTGTCCATCAACTAAAGGCAAGCTCATTGAAAAATCCTGAACCATTCTTACTAGAGCATCATAAACTGATTGATCTCCATGCGGGTGATACTTACCAATAACATCTCCAACAATTCTTGCAGATTTTCTAAATTGTTTTGACCAATCGTATCCACCTTTGTACATCGCATACAAAATTCTTCTATGAACTGGTTTTAAACCATCTCGTATATCAGGAAGTGCTCTACTGACTATAACACTCATTGCATATGATAGATAAGATGAGCTCATCTCATCATGCATTGAGATTAATTTTATATTCTTATCCTCAGGAATTTCAGTTTTTTGCATAAATATTAAAATGGAATTTCATCATCCATGTCATTTGAAATTTGTGACATGTCATCATTATTAGATTGAGTATTATCATTTGAAATACTTCCACCTGAATTACCTCCACCTAACATAGTTAAAGATGAGTTATATCCTTGAATAACAATTTCAGTCGAGTATTTGTCTTGACCAGACTGCTCATCTTTCCATTTTCGAGTCGTTAATTGTCCCTCAACATATATTTGGGCTCCCTTTTTTAAATATTGTTGAACAACATTTACCAATCCCTCATTGAATACAACTATACGGTGCCATTCTGTTTTTTCTTTTTTTTCACCAGTATTCTTATCTTTCCAAGATTGACTTGTTGCAAGACTTAATCGTGCAACACTTTTGCCATTTACCATTTGTTTAATCTCTGGATCTGCGCCCAAACGACCAATTAAAAGTACTTTATTTAAACTTCCAGCCATAATATTTTAATATTTGTTAAATTTGTTAATTAGAACTATACCACACTTTACTCTGAATATTAATTTTATTGGGTCAAAGCAACAAAAATTATGATGAAAAAGATAGTTATTAAGGGAGCTAAAGAACACAATTTAAAAAATGTTTCTTTAGAGATACCTAAAGATAAATTTGTTGTCATAACTGGTCTATCAGGATCAGGAAAGTCGTCTTTAGCTTTTGATACGGTCTATGCAGAAGGTCAAAGAAGGTATGTTGAGAGTTTATCTGCTTATGCAAGACAATTTTTAGATAAAATGAAAAAACCAAATGTTGATTTAATTGAGGGGTTAAGCCCAGCAATATCAATAGAACAAAAAAATACCTCTAAAAATCCAAGATCAACTGTTGCTACAGTTACTGAAATATATGATTACATGCGTGTTTTGTATGCAAGAGCGGGTATACCCTACTCTCCTTTTACAGGTAAACCAATAACATCACAAACAATTACACAAATTGTAGATAAAATTAAAGAACTGCCAAAAAAGTCAACAATATATATTTACGCTCCAGTAGTCAGAGGTAGAAAGGGAGAATATAAAAAAGAAATCCTAAATTATAAAAAAAGAGGATTTCGAAAAATCAAAGTAGACGAAGTAATTTATGATATTGATAAAGTTCCTGAATTAAATAAGAAAATTAAGCATGACATATATATTCTGGTCGATAGGATAGTTCTAAATTCATCTTTAGGAAACAGATTAGCTGAAAGTATTGAGACCTCGGTAAATTTAGCGAATGGATTAGTATTCGTTGAATATGAAGACGAAACCTTACCAAAAAAATATAGAAAAGTAGAAAGATTAATATTTTCAACTAAATTTGCATGTCCTGAAAGTGGCTTTACAATTGAGGAAATTGAGCCAAGACTTTTCTCATTTAATAGTCCTTTTGGTGCTTGTGAGGAATGTGAGGGAATTGGAATTAAACTAAATGTTGATCCAAGTTTAGTAGTACCAAATCATAAAAAAAGTATTGCGGATGGAGCTATAGAACCCTGGGCTAAAACAACCACACTATATTATGCACAAACATTATCCTCTTTAGCAAAACATTATAGCTTTTCATTAAATGAAAAATGGTCAAAACTTTCAAAAAAAGTAAAAGATATTATTCTTTATGGATCTGATGATGAAGAAATCAAATTTTCATATGATGATGGTTATGAAAAATACTCACATAAAAAGACATTTGAAGGGGTAATAAATAATTTAGAGAGAAGATATTTAGAAACTGATAGTGATTGGAAAAGAGAGGAAATAGCCCAATATCAGTCAGATACTAAATGTGAGAGATGTAATGGTCATAGATTAAAAGATGAAGCATTATGTGTGAAAATTGACGGCCTACACATTAGTGAGGTCACTGAAAAATCAATTTTAGACGCTGCAAAGTGGTTTGAAAATTTAAAATTCAATTTAGATAAAAGACAGGTCAAAATTGCCGAACATATCCTCAAAGAAATTAATGAAAGATTAAATTTTCTTTTAAATGTTGGTCTTGATTATCTAACATTATCAAGAGAGTCTGGTACTTTATCAGGTGGAGAAGCACAAAGAATCCGTTTGGCATCTCAAATCGGATCTGGTTTAACTGGAGTGTTATACGTCTTAGATGAACCATCTATTGGTTTGCATCAAAAAGATAATGTAAAACTGATCAATGCTCTTAAAAGATTACGAGATTTGGGAAATACAGTTATAGTAGTTGAGCATGATACTGAAACAATGGAAAATGCAGATCATATTATTGATCTTGGTCCTGAGGCGGGAAACAAAGGCGGTGAAGTTGTTGCGCAAGGAACTTATGATGAGATAACAAAAAATAAAATAAGTATCACGGGTAAATATCTTTCAAACAAATTAAGAATCGATGTTCCCAAGAAAAGAAGATTAGCAAAAAACGGAAGGTTTCTCGAAATAACAGGAGCGACTGGTAATAATTTGAATAATGTAAATTTAAAAATACCTTTAGGTAGTTTAACTTGTGTTACCGGTGTATCAGGAAGTGGTAAGTCAACATTAATCTTACAGACATTATACAGCGCATTAAACTTAACTTTGAATAATAATAAATCTAGAAAAATTCCAAAACCATTCAAAGGTTTCAAAGGTACAGAATTAATTGATAAGATAATTGATATTGATCAATCACCAATTGGTCGTACCCCAAGATCAAATCCAGCAACTTATACTGGAGCTTTCGGACCAATTAGAGATTGGTTCACAGGACTACCTGAGTCAAAAACAAGAGGATACAAACCAGGAAGGTTTTCTTTTAATGTCAAAGGAGGTAGGTGTGAAGCTTGTGAGGGAGATGGAGTTATTACTTATGAAATGCATTTTCTCCCAGACGTTTATATACAATGTGATGAGTGTAAAGGAACCAGATATAATCGAGAAACATTAGAGATAAAATTTAAAGATAAAAGTATTGCGGATGTTTTAAACATGACAGTTGATGAAGGTTGCGAATATTTTGAAAATATTTCAAATATTAAGACTAAATTGCTTACTTTAAAAAAAGTTGGTCTAGGATATATAAAAATTGGTCAGCAAGCTACAACTCTATCAGGAGGTGAAGCACAAAGAATTAAATTAGCTAAAGAATTATCAAAAAGATCGACAGGAAGAACAATGTACATATTAGATGAACCAACTACTGGTCTTCACCAACACGACATCAAAAAATTACTAGAAATTTTACATACATTTGTTTCATTAGGTAACACTGTGGTTGTTATAGAACACAACTTAGATGTTATAAAAACTGCAGATTATATTGTCGATATGGGTCCTGAAGGTGGTGTAAAAGGTGGAAAAATTATCGCTGAGGGAAAACCTGAGGAAATTTGTAAAATCAATGGAAGTTACACGGGTAAGTTTTTAAAAAATCTTTTACAATAAATACCATTGTCATCTCACTCTAAATCAGTATAAAATTAATTATGGGTAATTTACTTTCATCTTTATCAAAAACTATTCACGTTTCTTTAGCCATTGCAGTTCTGTTATTTTTAGGCTTATTTTATCAAAATGATGGTTTTAGTTTTGATGCACTTTTTTGGAGTTGGTTTGCGAGATTTGTGCATGTGGTAGTTGGAATAATGTGGATTGGCTTATTATGGTATTTCAATTTTGTTCAAATCCCGAACATGGCAAAAATTCCAGATGAACAGAAACCAGCTATTGGTAAAGTAATTGCACCAGCTGCATTATTTTATTTTAGATGGGGTGCTGCATTTACAGTTCTATCAGGTTTGGCGCTTGCAGGTCTTAATGGATATTTACATGATGCAATGACTTTAAGTATAGGATCTGGCGTTCCAAAACACACAGCTATAGGAATTGGAATGTGGTTAGGTCTAGTTATGGCATTTAATGTGTGGTTTGTAATATGGCCAAATCAAAAAAGAGCTTTGGGTATTGTTGAATGTGAACCTGATCTAAAAGCCAAGTCAGCAAGAACAGCTATGTTATTTTCGAGAACTAATACTTTGTTGTCAATACCAATGCTGCTTACTATGGTAGCAGCTCAAAACCTTTATTAATTACTTTCGTCTTCTCTTAAAACAGTTTTTTGTGAAACTCTTAGTCTAACTAAAACTGTATTGGCAATATAGATAGATGAATAAGTACCAAAAATTACACCAAATATCATAGCCAAAGAAAAACCTTTTAGTATCTCACCACCGAAGAAAAATATTGATAGCAAAGCTAATAAAGTAGTTATTGATGTAATTAAGGTTCTAGATAATGTTTCATTGATGGAGATATTAGTTAAATCATAAATCTTTATGTCAGAATATTTTCTTAAATTTTCTCTTACTCTATCAAAAATAACCACTGTATCATTCATTGAGTAACCAACAATAGTTAATACAGCAGCAATAATAGATAAATTGATTTCAAGACCAAGCAATGAAAATAAACCTAGGGTTACCAATACGTCATGAAACAAAGCTAATATAGCTCCTAAACTAAATTGCCATTCAAATCTAATCCAAATGTAAATTAACATTAAAGTTAATGCCACTGCAATAGCTATTACTCCAGATTTAAGCAACTCAGCACTTACTTTCGGTCCTACGTTTTCAACTCTTCTAAAATCAAAAGTATTACCAAATGATTTATCTAAATTTGCTCTGATTTCTTCAATAATATTTTTGTTATCATTAATTTCAAATTTAATTAAAAAGTCTGTCTCATTACCAAAATTTTTTACCGAAACGTCACCTAAATTCATAGAATTTAAATTGTCTCTTAGAGATGACACATTAATTTTGCTATCAGTTGATCTAAGTTCAATTAAGGTTCCACCTTTAAAATCTATTCCAAAGTTAAGACCTTTGAAAGTCAGTAAAAATAATGAAATAACTACTAAGGAAATAGAGAGTATGTTAAATTGATTATAGTATTTGTTAAAAGCAATCATTTAAATTAAACCCTGTTTTTCTTTATTTCTGTACACATACAAAACAGTCAATAACCTTGCTATGAAATAAACTGAAAATAATGTTGTAAATATTCCAATCCCAAGTGTAAGTGAAAAACCTTTGATTGGACCTGAGCCCATAAAAAATAAGATAATAGCTGCTAACAATGTTGTTATATTTGCATCAAGTATAGCAGTTCTAGATTTTGTGTAACCACTATCAAAAGCTATTAAATTATTTTTTTCATTTTTTAGCTCTTCTTTAATTCTCTCAAAAATTAAAACATTTGCATCTACTGCCATACCAACTGTCAAAATTATTCCAGCGATCCCCGGAAGAGTTAAAGTTGCCTCAAATATAGTCAATATTCCAATGAGTAAGAAAAGGTTAAGTATTAATGTTATATTGGTAATTAAGCCAAATATCTTATATTTAACAAAGATAAATACTATTACTAATACAAAACCAATTGCTAATGCAATCATCCCTGCATTAATTGAGTCTTGTCCTAAGTCGGGACCAACTGTTCGTTCCTCAATAATATTTAAAGGCGCAGGTAGTGCACCAGATCTTAATAAAAGAGCTAAATCTGTTGCTGATTGAAAAGTAAATCCTCCACTGATTTGACCTGATCCACTTGCAATCGTATCTCTTATAACTGGTGCGCTTATAATTTTGCCATCTAATACTATTGCTAATTGCTTGCCAATACCAGTCGATGTGGCCTTACCAAATCTTTTAGCGCCAACTCTATCAAGTGTAAATGTAACTACCGTTTCATTTGTCTCACTATCCATTCTTGGTTGAGCATCAAGCAAATTGTCTCCGCTTAAAATTATTCTTTTACTTACCAAAGCATCTTCTTCAGACTCATCTTCATAACTAAGTTTTTCAGCCCCAAAAGAGTCTTGATCATTATTCGTTACAAATCTAAAAGTAAGATTTGCAGTTTTACCAAGTAAAGATTTAATCCTCATTGGATCATCTAATCCAGGTAATTCAACGAGAATTCTGTCATTTCCTCTTTTTAGAATATTAGGCTCATTAGTTCCTATTTCATCAATTCTTCTTCTTACAATTTCTAATGCTTGATCTTGGGATGATGTTTTTAGTTTAACAATACCTTGGGATGAGTAATTGACAAAAAAAATATTATTTTCCTCACTGATATCTAATTGATGAGACTTAAATCTTGGATAATAAGGATTTAATTCACTTTCCTCATCATTAAATGTATCTAGAATAGTTTGTTTAAAGTTTTCATCTACAGAAAAAGATAATTTTTGTCCTAAAATTTTTAAATTTTTAATTCTAATATTTTTGTCTTTGAAATAATTTCTAATTGTAATTGAAAGATTTTGTATTTTTTGCTCAATAACTGGATTATTATCAATTTCCAGTAGGAGGTAAGAACCTCCCTGAAGATCTAATCCAAGATTAATTTTCTTATTAAGTAAGTTGTTTTCAAACTTAAATAAATTTGATGAAGCGATTAAAATAAAAAATAGAGAAATTAATATTACTGAAATTATTCTGAATTTTGAAAAATATAACACTTTACTTTAACAAAATTACTTTTTAACTTCTTGAGAGTTCATCAGACTTTGTACACCTGTACCTCTGATAACTTCAACAGTCACATTTTCAGCAACCTCAACTTCTATTTTATCGTTGTCTACAACTCTGGTTATGGTTCCTGTAATACCGCCTGAAGTTACAATCTTATCACCTTTTTTTAAACCCTCGACCATAGCTTTATGCTCTTTGACTTTTTTTTGCTGTGGTCTTATCAAGAAAAAATAAAAAATAACAAAAATTAGTATTAGTGGTATAAATTGACCTATTCCTGAACTTTCCATAAAACTCCTTAATTAAAAATGAATTTTTATACTATCTCTTAAGTTAAAACAACTTTAATTCAGACTAATTTTTTCTAGATTATTCATATAAGGTCTAAGCACTTTTGGAATACTTATAGACCCATCCTTTTGCTGAAAATTTTCTAATATGGCAATAAGAGTTCTACCCACTGCTAAACCACTTCCATTAAGCGTTCCAACAAATACTGTTTCTTTATTTGAATTTTTATATCTAGCTTTCATTCTTGTTGCTTGAAAAGTTGAACATGATGAACATGAAGATATTTCTCTATATTTGTTTTCTGAAGGTAACCATACTTCTATATCGTAAGTTTTTTCTGCACTAAATCCCATATCTCCACTACATAAAATCATTTTTCTATATGGTAACTCTAACAAATCTAAAATTCCTGTAGCACAATTTGTCATTCTCTCTAATTCTTCAAGACATTTATTTTGTTCCACAATACTTACTAATTCAACTTTATAAAATTGATGTTGTCTAATCATCCCTTTTGTATCTTTACCATAACTACCAGCCTCTTTTCTAAAACATGGGGTAGAAGCAACAAATCTCATCGGTAATGTTTTGAGATCTAAAATTTTATCTTTTACAATATTGGTTAAAATAACTTCCGCCGTAGGAATTAAAAATTTTCTACCACTTCCCTCTTCTAATTTTACTTCAAATTGATCATTTTCAAATTTAGGTAATTGACCAGTTCCGAACATTGTATTTTCTGATGCTAATAAAGGTGGTGAAATTTCCTCATATCCATTTTTTGAAGTATGTATATCAAGCATAAAATTTGAAATTGCTCTTTCAAGTAATGCCAATTTGTTCTTAACAAAAACAAACCTTGAACCAGTAGTTTTTGTGGCAAGATCAAAATCTAACATGCCAAGTGTTTCACCTAATTCGTAGTGTGATTTTGGAGTAAATTCAAAATTAGGAATCTGACCCGATTTAGTTAATTCAACATTTTCATTTTCATTAGATCCTATAGGCACATCATCATGAGGTATATTAGGAATACTTGATAAAATTTCATCTAAGTCTGATTTAATTTTTGATTGTTGATCAGTAATCTTATCAATAGATTGGGTAATTTCTTTTGACCTAGAAAATAAAGCTTTATCTTTTGTTTTTGAAATATCTTTCTTTTCTTTTTCTAATATTTCTTTTTTTTGAATTAAATCTCTATTATCTATATCTAATTTTTTGAGTTTATTGAGATCTATATCGATCGATCTTTTTTTTAATGCTTTTGAAAATGCATCAAAATCTTTTCTAATTTCTTTAATGTTATGCATCAGAATTTTTTAAATTTTTATTCTCAATGAGTTTTACTGAAAATATTGATAATTCATATAGAATTAATAATGGTATCGCTAAACCAATTTGTGTGATGGGATCTGGGGGTGTGAGTAAAGCTGCGGCTGCAAATATAATAACCACAACATATTTCCTTCGTTTCTTTAAAAAATCAGAATCAACTAACCCTACCCTCGCTAATAAACTCAACACAACAGGTAATTGAAAGCTTATGCCAAACGCAAATATAAGTTTCATTACCAATGAAAGATATTCGTTTACTTTTGCTTCTAGTTGAATTGGTAAATTTGTTGAAAGACCAGAACTTTCAAAAGATAAAAAGAATTTTATCGCTAAGGGCATTATTAAATAATAAACCAACATGCCCCCTAGTAAGAATAAGATTGGGGTTAAAACTAAATAAGGTAAAATTGCAATTTTTTCATGTTTATAAAGTCCAGGAGCAATAAATTTCCAAATCTGCATCAAAATAAATGGACAAGTAACAAAAAAAGCTGTGAAAAAAGATACTTTCAAATAGGTAAGAAAAGTTTCTTGTAAAGCTGTGAAAATTAATCGTCTATCAGTTCCATCATCTTTAACCGCTTGTGCATATGGCTCTACTAAAAAACCATAAAGATGTTCAGCAAAAAAATAACATCCTATAAAAAAGATTATTAGAAAAATAAAACTATGAATTAGTCTTTTTCTTAACTCTGCTAAATGACTTACAAAGCCACCCTCATTTTCATCATGACTCATCTTTTTTTTCTTCTTTTTTTTCTATTTTATTATCTTCAAGATCAATATTTGAGACTTCATTTTGAATATTGTTGACATATTTTTTTGCGGAGCCAATCCATGAACCAACTTTTTTGAGCATTATTGGAAAGTCTTTAGGTCCCAAAACCACAATAGCTATTGCAACTATAATTAAAATCTCAAACCAACCAATAGTAGGCATGTGATTTATTCTTTTTTGTTCGAATCTTGATTATCGTCAGAAATATTTTTAGGTTCATTGTCATCAGTCACATCTGATGCCATACCCTTTTTAAAACTTTTTATTCCTTTTGCTACATCGCCCATAAGGCTAGAAATTTTTCCTCTACCAAATAATAATACCACAAGTATTACAACGATTGCTATTTGCCAAATTCCAATGCTCATAGAAAACTTATAACCTTTTTATCAATAATTGAAAAGTCTAATTTGTAGGCTCAGCTCTTCTCATCCGAGTCAAGAGTGCTACTTAACATTTCATCAATATTTGAATAAATGTCCTCTTTTTTATCATCTTGTTTTTCTTTATAGAATTTTCCAGTACCAAAAATAGCGTTATCAATATTGGTACTATCAATTAAACCTGCAGCTCCAAGTTCATCTACTGTTGGTAAATCAGATAATTTTTGCAAGTTAAAATGGCTTAAAAAGTCATCCGTCGTAACATATTGGATAGGTCGACCAGGGACATTTTTTCGCCCACCAGGTTTAACCCAATTTAATTCCATCAAAATTTCCAAGGTGTTAGTTCCAAAAGCTACACCTCTTATTTCCTCTATCTCTGCTCGAGTAACTGGCTGATGATAAACAATTATAGCAAGAGTTTCTATTGCAGCTTTTGATAATTTTTTTTCAACAGTTTTTTCTTGGGTCATTAAATTTGAAAGATTAGGTGAGGTTCTAAAAGACCATTTTTTAGAAATGCAAACTAAGTTAATACCCCGATTTGAATATTCAGCTTGTAATTTTAACAAAATTTTTTCGACATCTGTTTTTTTAGATATCTTATTTTCAATAGTTTCAATATCTAATGGTTCTGCAGCGGCAAAAACAATCCCTTCAATTTCCTTTTCAATTGAGGATAATTTAGTTGGAAAATTAATAATATTGTCTTTTTTTTTAATCTTTTTTTTTATCATTTGTTTTCTTTTATATAAATATCGTCAAAAAGGTTTTCTTGTTTTATGCTTAGGTTGCCTTCCTTGACCAACTCAAGAGAGCCAGCAAATATTCCTGCCTTACCGGTTCGTTTGTACTTCGATCCACTTTTAAAATTTTTTGGTATTAAATCATCTAATTTTTTCCAATCCATTAATTTTCCAAAAAAATCTTTTATAGTTTTTATTCCTTCCTCTGTTGTAAAAACTGGCAATTTAGGAATATTAATTCTCTGAAAATCTTTAGTCATAATTATAGTAGAATAGGTTTTCATGAGATCAAATAAATTTAATTTATACTCACTATTGTAGATGGGCCTTATGCCTGCTCTCATACCTCTAGTTCTAATTTCTCTGCCTAATCTTTTTCTTTTAAGCATCTGTTCAGATAATAACCTTATTAATTCAAGTTTCTTAAGTTGAAGTTTTAATTTTTCAGCTACTTCTTGAACTTTAAATTCTTCTTCAGGAGTGCCTGGTAATAGTAATTTTGATTTTAAATATGCTAACCATGTTGCCATTAATAAGTATTCTGAAGCAATCTCTAAATTTAATTTTTTTTCTTGAGTTATAAAATCATGAAACTGATCTGCTAATTTTGTAATAGATATATCCTCAAGATTAACTTTTTGAGCTTTTGCAAGATCTAAAAGAACGTCTAATGGTCCATTATAATTTTCGACATCTACTTTAAAAAGTTCAGAATCATTTTCAATCATCAATCAATATTAACTTAAAATTTTGTAAAATTGTGATGTTTTTTTAACGAGAAAAGAATTTATCAATGGTGAATTATTTCCTATAATTTTCATTTCATTTAAATTTCCATTGCAATGTAAGGCTAAATTACAACCTGCACTAAACGTTTTGATTGTATTTTCCTTTAAATTACCCTTAAGACTTTTCATGGATAAATCATCAGAAATCAAAATATCTTTAAAACCAATTTTATTGCGAATTAATTTAATAAATTTTTTTGAGTGTGTAACACAATTTTCTTTATCAATTTGAGTAAAAATTATGTGAGCGGTCATAGCAAAAAAAGTTTTTTTATTTTTAAATGGAAGAAAATCTCTCTTGGTTAAATAACTCAATTTTTTATTTACCATTGGAGTAAAATGGTGACTATCTACTTTTGCAAGACCATGTCCTGGAATATGCTTTATGACTGTTCCAATACCATTTTGATGAAAATAATTGATACAATAATCTCCTATTTTAGATACAATTTTGGGATTATTGGAAAAAGATCTATTCCCAATGATATTTGATGCACCTTTAATTCTTAAATCTAATACTGGAGAAGTATTAATGTTAATACCAAGAGATTTTAATAAATATGAAGTTTTATCAATAAATAATTTATAATAAAATTTAAATTCATCTACATTTTTAACGTATTTTTTTCCAAAAAATTCTGAAGTCAAATTATCGAATGATATAATATTTTTTAACCGATTAACTTTACCCCCTTCTTGATCAATTAAAATAGGATATTTTTTATCTTTGAATAATTTTCTTATTGACGTGGTGAGCTTTAGCGTTTGATCAATATTTTTAATATTTCTTGTAAATAAGATAACTCCCCAAGGTTTATATTTTTTAAGAAATGACTTTTCTTTTGCTGAAAGTTTTGTTGATTTGATACCAACAATAAAAGATCGACGTTTATTCATTATTTTCTAACAATTTCCAAAAATTAAATTTTTTCTTTTTTTTATTGTTTGTTTGCTCAACGTATTCAATAATATTTTTCGTATCATCTTCTAAAATTGGTAATTTTTCTGAGTAAGTATTTATCTTATTTTCGATATTGTTGAGTGATCTATAAGATTTTTTTTTATAGGCATCAGAAAAATAATATTTTGCTGTAAAAAAAATAAAAAGACCAATAATAAAAACAAAAATAATATATTTGATTTCTTTAAACATTACATTTTTTCAGGAGCAGACACACCTACAATATCCATCCCGGATTTAACAACATTTGATATAAGTTTTAATAAAACTAACTTATCATTCGATATCTTCTTATTCTCATTTATAAATCTTTTTTCAGGATTATCTTTTCCCAAGTTCCAGTAAGAATGAAAGAGAGAGGCTAGCTCATAAAGATAAACTGGAATTCTATGTGGTTCTAGCTTCTTACTTGATATCTCGATGCACTTTGGCCACTCGGATATTTTTTTTAAGATGTTTATTTCATGGTCAGAATATTCAAAATTATATTCATCAATCTTTAAATCTTTTTTTAAATCTATTTCCAGATGTCTAAAAACAGATGAAATTCGAGCATAACAATATTGTACATAATACAAAGGATTGTCTTTTGATTTTTCAATTACATTATCAAAATCAAAATCAAGTTCGACATCATTACTTCTGTTCAACATGATAAAACGTGTAGCATCTTTTCCAACTTCATTAATTAAATCATCAACAGTTATATAATCACCTTTACGTTTTGACATTTTGAATGGTTTTTTATCCTTTATAAGTTTTACAAGTTGACTAACTTTACAAATAAGTTTTCCTTTAGAGTTTGATAAAGCATCAACAGAGGATGTAATTCTTTTAATATAACCCGCATGATCCGCGCCTAAAATATTTATTAAGTAGTCAAACTTTCTATCCAATTTATTTTTATGGTAGGCAACATCACTGGCAAAATAAGTCCAAGCACCATCAGATTTTTGTAATGCTCTATCTTTGTCATCACCAAAATCAGTTGACTTGAAAAGTAATTGTTCTCTTTCAACCCAATTATTATCGTTCTCACCAGCTGGAGCTTTAATTTTACCTTTATAAACAAATTTATTTTTTTGAAGATTTTCTACTACTTTTTCAACTTCTTGATTAAGCACTAATTTTTTTTCACTGACGAAATTATCGTGAATTATACCAAGGCTACTAAGATTTTTTTTTATTAATTTTATTGCCTCGTCTATAGACAGGCTCGTTAATTGTTCAGATATTGGATCGTAATTAGTAAAATCTATTTTTGGATTTGAAGAGATGATATTATTAGCAAATTCAATCAAATATTCACCAGGATAAAGATCTTCATTATCTGTTGGAAAAGTTTCATTAAATTTGATTTCTCTTATTCTAAAATATACTGATTTTGTGAAATTAATTATCTGATTGCCATAGTCATTTACATAATATTCTTTAGTAACTTTATGATTATTAAATAATAAAACATTTGAAATTACATCTCCTAAAATAGCACCTCGGCAATGACCCACATGTAAAGGTCCTGTTGGATTGGCAGAAACAAATTCAATTAAATAATTTTTCTTTTGCTCGTTTGTATTTATTCCAAATGTTTTAGCGTTCTTAATGATTTCTTTTGAAAAATTTGTCCAAAACTCAGGTAGAAATTTGATATTTATAAATCCGGGTTTTACGATTGATACCTCTTTTATTGACTTGTCCTCATTTTCAAGACTCTTTGTTAATATTTCAGCTAATTCTAAAGGAGTTTTTTTATTTATTTTTGATAAAACCATCGCAACATTTGTAGAAATGTCACAATTAAATTTCTCAGGTGGAATTTCTGCGTTTATTCCATCTAAATTATCTGGCAAAATTATTTTACCCTTTTTCGATAAATCTAAAATAATCTTTTTTATTTTATCTAAGTATTGATCAAAAATGTTCATTTGATATCGTTGTAAAGGTTGATAGCATATCTGTCAGTCATACCAGAAATAAAATCAGAAACTGATCGATATTTGTTTTTGGATAAATGTTCTTTTGAAATAAATTTTGCCGGATTTTTACTTATTTTGGCAAACAATCTTTTAATTATTAATTTACCTTTATTATTTTTATTTAGTACATTCTTGTTATTGTACATTTTGGACCTTAAAAAATACCTAATTTCATTATCAGAATTTTTAATTTTATCAGAGAAATCAACCATAAGAAAATCAGTTTTATTTAAATCATTTCTACTTTTAATTTTATTTTGATTAAGATTTTTGATGGTATTACTTATTAAATCTTTGATCATTAAGTCAATTGAGTCTCTTATAATCTGGTAAGTTGCAATCTTGTAATTTTTTTTGTTAATCTTTTTTTTATATTTTCTATAAATATTTTTAAAAAAATCTATTTCTACTAATTCTTCTAATCTAAATAAGTTCGCTTTGATGCCATCTTGTATATCATGGTTATTATAAGCAATATCATCAGATATAGATGAAATTTGAGCCTCTAGTGATGGAAAGGTGTTAAAATTAATCATGTTTTTAAATTTTTTAACACCTATCAATTCATCAAATAAATGAAAATCTTCAACTGGACCATTGTGTTTTAAAAGTCCCTCTAATGTTTCAACAGAAAGATTTAAGCCACTAAATTTCAAATACTTATTTTCTAAAAACATAACAATTCTTAATGTTTGTAAATTGTGATCAAACCCTCCATGAATGCTCATACATTCATTTAAAGCATCTTCACCAGCATGACCGAAAGGAGTGTGGCCCAAATCGTGCGCTAAACTGAGTGTTTCTGCTAAGTCCTCGTTCAAACTGAAATATCTAGCAATGGATCTTGCTATTTGAGCAACCTCCATAGAATGAGTAATTCGAGTTCTATAATGATCCCCTTCAGTATTAACAAATACCTGTGTTTTATGTTTCAATCTTCTAAATGAAGCGCTGTGAATAATACGATCTCTATCTCTTTGATAAGGTGATCTATATTTTGACAAAGATTCCTTAAATATCCTACCTTTACTTTTGAATTGACCTATCTTTGAGTATTTTTTCATCCTTTAAAATAAAATATTAAGTATTATATTACTAATACCAGTGATCAATTATGATTAAAGAAATTAAATTTACTGATAAAGCACTAAAACAGATCAATGTTTTGCTGTCTAAAAAAGATAAAGGGTCTTTTTTTAGAATCGCTATTAAAGGTGGTGGTTGCTCAGGATTTCAATACGAATTCACTTTTGATAAAGAAAAATCAAAAGATGATCTAAACTTTGAAAATATTTTAATTGATAAAACTTCAGCAGATTTATTAAAAGGCTCTGAAGTTGATTATGTTTCAGAATTAATTGGTGAACAATTTAAGATAACAAATCCACAAACTAAGTCATCTTGTGGCTGTGGTGTTTCTTTTTCTCTTTAATGATTATCTCTTCATGGAATGTAAATTCTGTGAGAGCTCGTATAGATAATATCAAAAGTTATCTCTTAAAATATAAACCAGATATCCTAATGATGCAGGAAATCAAAACTGAGGATGTAAACTTTCCCTATGATGATTTTTCAGCAATGGATTATGAAAGTCACGTATTCGGCCAAAAAAGTTATAATGGGGTTGCTATTATATCTAAAGGTAAATTAAAAAATATTAAAACTGACTTAATTAAAGATAAATTAAAGCAATCGAGAATAATTTCAGCTGAACTGGAGTATAAAAAGAAAAATATTCAATTAATAAACATTTATACACCTAATGGTAATCCTGTAGATACAGATAAATATAAATACAAGAAACAATGGTTGGATGATTTAATTAAACAGTTAAAGAGTTTAAGTAAAAAAAATTCAAATATTATTCTTGCTGGAGATTTTAATATTATTCCAGCAGCTGAAGATGTTTATAATCCAAAAAGTTTTGAGGATGATGCTTTGTTTAGATTGGAAATCAGAAAAAAATTAAGAGAAATGATCAACCTTGGTTTTAGTGATGTCTATAGACATTTTAATGAAACTAAGGAAGGTTATACCTTTTGGGACTACATGAGAGGTGCTTGGCAAAAAAATAATGGGATGCGAATTGATCACTTCTTAGTTTCAAATTCTTTAATTGATAAAATTAAAGGTATAAATATTAATAAAGATCCAAGAGGTCGTGAAAAACCTTCAGATCATACACCGATTGAAATAACTTTAGCTTAGAGATTTTATTTTATTAACCAAGTCTTCATTAATATTTCGAGGGCCTTTATCTAATCTATTTTTGTGTCTTCTTTCACCTGGAAGTCTAACTCCATCAAAAGATTTCATTTTATCAAAAAATTCATCTGCATGTTTTTGCCAATTTGTTCCTGAAGTTTTGTCGGGTGAAATTGCAATGATAAATTCTCCCCCGCTTGGTGGTCCACCATCATTATTATCTTTAGCCGCTGTTTCAAAACTAAAATTATCACCAACCAAAGCGCCGGCCATTAACTCTACCATCATTGCTATTGCTGAACCTTTGTAACCACCAAAAGGAAGTAATACACCACCATCTGCAATTGCGCCTGGATCAGTAGTCTCTTTACCATCTTTAGTTAAACCAGTTCCAAGTGGAACTTTGTGCCCTTCTCTTTTAGCGACTTGGACTTCTCCCATTGCCATTGATGCTGTGGCCATATCATAAACGACTGGGGTTTTACCAGGTCGCGGCCAAGCAAATGAAATCGGATTGGTCCCAAACAATGGTTTGATTGCACCAGCAGGTGCTACAGCAGGTTTGTATGATGTGCATGCAAAAGCAACTAAACCTTCTTCTGCTAACTTTTCTGTTTCGGGCCACATCGCTGCCATGTGATGAGAATTATTTATTGCTAGCACTGCTACACCATTTTCTTTTGCAGCTTTAGCTAATTCAGGTAACCCTTTATTTAAAACTACTGGGGCTAAACAATTATTGCCTTGAACTTTTATAACTGATGAAGAAATTTTTTTAATTTCAGGCTTTCCTTTACCACTAATTTTTCCACTTTTTAAACCACTTACATATGCAGGTAATCTGAACAAACCATGAGATAAAGATCCATCCCTTTCAGCATTTCTAATTAGGTCAGACAGAATAGAAGCTGTTTCATCATCACAACCATTAGCTAATAAAGTTTTTTTGGCTAAATCGAAAATTTCATCTAATGTCAGGGAAACTGTACTCATCCCATTATTAGATATTATTTATAACTAAAGATCAATTTCTAATTAACAACCTTTGAAAGATTTTGACATATTGCCAATTAAATCAAAATATAAATCCTTACCTGGATCAAGTGTAGCTCCTAATGGATCGATTACACCTGTTGCAACATTGGTATCTTTTGCTACAGCTTTAATAATATCAGGATTAAATTGAGGCTCTGAAAATATACAACTAACTTTATCATGCTCAATTACCTCTCTGATTTCAGCTAATTGCTCAGCACCTGGCATAACGTCTGTATTTACTGTAAATGCTCCAAGAATATTTATACCAAATCTTTTTTCAAAGTATTGATAGGCATCGTGGAAAACTACTGATTTAAAATCTTTATTTAATTCAGACTTAACTTTTTTTGTAAGTTTATCTAAATCATTATGAGCTTTTTTTAAATTTGCTTTATATTTAGCCTCATTTTTTTGATCATTTTCAATTAAGTGCTCAGCCATCTCGCTTAAAATTACTTTTGCATTCATAGGATCTAACCAGATATGTGGATCAAATTCGCCATGTGCGTGTCCTTCGTGACCATGCTCATCGTGACCATCTTTTTTATGCTCATCGTCATGTCCGTGTTCATCATGACCATGTTCTTTTTCCTTTTTATCATGATCGTGATCGTCATGATCATCCTCTTTTTTTGCATGATCATCATGATCGTCTTCTTTATGACCATGATCATGATCTTCAAAAATATTTCTTTCTCTAAATTTAAGTTTAGTTAAACCTTTAATTTCCATTAATTCAATTTTTTCAGCTTTTTTTGCAATAGTTTTTAATGGTTTTTCCAAGAAATTTTCTATGTCCTCTCCTACCCAAAATATAATATCTGCATTTTGAATCATTTTTGCATGTGATGGTTTAAGAGCAAATCCATGTGGTGAAGCATAACCATCAACGATTAAATCTGGTTTACCAACACCATCCATTAGATAACTTGCAAGAGAATGGATTGGTTTTATTGTTGCCACTACTTTAATTTCAGCATTTACTGGCATAAAAATTGTTAAGAATGATAATATTGATAGGATTAATGGTAATTTCTTTATGTTTTTCATATGTTGTATATTTAAATTGTTATAATATAACACTATGTAATAATATAACACTTATTAGTCAAGAAAAAAAATGAGCACTGATCAAAATATATTGGTAAAATTAAATGATGCTGGTTTACAGTTGAACAACAAATGGTTAGTCAAAGGAGTCTCACTACAAGTTGAGAAAGGTAAAATAGTTACTCTTATAGGTCCAAATGGATCAGGAAAAAGTACAACAGCTAAAATTGCTTTGGGTATTTACAAAAAAATTGATGGTTCAGTTGAAAAATATACCCATAAAGTTGGATATGTCCCACAGAAAATTTCAATTGATTGGACGTTGCCGCTAAGAGTAAATGATTTCATGGTATTAACTGAAAGTCTTAATAAAGAGACAATTGATGAAGCTTTGTCTTTAACTGGTGTCATTCATCTTAAAGATAAAAATTTAGGAGATTTATCTGGTGGTGAGTTTCAAAGAGTTTTACTTGCAAGAGCTATATCAAAAAAACCAGAGCTGTTAGTGCTAGATGAACCAGTACAGGGAGTAGATTTTACTGGTGAAATTGCCTTATACGAACTAATTAAGAAAATTTCTGATGAATTAAGTTGTGGTATCTTGTTGATTTCTCATGATCTACACACTGTAATGACTGCCACTGACCATGTTGTTTGTTTAAACGGTCATGTTTGTTGCTCAGGTTCTCCAATGGATGTTGCAAAAAATAATGAGTATAAAGCTTTATTTGGTGAACAAGCTTCTCAAATATTATCAAGATATGAACATAAGCACGACCATATTCATACAGAAGAAGGTGAAATTAAAAAAAATTAGATGTTTGATGATTTTTTTATAAGAGCTTTGGTAGCTGGAATTGGTGTTGCTTTTGTAACAGGACCACTTGGTTGTTTTGTTATATGGAGAAGATTATCTTATTTTGGTGACACCTTAGCTCACTCTGCTCTATTGGGAGTGACATTAGCGTTTACTATGGAGTTTAATATTGCGCTATCGGTGTTTATCATTTCATCTCTGATAGCACTTGTTCTAATTCAGCTTCAAAAAAAAACCAATTTACCAGGTGATGCTTTGTTGGGTCTTCTAGCTCATTCATCTCTGGCAGTTGGACTTGTTGTTATAGGTTTTTTGACCTTTATCAGGTTTGATATTATGGGATTATTATTTGGAGATATTTTAGCGGTTTCAGTTGATGATTTGTTAATCATATGGATTGGAGGAGCATTAATCTTATTAACTCTTAAATTTATTTGGAAACCTTTATTCGCTTCAACAGTAAATTATGAACTAGCAGAAGCAGAAGGCTTAAATCCAGACAGAGCTAAGGCAATCTTTACTATTTTAATGGCTGCAATCATTGCTATTTCAATTAAAATGGTTGGATTATTATTAATCACTGGGATGTTAATTATTCCTGCAGCAATGGCTAGAAATTTGTCATCAAGTCCACAGAGTATGGTTATCTATTCAATTGTAGGAGGCTTGTTATCTGTAATTATAGGATTGTTCACATCTTTAGAGTTTAATACATCTTCAGGTCCATCAATTATAACAGCAGCCTTATTATTATTCATACTTTCATTATTTAAAATAAAACAATCTATTAAATTGAAAAATTAATGAGGAATCTGTAAAATGAAAACAATGCATAAAGAACATACTCTGACAAAAAATCAGCAAATTATTTTTGATTTAATTGATAAATCTCCTGAACCAATGAAAGCTTACTCAATCCTTTTTAATGTTCAAAAAAAAGGTATTAAAGCTCCCCTACAAGTTTATCGAGCGTTAGATAAGCTAGTGGAAATAGGAAAAATTCACAAAATAGAGAGTCGAAATGCATTTATTGCGTGTCACAATTCAAGCTGTCGAGTGGCTAAAGCTACAGCGTTTTCTATCTGTGAGATTTGTGAGAAAGTAACAGAAATAAGTAGTGCAGGTCTTTCCAAATACTTAGCTAATTTCAAAGACAAGGATGGTATGAAATATAGTAAATACAATCTTGAGTTTTTTGGATTATGTAAAAAGTGTAGATAATTCTTTATTTTAATAAATTCTTAACATAACTGAAATAATAATAATGAAAGGAAATTTTTATGTTTATAAAAAAATATCTAAAATGGATTAGTACGTTTTTAGTTTTAGTAGGAATACTTCTTACAAATTTAAATATATATCCATTAAATATATATTTTCATGGATTAGGAGTTGTTGGATGGACTATCGCTGGATTTATCAGCAAAGATAAAGCGATACTAACAAACTTCGGATTACAAATTCCATTATTTGTTATTGGGATTTATAAGATTATTTTTTAAATGAAGAATATATTGTTTGTATGCACAGGTAATTCAGCAAGAAGTATTATTGCTGAAAGTATTATAAATAATGAGTATGACGATTTGTATAAAGGTTTTAGTGCCGGGAGTAATCCAACAGGAAAAGTAAATGAAGATGTGAAGAATTATTTATTATCAAAACATTATGATCTTTCAAATTATAGATCTAAAAATTTTAATGAGTTTATTAATGGTCAAATTAAAATGGATTATGTGATTACAGTTTGTAATAATGCCAATAACGAAGTCTGCCCTATTTGGCCAAATAAAGATCAGATGATTCATTGGGATATAGAGGATCCTGTTAAATTACTTAATGAAACAAATGACTTAAATAAAAAAGACGAAATAATTGAAAAAGTTTACAATAATATTCATAAAAGAATAAAGGAACTGCTTAATGAAAAATAAAAGTCGTTATTTTCTTGCTGAATTAATAGGAAGTTGTTTTTTAGTGATGATTATTGTTGGCTCAGGTTTAATGGCTGAGAACTTAACTAATGACGTTGCTGTAATGTTAATAGCTAATACTATAGCAACAGGAGCAGGTTTATTTGTGCTTATCACAGTTTTTGCTGATGTATCAGGAGCTCACTTTAATCCATTTGTAAGTATCGCAATGACAATAACAGGTAAATTAAAAAAGAAACTATTACCCTTTTATATTATTGCTCAATTAGTTGGTTGCTTAATTGGTGTTGGTTTAGCTAATTTCTTTTTTGAACATGAGATTTATGAATTATCTACTAAGTCAAGAGATGGGATTTACATATTCACATCTGAGGTAATAGCAACATTAGGGCTTATAACAATAATTTTTGGTTCAATGAAGTCAGGTAAAATTGCTGTTGCTGCTAGTGTTGGGCTTTACATTACTGCAGGTTATTGGTTTACTTCCTCAACCTCTTTTGCAAATCCAGCTGTTGCTATTGCTAGAACATTTACAGAGTCTTTTACTGGTATTAGTTATTTAAATACTCCTTATTATATTTTAGCTGAGCTTATTGGAATGTTAATTGCTGTACTTATTGTTAAAAAGTTATTTTTAGAAAAAAATTGAAAAATATAAAACTTACCAATCGAATAAGTTTAATTAACAAAAAATTTAAAAAAAAAGAGTTTTATCATTATCTTAAAACTTCTAATCTTTCATTAGTAATACCTAAGATTAAAGACAAATATGTAGTAGTTTCCCAAAAAAGAGTTCCAATTAATAAAATTAATTACGAGTTTCCTTCTGGAATAGTGGAAAAAAAGGAAACAACTCTGCAATCAGCATATAAGGAATTAAGAGAAGAAACAGGATATAGATCAAGATCAAAATTGAGTAAAATAATAACTTTTTATACTGAACCTGGAAGACTAACTACTAAAATTACTGGTTATTACACAGAAGACTTAATTAAAATTTCGAAACCAGAACAAGGTATTAGAATTCATCTTTTTAATCAAAGAGAGATATTTAAATTAATATTAAATCAAAAATTCAATAATAGTTCTCATATAGCAATGTTTTTTTATTTAATAACAGGTCTTAAAAAACTATAAACTATAGGTTGTAACAAAATATCCTTTTTATTTTAGGATTATATGATTAAATTAAGTATCAAATAATTCGGAGGCAGTAATGAGAAAAAAACTAAAAAAGAATGAAAAGAAAAAAACAAAAATATTAAAATCAATTGATAAACTTAAAAATAAAATTACAGCTAAAGAAAAAAAATTATCAAGCCTTAATATTAAAATTGCTGGTCTAGAAAAAAAGGTTGCTGAAAAAAAAGCAAAAAAACTTGCTAAGAAGAATGCAGAGCAGTCTCCTGCATCTATAAATAATTAATTCCAAATTGTCTTTCTTCCTTCTCTTAAATAAGAAGGAAGAAAGAAGCTAATTAACAAAATTTAAACAGGGGAAAAAATAATGAATATTTAAATTCTGTAAATTATCTTAAAAAGATTAAGTTACAGAAATATTTACTTATTATTAAAGTTTAATTAATTTAAGTTTATTTTGAATTATTTGAATAAATTACTCTTGGCTCTAAAAATAATTCTCTAGCAAGAGCTTTAAATCTTTTGGTAACTTGTTTTGAGATTATTTCTTGATGTTGTGATGGAATTTTTAAAAATACAGCATTACCTCTTTTATACAATTTAAACTCTTCAAGAAATATCGTAGATATCGAGGTCAATGATTGTGAAAATCTTAATGCTGCACCAACTTGTTTGCTTGAAAAAATTTCATTATTATTCAAAAAAGTTAAATACTCGATCTTTGGATTATACTTGATACTACAGTACCGCCAATAGCATGACAAAGCTAATTGTATTCTTTCTTTATGAGTCAATCTAAGTAAAGGAGTATTTATCGTTTCTTGAAATACCAATTCAGCTTTTTGAAATGCTCCCAATCCCCAATCCATATGACTTAATACACATGCCAGATATAATAATTTCTTATTAAAGTGCTCATTACCTTCAAAAACTGGATGAATAAAATCATAATATTTTTTATAATTTGACCCTAAATCACCTCTTTTTTGCGCAACCTTCTCAATTGCTTTGTAAAAAATTTCAGATTCTTTTACATCTTTAAAATGGTCAATTGATAAAGATCCTTCACGCAAACCACTGATAGAACAAATAATTTTTTTTGGATTTGAAACTTTCATAATTTCATCAAGTATAATACAGCTATAAGGTAAATATGGTGTTCTAGATTTTGAAATATACTCAACTGTTTTAAGTTTGGATTTATTAAAAGAAGAAATTTTTTCAACAAACTTAGATAAAACATTATTATCAATACTATATTGATGAATTATGTGTACTGGATGATTATTTTGAAAAAGATGTAATTTAAATAATGCACGCCAAGTACCTCCAACTAAATATAAATTATTAAATTTCTTTTTTGAGAGCCATTTTTCATCTCTTAATAATTTTTTAATATATTTTGCTAAATTTCTTTTTTTAACTATAGGATTATTCATTAATCTTAAAACACCAACAGGTAATGAGGTTTTATTGGTTACTATATTGTTTTCAACTCGGGCTAACTCCAAACTACCACCGCCAAGGTCAGCAACTAATCCATCAACATTTTCAAAACCTATTTTTACTCCCTCGGCTGTGCATTTAGCTTCTTCTTCGCCTGATAATATATTAATCTTAGTTTTAAAAAGTTTTTCAACTTCATCAATAAAAGGTTTTGTATCAGTTGCTTCTCTTATAACTGCTGTTGCAATAATCTTTAGATTTGTGATTTTTGAAACATTTAAAATTTCAGAAAATCTTTTTAAAACTTTTAAAGCATATTCAGTACCAGATCTGTGAAGTTTTTTCGATTTATCTAAATTTTTTCCAAGTTCACAAACTGCTTTTTCATTAAAAAAAGGCACACGAGAAGAACTGAAATCTTCATAAATTAGCATTCTTATAGAGTTTGATCCAATGTCTATTATAGCTAATTTAGCCTGATTTAATTTTAAACTATTTTTACTTTTAATTACTTCCACTTTTAATCAATCTTAAGTGCAGTTGTTTAGGCTGCATTCTTAGTTTAGCTTTACCTCTTCCAGATAAGCTCGGATTATTCATAAAATATTCATGAGCTGAAAAGGAATCGCTCTTACTATATTTAATTTTTTTATAATTACCATCAGCTTCAAGTTCCCAGCTCTGATTAGTATCAAGATAATTTGCCAACATTATTTGATCTAAGATCTGTTCATGAACAGTCTCATTTTCAATTGGGACTAAAAGTTCTACCCTTCGATTTAAATTTCTCGGCATTAAATCAGCTGACGAAATATATACTTTTGCATTTCTATTAGGCATTTTTTTTGTACCATTACTAAAACAATAAATTCTAGAATGCTCTAAAAATCTTCCTATGATACTTTTTACAAATATGTTTTCTGATCTATCTTTTACTCCTGGTCTTAAACAACAAACACCCCTTACAAATAAATGAATTTTTACACCAGCATTCGAAGCTTCATAAAATTTATCAATAATTTCTGGATCTACTAAAGAGTTCATTTTTGCCCAAATAGCTGCAAATTTTCCATTTTTAGAATTTTTAATTTCAGCATCAATATTTTCATTTAAGGTTTGCCTCATATTTACTGGCGAAATAGAAATTTTATTTAAATTTTTTGGTTTTGCGTATCCTGTTACATAATTGAAAAACTTTTCAACATCTGATGCCATTTTCTTATCACAGCTAAATAAAGACAAATCAGTATAAATTTTAGCATTTACTGGATGATAATTGCCAGTTCCTAAATGAAAATAAGTTTGTATTTTACCCTGTTCTCTTCTTAAAACTAATGATGATTTTGCATGAGTTTTATATTTAGCAAAACCATAAACAATTTGAACACCTACTTTTTCTAAACTTCTTGATAGTTGAATATTAGCTTCCTCATCAAATCTAGCTTTAATTTCAATTAAAGCGGTAACTGTTTTTCCGTTTTCTGCAGCTGTTATTAAAGCTTTAACAATAGGTGAGTCTAGAGTTGTTCTATATAAAGTTTGTTTTATAGCTATAACTTTTTTATCATTTGCTGCTTGGTTTAAAAATTCAATTACTGAGTCAAATGTTTCAAAAGGATGATGAACAACTAAATCTTTCTTTTTAATAGTTTCAAAAAAATTATCATTATATTCTTTTAATCTTTCAACTTCTCTAGGTGTAAAATGTTTAAATCTTAATTTTGGATTTTTTACTTTACATATTTGATCTATATCTTGAATTCCAACAAGGCCAGCAACATCATAAATATAGTCAGGATTTATATCTAATTTATTAATTATAAATCTTATCAATTCGTTATCACTATTTTCAAGAACCTCTAAACGAACAATATCACCCGTTCTACGTCTTTTTAAAGCCAATTCAAAAGATCTAACCAAATCTTCTGCTTCCTCTTGAATCTCTACATCGCTGTCTCTTATTACTCTAAAAATCATTTTCTTTTCTAAATCATGATCTGGAAAAATTTCATTAGCAAAAAAACTTATTACATCATCTAGAATCACAAATTTCTTATGATTTTTTGAAGACTCAATTTCAATAAATCTAGATAATGCTTTTGGTATTACTATTATTGAGTTTAAAATCCTTTTTTTATTTTTTTTTCTTAACTTCATTACAATTGCTCTTCCTTGATTGATTATAAATGGAAATGGATGTGCAGGATCAATTGCTGATGGTGTTAATAAAGGGTAAATCTCTTCTTTAAATATTTCTAAAAGTTTTTTTTTATCCTTAGTATTTAAATTAACTGGTTTAACTAAATTGATATTATTTTTTTTTAATTCCATAATCAGTTGAATAAAAATTTTGTTCTGTTTTTTTAATAGATTCTTAGTTTCAAGCACTACCTCATCCATTTGCTCTTCAGGTGTCAAACCATCAGAGCTTAGTGAGTCAACTTCTTGTTTTATTTGACTATATAACCCAGCTACACGGACCATAAAAAATTCATCTAGATTAGACCCAGCAATTGATAAAAACTTTACTCTTTCATAAAGAGGATTTTCGATATTTTGCGCCTCTAAAAGTACTCTATCGTTGAATTTTAACCAAGAAAGCTCTCTATTTATATATTTAGATTTCAACTCTTCTTTATGTTGTTTTTTTAAAGCAGTCATATATTTAGATTTTATGTATCAATTATACGTCATGAGACACGCAAAATCTAGTTGGGATGATTTAAGTATTAATGATTTTGATAGACCACTTACTAAAAGAGGCAAGAAAAATGCAAAAATGATTTGTGAATTTTTTGTTAAAAAAAAATTTGAATTTGATTATGCATTAATTTCATCATCAAAAAGAACAAAAAAAACTTTTCAAATTTTATCCAAGAAAATTAATAAGCCAAAAAAAGTTAATTTTTCAAAAGATTTATATTTAGTTGATGAGAATGCAATTGTAAAAAAAATTAAAGAAATATCCAGTGAATATAAATCAATTTTGATTATAAACCATGAACCATCAGTGAAAAATTTAGTACGAAATCTTACAAAAAATCATAATACGAATAATTTTAAACTAATGAATTATAAATTCCCAACAGCAGCATTTGCAAAAATTGAGTTTGATATTAAATCCTGGAATGAAGTTGAGAAAAAGGGAGTATTAAAAAAATTTATAAGACCCAAAGATCTTCAAGATTCTAAAGAATAACCAGCTGATCTTACTGTTCTAATTAAAGGTTTTGTATTTTGTATGTTAATTGCTTGTCTTAATCTTCTAATATGAACATCAACTGTTCTAGACTCAACATATATATTTTCTCCCCAAACATTGTTTAAGAGTTGTTCTCTTGAATAAACTCTTTTTGGATTTTTGATAAAAAAATCTAAGAGTTTAAATTCAGTTGGACCCAAAGTAATTTCTTTATCTTTTCTATAAACTCTTTTTGTAATCCGATCTATTTTTAAATCAGTAAATTCTACAATGTCTGATGATGATTGAGGTTTAGATCTTCTCAATAAAGATTTAATTCTAGCATTCAATTCTTTTTGACTAAAAGGTTTAGTTACATAATCATCTGCACCTGTATCAAATGCTTTTAATTTGTCTTCTTCCTCCCCTTTTGCAGTTAACATAATGACAGGAATATCATTAAACTTATTATCTTTTTTTAAGTTTTTACAAATTTCAACACCAGATAATTCTGGTAACATCCAATCCATTAATATTAAATCTGGCTGTTTAAATTTTATTTGTTTAAGAGCATCTTCTCCATTTTCTGAATGACTGACTTTATAACCTTCTTTTTCAAGATTGTACTTTAACAAACTAACAATTGATGCTTCATCTTCAGCTATGAAAACATGAGCTGACATAAATCATTTTTCTCCGGTTACAATTGGCTCTGTTCCCTTGGGTCTATCACCTTCTAAATATTCGCCTTTAACTAAATAATAAACTTGTTCTGCAACATTTGTAGTATGATCACCAATACGCTCTATGTTTTTAGTTACAAACAATAAATGGGTTCCATCTTCTAAATTTTTTTCATTTTCTTTAAGATATTTTATAACTTCTTGCATACAAAGATTTGTTAGATCATCTATTTGCTCATCACCTTCCCAAACATTTACTGCCATTGGCGCAGATCTTTCTAGATAAGCATCTAATGTTGATTTTAATTGTTTTTGAACATTGGTAGATACTCTATTCAATGAGTCTACCAAGTTCTTTGGAAGATTTTCGTTAAGCAAAAGTGTTCTCTTGGATATATTTTTTGCTAAATCACCTATTCTTTCTAAATCTGAAGACATTTTCAAAGCGGTTACTGTCTCTCTTAAATCAATTGCCATAGGTTGTCTTAAAGCAATTAAATTAACAACTTGCTGTTCAATTAAAGTCTCATATTTATCTATTTTTTCATCTTCTTGAATAACAGCTTCTGCAATATTGTTATCTCTTGTTGTAATGGCTTGAATTGCTTTACCTAAAGAATCTTCACATGCACTTCCCATTTTAATTATATTAGCATTAAGATTTTTTAGTTCTTCTTCGTAAGATTTGACTGTATGTGGTGCTTCAGACATTATCCAAACCTCCCTGTTATATAATCTTGAGTTTTTTTATTATCAGGATTCTTAAATATTTTATCAGTAGATCCATGTTCAATCAATTGTCCTAAATGAAAAAAACCTGTATTTTGAGAAACACGTGCTGCTTGAGCCATAGAATGAGTTACAATTATTATTGTGTGCTCTTTTTTTAACTCATCAATCAATTCTTCAATTTGTGCTGTTGCTATTGGATCTAATGCTGAACAAGGTTCATCCATTAATATAACTTCAGGTCTTACAGAAATCGCTCTAGCAATACAAAGTCTTTGCTGTTGTCCTCCAGATAATCCAGTTCCAGGTTCATGCAACCTATCTTTTACCTCTTCCCATAATGCAGCCTTTTTCAAACTAGTTTCAACAATTTCATCCATTTCTTGTTTTGATTGAGCCATACCATGAATTGTTGGACCGTAAGATACATTTTCATATAAAGTTTTTGGGAAAGGATTGGGTTTTTGAAAAACCATACCAATTTTTTCTCTTAGTCTTACGACATCACAACTTTTATCATTGATATTAAAATCATTAATTAAAATTTCTCCTTTAACACTACAGATATCAATTACATCATTCATTCTATTAAGACATCTTAGGAAAGTTGATTTACCACAACCAGATGGACCAATTAATGCCGTTACTTGATTTTCCTCAATATCTAAACTTATATTAAAGAGCGCTTGTTTTTTTCCATAAAAAACATCAACATCTTTTGCTTTAATCTTTATCATTTTAACTCCATTTTTTCTCAAACTTATGTCTTATTATTTGGGCAAATAAATTCATTATTATTAAAAAGCCAAGTAAGACCATTATACATGCCGAAACTTTTTCTACAAATCCCCTTTCAGCACTTTCAGCCCAAATATAAATTTGAACTGGTAAGCTTGCAGCAGGATCCATGGGTGATCCAGGTATCGTGTTAACAAAAGCAACCATTCCAATTAAAATTAAGGGTGCAGTTTCTCCTAAAGCTTGAGCTAAACCAATTATTGTTCCTGATAACGTGCCAGGCATAGAAAGAGGAACTGTATGGTGCATTGTGGTTTGCATTCGACTTGCTCCCATAGCAAGTGCTGCCTCTCTTATACTTGGTGGAACTGCTTTTAAAGATGCTCTAGCAGCTATAATTATTGTTGGTAGGGTCATTAAGGACAAAGTGATACCTCCAACTAATGGGGTAGACCTTGGTAATTGAAATATAGCCAATAAAACTCCTAACCCTAATAGACCAAAAACTATAGATGGAACCGCTGCTAAGTTGTTTATATTAACTTCAATAAAATCAGTAAATCTATTTTTAGGGGCAAATTCTTCAAGATAGATTGCAGCTAGAACCGCAACAGGGAAAGCTATCATTAAACAAACAAGTATAGAAAAAATTGAGCCCATAAATGAACTTGCTATTCCAGCTAGCTCAGCTTCTCTAGAGTCAGCATTTGTAAAAAAACTTATATTAAATTTACTTTCAACCTTACCATTTGCAACAAGTTGATCAAAAATTTTTAATTGATAATCGCTTACTCTTCTTTGGTCTTCAGGTAAATCTCTTGGATAATTTCCTTTAAAGACTTGGTCTAAATCATCTGAAGCAGTTAGATAAACTTCCTTTGTTTTTCCTATCAAATTAGGGTCATTTAAAAGTTCATTTTTAATTTCTTTTTCAAAAAAATAAGACACCATTCTCTTCAATTCATTTTCTTGATCTTCATTGGCGTTTGGATCTAAATCAGCCATTGATTTTAATGCTATATCGTAATAATCAGCGTCCTGTAAATCTTCTTTAGAAGGATTTTGGTCTAACATCATTAATTCAGCATCGAAAGTTACTGGAACAATAAGCCATGTTTTTTGAAAAGCTGAATAGCCAGTTGAAAAAATTTTAAAAATAAAGATTGTTAAAAATAAAAGTGCCATAAAAATTGCACTCAGACCGTATAAGCGAAATCGCTGTTCAGCTTTATATCTTTTATTTAATAATTGTTCTTTATTTTTATTCATATTTTTCTCTATATTTTTTAACTACTCTCAAGGCCACAATATTTAAACAAAGTGTTACTAAAAATAATGACATACCTAAAGCAAAAGCAGCTTGCGTTTTTGGGTCGCCAAAAGCTTGGTCACCAATTAGAATAACTACAATTTGAGCTGTAATCGTTGAAGTAGACTCTAAAGGATTTAAAGTTAAATTAGCAGCTAAACCAGAGGCCATAACAACTATCATTGTTTCTCCAATAGCTCTTGAAACACCAAGTAAAATAGATCCAACTATCCCCGGCAATGCCGCGGGAAAAATAACTCTCTTAATTGTTTCTGATTTAGTTGCTCCCATAGCGTAACTTCCATCTCTTAAACTTTGAGGCACACTTGTAATTACATCGTCACTTAAACTTGAAATAAATGGTATAATCATAATACCCATTACCCCTCCTGCTGCTAAAGCACTTTCAGCTGAAACTTCAAGACCCATTGAAGTTCCTAATTCTTTCAAAAATGGTCCAACAGTTAGGGCAGCAAAAAAACCATAAACAACTGTTGGTATACCAGCTAAAATTTCAATTAATGGTTTTGCATATTGTCTAACTTTAGTTGATGCATATTCAGCTAAATAAATTCCACTCATTAATCCAATTGGGATAGCAACGCACATAGCAATAAATGCAATAAAAAAAGTACCTGCAAAAATAGGGACTGCTCCAAAAGTATCTGAATACATTGTCGGATCTAAAGCCTCAGAAGAATCTCTAACAAAAGCTTTTGCTGGATACCAGTGAGTTCCAAAGACAAAATCAAATAATGGAATTACTTTAAAAAAATCTATAGTTTGAAATATAAGTGAGAAAACTATTCCAACAGTAGTTAATATTGCAGCTAAAGAAGCTGTAAATAAAACTGCGTTCAAAAATTTTTCAACTGGTTCTCTTGTTCTAGAATTAGATGAAATTCTTTTATACGCATAAGCAACAGAGGCAATAATTGCAGATAATACTATAACAACTTTTGAACTTTGAGCTATTGATCGAAGACTTAAATATTTTTCAGCTGAAGCTTCAATAAAAGGTGTAATTTCTCCAGTGAATTGCCCTCGAGACAATGCTTTTGATTTTTCGTATAATAAATTTAATTCATCATCAAGATAACCTTGATTTGAATAATCACTTAAGATTAATAGTTTTACAATTGTGGGCTCAAAAATTGCCCATAATGAAAAAATTATAAAGGCTGGTATTGCACACCAGATTGCAAGATAATAACCATAAAATTGTGGTAATGCGGTTAATCTTTTTTTTGTAGATTGAATTGTATATGCTTTTTTGCGTCCAAAATAATAGCTTGTGAAACCTAGAAGAACAATAAATGTAAATAATATTAAGTTCACAGAATCTCCTTAAGTGAGGACTTTACTCTTTTTTTAAAAAAAAGGGGTCTAAAAAGACCCCCTTTTTAATCATTTGTTAACTGAGGAATAATTAATTACCCATAGCAACTAGCTTCGTAGCATTAGTTCTAGTTGTTTTATACAACTTAGAGTCTAATGGCACTAAACCAATGTCTGCTAAGTAACCACCTTTTCCAATAGCTTTCTTAGTTGTGAATTCTTTCACAAACTCATGTAAGCCTGGAATTACTCCAACGTGCGCTTTTTTCACGTAGAAGAATAAAGGTCTAGCAACAGCATAACTGTAGTCTTGAATAGACTTTAATGACGGTTGTCCACCATCAATACTTGCTGCTTGCAATTTATCTTTTGCAGCTAAGAAATAACTGAAACCAAAGAAACCAAACATTTCTTTATCTTGAGTTAACTTTTGGATGATTAAACTATCGTTTTCTCCAACTTCAATAGCAGCACCATCTTCTCTGTAAAGTTTTTGAGGTTTTTTGTATTTTTTATTTCCAGCTTCAAAACCAGCTTTATAAAGAGCTTTAGCTTCTTTAGTCATACCTTTTTTCATTACTAAAGAATTCCAAGCATCTCTAGTTCCTGATGTTCCTGGTGGGATCATCACTGAAATTTTTTGTTTTGGTAAGCTAGGGTCAATTTGGTCCCAAGTTTTATAAATATTTGGAACTAATTTACCATCAACAACTGTATGAGCAGCAAGTGCTAAATATAATTGTTCTTTAGTAAAGTTTACTGGTTTTGCATCTTTGCTGTAAGCTAATGTAATACCATCGTTACCAATTACGATCTCAACGATATCATTAACACCATTTTTCTTACATAGAGCTTTTTCTTTATCTTTCATAGCTCTTGATGCATTTGTAATATCTGGATGTTGTTCACCTACACCAGCACAGAATAGTTTAGCTCCACCACCAGTACCAGTAGACTCGATTACAGGAGTTTTAAATCCTGAACCACCAAATCTTTCAGCAACAACTGTTGCATAAGGGAATACTGTAGAAGAACCAACTATCTTAATTTGATCTCTTGCTTGAGCAACAGTTGCAATTGAAAGTGCAACTAAAGAAGCAATTACTATAGTTAGTTTTTTCATTATCTTTAATCCTTTCGTTATTTATTAATTAAAAGATGATTGACTCGTATAAATTTATTGAATCTTTAATATTACAGAATTGTTACACTTTTATTAAAAAGGTAACTTTTTAGTTGTATTTTTTTGATATAATTATTTGATCAATATCAGTTTCTAAGCCACCAATACATGAAACAGGGTTTACCTGTTCATTAAGAGCTAGTTCTTTGGTTGGACGTAAAGTTATTTCTAGTTTTACTAAGTTTACTAATTCCTCTCTAATTTCTTCATCATATCTCCAGCTTGGCCATGAACTTGGGGTTGAAAATATAGAGGTTAAATAGCTTGTAGCCATAGTATATCTATAATTACTCAAATTTTCATTCCTCAATAAAAAATCTCTTACAGAATTAAAAATATTCCTACATCTAAAAGAATCTGAAAAATAATTTTCCTTCTTGAGATTTCTATTCATAGGAACAGAAACAATTAAATCAATTGAATTTTTAGAATACGAGGTAACTACGTCTGTATAAAATTCAGCTTCAGTAACTTCTAAATGATCTTTAATAGAAGGATATGAAGTTTTCAAATCTGCCTCTAATCTAAAAATTCCAATATCAAAAACTGTAAGTTGCTGATTTCTTAATAATGTTGTGATATCTTTAGAAAAAACACTTGTTGTTATAGAGTTTAATAAAAAAGCAAAAATCAAAATATTTTTGAATATTTTAACCATATAAAAAAATTAATTAAAAGATTAACATTAATCAAGTAAAGAATTGTTAAAAAAAACCTTCTAAAACTATTACAATATAATATTTTTTAAATTTAAGTTTTCGCTGGTAAATAAATTTGAATTTCAGTTCCTTGGTTTTCCTCACTTAGAATCTCATAGTGTCCACGATGTTGAGTAACTATATGTTTAACAATAGCTAATCCTAAACCGGTTCCACCAACCTTGTTACTTTGTTCAAGATCTACCCTAAAAAATCTTTCTGTAATTCTAGAAATATATCTTTGAGGAATGCCAACACCTTCGTCTTTAATACTGATCATAAAATTTTTTTCTAACAATTTACCATCGCTAATTTTGCTTGATATAAAAATAGACTTATTTTCCTTTGAATACTTAATTGCATTATCTAAAAGATTAGAAAAAACAGTTTGTAATTTTTTTTCATCTCCAATAACAACTGTTGGATTGGCGAGAGATAAATTAATATTTAATTTCTTTCTTTTTAAAACAATCTCAAAATTACTGATGATTGTTTTGAAAAGATCATTTATATCAACTAAAGAGTTTGGCCTTATGTGTTCCTCTAATTCAATTCTTGTTAGTATTAAAAGATCATTAATTAAATTTTCCATTCTATTTGATTGATCAGTCATTATTTTCATAAATTTTTTTTTAGCCTTTTCATCATCAGACGCTGGGCCCTCAATTGTTTCTAGTGATCCTTTGATTGCCATTAAAGGTGTTCTTAATTCATGGCTTACATTTGCTACAAAATCAGTTTTAAATTTTTGTGCTTTTGTAATTTCAGTAAAATCTTTTAAAAATAACACAACAGAATCTGGTTCAGTAAATAAATGAGTTGGACCAGGAATAATATAAATTTTATAAAACTGATATGATGGCAGGTCTATTTCAACATCAATATTTTTGGTTTTATTTTCTAAGATAGCTTTTTCAATATTATCTATTAATTCTGGTTTTCGAATTACAGAGGATATGTTTTTATCAATTAAATTACTTCCAAATCTTTTTAATGCACTTGGATTAGCATATTTAATTATGTTAAATTTATTTAATGCAAAAAACTGATCCTCAAGTTCATCAATAATTACTCTTTTGGTTTTTTCCTCTCTTTTATTAATTATTGTAGCAGTATTTATTGATTTGTTTTTTTTTTGATTAAGTAAATAGAGGAGATAAATTATAACAACTATAAGTAGAATGATGAAATATTCCATAAATTTAGACGGCTTAATTTTGCATCATTACACTTTTTAATGCAAATAAATTAAGGAAAAATTAACTAATGATTTGGTGAAATATTGTTAAAAAATATTTTTGCTGTTTCTTCCCAAGTGAATTTTTTTGCAAATTCAAGACAATCATTTCTATTAACTTTCAAAGCTTTATGAGCTGAAACTTTAAGATCATTATCTAAACAATTTATTTTGGAACCCTCAAATATATCTTTAGGACCTGGAACAGGATAAGCAGCTACAGGTGTTCCGCAATTTAAAGACTCACAAACTACAATTCCAAATGTATCAGTTTTACTTGGAAATACAAAAACATCGGAAGATGCAAAATGAGACGCTAATTCACCGTTTGTTTTTTCTCCTAAAAAAATATCTTTAGGAAATTCTTTTTTTAATTTTTTTAAATCAGGTCCCTTTCCTATTATCATTTTTGTACCCTCTAAATCACATTCTAAAAAAGCTCTTATGTTTTTTTCAACTGCAACTCTTCCAACATAAATCCAAATCGGTCTTTTATGTGGTAAATCAATTTTTTTCGGACTCTTAAAAGCTCCATGATTGCCTCCTCTTGTCCAAGTAATCATTTTATTATTATCTATACCTATATCGATTAATTCTTTTCTCATAGATTCTGTTGTTACTAAGATTCTCTCAGCCTTGTTATGAAAGTTTGCTAAGAATTTTTCAGCCCATTTTGCAGGTATAATAGGAAAGTAAAGCTTAAGATATTTATCAAATCTTGTATGAAAACTTGTGGTAAACTTTAGTTTATTCTTCAAACAATATCTTCTTGCCATAGTCCCTATAGGACCTTCAGTAGCTATATGAATTGCATCAGGTTTTATTTTCTTTATTAAGCTACCAACTCTTGGCCAAACATTAATAGATATTCTAATTTCATTATATTTTGGCATCGGAAAAGTTAAAAATAATTCTGGTGTGATATATTCTATTCTATGACCTTGTTCTTTTAAAATTTTACCTGTTTCATGCAAGGTTCTTACAACACCATTTACTTGTGGAAAATATGCATCTGTTGCGATTAAAATTTTCATTAATTACGAAGCTTTTTTTAAGTCTTCATTTTTAATAGGTTTAATTATTTCTTGAGTGTCTAAATATTGTTCTCTTATTTTATCCCAATATAATATTTCAAAGCTACCATCGTAATTTTCGGCTAATGCAGTGCAAGATTCTACCCAGTCTCCACAATTTAAATAATTGACCCCATTAAAATCTCTATCCTCAGCATGATGGATGTGGCCACAAATAATTCCATCAAATTTTTTTCTTTTTGCATAATCTGAAAGTGTTTTTTCATATTCACCAATATATTTAACTGCATTTTTGACTTTATACTTTAAAAATTTTGCAAGAGACCAATATTCTTTTCCTCTCAATCTTCTAAAAAAATTAATTATTACATTTAATTTTAATAGTAAATTATAGGTTATTGATCCAAGTTTAGATAACCATTTAGCATGTTTCATAACACCATCCCAAGCATCACCATGAACAACAACATATTTTTTTCCTGCATTTGTTTCATGAATAACTCTATTAACCATATGGATGTCACCAAAATGCATTGGAATAAATTTTCTTAACATTTCATCATGATTACCCATTATGTAGAAAACTTTGGTACCATGTCTAGCTTTTCTTAAAATTTTTTGGATTACATCATTATGTTCTTGAGGCCAAAAAAAACTTTTTTGCATTTCCCAGATATCTATAATGTCCCCTACAAGATAAAGATTTTCGGATCTTGAGTTTTTAAAAAACTCTAAAAGTTTTTTCGCCTGACAACCCTTGGTACCTAAATGAACATCAGAAATAAATATACTTTTATATTTAAGTAAATTAGACATTTAAAGACCAATATTTTAATACAACTGTAACACGAATCAT
>CACCXU010000003.1:0-121465 GCA_902550055.1 uncultured Pelagibacteraceae bacterium | reverse complement strand
TCCATTTGGGGAGAATGTTGACGAGGGTGTGAAAGAATTTAAACAGAATGATTGTGATGGTGTAATTACGATTGGCGGAGGAAGTGCAATTGATGTTGGGAAAGCCATAGCTTTTATGTCAGGCCAGAGTAGACCTATTTGGGATTTTGAGGATGTTGGAGATTATTGGAAAAGAGCTAATGATAAAAATATTTTTCCAATAATTGCAATTCCAACTACTGCAGGAACAGGATCTGAAACTGGTCGAGCATCTGCAATCATCAATAAAAAAACGGGTGTTAAAAAAATTATATTTCATCCAAAAATTTTACCTTCAATTGTTATTCTTGACCCAAAATTGACTATTGAGCTTTCTCCAAGGTTAACTGCTGCAACAGGGATGGATGCCTTAGCTCACAATCTTGAGGCATATTGTGCACCAAGCTTTCATCCTATGGCAGATGGTATTGCTTTGGAGGGAATGAAACTTATTAAAAATTCACTTGTTGTTGCATACCAAGATGGAAAAAATATTGAGGCTAGACAAAATCTTTTGGCAGCTTCGTCAATGGGTTCAACAGCTTTTCAAAAGGGATTAGGTGCAATTCATTCATTGAGCCATCCTCTTAATGCTCAATATAATATTCATCATGGATTGAGTAATGCAATTTTTATGCCGTATGTATTAACTTTTAATAAATCTACTATAGAAAAAAAAATTATCTCAATTTGCGATTATTTGGATTTAGATAAAAATTTTGAAAGTTTTTTATCGTGGATTTTGAATTTAAGAAAAGATTTGGCAATCCCGCATAAACTATCTGAAATTATGGATTGTTCCAAAATAGATTTAAATAAATTATCTCTAATGGCTTTAGAAGATCCATCTACTAGTGGTAATCCAAAAAAAATCAATCAAGAGGATCTTAAACTGATGTATCAGCATAGCATTTCAGGAGAATTGTTTGAATGAAAAAAATATTAATTGTAGAGGGAAACTTAAGAGAAGAAAATGAGAGCTTTTCAGAAAATGGTATTCAAACACATACAGAAAGCTTAAAGGACAGCTTAAGCCATTTTACTGATGATCTTTCATTTGATGTTGTTAACCCCTCTTCAGATCAAAATATTCAATTAATATCAAATCAACTCGAGCAGTATGATGGTCTTATTTGGGGTGGAAGTAGTTTAAATATTTATAATGATACTCCAGAAATTAGAAGGCAAATTGAATTCATGAAAAATTGTCAAAATAAAGTAGGGAAAATTTTGGCAATTTGTTGGGGCATGCAAGTAGCAGTCACAGCAGCAGGTGGCCAAGTCAAAAAGGCTGATAACTCACATATTGGTATAGCAAATGAAATAGAGATAAACAAAAATGGAATAAAACATCCTCTTTATAAAAATAAAGATAAAAAATTTAATTCCCCAGCATTCAATTTTGATGAGGTGGTAAAAATACCTGATAAAGGAATTTGTTTAGCCTCAAATAAGATTAATAAAGTTCAAGGTTTATATTTTGAGGTTAATAAGACAAAAATTTGGGGACTACAATATCATCCAGAAATAACTTATGAAAAAATGATTAATCTTATTGAGTTCAGAAAAGAAAGGTTAATTGAAAGTAGAAAAGTATTTAAAGATGATGCAGAAGTTGAAAAACACATTGCTTTTATCAAAAAAGAAATTTCAGTTTCAGATAAAGAAAAGAGAATGTTAGAGCTTAAAAATTGGCTTAACGAATTAAATTAAAATAACCCTTCGATTTCACCTTTTTTATTAAGTTTAATAGAGTCTGCTGCTGGTACCCTTGGTAATCCAGGCATTGTCATTATTGCTCCACAGACAACAACTATAAATTCAGCTCCTGACGAAAGCCTTATTTCTCTAATTGGTAATGAGTGACCTGTAGGTGCACCTTTGAGATTAGGATCAGTTGAAAAACTGTACTGAGTTTTAGCTACACAAATTGGTAATTCTCCATAACCTGCTTCTTCAAAATTTTTAAGTTGATCTCTAATTTTTGTATCAGCAATAACTTCATCGGCTCTGTAAATTTCTTTTGCTATTGTTTCAATTTTTTTAAACAATGGTGTCTTACTTTCGTATAAAAATTTAAATTTATTTTCATTTTTTTCACATAAATCAGCAACATGTGAGGCTAATTCTTTTGTACCTTCTCCTCCATTTGCCCAGTGGGTACAAAGACTTGCCTTTATTCCTAAATTATTACAAAAATCAACTAAAGCTTTTACCTCATCGTCAGTATCTTTTATAAAATGATTTACAGCTATCGCTACAGGAAGACCAAATTTTTTTACATTTTCAACATGCCTTTCAAGGTTGACCAAACCTTTTTTTAGTGCTTCAACGTTTTCATTTTTAAGATCATCTTTGGCTACACCACCATGCATTTTTAATGCTCTAATTGTAGCAACGATAACCACACAACTTGGTTTTAAATTGGATTTTCTACATTTAATATCTAGAAATTTTTCAGCACCAAGATCTGCACCAAACCCAGCTTCAGTTACTACATAGTCAGCTAATTTAAGTCCAGCTTTGGTCGCAATCACAGAATTACAACCATGTGCAATATTAGCAAATGGTCCGCCATGAATTATTGCAGGATTATTTTCTAATGTTTGAGTTATGTTTGGTCTTATAGCTTCTTTCAACAAAACAGTCATAGGTCCCTGTGCTTTTAAATCTTTAGCATATATTGGTTTTTTCTCTCTTGTGTAAGCAACAGTAATATTTCCAATTCTATTTTCTAAATCTTCCAAATTATTAGCCAAGCAAAAGATAGCCATTATTTCTGAAGCAACTGTAATATCAAAACCATCTTCCCTTGGGAATCCATTAGCGACACCACCAAGATTAATATTAATTGATCTTAACGCTCTATCATTCATATCTAAAACTCTTTTCCAAACAATTCTTCTTACATCTATATTAAGTTTATTTCCCCAATAGATATGATTGTCTATCAATGCAGATAAAAGATTATGTGCAGATGTAATTGCATGAAAGTCACCTGTGAAATGAAGATTAATTTGTTCCATAGGAACAACTTGAGCATAGCCACCACCAGCAGCTCCACCTTTCATTCCAAAAGATGGACCTAAACTTGGTTCTCTTAAACAGACGATAGATTTTTTTCCGATTTTATTAAGACCATCATTTAGACCTACAGAGGTTGTGGTCTTTCCTTCTCCTGCTGGAGTAGGAGTTATGGCAGTCACTAAAATTAATTTTCCCTCTTTTTTACTCTTGAGACTATCAAGGTATTCTAAATTTATTTTTGCGATGTGACGCCCCATGGGGCTGAAGGCAGAACTTTCATCAGGAACATTTATTTTTGCTAAAATGTCTTTGATTGGTTGCATTTTAGCTTCTCTTGCAATTTGAATGTCTGATTTTATTTCACTCATAAAATTCTTTAAATATACAAAAACTGCTCGATTAGTATCTCTTTTTAAGAGCTTTGGAAATATCTAAAAATTATATATAAAAAAAATAGGAACTATTTATATTCATTATTATAAAATTTAATCATGCAAAAATATTCAGTATTTAGCCTAATCAAGAATGCTTTTTCTAATCATGAAAAATGGGATTTGGCATGGAAAGATCCTACACCTAAAAAAGAATACGATGTTGTAATTATTGGTGGGGGTGGCCACGGGTTAGCTACTGCCTACTATTTAGCTAAAGAGCATCAAATAACTAATGTGGCTGTTATTGAAAAAGGATGGATTGGTGGAGGAAATATAGGAAGAAACACCACAATTATCAGATCAAATTTTATGTATGATGATAATGCTAGGTTCAATGAATTTGGAATGAACTTGTGGAGAAACATGAGTCAGGAATTAAATTTTAATGTCATGTTTTCACCAAGAGGCATAATAAATTTAGCTCATTCAGATGCACAAATGAATGCTTATGCTCGTAGAGGAAACTCTATGAGATTAAATGGAATTGATGCTGTTTTACTCAATAGGGAAGAAGTTAAAAAGATTATACCTATGGCTGATTTTTCTGAAGATGTTAGGTATCCAATTTTTGGAGGCTTAGCACAACCAAGTGCTGGTACTGCTAGACATGATGCGGTCGCATGGGGTTATGCCAGACAAGCTGACTCAATGGGTGTCGATATAATTCAAAATTGTGAAGTAACAGGATTTGATATTGAGGCAGGAAAAATAACAGGTTTGAGAACATCCAGAGGAGATATTAAATCAAAAAAAATTGGATTGTGTGTAGCCGGCAGCACAAATGTTTTAGCAGAAAAACTTAATATGACACTTCCTATAGAAACTCATTTATTACAAGCTTGTGTTTCTGAGCCAGTGAAACCAGTTTTAGATGGAGTGGTAACCTTTGGTGCTGGACATTTTTATATTAGTCAATCAGATAAAGGTGAGATGGTCATGGGTGGAGACCTTGATGGATATAATAGTTATGCACAAAAAGGTAATCTTCCAACGATACAACATGTCTTAACAGGAGGTGTTGCTTTATTTCCATTCTTAAGTCGATTGAAAATGTTAAGGACTTGGGGAGGGATTATGGATATGTCAATGGATGGTTCACCAATTATTGATAAAACTCATATCGATGGATTATATTTAAATTGTGGTTGGTGTTATGGAGGCTTCAAATCGGTTCCATCTTCTGGTTGGACATTTGCACATACAATCGCACAAGATAGAGTTCATGAATTAAATGAGGGATTTAGTCTAAATAGATTTTCTAAAGGTTACTTGTTAGATGAGAAGGGCCTTGGAACAAAAACTTGGATTTCATAAATGTTAAATATTAAGTGTCCTTATTGTGGGGACAGGTCTCAAAAAGAATTTGCCTACGGAGGTGACGGAACAATTACCAGACCAAAGCTTAATCAAGAAATAAGCGATGAAGAATGGGATAATTTTGTTTATCTAAGAAAAAGTCCGAGAGGAAAACATATTGAATTGTGGCATCATATTGCTGGATGCAGACAATGGTTTAAAGTTGAGAGAGATACAACTACTCACGAAATTTTTAGAACTTTTAAACCAGAAGAAGAATTTTGATGTCACAAAATTTTAGATTAAATACTGGTGGCTTAATCAATAGAGATAAACCTATTGAATTTAAATTTAATGGAAAAAAATATATCGGTTATGAGGGTGATACGCTGGCATCAGCACTACTTGCCAATGGCATACATTTAATTGGACGAAGCTTTAAATATCATCGTCCAAGAGGGTTTTTTGGTGCAGGAGTTGATGAACCAAATGCAAAAATGCAAGTTAAGATTAACGGTTGCTCAGAACCAAATATTAACGCAACTGAAATAGAACTAGTAAACAATTTATCAGCAACTAGTCAAAATTGTTGGCCATCAGTAAATTTTGATATTGGTGCAATAAATAATTTCTTAAATCGTTTTTTTCCTGCTGGTTTTTATTACAAAACTTTTATGTGGCCTAAAAGTTTTTGGTACAGAGTGTATGAGCCTTTTATTCGAAAAGCAGCAGGATTAGGAATTGCTTCTCTAGAAAAAGATAAAGAGAGATATGAGCATAAATATGAATATTGTGATTTATTAGTTACTGGCTCTGGACCCGCTGGTTTAGCAAGTGCTTATGCAGCTGCCAAAAACGGAGCAAAAGTAATATTAGCAGAGGATAAACCTAGATATGGAGGGACGCTTTTAACAGATGACGTTACGATAGATAATTTATCTGGGAAAGATTGGTCAGAAAAAATTATATCTGAATTAAAAGAGATGCCTAATGTTATTGTTAAAAATAGATCTCAAGTTTTTGGATACTATGATCATAATATGATGGTAATGTTTGAAAGAACAGGAGATCATTTAGAAAAAAAACCTAAGTACGCACCGAGACAAAGACTTTGGTATATAAGAGCAAAAGAAGTATTGCTATCAACAGGATCTATTGAAAGACCAATCGTTTTTGGAAATAATGATACACCGGGAGTTTTTCTCTCAGCTGCTGCAAAAGAATATATGAAAGTTTATGGTGTTCTAATTGGTAAAAAACCAATTATTTTCACTAACAACGATAGCGGCTATGAAACAGCTATTGAGTTTAAAAAGAATGGTGTTAATCCAATAGTTTTAGATACTAGAGAAGATCAAAACTCTGAGTTAATTAATGAAGCTAAAGATCTAGATATAAAGATAAAGTTTTCTTATGCAGTGATAGTTGCTCATGGATATAAAAAAGTAAAATCAGCAACAATTGGGAAATTAAATAAAGATAAAATAGATTTTGAAAATACAGAACAAATAGATTGTGATTCTATTTGTGTATCTGGATTTTGGACACCAACTGTCCATTTAGCATCTCAATCAGGTAATAAGCTGAAATTTAACGACACGATAGATGCTTTTGTACCTGACAAATCAAAACAAAATGAACATTCTTTAGGTGCTGCTAATGGAACATTTACATTACAAGATACCTTAAAAAACAGTTTTAATACTGGGTCAGAAGTTTCTAAAAGCATAACAAAAAAAGATGAAAAAATACAAATTCCTAATACGAATGAACGAAAATATAGTGCTCATGATAAATTTTGGTGTTCTCCACTCCCTAAAGGTAAAAATTATAAACGATTTGTAGATTTCCAAAATGACGTAGCAGTTTCTGATATAGAGGTTGCTTTAAGAGAGGGTTATAGATCAATCGAACATGTTAAGAGATACACAACACTAGGAATGGCAACGGATCAAGGAAGGACTAGTAATTTAAATGGATTACAATTAGTTGCAAATGTTGAAAAAAAAATTGTTCCTCAAGTAGGTCACACTACTTTTAGACCGCCTTTTACACCAGTTACCATCGGTACAATAGTTGGAAGGGAGATAGGCAAAGAATATATGCCTACAAGAAAAACACCAATGCACCATTGGCATGAAAAAAATAATGCTGTCTGGGTAGATGCTGGTGCTTGGAAAAGACCAAGATACTACAAAAGAGAAAATGAAAATTTATTTGAGGCATCAAAGAGAGAGGCAAAAAATGTTAGAGATCACGTGGGTGTTTGTGATGTAACAACTTTAGGGAAAATTGATATTAAAGGTCCAGACGCTGCAGAGTTTTTAAATAGAGTTTACACAAACGCATGGTTAAAACTTCCAGTAGGTAAAGCACGATATGGAGTAATGCTTAGGGAAGATGGAATTGTGATGGATGATGGGACAACAACCAGAATTTCAGAAAATCATTATCATATGACAACCACTACTGCACAAGCTGCAAACGTATTATCGCATTTGGAATATTACCTGCAAATTGTTTGGCCAGAATTAAATGTAAATGTGGTGTCAACAACTGAACAATGGGCTGGTGCGGCGATTGCAGGACCTAAATCAAGAGATTTGTTAGCAAAGCTTTTCCCTAAAATTAATGTTAGCAATGAGGCACTTCCTTTTATGGGATATATAGAGGGAGACTTATTTGGTATCAAAGCAAGAATTTTTAGAATTTCTTTTTCAGGTGAGCTTGCTTACGAAATAAATGTTGAGTCTGATTTTGGATTATTTATGTGGGAAAAAATAATTGAAATTGGTGAGGAATTTAATATTCAACCTTATGGGACGGAAGCATTGTCAACACTTAGAATAGAAATGGGTCATGTAGCTGGACCAGAACTAGATGGAAGAACTATACCTTATGATGTTTCGTTAGAAGGTTTAGTATCAAAGAAAAAAGATTTTATTGGAAAGAGATCTTTAGCTAAAGAAGCATTTAATAAAGCTGATAGACAAAAAATTGTTGGTTTAGTCCCATTAGACAGGAAATCAAGTATTCCAGAGGGATCTCATTTAGTAGAAAATAAAAATGCAAAACTTCCAAATCCTAAACTTGGTCATGTTTCTTCATCTTGTTGGAGTGTGGAGAACAATAATCCTTTTTCTCTTGCAATATTAAAAGATGGAAAAAATATGATAGGAAAAAAGCTTTTCGCGGTCTCTCCACTCAAAAATACTTCTATTGAAGTGGAGGTAATGTCCTCACATTATGTAGACCATGAAGGAAAGAGAGTAAGATCGTGAAGCAAATTTCTTCTTTAAATAATGTACATCAAAATGGAAAATTTGGTGATATTGAAAATAAAAATGAAAAAGACTTATTAAAGATTTCAGAATTGAAGAATGTTTTAATATTCCAAATAGTTCAATATAAAAATTCAACTCTAGATATCTCAAATATAAAAATTGATAGTCTAGAATTACCATCTACTTTAAAATCCTCTTCTAATTCGGAAACTAGAATTTTATGGATGGGACCAAAGAATTGGATAGTTATATCTTCTAAGATAGATTTATTTTTAAAAGATGGAAAACAATTTGATGAAAGTAATTTTGCAATTACTGATTTATCGCATTCAAGAACAATAATTGAAATTCAAGGTGATCTTGTAAATGAAGTTTTAAAAAAGGGATGCCCTATAAATATTGATACATTTAATGAAGGTGATTGTACTAATTCGATTTATAACGGAATATCAATTACAATTGATTTTATTTCTAACAATCCAAAAAAAGTAAGAATTTTTGGATTAAGAAGCTTTGGAGAGTCTTTGCATCATTCAATAACAGATAGCTCATTAGAATTTGGTTATCAAAGTAATTAGTTATTAATTTCTTGTTGCAATATAAACACCAACTGAAGCTATTAAAAAACCAATAACATCTATATTCGTTAAAGTTTCATTTAAAAAAAGCCATGCCATAATAGCAGAGGTTGCTGGTATTAGAAAAAAAACAGAAACTGTTTTACTAGCTGAATTTTTTTTTATTAAAAACATCAGTATTGTAAATGCACCGAAGGAAACAAGAAAAATTTGATGACTCATTGCTATAATAAATGTTTTTGTAAAATAGATGTAGGGCTCTATAAAAAAAATAATTATTAACACATGAAATAAACAACCACCCAATGCTTGATAAAAATTACTAACAGATAATGGTAAGTTATTGCTCAATTTTTTCTGCCAAATGGTAGAAAAAGTTATAGATAACAATGCAATTAAAGTTGCAATCAAACCTAGTAGAGGAATACCAGAACCAACATCTATGCCTAGTACTAAAGAAGCGCCAACAAAACCCAATAAAACTCCTACCCATTGCTGTGACGTGACTCTTTCATTTAAAAGTGGTCCGCTCAAAATATTTGTTAAAATTGGTTGAAGTGTTACGATTAGAGCAGCTAAACTAGTTGGCATCCCAATTGAAATTGAATAAAAAACTCCTCCTAGATATAAACCATGAAACAAGATACCACTGAACATTGACTCAATCAGATATCTTTTTTTAATCAATATTGATTGTTTAAGGTAAATTGAAAACAATAAAAAACCCACAGCGACAAAAAAAAATCTGAAGGCTAGTGCTGCAAAAGGATCGCTATTGTCAATAATTGGTTTTGTTGTGATAAAGGCAGAAGACCAAAGTAAAACAAATATAAGTGGAAATATTCTGACCATTCCAGGTCTTATAAATTATTTAATCTACAATATTAAGTATTATTAATTTGTTTTGTTTTGTCTCTTTACACCATAATTCATAACTTTCACACATTCTCCACAAATGATCGAAAGCTCTTTGAGAAATTTCAAGAGGATAATGGCTCTTTGCATAATATAATTCAGGATATTGAATTAGCTGCTTAACTGATAAATCTTTTTGAATATGAAGTAATCTTAGAGTTTCTTCAGGCACCTTTTTTTTTGATACCTTTTCAATTAATTCATCATGGAATTTTCCACTACTTATATCATTGTAGGTTGTTGTTCCAATAAAGTTTTCAATTGCGTTGATTGTTGTTAGCTCAGGATTTTTTTTTTTAATCTCACAAACTTTTGAGTAAATTGCTTCCGCAACTAGTAACACATAAGGCTTTTCTTTAGATGGCATTATCTATTTTGATATTTCTTCATAGCAGCGTTAGCTAAAATCAAATTTGGGTCTAAAAATATTTTTGATGATTTAATTGTCTTAAATGGTTTATAGGCAAAAATAGCAATAGGGAGCTCTGTGCAACCAAGAATAATTTTTTTACATTTTTTTTTGACTAAATAATTAATTGCTGGTTTAATAGTTTTGCTCGCTAATTTCACTTTTCCCATTTTTACAAGCCTGATAGCTTTGTTTACTGATTTACTTTGAATAGAATTATTTGGAAACACTAGATTATACTCTTTATCAAAAAACTTATTATAAACACCTGTTTTTAAAGTTCCTTCTGTAGCAAGCAAACCAATTGAGGAATTTTTTCTACATTTTTTTTTAGCATGAAAAAAAACTTCCTTAGGCATATTTACTATCGGTAAGTTAATTCGTTTTTTTAAGTCATCATACCAATAATGAGCTGTGTTACAGGGTATGACTATAAATTTACAATTACTTTTTTTTAAAAGATTACAACCATAAATTAAACTTTTTAAAACAGATAAATATTTTTGCTTAGTCTTTTTATTGCTTATTTTGTTTGATAGCTTACCGGTATGGATACCAATCGACTCAGGTCTACCAGGAATATTTGATTTGTTATAAAGCATAAATAAAGGGTAATCTTGATCGATCTTACCTCTATATAAAATTGCCAGCTTATTACAAAAATCTAAACCTGCCTGGGTACCCATTCCACCTAAAATGCCAATCATAAATTATTTTTAAATTTCGTTGTAGAATAGTTCATTGGCTATAAAAATAAATTAATTCTTAATTGAAAAATTAATTAAATTTATAGCCAATTAATTTATGTGAAAATTATGCAGTTTTTAAGTTAACTGCTGAAGGACCTTTAGGACCATCTTCAACATCGAAAGTCAAAGCTTGACCCTCATCTAAACCGTTCATACCAGCATCTCTTACAGCTGAAACATGTACAAACACATCTTTTTCTTTGTCGTCACGTTCAATAAAACCAAAACCTTTAGTTGGATTGAACCATTTTACTTTTCCTTGTAGACTCATATTTTTTCTTCTTACTTATTGTTATATTAATTTATTACTTATAATTAAGTAATGATGGCTTTGTTTATAAATATTAGGGTTTTGTCAACAAATTTAGTGCACAATTAGACTTTTTTTTATCATTCGTGTTCAATTAGCTTAGTTAAATAGATAGAATTAACATCTTCCTTATAATGGGCAAAGGGTTTGCAAGGTATAAAATCACATTTTTTAAATAATTTTCTCGCTGGATCAAAAAATTTTCCAGCACCAGTCTCTAAACTAATTCTTTTAATTTTTAATTTCTTAGCTTCATCAATGAGATATTTGATGACTTTAATACCATTACCTTGATTTCTAAAATCATCATGTATTCTAATTGATTTAAATTCACCATGATCTTTGTCTAAGAACTTTAATGCCCCGCAACCAAATATTTTATCATTTTCCCAAAGGCTCCAGAATTTGATTGATGAAATTTTTAACCCTGGAATATCTAGAACATGTGCACTGCCTTCGGGAGACGCAGCTCTTAGTTCTATAAAATGTTTTATCAGAAGTTTATTGACCTCTGGGTTATCAAAATTTCCCTCAATAGATTTAAGCATTTATATTAAAGTTGTTATGTGGCCCATTTTTCTTTTATCTTTTATCTCTTTTTTTTGATAATCAAAGAAAAATTCATTTTCATTTAATTTAAAATTTTCTCTATATGGTTTGATTTGATTTCCTATTAGGTTTACCATTTTTGCATTAGATATTTTCTTGAGTGGAATTTTTTCTAGCGAACAGACTGCTCTCACATGATTTTCAAATTGACTAATATTAAAAGCATTTATTGTTAGATGGCCAGAATTGTGAACCCGAGGCGCTATTTCATTAACATAAAGATTTTCATTTCTATCAATAAAAAATTCAACACAAAGCGTTCCTATATATTTCAATTCTTCTGCGATCCGGATTGACCAATCTTTGGATTCATCAAATATTTTTTTATTGATTTGAGCTGGTATTATTGAGTGTTTTAATATCTGATCTTCATGAGTATTTTCTATCGGCTCATATATTTCATAACTATTGTTCCCAAATCTGGTAATAATGACTGATATCTCTTTTTTAAGTTTTACTAATTTTTCCAGTATAAAACCTTTTGAAAAATCAATATTCAGGTTATTGATGTCTTCAATTTTCTTAATTGGGTATTGGCCTTTACCATCATAACCCATTGTAGTTGTTTTTAAAATTCCAGGTAAGAAATCTCCCAATGGCTCCATATCGGATTTACTTTCTATCGATGCGTATCTAGTAGTTCTAATATTGAGTTTATTTACAAAATCTTTTTCTGCAATTCGATGTTGAATTAATCTATTTACCGATGGTTTTGGTAAAACTGGTTTTACCTTGTTCATTTCATTTAAAGTTTCATAGGGTATATTTTCAAATTCATAAGTAATTACATCAATTTCATTAATGAACTCTTGCATTTTGATTTTGTCATCGTATTTGCCATGAATAAATTTGTTACAAAAATTTTGTGCTGGAGCATCAACATCGTCACAATAGATTATTGTATTGATATTTAACTTCTGAGCCGCGACAGCTAATAGGCTTCCTAGTTGACCACCACCAATTATACCCAAATTTTTTACTGACATCTTTTATTTTGGATTTTTTTTTACTGATCTAGTTTGTGATGAACGCCAATTATTTAATTTCTTTTTTACAACAGAATTGCTGTTTGCAATTATAGCTGCAGCCAATAAAGCAGCATTGATGGCACCATCCTCTCCGATTGCAAGAGTTCCAACAGGTATACCTTTCGGCATTTGTGCTATTGATAATAAACTATCAAGTCCTTTAAGCTTTTTACTTTCAACTGGAACACCTAAAACTGGAATTGAGGTTATAGCTGAAATCATACCAGGTAAATGCGCTGATCCACCAGCACCAGCAATGATTACTCCAATATTATTTCTTGATGCGCTCTCTGCAAATTCATACATTCTTTTTGGAGTGCGGTGGGCAGATATAATTTTAGTTTCAAATCGAATACCCATTTTTTTTAGTATATTTGCTGATAATTTCATAGTTTTGAAGTCTGATTGGCTTCCCATGACGATTGCAACTTTGAGATTTTTATTCTTTTTCATGATTTATTTGCAGAATATTTATTTCAAAATTAGATTAAAATTTCAATAAAATAAATAGTATTTAAAAAACAACTTGGTATGGTTAACCAAAATTAAGCAAAATGAAATTTAAAATCGATAACCTTCAATATTGTAAATGGTCAAGAAAAGTTTTTGAGATTAATCGTGAGGCTGGTCTAGATGCAGTTCATGTTACAATAGTCTATCATGAAGACTTTGACGAACTTCAAAATGAAATTAAAAAGTGGCAAATTTTATTAAAAGAAAATTCAGATTTAATTTTTTTAGGTCAAAGTTTCAAAGATATTGAAAAAGCAAATAATGAGAATAAAACTGCAATTTTTTTTGGTTTTCAAAATTGCTCTCCAATAGAAGATGATATTAATTTAGTTGAAAAAGTTCATAGTCTTGGATGTAGATTTATGCAACTCACTTACAACAATCAATCATTGTTAGCGACAGGCTGTTATGAAAAGAATGATAGTGGGGTAACTAATTTTGGACGGGAAGTTATCCGAGAAATGAATAGAGTGGGTATTGTGGTGGATATGTCCCATTCAGCAGAAAAAAGTACTTTTGATGCAATTGAGTTTAGTGAAAAACCAATAGCAATCACTCATGCAAACCCGTCTTTTTGGCACGCAGCAAAAAGAAATAAGTCTTCTGAGTTACTAAAAACTTTAAGTGAAAGTGGAGGAATATTAGGTTTATCTTTATACCCGCATCATCTTAAGGATAATACAAATTGCTCTTTAGAAAGTTTTTGTGAAATGGTGGCGAAAACAGCAGAAATAATGGATATTAATAATATTGGTATAGGATCAGATCTTTGTTTAAATCAACCAGATGAGGTTGTTGAATGGATGAGAAACGGAACATGGTCAAAAAATAAAAATTATGGAGAAGGCTCTAAAAATAAACCAGGATTTCCTAAACAACCTAATTGGTTTGAGGATGCAAGAGGTTTTAAAAACTTAGAAGCAGGTTTAAAAAAGGTTGGTTTTTCTGAGACTGAGACTAATGGAATACTAGGTAACAATTGGTATAACTTTTATAAAACTATCTAAATATGAACATAGAATTAAGAGATCCAAACATCATAATGAAGTTATCAAGACTTGGTTCTTTTCATCAATCAAGATTATCTTTTTTACGAAGTTTTTTAAGCGAATTTAAAGATTGGCAATATAGTAGAGATTTGTTTGATTTAGACCAAGAGGGTTATGGCACAGCAGTATACTCATTTAAAAAAAAAGACAGGGTTTATTCTTTAATCTGTTATGCGAATAAAATTAATGATGATGAAAGATCGGATAGAGTAATAGCAACTAAGTGGGATGCAGCTTTTACATTACATGATGGAGTACCTTTAAAAGAAGATATTGACAGATTAAGAAATGAGGTTCCAAAACAGGAAGTCGGCAGGTTGTCTTACAAAGAGCTAACATTATCTAGAGCAAATAAATCTGTTAGGGTATTTGATCATGTTGTTGAAAGTTTAAGTAATGGAAACCAACCTGATTTAGAACTACTTGAAAAAGTTGGATATTTATACAGAACGACTGCAGTTTATGGATCAGGTAAGTTTGGTTTAGCAGATCGATTTAGAATTAAGAATAGAGAGGAAATTAACGGACCATTCAGATTAGAGATGATGTTAGTTTATTTAGTTAGACAATTTACGTTTGATCAAGTTAATCATGTTGCAAAAAATAAAAATCCTAATTCAGCTGTTAAACTAGATCCTAAAATTTGTAGAAATTTGGGTATAGGAAATTCTACTGGATTAGGAATGGCTCCATTTATTGTCAATCATCCAACTTTATTAAATAATTGGATACTCAGTAGAGAAATTGCACTTAAAAAGATTAGAGAAATTAAAATTGTTAAAACACAAGATAGAGATTTATTTAAAGATTGTGTGAAAAGTTCTCTTAAAAATATAACTAGTTGGAATACAGAGAGCAAATATCAACTCAAAAAAATTAAACTTTTACTAAAAGATATCAAAAAATTTATAAATTTTTTAGAAAATGAATTTGATTTTCAAAAAGATTATTCTTTTAATGAAATTTATCTTTGGCTCGAGAAAGAAACTTGTGAGGAGTGCATAGAATACGTTGTCTCAATAATGATGGAGCCATTTGGTGATATAGTTCAGCCATTGGTTGGGCAAATGAGCTCTGAGGAAGAAAAATACTTTAATATTCCAACTGAACGTACTGTTGGAGATTTGAAAAAGATTTTAGAAAATAAATATTCGGACATTTTAAAAATTAATTTTAATGTAGAAGAGAGCAATCAGAAATTTTGGTTTATTTCAAAAAATAAAGAAGAACCAAGATTAGCTAATCGTTTTGAGGAAAATGGTGCAGATTTAGAGCAACCTTTGGCAATAGCTAGAGATATAAAAAAATTGTATGAGAGATTGTCCTCTTTAAAAAATAATTTAAAAATTAATCAATTTTTAATTGATAATTCTGATTTAAGACATGTTGTTAGAAGAGCCTTTATTATTGAGAAATTTCCATATTCAGAAATACAAGATAATACTATTGGAGAAAATTTAGTTCCAATTGATATGTTGAGGTTAAAGTTATCTTTTTTTGGAGCTTTAAAATTTGATCCAAGATCTGACAAGTGGTTGAGAATATGTATGTTTCAAGGTGCGCCACTCCCAAATGAGTTAAAAGATTATGATGAGCAATGGGTGTACAACCTTTAGGATGGATAAAAAACTTTTAATTCTTATAAAATTATTTTTTTGTTTATTTCTGATATTACCTAAAAAAGCTTTGGCATCTGATTTTCAATGGTTGAAAGTTTTAAAAACAGAGAATGGAAATATTTTTTATGTTGATAAAAAATCAATAAATAAAAAAAAAGATAAAGTTTTCTTTATAAAATTACATGAATATTCAGATTTTAATAAGTATGGAGAAAAATCTAGTATTATTCATCATGAGGTAGATTGCAAAAAAACTAGAATAAAATACCTGAAGGACTTTTATTATAAATTACCCATGGGTAAAGGTGAGGTATCTTACTTTGGTAATGAACATTCAGAGTGGATTAAAGCTAAACAAGATACCATACTGTCTACTTTAATTAATTATGTTTGTAACTATTAATTTCAATCATTTTTATGAAATCTTTAAGTGAAATAGAAACTACAGCTAAGAGAGCAAGTCGAGGTGCTGGTTATTCATGGGGTATAGCAGAGGAAGTTGGTAAATCTATAAGATTCTCTGAATTATTTGGTTTTCCAGCGATCAAGCATCTTAATCAATATTATCAAAATAAAAAAAAAGAAAATTTCAAAGAGATAAAACTAATCGATAAGATTAACAAATCAGATGGATCATCTTTTTGTCCAATTATGTTAGGTGTTAATTTTATTGACCAAGTAAAAAATATTGAGACTTTAAAAAAGTGTTCAGTTGAAAATCTTGCTTATCCATTGCTGCTTTTATCTTTTTTAAGTAGAGCTTCAGAAATAATTGGAAAAAAATTATTAATTTCATTTGATGATTGTAAATTTTTATTGAATTTTAATGTGAGTATCTCTTCTAATATATGGGATAAAGAAATGCCAAAGTTAGCAAAAAAAGTAGAAATAAGTTTTTTAAACAATGAAGATAACTTTTCAGATCAAGATTGGAAAAATCTCTACAAACTTGCAGAGGATACATTTGTAGAGGAAACTGATAGTTTAAAAGAGGGTGCAGCGGGAGCTGGTTTGACCGATAATGATTGAAGACAAAGAAATAGAAAAAAATCTAAGGGATTTAGATGATGTTTGTGATGAGTGTAAAGAACAACACGAGAGTGTAACTCAAAACTTGATTCTAACTGGTTTTAAAATTTGTAAGTCTTGCAGAGTTTCTAAGACAATTTTTCCAATCTAAATATGATTAATTGGTAAGGTGTTCATTCGACTTATTACAAATGAAATAGATAAAAAGACAATTATCAAAAACGACATAAAGACAATTCCAAATGATTTTAAATTTGATTTAAGATTAAGAACTTGCCGCGTCGAGATAATTAATCCAGCAAAAATCCAAAATTGCGTAAGAAAAATTATAGGTATCATTAACTCTGGTGTCACAGCAAAAAATCTTAACAGACCAGGTGCATGAGCAAAACCAACTGCTGTTAATACTTTTTTAAATGGAACTTTACTATTTTTATCAGGAAATAGTTTAACCCCGATAACAAATATTAATATTGCCCATACAAACCATGTTAATATTGCAGTTACACCTGACATCGCAACAGCTGTTTTAAAAACTGTGTTTGCAGCAACCGCACCAGCTATGCCATCTAAAATCATAATGATACCTGCAAAATAAACTGAGGCTTCGCCAAAATTTTTACTATCAGAATAAAGTGATTTATCTAGTTTGATAGATTTTAAAATAATACCTAAAAATTCACCGAACATTTATTTTTTTTTATTTTTTTGCTCTTTGTAAGAGACGATTAATGGGAATATTATTAAAGCAATAGCTATAAGAATGCAAATTACTATTAAGAAACCTTTTGTCATTTTAGATAGTGGGGGAGTAAACTCCCCCAAAATCAGATTAACCTTTTGAAACTTCTCTTGTATTAGCGTTGAAAGATTCTTTAAATGGAATATCAACAATAACTGCATCTACAGGTTTACCTGGAGTATCAGAGTATTTTTCAGGTAAATGAACTTTGTATTTTGTTCCAACCTTACCTTTTGGAAATCCATTTACATTTAATGTCCCATCAAAAGGAACATATCCCATAGCAATGTTTGTTTTCTTTTCAGGATGCCACCATGGTGAAGTAATGAAACCAACTGGGTCTCCACCACTTTCATTTGATATTAACCAAAAATCTGGCGCATAATCATCAATAGGTTTTCCACCTAACTCCAACCCAACCAATTGAAGTGCATATGGTTTCTTACCATCCTTAATTTCTTTGCCCATTTTTTCAAGTGCAGCTTTGCCAACATAATCAGAAGTTTTGTTCCATTCACCCTTTCCTGATAACGAGACCTGATAGCCTAAGTTACATTGATAAGGGTTATGTTGCATATCCATATCTTGCCCCCAAGACAAAATACCAGCTTGGATTCTTCTGTGGTGAGCAGGTGCAATAACCATAAGCTGGTGTTTTTTTCCAGCTTCAAGCACAGCATTCCACATTTCATCAGCATATAAAGTTGCATCTCTTAAATATATCTCATAACCAGCTTCTCCAGAAAATCCTGATTGAGAAATCACACAACTTCGTCCAGCAACTTTAACTTCAGCTAAACCATAAAATGGCATATTTTCTAAATCAACTTGATCACCTAACAAATCTTTCATCAAAGCTTTTGATTTTGGACCTTGTATTTGAACAGGACATGCATCGATTTCTTGAATGGTGCAATTAAATCTTCCGTCTGCATTAACACCTTGTAAATACATACCAATATCAGAGTCTGATAATGAAAACCAAAACTCATCTTTAGAAATTCTTAAAAGAATTGGATCATTTAAAACCCCACCATAAGCGTTACATAAAATTACGTATCGTGCTCTCATTGGTGAAATTTTTGTTGCATCTCTTGTGATTACATAATCAACAAATTTTTCTGCATCTGGACCCTTAACTTGAATTTGTCTTTCGACTGCAACATTCCACATAGTTACATGATTAACAATTGCATCATATTCAACCATTGCACCACCATCTTCTGGTTTTACATAACCTCTTGGATGATAAATACGATTGTAAACTGTCGCTCTCCAACAACCTGCTTGCATAGATAAATGCCAATAAGGTGATTTTCTTACTCTTGTTGAAATTAACATTTCAACTTTTGTTGGTCCACTTTGTCTTAAGTTATATGGTACTTTTCGATCTGATTGATCTACAGAAGTAACATGCTTTAAATTAGTATAGTCAAACTCTTTAGACATAACTATTCTCCTTCAACCACTTGTTAGTTTCCTTCAAGCCGCCGAATGTATAAATGTGGAAAAAATCAGTATGAGATTTAATTTTCCCAATTAAATCATTAGGGTCTTTAGGTTTTAATAAATCTAACGCCTTACTAAAATTAGATTTAAGAAAATTTAGGGAATTTTTTGCACCAACTATATTAGCAAATTTTATTAAGCTAGATATTTTTAGAGGCCCAGTAATTCCCACATGCACTGGTACGCTTTGTTTAGAAATAAAGTCTATAATTGGCTGAGGATCTAGTAACCATTGAGTTACAATATAATCAGCGTAAGGCTTTTTATCTTTCATAGCTTTTTCTAAATTTGAATCGGATATATCAGGACTCCCCTCTGGGTGTCCAGCAATTCCTATCGTCATCTTCTCAAAATAACCAGTCTCCAAAAGTTGAAAAGAGCTATCAAATTTTCCCATTGGCTCTCTTCCTCCTCCTATAACTAAAACTTGTTTCACGCCACCATCTTTACATCTCGAAACATAATCTTTTAGCTGTTTTTCATCCTGCATAGATCGAGCTGGAAAATGAGGAACTGGATTGAAACCCTTTTTTACTAACTCAACCGCTTGTTGAGCTGTTTCTTTATAATCTCCTCCAGGTAGCATGGTGATATAAATATCTTTTACAGCTGGAACAGTATCCAGATCTGTCTGAGGCCCAATTTCTAAAGAAAAATTCATCTAATGATGATTATATTTTTTGAAAATGCTGTCAAAGAAATTAATCGTGTAATATAATCTCAATCTATTTAATGCCTTATAATCAAACAAAATAAATTAATGAAAATTATATTAATAATGGGTCTACCAGGCTCTGGAAAAACAACTTTAGCTAATGAACTTGCACCATTATTAAATGCTAAAAGACTTAACGCGGATGAAGTAAGAAAAGAGGCAAATGATTGGGATTTCTCTGAGGAAGGAAGAAAAAGACAGGCTAAAAGAATGGCTGATTTTGCTTTAAAACTTCGAAAAGATAATCACTATGTTGTTGCAGATTTTATCTGTCCAACACCACAGGCCAGAAGCTTATTTCCCTCAGATTATGTTATTTGGGTTGATACTATTAAAGAGGGTAGGTTTGATGATACTAATAAGATGTTTGTCAAACCGAACAAGTATAACTTTCATGTTACTACACAAGATGCTAAAAATTGGGCACCAAAAATATATAAAGACATAATTAAATGACTTATCAATGGGATAATAAAAAGCCAACAGCTCAAATGTTAGGAAGATGGCAGCCATTTCACGATGGTCATTACACCTTATTTAAAGAAATTATCAAAAAAACCGGACAAGTTTGTATTCAAATAAGAGATGTACAAGGAGTAGATGATAATCCTTTCGATTTTAATACAGTTAAAAAAAATATAGAAGATAGACTTAATCCAGAGTTTGAAGGTCGTTTTAAAATTATATTAGTCCCTAATATTACAAATATTTGTTATGGTAGAGGTGTTGGTTACAAAATTGAAGAGATAGTGTTGTCAGAAGAAATACAAAAAATATCGGCAACGAAGATAAGAGCCAAAATGAGAGAAGAAGGCAAACTCAAATAGAATTTTTGATGAATATATTAGTGAAGAACTTATCTGGTGGTATATCTATAGTTCAAATTAATGATCCTAAAACATATAATTCATTATCTTTTAAAACATTAAATGATCTAATTAAAGTTCTAAAAAAACTTGATCAAGACAAAAAAACAAAAGTAATCATTATAGAAGGTGCTGGAAAAGGTTTTAGTGCAGGTCATAACCTTAAAGAAGTAAAAAGTTTAAAGGTAAGAAACAAATATCAAAAATTATTTAATCTGTGTTCTAAGTTAATGCTTCAAATAGTTGAAGGTAATAAGCCAGTCATTGCTAAAGTGCATGGTGCAGCCTATGCAGCTGGTTGTCAGTTAGTTGCTAGTTGTGATTTAGCCTATAGTACTAAAGATGCATTATTTGCAACTCCTGGAGTAAATATTGGATTATTTTGTAGTACGCCAATGGTTGCTGTAAGTAGAAAAATTAATAAAAAACCAATGATGAAAATGTTGCTTACAGGCGAGCCAATCAAAGCAAATTTTGCAAAAGAAATTGGTTTAATAAATGATTGTTTTTCAAAATCTAAATTAAATAACGAGGTTTTAAAAATTGCAAAAAAGATTGCATCTAAATCAAATTTAACAATTAAAATTGGTAAACGAACATTTTATAAACAATTAGAGATGCCTCTTAGAAAAGCGTATGCTCATACCAGCAAAATGATGACAGTAAATATGATGGCTTTGGATGCCAAAGAAGGGATTTCAGCTTTTTTGGAAAAAAGAAAGCCAAAATGGAAAAATAGATAATGAAAAAAAATATTTTACTTATTTTTTTTTTAATAATTGGAATAATCATTATTTATAACTTTAGAGGCCATAATCAAAATAAAGCAATTGAAGCATGTATTGCTGGAAGTAAAAAGTTAGACACCCCAATGACAGTTGAAGAAGCTAAAGAGTTTTGTAAGCAAAAAATCCAAAATAAACAATGAACGATATTAAAGAAATCCTTTCAAAATATAAAAAGATTGCAATGGTTGGGGTCAGCAATGATCCTACAAAAGCATCAACTATTGTAATGAAATATATGCAGAAATATGGTTTTAAAGTTTACCCGGTAAATCCTAAAGCTGAAGGTCAAAAAATTTTAGGAGAAGACGTGTGTGGTAAAATTACCGATATTAAAGATAAAGTTGATATAGTAAATGTATTTAGACCTTCAAAAGAAGCTTTAGATATTGCAAAAGATGCAGTTAATATTAAAGCAAAAGTTTTGTGGTTACAGCTCGGAATTAAAAATGAACAAGCAAAGAAATTAGTTATTAAAAACAACATTGAATATATTGAGGACAGATGTACCAAAATGGAATATCAAAAACATTTTTTAAAAATACGTCAAGCCTTTCCTGTTCTACAAGACTAAAATCAAAATTTTTTAGAAAATGATAAGAAAAATTCAAGTAATATCAAAAACTCTTTTTATTTTTTTTATTTTTATAACAATAGCAAAGGCAGAATTACTAAAACCCAATAGCGACATCAAACCTGATAGAGTTATAGAAATTCAATTATCAGGACTTCAAAATAATGACCTTATTTATAAGGATAGTGGCATAGAGCAGACTTGGAACTTTGCCCATCCTAACAATAAAAAAGTTACTGGACCTTTAGATAAATTTAAAAGAATGATTAAAGGAGATTCTTATCAAATGATGATTAATCACTTAAGTCACACCATAACAAAGCTTGGAAGTGGTGAAAATTGGGCTCAATTTGAAGTGATCCTTTTAGATAAAGATAAAATTTATCATAAGTTTAACTGGCAAGTTGAAAAGTATGAGACAGATGGTCCACTAAAAGATTGCTGGCTAACAACCATGGTCTCCAGCCCAATCCCATTAGGGAGCTCCATATGATTAAAAATGACAATTTTGTTTCGTTATGAATGAAAATTTAGTAGGAATCGCTTAATGAAATCAAAAACTAAAGTTGTTGTAGTTGGTGGTGGTGTCGTTGGAGTAAGTGCTCTTTATCATTTAGCAAAAAAAGGCTGGTCGGATGTTGTTTTAGTTGAAAGAAAAGAACTCACCTCTGGATCAACTTGGCATGCAGCAGGATTACTTCCGCTGTTTAATATGAGTTACTCAGTTGGTCAATTGCATAAGTATGCAGTTAATCTTTATAAAACATTAGAGGAAGAGACTGGGAAAAATGTTGGCTTTAGTGTTGTTTCAAATATTCGTTTAGCAAGTACCAAAGACAGAATGGATGAATATCATCAGTATGCTGGTGTTGCTAAAACAATTGGTGTTGATGTAAAATTTTTAACACCACAACAAGTAAAAGAAATTTGGCCTTTGTGTCATACCGATGATTTAATTGGAGCTATTCAACATCCTGAGGATGGATACATTCAGCCAGCTGATTTAACACAAGCTTTAGCCGCAGGTGCAAGAAATAGAGGAGCGGAGATTTATAGAAATACTGCTGTTACAGCAATCCGACAAACAAAAAGTGGTTGGGTAGTTGAAACTGATAAAGGTTCAATTGAATGTGAGCATGTTATTTCTTGCTCAGGAAATTTTGCACGTCAAACAGGTGAAATGGTTGGATTAGATATTCCAGTAATACCTGTTGAACATCAATATATCGTGACAGAACCTCATCCAGAAATTCAAAAAAGAAAAAAAGCAGGATTACCTGAGATGGGTGTCTTAAGAGATAGTGATAGCAGATGGTATATGAGAGAAGAAGCAGGAGGATTAATTTTAGGTCCTTATGAAGATGGTGCTCCAGCTTGTTATGTCGAAGGACCATCAAAAGACTCTGAATACGAATTATTTCAAGAAGATTTAGATCGACTGGCACCTCATATTGAAGGTGCTATTCACAGAGTTCCTGCTTTTGGTGAGGTGGGAGTTAAAAAAGTTTACAATGGAGCAATTTGTTATACGCCTGATGGCAATCCAATAGTTGGTCCAGCTTGGGGATTGAAAAATTTTTGGATTAATGAGGGGCATAGTTTTGGTATTACAGCTGCTGGTGGTGCAGGTTGGCAATTAGCAGAGTGGATTGTTGATGGAGAACCAACAATTGATATGCTTGGTGTTGAACCTAGACGTTACGGAAATTACGCAACCAAATCTTATTTAAAAGCAAAAAATGAAGAAGCTTATAGCCACGTTTTTATTGTTCATTATCCTGATGAGGAAAGACCAGCTGCAAGACCATTAAGAACGTCTCCATGTTATGAGAGAATGAAAGACTTAGGTGCTGTGTTTGGTCAAAAGTTTGGTTGGGAGAGACCCAATTTTTTTGCAACAGATGGTATGGAGCAAAAAGATGATTGGTCATTTAGAAGATCAAAATGGTTTGATGCAATTAAGAAAGAGTGTCAGAATGTAAAAGAAAATGTTGGTCTATTAGATATGACAGCATTTGCAAAATGTCGAATTAAAGGTCCTAAAGCTGAGGAATTTTTAGATTATTTAGTTGCAAATAAACTTCCAAAAAAAATTGGCAGAATAAATCTATGTCATGCACTAAATACCAAAGGTGGAGTTCATTCAGAATTTACAATCATGAAAGAGGCCGAAAACAGCTATTACCTTGTTTCAGCAGGTGCAAATTTAAGATTAGATCACGATTGGATTCAAAAATGGATGCCAACTGATGGATCAGTGATATTTGAAGATTTAACTAATAGTACAGGGGTGCTTGTTGTAGCTGGACCAAAAGCAAGACAATTAATGCAAAAAGTTTCAACAGATGATTTTTCAAATGAAAACTTTAAATGGTTAACAGCTAAAAATGTTAATGTTGGTTATGCCCCAGTCAATGCGATGCGGGTAAACTTTGTTGGAGAATTAGGTTGGGAATTACATCATCCAATTGAATACCAAAATCATATTTTTGATAAATTAATGGAAGCTGGAAAAGATTTAGGATTGAAACCTTTTGGAATAAGAGCAATGAATAGTTTAAGAATTGAAAAATCTTATAAATTAGTTGGAACAGAATTATCAATAGAATATTCACCATATGAGTCTGGCTTAGATAGGTTTGTACATCCCAACAAAGGAAATTTTATAGGTCTCGAAGCATTAAACAAGTGGAGAGAAAAAGGTTTTGATAATAAATTAGTTACTCTCGAAGTTCATAATACAACTGACTCAGATGTATTAGGAAATAATCCAATTTATAAAGATGACAAAGTTGTCGGAAGAGCTACAGGTGGTGAATATGGATTTAGATTAGATAAGTCAATAGCACTTGCAATGGTAAAACCAGACTTAGCTAATGTAGGGGAGAAACTTAAGGTTGATATTTTAGGCAAGATGTATGAAGCTACAATATTAGATGAAAGTCCTTATGACACTGAAAATAAATTGTTGAGAGCTTAATGAAAATTTTAGTCGCAGTAAAAAGAGTAATTGATTACAACGTCCAAATCAGAGTTAAAGAAGACAACACAGGTGTTGTAACTGACAATGTTAAAATGTCTACTAATCCACCTGATGATAATGCAATCGAAGAAGCCGTAAAAATTAAAGAAGCCGGTAAAGCTACAGAGGTTGTTGCAGTAAGTATTGGTGAAGAGAAAGCTCAAGAAACAGTTCGTAAAGCTTTAGCAGTTGGGGCAGATAGAGGAATACTTGTTAAGACCGAAGGTATAATTGAACCGCTTGCTGTTTCAAAATTGTTACAAAAAATTGTTGAAAAAGAAAAACCAGATTTAGTTTTTATGGGTAAACAAGCAATCGATGACGATTGTAATCAAACAGGTCAAATGTTAAGCGCACTTTTAAATTGGCCCCAAGCAACTTTTGCATCTAAAATTGAAATCAAAGACAGTAAATTAGAAGTTACTAGAGAAATAGATGAAGGTTTAGAAACAATTGAAATTAATGTTCCAGCAATAGTAACTTGCGACTTAAGATTAAACGAACCAAGGTATGCATCATTACCAAATATAATGAAGGCAAAGAAAAAGCCTATAGAACAACTAAATGCGTCAGATTTAGGGGTAGATATAACTCCTAGAATAGAGCAAGTTAAAGTTGAAGAGCCACCAAAGAGAAAAGCTGGAATAAAAGTTTCAAGTGTTGCAGAGTTGGTTCAAAAATTAAAAAATGAAGCTAAGGTAATATAATGTCGGTTTTATTAATTGCAGAACACAATAATAAAGAGTTAAAGCCATTTACACTGAATGCAAGTACAGCAGCCTCTCAAATTGATAGTGACGTTCATGCAGTGATTATTGGATATAATTGTGATGAAGCTGCAAAAGCGCTTTCAGAATTACCATTAATCAAAAAGGTCATTCAAGTTGAAGCTGTTCATTATGAAAACTTTGTTGCTGAAAATTTTGCGCCAGTAATTGTAAAATTAGCTGAAAACTATTCACATATTATCAGTTCAGCAAATACTTTTGGCAAAAATTTAATGCCAAGAATTGCTGCTGCTTTAGATACATCGCAAATAAGTGATATTATCAAAGTTATTGCGCCTGATACCTTTTTAAGACCAATTTATGCAGGAAACGCTTTTGCAACTGTTAAAAGCAAGGATACAAAAAAATGTGTAACCATTAGACCTACATCTTTTGATCCATGTGAAAGCTCAGGTGGATCAGCTCCTATAGAAAAAGTAGATCCTGGTGAAGAATTTGCAAAAACAAAATTTATCAAAAGAGAAGAAGTCAAATCAGACAGACCTGAACTTGGCACAGCAAGAGTTGTTGTTTCTGGTGGAAGAGGAATGCAAAGTGGTGATAACTTTAAATTGATTACTTCTTTAGCTGATAAATTAAATGCAGCTATTGGAGCCTCAAGAGCCGCAGTTGATGCAGGATATATAAGTAATGATCACCAGGTTGGTCAAACCGGAAAAGTTGTTGTTCCTGATTTGTATATCGCTGTTGGTATCTCAGGTGCTATTCAACATTTAGCTGGTATGAAGGAAAGTAAAGTGATCGTTGCGATCAATAAAGATGGTGAAGCACCAATTTTTAGTGTCGCAGATTATGGACTTGAAGCTGACCTTTTTGAAGCAGTTCCTCAGTTCTTAGAGGAATTGAACAAATTAAACACTATACAAAAATAATATAATCTGTAAAAAATTGAATATGTCCAGAGAGACAATGGAATATGATGTAGTTATTGTAGGTGGTGGTCCATCAGGACTAGCCACAGCTATTAGATTAAAGCAACTTAATTCAGAATTAAATATTTGTTTGTTAGAGAAAGCATCTGAAATAGGTGCACATATACTAAGTGGGAATGTTTTTGAAACAAGAGCTTTAGATGAATTAATCCCTGGTTGGAAAGAATTAAATTCACCTATCAATACTAAAGTTACTAAAGAAAAATTTTTATTTTTAGGAAAGAATAAATCATTAAGCTGGCCAACTTGGTTGCTTCCAGCAGTTCAAAAAAATCATAAAAATTATATTATAAGCCTTGCAAACTTGTGCCGATGGCTTGCAGAACAAGCCGAAGCACTAGGTGTTGAAATTTTTCCAGGATTTCCAGCAAGCGAAATATTATATAACGATGATGGCTCTGTGAAAGGAGTTGCAACTCAAGATATGGGTTTAGATAAAAAAGGAAATAAAAAAGATAGTTATGAGCCTGGTATTGATCTTATTGGTAAAATAACTGTTTTTGCAGAGGGCTGTAGAGGTCATTTGGGTAAACAATTAATTAACAAGTTTGAATTAGATAAAGGAAAAGATCCTCAACAATATGGAATTGGTTTTAAAGAAATTTGGGAAATAGATGAAAAAAATCATGAAGAGGGGATGGTCATGCATACAGCTGGTTGGCCATTAGATAAAAACACTTATGGTGGAAGTTTTATATATCACGCTGAAAATAAACAAGTTTTCTTAGGTTATGTCATTGGATTAGATTATAAAAATCCTCACCTATCTCCTTTTGATGAATTTCAAAGATTTAAAACTCATCCAGCAATCAGAAAAATTATTGAGGGAGGAAAAAGAATTTCTTATGGAGCACGAGCTTTAATTGAAGGTGGTTTTCAAAGTTTACCAAAAATGTTTATGCCAGGAGCATTACTTGTTGGATGTGATGCAGGCACACTTAATATGCCAAAAATAAAAGGTTCTCATACAGCCATGAAAAGTGGGATGATAGCCGCCGAAACTATCGATGAACATTTTAAATTGAAAAAAGATTTGTCGATCTTTGAGGAAAAGTTTAAAAATAGCTGGGTTTATGATGAGCTTTATAAGGCTAGAAATGTCAAACCAAGTTTTAGCTGGGGACTTATTTTGGGTATTATTTTTACAGGAATAGATCAAATTTTATTCAGAGGCAGAATGCCTTTTACTTTAAAGCATAAACATGCTGATCACGAAACACTTAAGCCAGCAAATGAAATGCCTAAAATTGAGTACCCAAAACCTGATAATATCATCACTTTTGATAAAACAAGCTCGGTTTATTTAACAGGGACAAATCACGCTGATAATCAACCGGTGCATTTGAAATTGAAAGATCCAAATTTGCCAATTAGTTATACGTTAGAAAAATTTGATGAACCCGCTCAAAGGTATTGTCCAGTTGGAGTTTATGAGGTTCAAAATGAAAACAATGTCCAAAAGTTTGTAATTAATTCTCAAAATTGTATTCATTGTAAAACTTGTGATATTAAAGAGCCATCACAAAATATTACTTGGGTTACCCCAGAAGGTGGTGGTGGACCTAAGTATGGTAATATGTAATTAAGATAGATCTATTGCAAATTTTTTTAAAGTTTCGATTGGTAAAATTTTAAGTGTATTTTCATGAGTACTCTTTAAAAATATTGGACAACCTTTACCAGCTTCTACTGCACGAGCATACCAAGTAGCACAAACACACCATCCATCACCATCTTTTAAGCCGGGAAATCCAAATTCAGGGTGTGGGGTAATTAAATCATTCCCAGCTTCTTTGCACCATTCTAAAAATTCTGTTGTAACTTTTGCACAAACTGTGTGTAAACCATGATCATTTTCATCAGTATTACAACAGCCATCTCGATACCAACCCGTTAACGGATCCAGAGAACATCCCTCTAATTTTTCTCCAAGAACATTTTTTTGAATTTTATCCATAGAAAACGTTGAATGTTTTTTTATCAATATCTAAATTAAATGAAAAAGATCTTCTCTCACCCTCTCTTTTAAAAGGATAAGCAGTATGCATTAAATAATTTGGAAATATAATCATATCACCAACTTTAGGATTGTGATTATGTAAACTATTACTTAAAAAAGATTTTGAACCATGTATAAAATCTATAGTCCCGTTTGTTTTAAGTCTTTTTGTCCCTTTAGTAATATTTTTTGGTATCTTTAAATAGCCAACCCCTGAGATATTGCCATTATGAAAATGAACAGGGTTATATTCATTCTTATATTGCCTTACTACCCAAAAACTTTTTAAATTCATATTTTTTACATTCTTGTTGGTACATTGCTTGATATATTTTTTCACATTTAATTTAATGAATTTCAGAATATGTTTATTCACAAATTTATTTGATAATCTTATCTCTTGTTTTACTTGACCAACAAGTTCTTTAGAATAATCACTTTTTTTTGATCTAGATTTATTATTTACAATTAAATCCACTTCTTTATTTATTTTATCTATTATTTTTTTTGGAATTTTAGTTATAGCAATCTTAGGACCAAAAGGATTAAATACTTTCATGGTGATATTAAATTTTAGTTGGATTGGGTTGGCCCTTATAAACTTTTTCAGGGTCAAATTTTTTTTCTTTTTCCGTAAATTTCATCTGTACTTCTCGTCCATTTTCAATTGGTCCAAGTGGAATAGATCTATAAAAACAAGATCGATAACCAACATGACAGCTAGCGCCATCACCAATATCAACAGTTAACCAAACAGAATCTTGGTCATCGTCAATTTTGATTTCAGTTACTTTTTGAATAAAACCACTTGTTTTACCTTTATGCCAGATAGCTTTTCTTGATCTGCTGTAATAATGAGCCTCTTTCGTTTCGATAGTTTTTTTTAACGCTTCAACATTCATATAACCATGCATTAAAATTTCTTTTGTTTGAGAACACATTGTAATTACAGGAATTAATCCATCATTATCAAATTTAGGAGAAAGTAGATTCCCTTCTTCAATTTCCAGCACATTTTCTCTTTTTTTGAACATATTTGGTGATTATGTAGCACATATCTAGATATATTAAATATTTTAAAAATACGCATTTATAGGTATAAAACCCACCATGAAATTAGTTAAAGATATAGATAATAATCAAAATTCTAAAAAGATTTCTGATGAGGAAGCTGAAGAAGCTTTTAAAACTATATTAGCTTGGATGGGTGAAGATCCAAATAGAGAAGGATTATTGGAAACACCAAAAAGAGTGGTTAAAGCATTCAAAGAATATTTCAAAGGTTATAAAGAAGATCCTATTCAGGTTTTAGATAAAACATTTGGTGATGTCGATGGGTATGATGACATGGTTATTCAAAAGAATATTTCTGTTCAAAGTCATTGTGAGCATCACATGGCACCTATTATTGGTAAAGCGCACGTAGCTTATATCCCCAATGAAAGAGTTGTTGGGTTAAGTAAATTAGCTAGAGTTGTTGAGGTTTTCTCAAAAAGATTGCAAACTCAGGAAAGATTAACTATGCAAATTGCGAATACACTAATGGGGGCATTGGATGCCAAAGGAGTGGCGGTGACAATAGACTCAACCCATCAGTGCATGACGATGAGAGGAATTAAAAAAGAACAAGCAACAACAGTTACAAATTATTATTTAGGTCAATTCAAAGAAGACCTAAGTTATCAAAATAGATATTTAAGGTTAATTAGCAATACAAAAGATTAAAAGTGTCAGATAAATTTAAAGCATTAGTTTTAAATCAAGAAGGTGACAACTTTTCAAGAGAAGTAAAATCAGTAGATAAAAGTTTTTTAAAACATGGTGATGTCACTATCAAAGTAGATTATTCAGACCTTAATTTCAAAGATGGAATGATTTTAAAAAATGGTGGAAGATTAGTAAAAGAATTTCCTCACATCCCTGGAATTGATTTTTCAGGAACTGTTGTTGAAAGTGAAAATTCAAAGTTTAAGTCAGGCGATCAAGTAATTTTAACTGGGTTTAGAGTTGGAGAAATCTTTTATGGTGGTTACTCGCAAATGGCAAAAGTCAATGGTGATTTTTTAGTTAAGAAACCGGATGACCTAACAAGTAAGCAAGCAATGATTTTAGGAACAGCAGGCTTTACTTCTTTGATGGCCGCATTTGCAATTAAAGCAAGAGAAGAAATATTACTTGGTGCAAAAGTAAATGATGTTTTAGTTACTGGAGCATCGGGGGGAGTTGGAAGTATTGCGGTAATGATACTGAATAAAATGGGATACAATGTAACAGCTGTTTCAGGCAAAGACTCAAAAGCAGATTATCTAAAATCGTTAGGTGCTAAAAATGTTATTAATCGTAGTGAATTTGATAAAGATCCTAAGCTAATAGATAAAGGTTTATGGGATGGAGTGGTTGATACTGTCGGTGGAAAAATTTTAGCAAATGCAATAGTTCAAACCAATTCCAATGGAATTATTGCAGTCTGCGGTAATGCTAGTACTAATGAGCTTAACACTAATGTTATTCCATTTATGTTACGGGGAATAAAACTTTGGGGTATGGATTCTGCTAACTGCAGTATTAAGAGACGAGAATTTATTTGGGGTGAAGCAGCAAAACTAATTGACTTTGATTTAATAGAAAAATCGGTTCAAACAGTTAGCTTGGAGGAGTTAATTGAAACTTATCCAAAAATATTAAAGGGTGAAATTTCTGGAAGGGTTTTAGTTGATTTAGATAAATAATGGATTGGGATAAACTTAAGATTTTTCATGCAGTAGCGGAGGCAGGAAGTTTTACTAATGCCACTGTTAATTTAAATCTTAGTCAATCTGCAATTAGTAGACAAATTCAATCTTTAGAACAGGATCTAAAAGTTCAATTATTTGAAAGACATGCAAGAGGGCTTACACTTACAGAAAACGGAGAATATGTTTTTAAGACTGCTCATGAGGTAATTAGCAAATTAAAAGAAGTTGAAACGTCTCTAGGAGATCAGAAAAATAAACCTACTGGCAAATTAATAATTACAACAGTTAGAAGTTTCGGTACACATTGGTTAACACCAAGAATTGAAGAATTTATGCGTTTAAATCCTGAAGTAGAAATAGAGCTTATTTTTGAGGACAAAGAGCTAGATTTGAGTACCAGACAAGCTGATATTGGTATTTTTATGAGAAGACCAAAACAACTAAATTATATTCAAAAAAAATTGATTGATCTTAAGTACTTTATATATGGTTCAAATAAGTACTTGGAGAAACATGGTATGCCTAAGACCCTGGGTGATTTAAATAAACATAAATTTATATCTTTTGGAAAAGGGGCACCATCACCAGTTTATAATCCAGATTGGGCGCTAAAATTAGGAATGCATGATGGTAAAAAGCGAAAGCCGATTATGAAGGTAAATAGCGTAATGGGACTGCTTTTAGCAGTAGAGGCTGGTGTCGGTTTAGCTGCATTACCAGAATATCTTGTCAGTAATTCAAGAAATATAATCAAAGTTCTTCCAAAATCAGAGGGACCAATCACGGAAGCACACTTTGTGTATCCTCAATCTCTAAAAAACACGGCTAGAGTAACAGCTTTTAGAAATTTCTTATTTAGCAAAATAGGCGACTGGAAGTCTCAATAGACTGCGACACTATTGAGATTGATAATCATTCTCAATGAGAATAGTTCTCATTCTCATTAAATCATGCGGAAGAACTAAAAATAACGGAGAATAAATGAGGAAGATATCAATTATAACGTTAATCTTTTCAGTAATTGCATCATCATTTGCAATTGCTGATGAGGTTAATGTTTTCAATGCAAGACATTATAAAGCGGACTCTGAGCTTTATTCTAAGTTTACAAATATGACTGGAATTAAAGTTAATTTGATAAACGGAAAATCAGGTGCTTTAGAAAAAAGAATCATAAGTGAAGGTGCAGACTCTTCTGCTGACTTATACATCACTGCAGACGCAGGAAGATGTGGCGCAATGGATGCAAAAGGTGCACTTCAAGGTGGTTTAACATCTGCAGCAATTAAAGACGCTGTTCCAAAAAGTTTTAGAACAAACAAGTGGGTTGGAATCGCAAAAAGAGCAAGAATAATCTATTACTCACCAGAAAGAGTAACTGGCGCTGAATTATCGGGAATGACTTATGAAGGTCTAGCTGATCCAAAATGGAAAGGTAGATTAGTAATAAGAAAATCCAGCAACATTTATAATAAATCTCTTGTAGCGTCTTTGATTAAAAATAATGGAAAAGCTGCAACAGCAGCATGGGCTGAAGGAGTTGTGGCTAACATGGCAAGAACACCAACAGGTAATGATAGAGCACAAATAATGGCAGTCGCAGCAGGTGAAGCTGACATTGCGGTAGCTAATACTTATTACTTAGCTCTTATGTTATCTGGTAAAAAAGGTGCAGAGCAACAAGAAGCTGCAAAAAAAGTTAAAGCTTTCTTTCCTAATCAAAATGATAGAGGAACGCACATGAATGTTAGTTGTGCGGCTTTAGTAAAAGGCGCACCTAACAAAGCTAACGCCGTTAAACTTGTAGAGTTTTTATTAACTCCAGAGTCTCAAGAGCATTTTACAAATAATACTTTTGAGTTTCCAATGATTGACGGTGTTTCACCAAGTCCATTAGTAGTCAATAATTTAGGATTAGATTTTAAACAAGACATGAAAACTAAATTAGCTTCTTATGGAAAAAATCAAGCTGCTGCAGTAGAAGTAATGACAGCCGCTGGTTGGAAGTAAACAATGGAAGAAAAAAAGAAATTTATTTCTGAAGTTGATTTAAATAAGTCTTCCAAAGCATGTTCCCCATGCAGTTTGGAGTGTGAAAAAATCAACAAAAGAGTAAATAACAGAAAGCTTTCAGAAATTAAAACTGAGGAGGTTCCGCATATCCTAAAAGTATTTGATTTTTGATTTTTCTGGGTGTTCAAGCGCCTTAGTTAAGTTGTCTCCTTACTAAGGCCTTGAACATAATACTTTCATGTTTATAAGGCGGATTATAAATTATGAGAATAAATTTTTGGTATATATCTTCTTTTGTAATTTCATTATTTGTAATCATTCCAATTTTAACAGTTTTTTCTAGTTTTTTTGAGAATACCTCTAATTACTATCAAGTATTAAAAAATACTTTTTTAATGGAGTATATTTTCAATTCCCTAATCTTATTGGTGAGTGTTTTAATTTTAACTTTTTTTATTGGGACAGGATCAGCTTACTTGGTTTCGTTTTTTAATTTCCCGTTTAGTAATTTTTTTAAATGGGCACTAATTCTATCTTTTGCTGTACCCCCTTATATCTATGCGTATTCCTTAACAGCTTTTTTTGAAAATTATGGAACCGCCTATACTATTTTAAAAAATTTATTTGGTGAGGGTAATTATAATCAAAGTATTCCTAAATTTGATGGTTTATTAGGTGTAGTTTTATCAATTTCTTTTTCACTTTATGCCTACGTTTATATTCTAGCTAGAGCGTCATTTTTATATCAGTCACAAAACATAATTGATTTGGGAAAGAACCTAGGGTTTACAAAGTTTAAGGCATTTTATTCAATTATTCTCCCAGCAGCACGGCCTGCTATAGTTGCCGGTTTATCGCTGGTGGCTATGGAAACACTAGCTGAATTTGGTGCAGTAGATTTCTTTTCAATAAATACATTAACAACGGGTATTTATAATTCATGGATTGCCTTTGACGATTTAGCATTTGCAAATCAATTATCGTTCTTTTTATTGTTATTTATTTTTGCACTTTTTATCTTAGAAAATTTATCTAGAAAAAATGCTAAATATCACTTCAATACCAAGGCAGGATTTAAACAAAAACAAAAAATACAACTTTCAGGTAAAAAAGCTTTTTTAGCTTTTTCTTTTTGTTTTTTAGTATTCTTTTTAAGCTTTTTATTTCCACTTAGTCAGATGATGTATTGGACAATTAAATTTCCAGAAAACTTGTTTGATTTAAAAATCTTAGATTTATTAATGAATACTCTTTATCTAGTAATTTTATCAAGTCTGCTGTTGATAATATTTGGGTTAGTTTCCAATTATGGAAATAGAGTAAATAAAAATAAAACGTTAAATATTTTATCTACATTATCTATTTCAGGTTATGCAATTCCTGGAGTAATTTTAGCTGTTGCGTTCATAACCTTTATTGCATGGTTTGATGATAGTGTGATTAAAAATTTGGGTTTTGTTTCTATTAAAAAAGTTTTTATAGGATCAATTCTTGGATTAGTGCTTGTATACTTTATTAGATTCTATTCACTTGCATACAATGGAATTAAATCAGGCTATGAGAAAATTAATATTTCAGTTGATGAAAGCTCATATTTACTTGGTTACTCAAAAAGAAAAACTTTTATGAATATACATATTCCTTTTTTGAGAAATTCTTTATTGTTTGTTGGAATATTAGTCTCTTTAGAAATAATAAGAGAACTACCAATTACTCTCATTTTAAGACCTTTTAATTTTGAAACTTTTGCAACAACAGCTTATATCTCTGCATCAGAAGATTTACTTGAGGCTGCTGCGGTACCTTCATTATTTTTGATTTTGATTGCAACTTTCTTCATAATTGTTACATCTAAATATATTTTAAGAGATAATAATGGCTAAAAATTTTTTTGAAGTTAACAACGTTGATTTTAATGTAGGTAACAAAACCAAAGTTAAAAACGTTTCTTTTGCAATTGAAAATCAAGGTGACGTAATATGTCTTTTAGGTCCTTCAGGAATTGGAAAAACTACAATCTTAAGAACGATCGCGGGTTTAGAAAAATTAAAAAAGGGATCAATCATATTAAATGGAAAAACTTTATCTTCTGAAAACATTAACTTAGAGCCAGAAGAAAGAAATGTTTCGCTTGCTTTTCAAGATAACAGCCTATTCCCACATTACACTATTGAAAAAAATATTTCGCTTGGTTCTGAAAGAAACAAGGAAAAAAAAGAAAAAAAAATTAGTTTAAAAGAGATAGTAGATTTATTAGATATATTTCACATTCTGAATAAATACCCGCATGAAATAAGTGCTGGTGAAGCCCAAAGAGCCTCATTAGCAAGATCATTGATAATGCAACCAGACTTGTTGTTACTTGATGAGCCATTATCAAATGTAGATCAAAGTTTTAAAGAAGAAATCCAAGTAAGATTAAAAAAAATTTTAAATAAATTAAAGATCACAACAATCATTGTTACACATGACTCTTATGAAGCATTTTATTTAGGATCTAAATGCGGAATAATTTTAAATCAAGAACTGAAACAATTTGATGATCCTTATAAGGTATATCATTTGCCAAATTCTATTGAAGTAGTCAATTTTTTAAATAGAGGAATTTTAGTTCCAGCAAAGGTGACTGGAAAAAATACTTTAGAAAATTGGGATTTAGGTACTATTGAAGGGAATTTTATAAAAGAGTATCCAGAAGGTGCCAATGTGCAACTATTACTTCAGCCAGAAGATTTAGAGCATGATGATACAAGTAATTTAAAACTTGAGGTAGTTGATCGAAAATTTAGAGGCACTAATTTTATTTATACTCTTAGAGCTCCAAGCAACACTTTAATTCCAGTATTTGTTCACTCACACCATATACATCAACATGAAGTTGATGAAAAATTTGGTATCAAAAGACCAATTCATATTGATCATATAGTTTGCTTCTAATAAAAACCTTTTAGAAAATGAAAAGTAACTTTAAAGTTTTTTTAAAGGGAATTGTCGATGTAAGTCCACTTATGATACCAGTGGTCCCATTTGGTTTGATATTTGGCGTATTGGCTATTGATATTGGATTTACACCAATCGAAACAATGGCAATGTCTTTAATAATTTTTGGTGGCGCTTCGCAAATAGTGTTATTGCAATTGTTTTCAGGAGGAGCTTCATCTTTAGTAATAATTAGTTCTGTTGGTGCTGTTAATTCAAGACATTTACTTTATGGCGTGGTTGTATCTGAACATCTATCAGATTTAAAATTAATCTGGAAAATTATTATTTCATATTTTTTGATTGATCAGGCATTTGCAATTTCAAATGAATATTTAAAAAAAAATAAAGATAATAATAGATATTTTCACTTAGTGGGTGGGGGAGCTACTTGTTGGGTGATATGGCAATCAACAACATTTTTAGGAATTATACTTGGAGCAGCAATTCCTGAAAAACTTGGTCTAAGTTTTGCAGTTCCTTTAACTTTCTTAGCTCTATTAGTTAATGATTTTAGAAAATTTATAAATGTGATTGTAATAATTGTTTCAGGATTGGTCGCTACATTTGGATATAACTATATTCCTTTTAAAGCCTACGTTATAATTGCTGCTTTAGCAGGGTTATTCACTGCAATGATTTTAACAACGAAAAATAAAAAAGCATGAGCAACTGGGCATTAATTTTATATTGTGGACTGATTACGTATCTAACAAGATTTTCCATGATAGCTTTAATTAAAAAGGAAATGTTTAATGATAGAATTAGAGAGATATTGTCATTTGTGCCATCTGCAATATTTCCTGCAATAATTTTTCCGGCAATTTTTATTAATGACAAAGGCTTGTTTGAAATAGATGATAATCCAAAGATATTAGCTGCAATAATTGCTATGGTTATTGGTATTTTCTCTAGAAGTATAATTGCGACAATATTTTCAGGATTAGCTTCTTATTGGTTTTTAATATTTGTTGTATAAGCAATTATGAAAAAAATAATAACTTTTTGTATTCTTTTATTTGCATTCAATGTCAATGCCATGGAAAAAGAAACAACTTTTAATAAAGAATTATTTGATAAAGCACAATCTGAAGGCAAAGTTGTAGTAGTTAGCTCATGGATTAAGTATTGCATGTCATGTGCTAGTCAAATGAAAGTTTTGCAAAAAGCAAAAAATGATTTTAAAAATATTGAATATTTTTCATTCGATGTCACAAATAAAGAAATTGCTAATTTCTTTAATGTACAATATCAAACCACACTTTTAATTTTTAAAGATAATAAAGAAGTTTATCGAAGTCTTGGTGAAACTAGTAAAGCACTAATTTATAAAGCTTTAGAGTCCTCGATTTAATTTAAACACCTAGATTAATATTTTTAGATACGTTGTAATCAATCTGAGCAGGTTTTTTTAAATCAAGATTGTTCATGATTTCAATATATTCATCAACACTGCTTACTTGTAATCTCGGATTTTGTTTTTTTTCTTTTCCAATTGTGCTTACTTTTTCACCTTTATAATCATGAGCAGGGTACAAAAGAGTTTCCTCAGGTAATTTTAAAAGTTTATTAAAAATTGAGTTATAAGCATCTTTTGAACTACCATTTTGAAAGTCTGTTCGACCAGTCCCGTTAATTAGTAGTGTGTCACCTGAAAAAAGATAATTATCCATTAAAAAGCTATAACTATCCGAGGTATGTCCAGGAGTATACATCGCTCTAATTTTAAGATTATCTAGACTAATATATTCATCATCTTTAACTTTTATTTCAACCGCATCTGCAGGAGTATGGGCGCCCATAATAGTAGAACATTTAGTAATATCTTTAAGCTTAGATGCCCCTGTTACATGATCTGCATGTATGTGAGTATCAATTACTTTTACTAATTTTAAATCTAATTCCTTTAGTAAATTTATATATTCACTGACATTTTCTATTACGGGGTCTATAAGCAATGCTTCTCTACCTTCTCCGGATGAAATTAAATAAGTATATGTCGAAGATTTTGTATCGAATAATTGTTTGAAAATCATTTTAGTACAATAACATAATAGTACAAATTGACCCATTGTTAAAACATTTTAAAATATTATTTTTTTAGTATGAAATTAATTAAGATTTTATTAATTACTTTATTTTTCAATACATTTGCTTATGCAGATAAAAACATGAAAATTGGTTCAAAAGGTAAAGTGAGCGAAGTTTCAAGAACAATTAAAGTTGTAATGTATGACAACTATTATGAACCAAGTTCATTTCAAATTAGATCAGGTGAAACAATTAAATTTGAAGTTGAAAATGCTGGTATGCTTGTCCATGAATTTAATATTGCAAATAAGATGATGCACATGAAACATCAACCAGAAATGATTAAAATGGTTGAAAATGAAATTTTATTAGCTGATTCCATTGATAAAGAAAAAATGAAAAAAATGGCAAAAATGGATAAAGCCATGGGTCATTCACACAGCAATAGTGTTTTGCTTGAACCAAATCAAAAGGGAGAAATCATCTGGAAATTTGATAACGCAGTAAACATTGAAGTAGCTTGCAATGTTCCTGGCCATTATCAAGTTGGAATGATTGCTAAAGTTGATATAAATTAACTTAATGGACACAACAGCTAAGGCTAATTTTCATTGGTCATGCAAACATACTTGGAAAAGAAGTGCTAAAAACACCGCTTGGTGTTTATTAGGTTGTGCAATTGGAGATTTGGGTACAATTTTATTTTTTCAGCTAACAAAAATTCCGTTTCCTGTTTTAGGAATTATGATTTTAGCAATCATTAATGGTTTGATTACAAGTATCATTTTGGAAACTATCATATTAATGAGACAAAGTTTTGATTTTTCTAAAGCTTTTAAAACTGCAATTGGAATGAGTTTTATATCAATGATAAGTATGGAAGTTGCTATGAACTTAACTGATTACTTTTTAACTGGTGGTGCAATATTAACATGGTGGGTTGTGCCAATTATGCTCTTAGCTGGTTTTTTAACTCCTTGGCCCTATAATTATTGGCGATTAAAAAAATTTAATATTGCGTGTCATTAAAAAATTGGGACAATAAAACCTGGCTATCATCAACTAGTTATATTAAATCATTTAACAAATTCTTAATTAAAGAAACTAAACTCAATAAGAATTCTGAAATTTTAGATATTGGATGTGGCAGAGGTAAGATATTAGGAAATCTAACATCTAAGCTTAGATTGGCTAATAAGCCAATAGGTATTGATATTGAGCAACATAAAGATCGAGATAAAAGAATTATTTTTAATAAAACAGATGCAATAAGTTACTTTAAAAAGAATAGAAAAAAATTTGATTTAATTTTACTAAAACAAACAATTCATTTTTTACCACTTAAAGATATAAAAAAACTACTTTTACTATGTATGAATTGCCTTAATTTTGGTGGTCGGATAGCAATATTTACTTTAGCCACATCTAACAATGAAATTCCAACTTTTGTAAAAATGAAAAAAAAATTGAGTAAATCGCTAAAAAGAGATCAAAAGATACTGAGATATATAAATGGTTTATATCCTGATAGTGTTTCGAAGACGTTTTCTTTCAAAGTAAAGATAGCGAGAGAGAAATATGTGGAAATGATTAAAAATCGGTACATTTCAACATTATTGAATTTAAGTAGTGCAGATATTTTAAAAGGAACAAACGAAATCAGCAGGAAATATAACAAAAGACTAAATTTTAGAGATAAATTAATTTGCCGAATTTTAAAAAAGTAAATTCAATTTACTTAAGGGGTCGCCCCTTTGCTCTCCAGCCAAAAGAGCTCCCTTAAGTCGCCGTGATGGCATTTAAGTCCGAATGGACTTTAAGTTTTTTGTTTTCGTTTTTATGAAATATAAAGCTACCCAGCTAAGTGTCAGGTGGCATTTGATTCATTAAAACTACCTCCTTAATTAGAAGTTAAATTTCAGCAAGGTTGTATTCAAGATATTTATTTACAAATTAATTAAATATATTTCTTGAATACAACCTAACTATTTATTAGTCTTCCCACATCTTAAAAAAACTTCACTTAAAAATAGAAAATTAAAAATTGCATTGAGTTTTAATATCTATATTGTTTCATTATGAAATATGTAAAAGGATTTATTAATTTACTTGTAAGCTTAATTGTCTCTACGATAATTATTTACGCTATCAATATTGCAGCAGGTTTTGCTGGAGCTGACTACACATTTAGTCATGGGGAAACATTTGTGATTTGGATATTAATGGCAATATTAGTTAACAATTGCTTTAATAAATAATCTATATATTAAATTTTCTTTTCAAATGTTTGAGTTTTCCCTCAGTGCTATCATAATCTATATAGCAACCTTGTAAAAATCGATTACCTTCATTAGCATTATATTCGGTTCTGCCATGAAGAAGTCTATAGTTATCCATCATTAATAAATCGCCAGGTTTTAATTTAAACTCAATTCTGAATTTTTCTGAGTTGTACATTTCTGATATTTTGTTTCTGGCTGCGTAATACAATTCTAATTTTTCCTTATCCATTAAGGGCACAAAATCTAATCGAGGACTAAATCTGACTTGTTTAAGTCTTTTGTTTTCATCAAGTTGGATCATTTCTGCCCAGTCTTCTAACACAACATTATCATCGATAAATTGAAATCTGACTTTTATTTCGGTTAAAATTTGGAAAAAACTTGGATGCTCTTTTTTTAATTCTTCTGTTACGGCAAGACCATCAACTAATGTCGATAAGCCACCACCAACTTCATTTTCAATGCAATGCAGCAATTGTATACAGGGCACTGGTTTTCTATAAGGATTGTCAGTATGTGGCGCTAAGGGCAATGAAGTATAAGCAAGATCATTTGGATTTGGTTTTGATTTGACATTAAAAAACTCACCGAAATTAGTTCGTCTAATACTTCCAATTGAATTAGCAAAATTGACAATAAAGTTATCTTGGGTAGGAACATTTTCAAATATAACAAATCCATATTTGTAAAAGTCTAATAAAGACTCATACATTATTTTTTCCTCAAAAAAGTTTTTATTAAACTTATAAATATTGTTATTTTGAAAGTCTGATCTCCATGAAATTTTATTGATAAAGTATAATTCATTATCTTTCTCAAACTCTTTAAGTATATTTTCGATAACTAGTTTTGCGTATGCACCATCTTTAAAACTTACCTCAAGAAACTTATCTGAAATATTCACTTTTGAAATTTCTGAGCTATTTTTAAGCATTGTTGGATCAAATAATCTTTGTTGAGTTTTTTGGTCTAAAAAGTTCTCGCTATTCACTCGTTCTCTTAGCCAGAAAGGGTGGATTTCTTTTTTTGCACCCTGTTTTTCAAAAAACACTTTGTTATCGGTTAATTCTATTTTCATACAAAAATAAGAGAATTATTTAAAATTTTACTTTAATCAATATAAATTAAATAGTAATAGTCCCCTGTGTCAAAATTAAATTCATCAGATTTTAAAAGGTATTCTAAGTTTGTTGATAGCTTAGCTAGAAAACTTACTAAGTTTTATTACTCTAAGCTCAATAGAACTTTTAAAGTCTCTAACAAATTAAGTGGCAAGGGATTCGATCCTGTTACAACCTCAGATAAAGCTTTTGAAAAATTTATTTGGAAAGAGATAGGAAAAAGGTTTCCAAGTCATCAAGTAATAGGCGAGGAGTTTGGCAAAAAGAAAACTAAAAGTGATTTTACTTGGGTCATTGATCCAATCGATGGAACCAGGTCTTATGTAATTGGTAATCCCACTTGGAGTAACTTAATCTCTTTAAATTATAAAGGGAACCCTGTTATTGGACTGGCAAACTATCCCATTCTGAAAAAATATTATTTTAATGCCTCAGATAAAGTTGCATATGTTGTGGATCAAAGAAAAAAAAGAAAAATAAAAGTTAATAAAAAAATTTTATTCAAAAATATAAAGATGTCAGCTGCTTTTCATGGCATGTTATCTTTAAATAAACAAAAAAAAATACCCAAAATTTTAAAACTAATGCAATTTCCTTGTGCAGATGCTCTTAGTTACTCACATCTTGCAGAAGGTAAAGTTGATGTGGTTATTCAATGTGGAAATAAAATTTGGGATATTCATCCTTTAATACCAATTATAAAAGCAGCTGGTGGAGTTGTCACTACATGGAAAAATACTGATGCAATCAAAGCTGGCAATATAGTTGCTTCTGCAAATAAAAGTATTCATAGTAAAATTCTAAAGATGTTAAAACCAGTAACTAAGTAGTTTTACCAAGAGTATTCAAAAGAATTACACCAATAATAATTAGAGCTATCCCAATAATACCATAGAGATTTGGTATTTGATTATATTTAAACACGCCAAATAAAGTTACTGCAGTAATTGTTAGTCCTCCGTACGTAGCATAGGTGAAACCTACAGGAATAATATTCATTGCTTTTGATAAACAAAAAATACAAGCAACTATTGATATTGCACAAAAAATTGTTGGGCCAATATTGGTAAATCCATTAGTAGATTTTAAAAAACCATTTGAAGTAATGCCTAAGATAATTGCCAGTAGAAGAAATATATATCCAGATAAATTAGTCATAAATTTAATTTGTTTTACCAAGAAGATTAACTATTAACACTCCTGAAATAATTAAAATTAAACCTACAATAGTGTAAATGTCTGGCATTTGATTAAATTTATATACCCCAACAATTGTTGTGGCGATAATACATAGACCTGCAAATGAGGCGTAAGTGATACCCACAGGAATAGTTTTCATAACAATTGATAATGTAAACATACAAGCAACTATTGTTATTGCTGTTAATAAGCTTGGTAATAATAATGTAAAACCATTAGCTCCTTTGGCAAAACCATTTGCTGCAGTCCCCAAAATTACTGCAAGTATAAGAACTATGTAGGCAATTATATTACTCACAATATAAAGAGTATTATTATTTGGTAATTTTATCTACAAATTTTTCTACTATTGGAGCTACAATTGTTGTGGCAACTAATGCAACAGGTAAACTTACTGACCAAGCTTTAAAAAATCTCTTATAATAAAGTTCATCATAACCTGTATTGATATATGTAATTATAAGTGTCATGATCAAGCTCATGCCAAGACCCATAAAAAATATAAATATTAATTTTGAATATTTCTTTGGAAACATTATTTAGGCATTGGAGTGGCGCCAGTCTCTAAACTTATAATTTTTCCATCTTTGTATTTATAAACTGCCATTACCGCCTCAACATTTCCGTCATTAAATGTAACTATTGAATGGTGAACTCCAATTTCATCATTTTCATAGACTACTCTGGCTTTATCTTGGTTTATATCACCGCTCATTGCCCACTTTATAACATCAGCTTTACCTATGGAGTTTCCTGATTTGTGCATTGTGAATTTAAAGTCATCATGCAAAAGTTCATTCATAGTTGACTCATCTTTTTTATCAATTGCATTGGTATATTTCTCTAACATCGACATTTTATACTCCTTTATTGTTAAATATAAATTTTGTCACTAAAACCATAGATCATCACAGCACTAAGTATAGTCAAAACTAATGGAGCGTAAATTCCCTCATCCGATGTTTTGTCTGTGTGTCCAAGTTTATTAATTTTTGTATTATAAAAGCCAACAATAAATGCAGATAAGTTTTGCAAAAAGATCAAGTTAAAGAATGCCCATGTTGTCTCTAAACCATTAGGTCTTATAAAACCAACATAAATAGCCATAACTACGGAACCAAGAAATATTGATCCAAAAAATCTAACCATTCCTGCACCAGTATCATCGATACCATATTTATCTAAGAAGGACTTTGTCTGGAAAACACATCTAAAACCATAATAAGCAAACCCTATAAAATGGATTATAAAAACTGCTAAATAAAATATTCCATTAAATTTTTCTATCATTTTATCTCCTAGTCGTTAAAGACCATTCTCATTTCATCTTGTATTGTACCTTCTTTAAAAACACCCTTCATTTTTTTTTGAAGTTCAATAAATTTAGGATCAGCAGACATGTTTTGATCATTTTCAAATGCTTTGTCTGTAAACTGTTCTCCTACAAGAGTTTCTCTAACTGTTCTTGGATTTCCACCAATTTGAAAAGAAAAATAAACTTCATGATCAGGATAATGTTTTTTTCTTACTTCAGCTAAACCTTTGGAAATTTCCATAGCCTCACCAAGTTTTTCATCATAAACTCCGATAGTTCTTGTGTAAATTGCTTTCATTATTTATCTCTATTTTGCGTTATAATCCATTACCTGGTCAGTGCACTCAGTAAATTTGTGAGGTTCAAAGAAGTCGTTCATTTGACCTAGTTGATTAATTATATCTTCCTCACTATTTCCTTTCCACCAGCAAAACATTTGCATTGTATCAGCTGGTGTATTCCAAGTCATTTGACATGCAGCTTTATCACTGGTCATTGATTTAATAATATCCTCTATTTTCATTGAGGCTACTGTTTCGCTAAATTTATCTTTCATTTCTTTAGATTTGAAAGTGTGAGTTACCATATAGTTTTTCATTTTTCTCCTTTGTGTTTAGCTTTTAAATAAAGCAAGAGCTTCATTCAAAAGTTTTTCAGACTTAGCATGATCACCATTATTATGGGCATCCATACCTTGATCTTTAAGTTCTTGAGCTTTTTTAATTTTTTCATCAATATTTTTAGCTAACATCGGACATGAACCTGCATATGCTGAGCTAACAAATAAGACCAAACAAAGCGTTAACATTATTTTTTTCATTTTTTCTCCTTATAAATTTACTTCAGACAGTTGATATAATTTAGCGCTCTCCACACATTCTGCGTAAATAGCCTTCGCGGTAGGATTATTCCCAGTTACAAATTCTTTCATTCCAGCTTCATTATGAACATTCACTTTAAATAACATCCCACTTTTATCTGGAATCATGGCTCCAACAGTTTTTTCTGGGTAGGCAACGCTTTTTCTAACACCCATCCCTTCATCTGATTGCATCCATCCCATGAAAGTTTCTAATTTTCCCTCTTTAAGTTTAAGAAATACTAACATTTCTTTTTCCATTTTTTCTCCTTTTTAATTAATACAAAGTCTGAACTACTTTTTTAACTCTTTCAGCTCCATTCGGAACTAAAGCTTCAACAAATGTATGACATTTTTCAGTTTTAGCTTTGTCGTATTTAGAGCCATAATGCTTATCAACTGCTTTATTAACTCCTTCATCCCATTCTTTTTCTGGAATACCAATTTCAAGAGCATACGTTTTTAAAACTTTTACTGTTGAAATAGATTTTTCTTTCATGCCATATTCAAATTTTTCACCAGATGGTAAAAAATAATTTGCCATATAAATTCCAATACAATCCCAGGCTTTAGATTTATCATCCTTACTCATACCTGCATGTGCAGATGTAAAAATTAATAAGGATAGTATTACTGCTATATATTTATTCATGACCTCTCGATGTTAATTAATATTATTCTAAAAATGTAACTGTTTTGTTACATGGCTGATATGCGATATTATAACCAGCTGGGTATTGGAAGGTTTTTTTCCTTTAAAAAAGATTTATTAAACATCTTTGAGTTGTATTTATCAGATTTATCACAAAGAATAGTTACAATAGTTTTTCCTGGGCCAAGTTCTTTTCCAAGTCTAATTGCACCTGCAATATTTACACCACAACTGGTTCCTAAACTTAAACCCTCATTTTGAATTAAATCATAAAGTATCGGTAAGGACTCCTCATCACTAATTGAATAAGCTCCATCAATTTTTGCTTCAGCAAAATTTTTAGTTACTCGACTTGAACCAATTCCCTCAGTAATTGATCCTCCTTCAGCTTTTAATTCACCATTCGTAATAAAATTATAAAGAGCAGAACCTGTCGGATCAGATAAATAAATTTTGATATCTTTATTTTTTTCTTTTAAAAATTTACTTACACCACCTATAGTTCCACCTGTTCCAGAAGCACAAACAAAACCATCTACTTTTCCGTCAGTTTGTTCCCAGATTTCTGGTCCTGTGGTTTCATAGTGACCTTTTGCATTGGCAGTGTTATCAAATTGATTTGCCCAAACTACACCATTGTTATTTGTACTTTTTAATTCTTCGGCAAGACGCCCTGCAACTTTTACATAATTGCCATCATCTTTATATGGCTTGGGTGGCACCAACCTAAGATCTGCACCAATGTTTTTTAAAGTATCTTTTTTTTCTTGTGTTTGATTATCATTCATCACAATAATTGTTTTATAACCTAAAGAATTTCCTAAAAGACATAAACCAATTCCAGTATTACCAGCAGTGCCTTCAACTACAATTCCACCCTCTGAAATTAATTTCTTTTCCTGTGCATCTTTAATTAAAGCAAGAGCAGCTCTATCTTTAACCGATCCACCTGGATTAAGATATTCTGCTTTACCAAAAATATGACATCCTGTGATTTCAGAAGCTGCTTTTAATTTTATTAAGGGAGTGTTTCCGATTGACTCAATGAAGTTATTTTTAATTTGCGTCATTGTCTTTATCTTTATCAGTAACCGCATAAGGTTGAAATCCTTTTGTAGCATCCCCAACTCTTGTGGCTGGTATTCCAACCATGATGGATTTCTCAGGAACATTTTTGGTAACCACTGCATTTGCACCTATTAAAGAATTCTTTCCAATTACAACTGGCCCTAAAATTTGAGCACCAGATCCAACGACAACGTTGTCTTCTAATGTTGGGTGTCTCTTAACATTTCTTTGATCATTTGCATTAATACTTGGAGCAATCCCACCAAGGGTAACGTTGTGATAGATCGTGACGTTATCTCCTATCTCGGAGGTTTCACCAATTACCACACCCATGCCATGATCGATGAATAAATTTTTTCCTATTTTTGCTTTTGGATGAATCTCTATACCAGTTAAGAATCTTGAAAATTGAGAAATGATTCTTGCAACTAAATCAAATTTAGCGATTGCAAAAAAGTTTGCAATTTTATGAAAAAAAATAGCTTTTACCCCTGGGTAGGTAAGAATCAAACTTAACTTTGATTTTGCCGCAGGGTCTCTGTCTATTATAGATTGTAAAAAATCATTCATTATTATTTGCCAACTTGATTTAAAAAATTAATGCTTATATAGTTATTTTGTTAAGTATTTAAAGGAGAAATTATGTACAAAAACACAAACTGCTTTCATTTAGCAATACCATGCGGTGATTTAGAGACAGCAAAAAAATTTTACAGCGAAACATTAGGCTGCAGATTAGATAATTCTGCTCAAGAGTGGGCTGATGTTGATTTTTGGGGAAATGAATTAACACTTCATGCAAGTGAACATAAATTAGATAATGAAAGACACGATGTCGATATGGGTAATGTTTCAGTACCTCACTTTGGTGTTCATTTATCTAGAAAAGATTTCGATACTTTAAAACAAAGATTAAAAGATAAAGGTGCAAAATATTATGATGAGCCTTACCTAAGATTTAAAGGCACAAAGTATGAGCAAGAAACATTCTTTGTTAAAGACCCCAACGAAAATATTTTAGAAATTAAAACATTAACGGCAAATCCTGAATAATTTTTACTAAATTATTTTCAGGCGTGTTTTAATGAGTAATAGAAGAAATCTTTTAAAGATTATTGGTGTATCCTGTTTATCATGGATTTTGTATCCATATAAATTTGTACTTTCAGAAACCAAAAAAATAATCAATCAGAACCTTACTAGTAAACAAAAAGAAATTATGTTTAACGAAGGTACCGAAAGACCATTTACAAGCGAACTACTACAAGAGAAAAGAAAAGGCTTTTATCATTGTGCCAATTGTGGAAATAAATTATTTTCCTCAGAGGCTAAATTCAATAGCGGCACTGGCTGGCCATCATTCAGTGAAGCTTTACCAGGGGCCTTTAAAACAAAAGTAGATTATTCATTTGGTATGAAAAGGATTGAATATCATTGTGCTAAGTGTGGTGTCCATCATGGACACGTTTTTGATGATGGTCCAAGTACAACTGGTAAAAGATTTTGCAATAATGGGCTATGTTTATTGTTTATCCCTGAAACTTGATAATCATTTTTATTTTCTAAAGATTTAAAGTAAGTTCAAAAAATTCAAATATATAATTTATGGAATTTGCTTTATTAGGTTTTTTTACAGGATTAAGTTTAATATTAGCAATTGGTGCTCAAAATATTTTTGTCATAGAACAGGGTTTAAAAAAACAACATGTCTTTTTAGTTTGTTTAATTTGCTCTATTTCTGATTTTATTCTTATATTTTTAGGCATTTTCCTTTTTCATTATTTTACTCAATATTTTAGCCCAGTACTTGAATTGATACTTAATATTCTATTAATAATATTTCTTGTTCATTTTATTTATTCAAAAATTAAGTCATTTAACACTCAGGTATATCTTAATCAAAATTTAAATTTTAATGAAAAAAAAAACGTAGCACTAAAAACACTAGGTTTTACCTTTTTAAATCCACACGTTTATTCAGATACTGTGTTTTTCTTGGGCAATTTCTCTAAAAGTTTTTTACTTGTAGAGAAATATTTTTTTGGTATTGGCGCGACTATAGCTTCTTTTTTATTTTTTTTCTCAATAGGGTTTTTATCTCAATATTTTGCTAGATATTTAAATGATAAAAAAATATGGAAATATATAAATATTTTTATTATTTTGTTCATGTTTTTAATAACACTTTATATTTTAAGAGATGTATTTGAATATTATAAAAATATTTAATGTTTACCAAATTTAATAAAAAATCATTTTTAAAATTGAGATTATTTTCTTCAATATCTCTAATTATTCTATTATTTTTTATTTTTTTATTTAATCCTGCATATGCTGATAGCAATACAATTCAAGATGGGGGGACTACTACTGCTCAACAAAATCTTGATGGAAATGGAGAAATTTTAACCGTAAAAAGCAATTCAACATTAGCTACGGGTGCAACTACTCCAGCAGCAAATGTTACTGGAGATAGTGTTTCAGTAACTGTCGAGTCTGGTTCAACTATTAGCGCAAATACTGTAACTGTTTTTGGAGATACGACATCTGATTTGTCAGTAACTAATTCAGGAACAATTACAGCAACTGGTACAACTGCGATCGATGCAAAGGCAACGACTGATGCAACAATTACAAATAACTCTGGAGGTACAATTTCATCAAATAGAAATACTATTAGAATAAGTAAAACGGGTGGCACAAATACTACTGGTATGACAATTATTAACTCAGGGAAAATTACAGCCACAAACGGATCTGCTATTTTTGGAACCGCTGCTGGCAATACAGCAACAATTACCAATAAAGCCGGAGGGGAAATGACTAACTCTGATAGTGATAATGCCACTATAAGAGTTGGGGTTAACTCAAATGTTACCAATAGTGGATCAATAAAGAATGATGTTGGATACGACTCAATAAAGTTATATGGGAATAATTCAACAATTACCTTAAAAGATGGAGGTATTGTAGTTGGTAAAATCGCTCATGGAGCTGGCATAACTGGGAGTACTTTAAAAATAAACCATGGTGTTGGTCAAGCTTATTACTATGATGTTGATGGTGACTTTTCTTTTGAAGATTTAGATGGAAACCAAGTAGTTAAAGGTTCTGCAGGATCAGTCGGTCAAGGAGGAAGCGAAACAATTGATGAAATGTTAAGTTATAAATCAATTAATCTTAGAAATTTCTTTAATAGATACGAAAACTCAAATTTATTTAATCATAAAGGAGGTTGGGGGGAATTATACTCAAATCTTCTTAATAGGAGTGAAGATTCTAACAGTTTAGCGATGGAATATAATTTAATCAATTTAGGAGCAAATTTAATTTACCCATTAGAAAATTCTAATTTTATTATGATGTTTGAAGGTGGAATACAAGATTTTGCAAAAGACTATAGGATTACATATCAAAATATCTCTGGAGGTATTCATATTCCCGATAATGATAAATTCTTTAATTTAGACACTTTTATTACTGGTGGAGTTACTTTAAAAGATGGAAAGAGAACAGTTTTAACTAACACAGTGTCATCAGGAACAGTAGAATCTGATAGTAATTTTCAAACTTATGATATCCAATTAGGAGCAAAAAAAAATAATCTAAATATCATTCCAGATGTCGGATTTACATCAAGTATGTCAATAACACCAACATATGATGAGAGTAAATTTTATTCTTGGCGAAATAGAGTAGTTGGAAACTTGTCAATTTATCTTTCTGATGATTATTTAATTAGAGATGACAAAGAGGAAAAATTAAATTTGAATTGGGCTTTAGATCTAAGAAGTGCAATTGGAGATGATGAACAGATATATTCAGTTAATGGTACAACCGCTACATATAAACCAGATAATGATTTAAAAAGAGAAATATCATTGTCAGCTAGCATGAATTATGAAAAATATATTTTTGAAAATAGCAAAATAGGTGTCGCTTATTATGGCTTACTCTCTAGCCAAAATACATTGAGTTTAGGTGGTAATGCTTTTTATAAAATGAATTTTTAGTTATCTTTAGTTGGAATATCCGTATTTTTTTAACCTTACATCACCAGTTCTGGCATGAGCTTCCATGCCTTCGTATCTAGATATTCTTGCAGCAGCAGCACCAACTAGTTCAGTAGACTCTTTTGTCATTCTTTGAAAACTTAAGGTTTTAATAAATTTACCAACAAATAAACCACCAGTGTATCTACCAGCTCCTTTAGTTGGTAAAATGTGGTTTGTACCTGAACATTTATCTCCATAAGCAACTGTAGTTTCTTCACCGACAAATAAGGATCCATAGTTTGTTAGTCGTTCATGAAACCATTTTAAATTTTCTGTTTGAACTTCTAAATGTTCTGGAGCGTATTCATCACTAATTTTAACAACTTCTTCATCTGTGTCACAAAGAATAACTTCACCATAATCTCTCCAAGCTGCTTCTGCGCTAGTTCTTGGAACCTCTGGTAATTCTGCAATTAATTCTGGAACTCTCTTCATAACTTTTTCAGCTAATTCTTTACTAGTTGTATACAGCCAACATGGAGAATTATAACCATGTTCTGCTTGACCTACCAAATCAACCGCAACTATTTCTGGATCTGCTTTTGCATCAGCAATAATTCCAATTTCAGTTGGACCTGCAAACAAATCAATACCCACTTTGCCATATAAAATTCTTTTTGCTTCAGCCACAAACTGGTTTCCTGGACCAACAATTATGTCTGCTGGAGGGTTTTTAAATAATCCATTAGTCATTGCAGCAATTGCAGGAACACCACCCAAGTTTAAAATTACATCTGCCCCACAAAGATCAGCAGTGTAGACAATAGTAGGGTGGGCACCAACACCCTCTTTTGGTGGACTACACGCTATAATATTTTTAACACCAGCAACTTTGGCTGTTGTCACACTCATTACAGCTGAAGCAATATGAGCATATCTTCCTCCAGGTATGTAACAACCTGCTGTATTAACCGGAACTAATTTTTGACCTGCATACAAGCCATCAGATAATTCAACTTCAAAATCTTGCCCGTAATTTTTTAGTTGAGCTTCAGCAAATTTTCTCACTCGATCGAATGAAAACTGAATATCATCTTTAGTTTTTTGATCTAAAGTTTTTTTAATTTCTTCAATTCTTTCTTTTGAAACAATGATTTCACCATCATATTTGTCGAATTTTTTTGTTAAATCAATACAACCTTTTTCTTTTGTACTCTCAATATCTTTTAATAAATCTTGAACAATTCCTGTTGTCTTATTGTCGTCTGTTGACGATGTTTTTGGAGATTTTTTTAAATAAGTGATTGCCATATTATTTGTTTATTATCGTTGAATTATTTAAGACAATTTAAATTTTATTGCAATCAAACAATTAATCTAAAGCAACAACGGCTGCAGCAATGGAGGCTAATCTCGCGGGTGCTTCATCCGAACGACTGGTTATTACTACTGGAACTTTACCTCCAACAACTACACCTGCTGCACATGCTCCACAAAAATAGATAAGCATTTTTACTAACCCATTCCCGGTCTCAACACTTGGGACCAGTAATACATCCGCCATACCAGCTACACTATTTTCTATTCCTTTGATAGCCGCAGATTTTTTTGAGATACTATTATCAAATGCCAATGGACCAAAAACATCAGCATTTAAATTTTCTTTTTTAGCTAAGTTAGTTAATTCTTCAGCTTCCTTAGAACTTGGCACACTATCTAATACTTCTTCAGTAGCAGATAATATTGCTACCTTAGGTCTTTCAATACCAATTCTATTAGAAAAATTTATAACATTTTTTAGAATATGAAATTTTGTTTTTACATTAGGTAAAACATTCAATGCTCCATCCGTAATTATTAAAGGTTTATCTTCTTTTCCTAAAGTCATATGCCAAATATGGCTTAATCTCGTTTTTCCCAATAAATTGTATTCTCTTTTCAAAACTTCTTTCATCAAAACGTCAGTATGAATATGCCCTTTAACAATAATTCTAATTTTTTGCTCACTTGCTAGTTTTGCAGCAATCGTTGCTGTATTATTTTCAACAGGCTCATGAATTATCTCATAATTTGAGATATCCCATTTCAGATCCTGGGCGCATTTATTAATTTCTTTTTCATCACCAATAAAAATTGGTTCAATTAGATTTTCTTTAACAGCATCTTGTACGGACTGCATAGGAAGAGGTTTTCCGGCATTAACAATCCCCGCTTTAACACCTTTCTTTTTATGAGCAACATTAAGTAAGTTATCAGGACAAATAATTTCTTTATCGGAAAGCATATTAATTTTTTAAATCTATTAAATCTTTTTGAATAATTTTTGACAATTTGATTTCTTTTTTTAAGTTCATTTTAAACCTTTTATCTTTATTTTGACCAGGATACATTATCTCTTTTACTCCTTTAATTTTAGGCAATCTTTTAATTGTTTTAATATTATTTTTAATTCTTGAAGTATAGTTCTTGACAAATAAGTTTGTTTTAAATGTGATAAACAAATGTCCAATATTTTGTGGACCTGAAAAATCATCAAAAGGATCCTTAACTTTACCTGCATGATTTCCACCGGTTAAAACACCACTCAAAATATCTACCATCCACGCCAAACCAGAACCTCTAAAACCAGCAATAGGTAACTGAACTCCGTAAAGAGCTTTTTTTGCATCTGTTGTTGGTTTGCCAAATTTATCTAATGCAACACCTTTTGGTATTTTTTGATTATTTCTAGCTGCAAATCTAATTTTTCCTCTGTTAATTTTTGCAATAGCTGTATCTAATATAAAAGGTACCCTTGCTCCAGTTGGAGAACCAAAACATATAGGATTTGTTCCAAACAAACTTTTTTTTGCACCATAAGGAGCAATTGCAGGTGGAGCATTAGTATAAATCATAGTGATTAAATTTTTTTTAACTGCTTGCTCAGCGTAATAACCAGACAATCCATAGTGACCACTATTTTTCACTGCCACTAAACCGATACCTGTTTTTTTCGCACATTCGATTGCTTTTTTAATCGCGAGATCTGCTGCAACGAAGCCAATACTATTATCAGCATCAATATGAACAATCGATTGAGATATCTTTTTAACTTTTATTTTAGGTTTTGGATTGATAACTTTTTTAGATATTCTTTCACAATACATTCTTAACCTTGAAAGACCATGACCATAAGCACCAACTAACTCGGCATTAATCAAAGCATTTGCTGAAATAACAGCATGAGGATTTTTTAATCCATGATTCTTAAAAATTTTAATGACTTCTTTTTTTAGATTTTCTGTTTTCAAATTAGCCTTTTCCACGCCATGGAATAGTTTTGTCTATTATTTTTCTCAAAGTGACATCAAATAATAAACCCAACATTCCCATGATAAATATAGTGATCCAAATAACTTCGTATTGGAAATATTTTTTAGCGACGTTTTCAACAAACCCTATGCCAGTTGTTCCAGCTAAAAATTCAGCTGCAACTAAAGTTCCCCAACACATTCCTACAGCAACTCTTATTCCAGTAAGTATTTCTGGTAAAGAATTTGGAAAAATTACATATCTCAATATTTGTTTTTTAGATGCACCGAGTGAGTGAGCTGCGTGAATTTTTGACAACTGGGTGCCAGAGGCACCAGCTCTTGCAGAAATAATCATGATTGATAAAGAGACCATAAATAATAAGAAAACTTTTCCAGTATTATCAATTCCTAAAACTGAAATGATTAAAGGAGCCCAAGCCAGAGGGGGAACAGGTCTATAAAGTTCAATTAATGGATCAAAAAAACCTTTTGCAAATCTATTTAGTCCCATAAATAATCCAAGTGGCACACCAATTAATATTCCAAACACTAATCCTAAAAATACTCTTAAAAAAGAATCCCAAATATGACCATAAGGCACTGGTACTTTAAATAATTTAAAGTCTCCTGTAACTATTTTAAAAACTTGGCCTTTAAAATTTTGTTTAACAATTCCATCTTGAGTATGAACTGGGTATTCACCAGGCAGAATATCAGCAATCCAATCTGGTAAAATAAAACCAATCATTTTACTAACATCAACCAGTTCTATCCATAGGAGAGGAATTTCTTTATAACCTACACTAGGTTTAAGCATAAGCATAAATTTATCAAATGTATCTGATGGCTTAGGTAGCCATCTACCAGATCCTTGTTCTGAACAACTTGGCCCACTTGCAACAATAGTACCAGCTGGAAATAAAAATATATCTACAAATCTCAACCCGCCCTGAGCTTCTCTTTGGGCAACATCAAAATTGATAATTGCGTTTTGCATTTCATTTAATGCATTAGGTGGATATATACTTGCAAATTCTATTCTTCGGGCAATTTTAACAATATCTTTAGCGTAAGTTGAAGCTAGTTCTTGAGTATCATCTAAATTTTTTCGATAAGCTTTGATTTCATCTTTGAGCTCTTTTATTTTATCTTTAAATTGTGGATTATGATTTCTTAACTTAAAGAATTCATCACTAATAATTTGTAACTCTTTTGCGGCAGCGTCAAATTTTAAACCTCTTTTAGTTTCCGGAACTAAAGGTACTTCGATAGTATTTTCTATAGACCCTGTTCCAGATTGAACTTTTATTATTCCCCAATCTCCTTGCTCACTTACTGCTTTAAGTCTTTCATTGGCTTCTTGTTCTGTTTCAAAAGGATATTCAGGTTTTCTAAAATTTTCAGTTAATAAGTTAATTTTACCAGTAATGTCATCTATTTTAAATTTCGTCTCATTTTCAATTAAATCCTCATTGGTTAATAAAGGAATTAGTTGAATAGTTTTGTTGATAAACTCTGTAAGATCTGTTTTTTGTTGCAAGTTAAGATCTTCAGAAAGTTTGATTTCATTTAAAGTTGCTTTAAGATTTTTATTTTCTTTCTTAATTTGAGCAGTACTTTTGAATTCTCTTTCTTCTATCGGAAATTGATATTTCAAACCTAATAAAGAGTCGTTAACCTTTGCTACTTGACAAAGTTCATTAGCTGATTTTGGGTAAAAACCTTTCGCAATATCCCAAGAATAGTAAAGCCATACCAATAATAGAAAGCTACTTCCGACTATAATCCAGTGAGTACCACCTCTTGCTCTTTCAGGATTTCCAAAAACAGCATCGACCTTTTCAGTTTTGATTAATCTTCTTCCATAGAGAATACAGCCAATTACTGCAAAAAAAATTAAAAAGGTGACGATTTGAGTTAACATTTAATTATCTTTCCCCATAATTTCCTCTTCCATATTCCAAATCATCTCTAATATTTCTTCACGTTTCGCAGAAAAATCTTTGTTTTTTTTAATCTCTCTTAGATCTTCTTTCAGTCCCATTGAGGCAAATGGAAGATTATATTCTTTATGAATTCTACCTGGTCGAGGTGCCATAACATATAATCTCTCTCCAAGTAAAAGAGCTTCTTCAACTGAGTGGGTAATTAAAATAATTGTTTTCCCTGTCTCTTTCCAAATTTTTAGAACAAGAGATTGCATTTTTTCTCTTGTTAATGCATCAAGAGCTCCTAAAGGTTCATCCATTAAAATTAAATCGGGATCATTAATCAAACATCTTGCAAGAGCAACTCTTTGCTGCATACCACCAGAAAGTTGATAAGTTGGGGTATTACCAAAACCTTTTAAACCAACTATTTCTAACCATTCATCAACTTTTTTTTGAGTTTCAATTGGATCTTTTTTTTTCATTCTTAATCCAAAGTTGACATTTTCAGCAACTGTTAACCATTCAAACAAAGCACCTTGCTGAAAAACCATACCTCTCTCTACACCGGGTCCATCAATCTCTTTACTATTTAAAGTAATACTTCCAGAAGTTGGTCGAATAAATCCTGCGGTAATATTTAATAAAGTTGTTTTTCCACAACCTGATGGTCCAAGAACTGTTAACAGTTCTCCTTTTTTAAGAGTAAAATTTAAATCTTTAAGAGCGTGAACAGTTTCTCCTTTTGGAGTTTTAAAAATCATATTAAGATTTTGAGAAACTAGATCACTCATTTATTCACTTTATATTAGAATTTATAGTAAAAAAATAGGCACCAATTTAATAAAAAATTGGCGCCTATTAAAATTTTAATTACCTTTAGATTATAAAGGTAAGAAACTTGTATCTACGTTTCCTCTTGGTGTTCCCATTCCTTTTAGGAATGCATCAAGATTTCCACTTTCCATAGAACTTTTTGTTTCCTCTGGAGTTAGAAATTTGAAACCACTTAAAGTTTCTTTCATGTCAGGAATTTTCATTTCTGAAGCTTTTGACATTGCACTCATATCGCTTTTTCCAGCTCTATATCTTGCATTAGCCTCATGAGTTACCTCGATGAAAGTTCTTAACATTCCAGGGTTTTCCTTCATAAACTTTGTAGTTACAGAAGTAATATCAATCCCTAGGATACCTGCGTCTCTAGCTTCTTGAACTGTTAGTAATCTAGATCCAACTGCAGTAGCAGCTTTAATAGAATTACCACCAAATAAACATGCCATTACAACATCACCGCTTACTAAAGCAGCAGCACCTTCCTCAGGGTCCATTTGAATGATATCCATTTTTTTTCTATCCGCTCCAACAACTTTCATACTCTCATCAAAAACATATTCCGCCATTGTTCCAAGTGGAACAGCAACTTTTTTACCTTCTAATTCAGTTGCATTAGCTTTTGTAATTCCAGATGCATTAGATGTAACACAAGTTGTTCCGCCCATTCCGTATTCCATAGCAATATCAACTAATTTGATAGGTGCTTTAGATTTTACAGCGTTAATGAATGGAACTAAACCTTGAGAATAAGAAATATCAATATCTCCTGCTAACATCGCATCAGTCATAGCACCACCATTAGTAAAGTTAGTCCACTTTACTGGAACCCCTAAGGCTTTTGCGAAGTTTTTCTTCATCATGTCCTCTAGATTTGGACTTGGCCACTCTAAGAAGTAAGCAACCCTAACTTCATTTGCCGCTGAATTAGCAACAGATATTGAAAGATTAAGAGCTACAAAACATCCAAGAATAAAACTTATTATTTTTTTCATTTATGCCTCTTCCTTGTTTATTTATATGTTTCAATTTTAAGATTAATTTCACCTATATGTAAAACAAAAAAATGATCATTATAGTTACACAACTTTAAGTTGTGACATTATTTTGGTGGTTAATTTAAGTTAATTAGTCTAAGGATTCATTTATTAAGTATTTTAAAATTTAATTATGAGCTCAGAAAAAAGAACATCAGTACCTAATTCACTTAATGAACATTGGATGCCATTCACGTCTAATAAGGATTTTAAAGAAAATCCAAAATTAATTGTTGAGGCAAAAGGCGTTTATTTAAAAAATCATCATGGCAAAACACAAATTGATGCAAGTTCAGGATTATTTTGTAATCCTTTAGGACATGGAAGAAAAGAAATTATCGAGGCAATTACAAATCAATTAAATACTCTGGATTATTGTCAGCCGTTTCAACAAGGTTTTGGTGGTTCGTTCGAACTAGCAACCAGAATTGCAAAACACACACCCGGTAATTTAAACAAAATTTTTTATACGATATGTGGATCAACTGCAGTAGAAACTGCAATTAAGATTAGTATCGCTTACCATAAAGCAAGAGGTGAGGGACAAAGATTTAGATTTGTTGGAAGAGAGCGTGCTTATCATGGAATGAATATTGGAGCAACATCAGTGGGTGGTATGATCAATAACGTTAAAGCGTATGCAAGCGTATTGATGCCAGGTGTTGTTCATATGAGACACACACATTTAGATGAACATAAATTTATTTCAGGTCAACCTGAAACAGGAGCCGAGATAGCAAATGACTTAGAGAGAATCTGTACTAATTTTGGTTCTGAAAATATTGCAGCTTGTATTGTCGAACCTATCGCCGGTTCAACAGGAACATTAGTGCCACCAGTTGGATATTTACAAAGATTAAGAGAACTTTGTGACAAACATAAAATACTTTTAATTTTTGATGAAGTTATTACGGGTTGGGGAAGAACTGGTTCAGCTTTTGGAGCTCAAGAATTTGGTGTAACACCTGACATAATGACAATGGCAAAAGCAACAACTAATGGAATAGTTCCTTTTGGTGTGGTTGCATGTAAAGAGGAAATTTATGATGCGGTTATGGATAACTCTCCGAAAGGTGCAATAGAATTATTTCATGGCTATACATACTCTGGAATTCCAGTATCAGTAGCTGCAGCATTAGCTGTTCAAGATATTTTTGAAAAAGATGATATCTTTAATAGAGCAAAAGAACTTGCCCCTTATTTCCAGGAAGGTCTATTTTCTCTAAAAGATATTGATGTTGTAGACAACATAAGAGGTTATGGAATGATGGGTGGAATAGATATAAAAACTGATGGTAGACCTGGTAAAGCAGGTTTAGCTACTTTCAAACATTGTTACGATGCAGGAGTAAATTTCAAAGCGACTGGTGATTGTTTAATTATTGCACCAATGTTTATTTGTGAAAAAAAACACATTGATGAAATCATAGAAAAACTAAGAACTGGAATTACTAATTACGCAAAGAGTAAAAAGAATTAAATTTCGTTAATGAGAATTGGCGTACCTAAAGAAATAAAACCTCAAGAAAATAGAATAGGCCTGACACCTGATAGTGTTAAAACTTTGGTTTCAGAAGGCCATGAAGTTTTAGTTGAAAATAATGGAGGCTTTGAAGCAGGTTTCGATAATGATCAATACAAAAATGCAGGGGCAAAGATTATAGAAAAAGCTGCTGATATTTTTAGTGACGCTGAGATAATTGTTAAAGTTAAAGAGCCTCAAAAAGTTGAAGTTGAAATGATTAGGGAAAATCAAATTGTTTATACCTATTTACATTTGGCTGCTGCAAAAGAATTAACTGAGGGTTTGGTAAAATCAAAAAGTATTAATATTGCATACGAAACTATTACAGATGATAATGGACGACTTCCTTTGTTAGCACCTATGAGTGCCGTAGCTGGACGAATGTCGGTTCAAGCAGGAGCACATTGTTTAGAAAAAAACCAAAAAGGTAGAGGAGTTTTATTAGGAGGGGCACCTGGTGGCGAACCCGCAAATGTTTTAATTTTAGGTGGAGGGGTTGTAGGTGAAAACGCTGCAACAATAGCAACTGGTATGAAGGCAAAAGTTCATGTTGTTGATAAATCAGAAGCAAGATTAAAACAATTAGTTGAAATGTTTGGAGATAAAATTATTCCAGAACAAAGTGAAAAAATAGATTTAAAAAAGTTAGTAGCCGAGGCAGACTTAATAGTGGGTGGAGTTTTAATCCCTGGCGCAGAGGCACCAAAGTTAGTTACTAAAGATATGCTTAAATTAATGAAAAGAGGTTCTGTAATTGTTGATGTTGCAATCGATCAAGGTGGGTGTGTAGAAACAAGTAAACCTACAACTTTCAATGATCCAACTTTTATAGTGGATAATGTCGTTCATTATTGTGTAGCGAACATGCCAGGGGGAGTTCCAAGGACTTCAACTATCGCATTGAATAAAGCAACACTTCCTTATTTAGTTAAATTAGCTAACAAAGGTTATCAAAAAGCTCTTGGAGAAGACAAAAACTTTTTAGCGGGACTAAACGTTTACAAAGGTCATGTGACTTATAAAGCAGTTGCGGATGTTTTTGGACATGAATATGTTAATCCAGGAGATGCAATCAATAACTAATTAAATGGAAAAAAAACTTCCAAGTAGCACAAAAGTTGTTGTGATAGGAGGTGGAGTTGTAGGTTGTTCTGTTGCTTATCATTTAGCTAAATTTGGTTGGAAAGATACAATTCTTTTAGAAAGAGATCAATTAACGTCAGGCACAACTTGGCATGCAGCAGGCTTGGTAAGCCAATTAGGTCCAACTGCAGCAGTCACAAAAATTAGAAAATACACTTTAGATTTATATAAAGAGCTTGAAAAAAAAGTTGATCATTCTGCAGGGTTAAGATTAAATGGGGCCCTTTCAATCGCTCAACATAAAGGCAGATGGCAGGAGCTTCAAAGACAAGCAACGACAGCGCAACTTTATGATGTTGACGTAAGAATTTTAGATAAAAATCAAATTAAAAAAGACTACCCTATAATTAACACAGATGAAGTTATAGGAGGAATTTTAATGCCAGGCGATGGTGCTGCAGATCCTTCAGGTGTTACTCATATGTTGGCTAAAGCAGCAAGAATGGAAGGTGCCCAAATTTTTGAAAAGTCACCGGTCGAGGAAATTTTAACGAAAGATGGAAAAATTTCTGGAGTTAAAGTAAAAGGTCAAAAAATTGAATGTGAATATATTGTTTTAGCCTCAGGTATGTGGTCGAGGCAAATAGGAGAAAAAGCTGGTGTCAGTATTCCATTATACCCGGCAGAACATTTTTACATTATTACTGAACCAATTGAAAATTTATCCAAAACCTTACCAGTGGTAAGAGATTTTGATAATCGAACTTATATAAAAGAAGATGCAGGAAAAATACTCGTTGGAATTTTTGAGGGAAATTCAATTCCTGCTTGGAATAAAACCAATAAAGTTCCAGAAGATTTCTCCTTTGGTGAATTTCAAGAAAATTTTGAACATTTTGAACCTTATTTAGCTTCAGCAATTAAAAGATTTCCAATTTTAGAAACTGCTGGAATTAGAAAATTTTTTTCAGGACCTGAATCTTTTACTCCTGATACCAACACATTATTAGGAGAAGTTCCTGAAATAAAAAATTTTTTCGTATGTTGTGGGCTAAATAGTATTGGGATTGGCAGTGGTGGTGGAGTTGGTAAAGTTACAGCAGAGTGGTTGATGACTGGTCATATTAATGAAGATATTTTTAGTTACGATATAAAAAGATTTCAAAAGTTTCATTCAGAGTTAGGTTTTATCAAAAAAAGGATTACAGAGTCGTTAGGAGATTTGTATGGAATGCATTGGCCCTTTAAACAACACAAAACTTCTCGAGATATAAAAAAACTTCCGCATCACGATAATTTGAAAAGTTTTGGAGCATGCTTTGGTGTATCGGGTGGATATGAAAGACCCATGTGGTTTGCACTAGATGGTGAAAAAGCAGAGTATGAATATAGTTATAATTATCAAAGCTGGTATCCCTCAGCTGAATATGAAACGAATAATACAATAAAAAATGTTGGTTTATTTGATCTAACTCCTTTTTCAAAGTTCGAAATTAAATCTGATAAAGCCCATCAAGAATTGCAAAAAATTTGTACTGCAAATATTAAGAAAGACGTTGGTAAATGTACCTATACTCATATGTTAAATTCAGATGGAGGTATTGAGACTGATTTAACTATAGTGGCGATAGATGAAAACCATTTTAGAATAATTAGTTCTGCCGCAACAAGAGAAAGAGACAAGCACCACATCAAAAAACATTTAAATAAAGATATTGAATTAATAGATGTAACTGATGACTATTGTGTTTTTGGTCTATTTGGGCCCAAGAGCAGAAGTCTTATAAGTTCATTAAGTAAAGATAGTTTTGATAATGAAAATTTCAAATTTGGAAATGCAAAATTTATTTCAATTGAAGATACTAAAATTTGGACACAGAGAATGTCTTATGTTGGCGAATTAGGTTATGAACTTTATGTTGAAGCTAAAGATGCCAAAAAAATTTATGAAAAAATTATAGAAAAAGGAAAAGATCATAATCTTTCAAATTGCGGCATGCATGCAATGGATATTATGCGAATGGAAAGTGGTTTTCTTCATTGGGGTCATGACATTTCCCCTGAGGAAAATCAATATCAAGCGGGTTTGTCTTTTACAATCAGTAATAAAAAGAATGTAGATTTTATCGGTAAGTCAGCTCTTGAAAAGATTGATAAAGAAAAGATTAAAACAAGATTTGCCATGTTTACCTTAAAAGATAGTAAACCTGGAGAACCACTATTACTTCACGATGAGCCTATTTATTTAGAAGATAAAATAATAGGAAGATCAACTTCTGGAAATTACTCATTTAACTTTAAGAAAAATCTCGCCTTTGGTTATATTAATAATGATTTTTCAAATGAAAGATTGAAAAATAGCAAATTATTTATTGAGGTTGAGAAAAAGAAATATGAAATTGAGATAATTAACAAACCCTTGAAACAAACAAACTTTAAAAATAATTAATTTTTATTTTTAAGAAGAAAAATAAATATAAAACCGGTTATATACATTATTAATGCATAAGCAGCAGCTGGAGTTGTATATAAAATATCAGCACCAAATATTTGAGTCGCAACAAATATTGCTAATGCACCATTTTGTAGACCACACTCTAGTGAAATAGCTTTCCTTTGAGCAATTCCAGAAGCAAAGTATTTTGCAAGATAGAAGGCAATAACCATCATTGTTATGTTTAGAACTAAAGCAATTAGGCCAGCTTGCTTGAAGAAATTAATAAAGTTTTCTCTTTCTTCATAAAATGCTGCTATGAAAAAAATAACAAAAAAAATGATATTAAGTTTGTTAAATATTTCAGCTTTTGAGGCTACAAAATTTTCAGCAAATTTTCTGATAATCATGCCCAAAATAACTGGCACTGTTACAACAAAAAACATTTTTAAAGCAATACCAATCATTGATATATTTTCTGTTATATTTGTAATTCCTAACAAATCAGCAGAGGTAAAAATTATTAAAGGAACTGTAAAAATACTAATTAAACTTATTATAGCTGTTAAAGTAATTGATAATGCAACATCTCCATTTACAAACTTAGTTAATATGTTTGATGTAACACCACCCGGTGCCGCAGCAATGATCATTACTCCAATTGCTATTTCAGCAGGTGTTTTTAAAATTAATATTAATAGATAAGCAACAATTGGAAGAATTATTAATTGTGTAAAAAAACCAACAAAAAAATCTTTTGGTGTTTTTAATACTCTTGAAAAATTTTCAACTTTCAAACCTAAACCTAATCCTAGCATTATTAATGCTAAAATAATTGGTGCTATTTTTATTACTATCTCCATGACCCCTCTGTGTAATAGTATAACGTCTATAATTTATTTTAGATTTATGAAATTACAAGAAGATTTAGAACTTTACGTATAAATTTAGCTTTAAACTTAAAAGCCGCAGTTTGGTAAGGTAAAATTTTCTTAAAATTGAATGAGGATAAAGTATATTGTTTTTTCTCATTAAGTTTAATTAAGTCATTTTCTATCAAATATTTACATTTTCTTATTACTGTTGCTCTTGGTATTAATGTCATGTCTGAAATAGACATTGCACTTATACCTGAAGTTGAGCCAACATTATCAATCAGTATTTTACTCGCAGCACCATGATCTAAAGGTAATTTTTTTGTCTCTGAACTTTTTAAATTTTTTGTTACATTCAATGATTGGTTCATACAAATAGTTCCCCAAACATGAAATGTGCTCAGGTCTTGCATGAATTTGTGATACCCAATTATTAATGGTATTTGCATTCTATAAAACCATCGCCAACATAATGTAAATTTTTTTTTTAATAAACTTTCAATTAACTTAACATCAACTTTTTTTGAAAAGAGCTTATCTCTATATAAAGCTTCAGCTACTAATAAGATATATTTTGATGAAAGTTTAATTTGATTTTGAGGCTTAACAAAAGTAAATGCTTTACTATCAATTATAATCTTTTTTTTATTTCTTTTGATGACGCCTTCTTTTTCAAGTTCTAAAACTTTTCTTCTTATCGTTTCTTTTGGTAGATCTAATTTTTCACATAGTTCAGTAATACTAAACTTATCTATTTGAACATATGATTTAGAATAATATTCTTCATAAGATTGTTGAATATTCATTTGATCATAAAATTGGAGTGTTTTTTCTATCAATGAAATTATAATCATGTATTTGTAATGATCATTAAACGCCCAGTAGACATTGTTCATCCAATTCCACTGATGTGATATCCACTCATTAGCTAGATCAGAGTAATTATTCATTATGGTTTCAAAAACCTGATCATCGGTTAAGGTTTTACTGAAATCGATTTGTTCTAAACTCATAAAAATTTAATTTTGAGAATATTGACCCAAATTGAACACATGTCAAACTAATAGTGACCCAAATTGGACTTCAGGGAAATTGTTCGAGGGATGTTTTAATGTACTAATCCTGTTATGAATAATAAAGGCTTTGCAGAGACACATACTAACATCGAGACCCCAAATGATGTTTATGTTGCTGAAAAGCCTTTAAAAACATTAAAGAAGAGAGTTGATATAAACATTCTAAAGTCAAAGCTAGAGGAAATAGAAGCAAAGGAACTCAAAAAAAATATTTTCATTTTATCGTTGCTATTAATTGGTATGGGATCCTTTGGAATTTATCTTTCTTTCTAACAAATTTGCAAAAATCAATTATACATGATTAAATGATGACATGAAAAATTCAGGTATTAACGTTCAAGAAAAGCTTATAGCTAGATACCTTGAAAAAGATCCACCATCAACTCAATCAAAAAGTAGCAACATAAACGTTCTTTTAAATAGAATTGCAGTTAATAAAAAAAATGAAAGCAGAAAAAAATTGTATTTTTCAGCAGCTGCTTCAACAGGGTTGATTTTATTTGGTCTTATCATTTTCTAAGAAAATATTAGTTAATTTTCTCTAAATTTTTAACTTTTACTTAATTAATAAATATTGAATCAAATTATTAAACTATTATAAATCTCATCAAAAGGCGGGGTAGCTCAGTTGGTTAGAGCGCGGGACTCATAAGCCCGAGGTCAGTGGTTCGATCCCACTTCCCGCTACCATATTAATTTTATATGAAAACTTTCGATTTAACTGTCATAATCACTTCATTTCATAGCAGGGATAAAATTTTTAGTTGTATAGAGTCAATTGAAAAAAGTATTAAAATCATCGTTATTGAAAATTCAAATGATGAAAAATTAAAGAGAGAAATTCAATTTAAATATCAAAATGTAGAATGTATTTTATCAAAAGAAAATTTAGGGTATGGAGCAGGAAATAATCTAGGTCTATCAAAGGTTGAAACTAGTTACGCTTTAATAGTAAACCCTGATGTGACTTTAAATAATGATGCAGTAAATAAATTTTTTTTAAGCATTAATAATTTAGAGGATTTTGGAATTATCGCCCCAATATCTCAAAATGAAAAATACAATAATTTCAATATTAATAAGGATATAGAAATTAAAGAGGTAGATAATGTCAAAGGTTTTGCAATGTTTTTGAATATGAAAAATCTTAAGCAAATTAATTTTTTCGATGATAATTTTTTCCTTTATTTTGAAGAAATAGATTTGTGTAGAAGATTAAAAAAAAATAATTCAAAAATATTTATAGATCCTACAATCAAAGTAAGCCATTTGGGTGGCACATCACATAATTCAGAAATTGAGAAACCCATGGAGCTTTCTAGAAATTGGCACTGGATGTGGTCAACATTTTATTTTCATAAAAAACATTACGGATACCTAATTGCAATGATAAAAATTCTACCAAAATTATCCTCATCTTTGATAAAATTCATAATTTTTTTGATAACATTTCAAAAATATAAAAGTGAAATTTATAAACACAGGTTATCAGGTATTATTAATTCTGTTTTATTAAAAAAATCATGGTATAGACCTAAGCTTTAGATGTATAATAATTTAGATTTTTAATGAAGACTAAATACAATATTCTAATCACTGGTGTAGCGGGTTTTTTAGGTTCACATTTGTCAGAAAAATTATTAGATCTTGGACATAAAGTTATTGGTATAGATAATATGATTGGTGGTTATAAAGATAATATACATAAAGATATAGAGTTTCATAATTTGGATTGCAGCGACTTTTCAAAAGTAAAAAAAATAATGAAAAATATTGATGTTGTTTATCATTGTGCAGCTACAGCTCATGAGGGTTTGTCCGTATTTTCACCTTATGAAATCACAAAAAATAATTACCTTGCTTCAGTTTCAATTTTTTCTGCAGCAGTTAATGAAAAAGTAAAAAGAATAATTTTTTGTTCTTCTATGGCAAGATATGGAGAACAACAAACACCCTTTACAGAAGATATGAGTCCTAAACCAGTCGACCCCTATGGTATTTCTAAAGTTGCAGCTGAGGATGTATTAAAGAATCTTTGTGATTTAAATAATATAGAGTGGGTAATTGCTGTTCCTCACAACATCATAGGTCCTAGACAAATTTACACTGATCCATACAGAAATGTCGTCTCCATATTTTTAAATAGAATGCTACAAGGAAAACCTCCAATAGTTTATGGTGATGGTGAGCAAAAACGATGTTTTTCATATATTGATGATTGTTTAACCTGTTTAGTTCCAATGTTAGATCAGAAAAACCTAAACAAACAAGTAATCAACATAGGACCAGATGAAGAATTCGTGACTGTTAACAAAGTGGTTGAAATTTGCTCTAACATAACCGGTTCAAATCTTGAGGCGGTCTATAAAGAAGATAGACCAAGAGAAGTGAAGCATGCCACTTGTTCTGCTGATAAAGCAAGAAAATTATTAAATTATGAGACAAAAGTAAGTTTGAGTGAGGGTGTAAAAAAAACTTGCGATTATATTAAGAAAAGAGGAACTAAAGATTTTAATTATCGTTTAACTATTGAGATTGATAATGATTTAACTCCAGATACTTGGAAAAATAAAGAAATTTAATATTTCTCTTTAAACTCTTCTACACTTATTACTCTAAGAAAATTTTTGTAATTAGCATAGTAATCTTTAAACTTTAGATTTCTTACTGGTTTATTAATTTCTAAGATCGAGGTATTTTTCTCTTTTTTAATTATTCCTATTCCTTGATCCATTTCACATGTAAAAATTTCTAAATCTTCTCTTTGTCTCAAGTCAACTATTGCTTTCCAAACATCACCATTCCATATCATTCTATATCTAGGAACAGCCTGTTTACTTAGACTATCAGGCATACAATCATGTACCAAGACAATACCATTTTCTTTTAAACAATTTATTGAATTTAAAATATCTTTTTTTACTTGATCATAAGTATGTAGGCCATCGATGAAAACTATGTCAAATTTATTTTTATTTCCCTCAAAAAATTCATCACTTGTTTTTCTCACACTTCCGCCACTACTAGGATCTACACCAACTTTATTTTGTATTTTAATTTTTGAAAACAACTGATCTTGATCACATCCTATTTCCAAATAATCAGAATATCTGTATTTATTGATCAAATATTCAATAAGATCCCAACGAAAATAATTTGGTGGAAAATTATAATTAAGTTTACCTTTGAAATTTTCAACAAAAAGATTGTAATAAATCTTGTTAAATAATTTTGAAATTTTATTCAATTTTTCCATTTTTCAATGACCTGGAAAATTAATTAAGTTTTCAACTTTATAACCTTTTTTTACTAATTTGTCCGTACCACTGAGATCAAATAAATTAATAACAAAAATAAAAGCAGCAACTTTTCCTTTTGAAATTTCGACTAACTTGGCTGCCGCCTCTGCAGTTCCCCCAGTTGCAATTAAATCATCAATTATCAAAACATTATCATTTTCATCAATTGAGTCTTTATGCACCTCAATTGTTGCAGTACCATATTCAAGCTCAAAATCTATTGAGTGAACATCAGCTGGTAATTTATTTTTCTTTCTAAGCATCACAAATGGTTTTTTTAATATGTATGAAACAGCAGAAGCAAAGACAAAGCCTCTTGATTCAATAGCTGCAATTTTATCAAATTTTACTTTTTTACTCCTCTCAACTATCTGATTTATTGTTTCAGAAAATGCTTTTTCATTTTTAATTAATGTTGTTATATCTCGAAATAATATCCCCTTTTTTGGATAATCTGGAATTGATCTAATAAAATCTTTTAAATTCATAAGGTTAAATTATATATTAATAATTAATTAAAATATTTTAAGATGACAATAAATAAATTAGCAATCATTGGTGGAAGCGGTTTATATGATGTTGAGGAATTTGAAAATCGAGAGTTAGTTGATTTACAAACTCCCTGGGGAAAACCATCAGATCAAATTTTAAAGACAAAATATAAGAATAAAGAGGTTTATTTTTTACCAAGACATGGAAGGGGGCATTTTATTTCACCTTCAAAAATAAATTTTAGAGCTAATATTGATGCGTTAAAACAATTAGGTGTTTCTGACATTGTTTCTGTATCAGCTGTTGGATCTTTAAAAGAAGATTTACCGCCAGGTAAATTTGTAATTGTTGATCAATTTATAGATAGAACTTTTGCAAGAAATAAAACTTTTTTTGATGACGAAATCGTTGCCCATGTTTCTATGGCCCATCCAACATCAAATGGTCTGATGAATGCGTGTGAAGAAGCTATTGAGAAAGAAAAAATAGAGTATCAAAGAGGCGGAACTTATGTAGTAATGGAAGGGCCGCAATTTTCAACTTTAGCTGAATCCAATCTTTATAGATCATGGAAAGCTGATGTAATTGGTATGACTAATATGCCAGAAGCCAAATTAGCAAGAGAAGCAGAAATTAGGTATGCATCTGTTTCAATGGTAACCGATTATGATTGTTGGCATCCAGATCATGAAAATGTAGATGTGCAACAAGTGATAAAAGTTCTTTTAGGAAATGCGGCTAAAGCAAAAAATATGATTAAAAATTTAATAGAAAATTTTGAAAATCATATTGATCCTAAAGATCCAACAAACAATTGCTTGGATGTGGCTATTATTACTGCGCCAGAAAAAAGAACAAAAAAAACTATAGATAAACTTAAAACAGTTGCAGGTAGAGTTCTAAATAAATGAGAATAGAAGGAAAAGATTATCGTACTATTTGGTTTGAGGATAATGCTGTAAAAATTATTGATCAAACAAAACTACCACATCAATTTATCATAAAGGATCTAAAGACAGTTAAAGATGCAATTAATGCTATAAAAATAATGGAAGTAAGAGGGGCACCCCTGATAGGTGCTACAGCAGCTTATGGATTAGTTTTGGCGATTATTGAAAATAATGATCAATCATTTTTGAAAAAATCTGCAGATGAATTAATAAGTTCAAGACCAACAGCAATAAATTTAAAATGGGCTGTTGATAGAATGATGAATAAATTATCGGGTCTAAATAGTGATAAAATTTTAGAAATAGCTCTTAATGAAGTAAAAGATATATGCGAAGAAGATATAAAATTTTGCGAAAATATAGGGTTAAATGGTCTTAAAATAATAGAGGAAATATATAATAAAAAAAAAGATACAGTTAATATATTAACTCATTGTAATGCAGGTTGGCTTGCAACAATAAACTGGGGCACTGCAACATCTCCAATATATCATGCGCATAAAAAAGGTATCCCAGTTCATGTATGGGCAGATGAAACTAGACCAAGAAATCAAGGAGCAAATCTTACCTCTTATGAATTAAGTGAGGAAGGAATTAAGAATACAATCATTGCAGATAACACAGGTGGAATTTTGATGCAAAGAGGAGAGGTTGATATGTGTATTGTTGGAACAGACAGAACTCTTGCCAATGGAGATGTTTGTAATAAAGTTGGAACTTATCTAAAAGCATTAGCAGCTTACGATAACAAAATTCCTTTTTATGTTGCACTACCAAGCTCAACAATTGACTGGAACATAAAAGATCATAAAGATATTCCAATTGAAGAGAGAAATTCAGAGGAATTATCTCATATAGAAGGTTTAGATGAAAAAGGAAATGTAAAGAAAATACAAATTTATCCAAAAAAAAGTAAAGCTATGAATTTGGCTTTTGATGTAACTCCAGCAAAATATGTTACAGGATTAATTACCGAAAAAGGCATATGTGAAGCATCAGAAAGAGGACTAAAAGAATTATTTAAATGAAGAATTTAGACCAAAGAAATCAAATTATTGAGCATTCTCTAAAATTGAACTCTACAAATCTTTCACCGCTACGATCAGGAAATATATCTTTAAGAGCAGAACAAGATAATATTCAAGGTTATTTAATTACTCCATCAGGAAAAAAATATGAAACATTAAAGCCTGAAGATATTGTTTTTATGGGTTTAAAGGAAGAAGCAGAAAATAACGATTCAATAAACAAACCCTCCTCCGAATGGAGATTTCATAGAGATATTTATGTAAATAAAAAAGATGCCCAAGCAATTGTTCATGCACATTCTCCACACGCAACAGCTGTATCTTCACACGGAAAATCCATACCTCCGTTTCATTACATGATTGCTCTTGCGGGAGGAGAAGACATTAAATGTGCTGAATACGCTACTTTTGGGACAAAAGAACTTTCACAAAATGTAATTAAAGCTTTAGAAAATAGAAGTGCCTGTTTGATGTCTAATCACGGACAGGTTGCTTTTGGAAAAAATCTAGATCAAGCATTTGAATTAGCACAAGAGATAGAAAATATTTGTCATCAATACACTATTGCACTAAAGTTAGGTGAGCCAAAGATTCTTTCATTAGAAGAAATGAAAAAAGTTTTGGAAAAAGCTAAAGATTATAAAAAAGGGTAATATGATAAAAGTAGGGGAGCACATTACTTTAGATATTATTGGTACCGATAAAGAATATGATCCATCAGTTTATGAAAGAGTTATCAATGAGATTGCTAAAGTAGCTAAAGTTACAATCTTAAATATATCAAAATATAAGTTTGAACCGCAGGGCTTTACAATTCTTGCATTATTAGCTGAAAGTCATATCAGTTTTCATACATTTCCTGAAAAAGGAATTATAAGTTTTGATTTCTTTACTTGTGGAAAAATCAGTCCATCAGTAGCGATTGATATTGTTAAAAAAGAATTTAAGCATAAAAGAATTGTAAAAAAAGAATTCAACAGAGATACAAGATCTCTTTATCACGATATTTACAGCTCCCCAGGTTTACAAAAATCATATGTTGTAAATGAAGTTTTGGAAGATTTTAAATCAAAGGTGGGTCAACATATTGAAATTTTAGAGTTAGAGCAATTCGGTAAATCATTATTTATTGATGGTGAAATTCAAGTAGCTGAGTCCGATGAACATTTGTATAGCTCAACATTTGTGGGTTCAGGGTTAAAGTTAAATAAAAACAATGAAAGAGCTGCAATCATTGGTGGTGGTGACGGGGGCGTTGCCAGAGAATGCATATCTAAAAAATTTAATTTTATCGATTGGTATGAGCTTGATCCTGAAGTAGTTGAAGTTTGTAATAAACATTTAGGGGATATTGGAAAAAAAGCTACAGAGAAAAATTCAGTAAAATGTGTTTGGGGAGATGCGTTTCATAGTATTAAATCAGTAAAAGACGATACGTATGATCATATCTTTGTAGATTTAAATGATGATCAGTTTTGTATAGATTTGGCTGCAAAAAATATGGAATCTTTAGTAAGAATATTAAAACCAAAGGGTGTGATAACTGCACAAGTTGGCAGCCAAGATAAAAAACCTCTTCAAGTTGAAAATTGGATGAATGTTTTTCATCATCATTTTGGAAATACCAAATTATCTAGGGTTTATGTACCAAGTTTTGATTGTTCCTGGAATTTTTCTTCATCTATAAATCACTAGTTTTTTCTTTTTAAAGTCTCTGATTTGTGAAATAATATTTTTTTATTAAAGGAGAGAATGATGAATATATTTAAAAAAATTATTTTTTCAGTTTTATTTTCATTTTTAATAATTGGAAATGTTAATGCTGATAAAATTAAAATCGGAACAGAAGGTGCTTATCCTCCATGGAATTCTAAAGATGCATCAGGTAAATTAATTGGATTTGAAGTCGAATTAGCTTACACACTTTGCAGATATATTGGACAACAATGTGAGATTGTTGAACAAGATTGGGATGGAATGATACCAGCCTTAATTATGAGAAAATTTGATGCAATTATGGCAGGTATGTCTATTACTGCAGAAAGACAAAAAGCTATTAGCTTTTCACAAGGTTATGCAGATGAAGTTGCATCTTTAGCAGTTATGAAAGGTTCTGACCTTGAAGGTATGGATACTCCAGAGGGAATAAATCTTACTCTAGGTGGTTCAGGTGTTAAAAAAACTTTAAAAACTTTAAAGGGTGCACTTGCTGGCAAAACCGTTTGTACACAAACAGCAACTATTCACCAAAACTTTTTAGAATCTGGTGATGTAGGAAAAATAAATCTAAGAACTTACAAAACTCAAGATGAAGTAAACTTAGACTTAGCATCAGGAAGATGCGATGTTGCATTGGCAGCTGCAGTTGCTTTTACAGATTATGCAGAAAAATCTGGTAAACCAGTTGTTCTTGTAGGTCCAACTTTTTCAGGTGGAGCATTTGGTAATGGTGTTGGAGTTGGAATTAGAAAAGACGACACTGAATTATTAAAAGCATTTAACAAAGCAATCGAGAAGGCTAGAAAAAACGGAGACATTAGTAGAATAGCTACTAAATGGTTCGGTTTTGATGCCTCTATGTAATTAATTTAAGATTTGGCGACTATAATGTATAGTCGCCAATCTATATGGAACTTCTTGCATTTGGAGACACTGGTTGGGGTGATGAGTTATTTCGTGCCACTCTAATGACTATAGCTGTTTCAATTACAGCAATGATTATAGGTTTTCTTTTTGCGTTAATCTTTACTCCATTAAAATTATCTAAAAATAAGTTTTTAAATTTCATAGCTAATTCCTACACAACTATAATAAGAGGTGTTCCAGAATTATTAGTAATTTACCTATTCTTTTTTGGTGGAACCGGTGCAGTTATGTTTGTTGCATCAATATTTGGTTATAATGAGTATATTGAAATAAATGCATTTATCACAGGTGCATTTGCAATTGGAATAATTTCTGGTGCTTATTCAACTGAAGTTTTTAGGGGAGCAATTCAATCAATTGATAAAGGCCAGTCCGAAGCTGCCAATGTATTAGGTTTAAATAAATTTGGAAAATTTTTTAAAATTATTTTACCTCAAACATTAAGATTAGCTATTCCAAATCTAAGTAATGTTTGGCAGATAACTCTAAAAGACACTTCTCTAATTTCAGTTACGGGTTTAGTTGAAATCATGAGACAATCTTATATTGCTGCTGGATCAACTAGAGATCCATTATTCTTTTATTCATTTGCTGCAATTTTGTATTTACTACTTACTTTTGTGAGTATGAAATTAATTAACAGATTAGAAGTTAAATATAGTAGGGGGTATTAATGGACTTGGATTTGATGATTAACAGTTTTCCAAAGTTACTAAATGCTGCTGTAATAACTTTAAAACTTCTTTCAGTTTCTTTAATAATTGGATTATTCATTGGCTTATTTTTTGCAATTCTAAGATTAAATAAAAATATATTTATCAATAGATTTGCTTATGGATATTCTTATGTTTTTAGAGGTACACCACTTTTAGTACAGATATTCATTATTTATTTTGGATTAGGTCAGATTGAATATTTAAGATCGACAGTTTTATGGGTAATTTTAAAAGAACCATATTGGTGTGCTATAATTGCTTTTGCTCTTAACACGGGTGCTTACACTTCAGAGATATTGAGATCAGCATTTCAAACCATTAAACCCGGAATAATAGAGGCAGGTAAGAGTTTGGGTATCTCAAATAAAGTAATCTTTTATGAAATTCAAATTCCTATTGCTATTAGACAATCTTTACCAGCTTATGGAAATGAAATTATCCTAATGATGAAAGGAACTTCTTTAGCTAGTACAGTCACCATAATGGACCTTACAGGTGTTGCAAAATATATAATTTCAACAACTTTTAAACCAATTGAGGTATTTATTGTTGCTGGTGGTATTTATCTATTTATGACCTTTATAATCCACAATGTGATTAAGTTTTTAGAAAAGAAATACAGCTTTAATTAAAGTACAACTAAATCAATCTTTTGCTTACCTAGTCTTTGATTTCCTTGGTCAGTGACTAAATAAGTTTCACCCAGGTTCATGGCTAATTGATTTTCTGAGTCCATTAATATCATATGCATAAAAAAAACATTTCCAGGCTCAATCACATATGGATTTCCAGTGTATAACATTGGCCAATCCATCCAGTTTGGTGCAAAAGTAGTACCTAAAGAATATCCACATGCATTCATTCTTGCTTTATTAAAACCAAGATCATCAAAAGTTTTTGCATGAATATCAAAAACCTCTCCAATTTTATTTCCAGGTTTTAATTTATTTTCACAATTCTTTAACGCTTCAACACACGCCTCATGCATTTTATGATGTTTAGGATCTGCTTTACCTATAGGAATTGTTCTAAACATTGCTGAATGGTAATGTCTATAAGTACCAGCCCATTCTATAGTTAATTGATCTTGATCATTTAAAGTTTGTTTCTCTGATTGATAACGGCAAAGAAGAGCATTTTTTCCTGAACCAATAATAAATTCATTTGCAGGATAATCTCCACCACCTTCAAATATAACTTTATTCATTTCAGCTAAAATCTTAGACTCATTCACACCTGCCTTGGCATATTTCCAAACTTCATCCAAAGCTTGATCAGCAAGTTCTGCAGCTTTTTTTACATAAACAATTTCCTCTTTGGATTTCACTACTCTTAACTTTGTTATTAAGTCTGACTTATCTTCAATAGAACAATAATTTTCTAAAGACTTATTAAGCTTCAATGTATTTTTTCCGGTCAATCCATAAGCATCATATTCAACTCCTAATTTTTTTCCTTTGAGATTTAGCTCATCCAAAATAACTTTAAGATCATCGGTTGGGTTCGACTCATCTTTATCAACCCAAATTCTTATATCTTTAATATTGGATGTATTTTGTGCCTGTCTTAAATCTGGAGCTCTAGTCAGTAATATTGTGTTTCCTTTTTCATCTAAAATTAATGTTTGAAAAAAAACATATCCAAATGTGTCATAACCAGTTAACCAATACATAGACTCTTGTCTAAACATTAGTAAAGCATCAATGTTTTGATCTTTCATGGAGTCTAAAACTTTGGATTTTCTAACTCTAAATTCTTCTTTTGAAAAATGAAGTCCCATTAATGATTTAATAACTGGTGTATTCTTTTATTTCTTTGATAGTTGATCCAGTGTGATTGTTAATCTCTAATTTAATTTTTGCCCGATCATCATTTAGAAAATGAACATCTCTTGAAAGCTTTATAAATTTTTCCCCAAAATCCTTTTCTTTCTCACATTGTCTTTTATCATCCTCGATAACCCAAAGTTTTGAATTAATTTCTTTAAGAGATTGGTAAAGATTATTCAGCTTTTCATCTGATTTAATATTTTCATCTAACTGATTTTTAAGAATAGAGTGTTCGTTATTAATGAATTTTAATTTTTCAGCATCTTTTATCTTTTCTTTTTTAATCTCTAAAATTGAAATTTTATCTAAAAGTTCTCCAACTGAAACTTCTACTATAATTTTATTCATAAAATTTAATACTATGTTATCTTGTTATAAATATGTCTAATATACTAATTATCAAACACGGATCTTTAGGAGATATATCTCAAGCCAGTGGTGCTATTCAAGACATATCTGAAAATCATAAAAATGATCAAATCTATCTTCTTACTACAAAACCATTTATTGATTTATTCAAAAAAAATCCATTTATTCATAATGTTATTTTAGACAAAAGACTACCAAGATTTAATTTAATATATTTATATTTTCTAATGCGTGAAATTAAAAAGTATAACTTTTCTAAAGTTTTTGACTTACAAAATTCATCCAGAACTAATTTTTATAAGAATATTCTTTTTCCAAAAGCAGGTAAGGAAATATGGTCGAGCTCAGCAACGACTTTACCAGCAGGAAAAAATAAAAGTGAATTTGACAAAAATTCTGTTCTCGAAAGATTTGAACATCAATTGAAAGACTCAGGATTAAGTACATTGAATACACTTAGGCCAGATTTTAATTGGGCTGCTACAGACATAAGTGAAATTAAAAACTTTTATAAAATAACAAAATATATTTTATTATTTCCTTTCTGTTCACCTCATTTAACGATTAAAAAATGGCCTTATTACAACAAGCTTATTGATTTAATATCGAACAAGTATGGAGAAGAATATAAAGTTATTACAGCTCCTGGACCAACTGAAATCAGTGAAGCAAAAAATATTAATACATTAGCTTTACTGGATAATGGAAGAGCGCTAGATATTTCTCAACTTACTGCCTTGATAAAAGATAGTTCATTTGTTGTTGCAAATGATACTGGTCCTGCACACATAGCTGCTCATGTAGGAGCCAAAGGTCTTGCATTATTTGGTAAACATACAACAGCGTACAAAGTAAGTATTGAAAGAGAAAATTTTAAATCAATTGAAGTTACAGATCTTAAAAACTTAAGCGCTGAAAGAGTTTTTGAAAGATTATCTAAATTTTTAACTTAAAATTTTTTTATATTGTTGAACAATATTGGACCAATCAAATTTAGATGATAGCTCTTTGGCATTTTTACCAAAATGTAAATATTTTTTATTTTCAATCATAGAATTTAATGATGAATAAATTTCATTTAGATTATTTCCATCACATATTAATCCAGTTTTATCATGTTGAATTGCATCTGCCGCACCACCATCAGCTCCACCTAAAGAGGGAACTCCGTATTGTGCAGCCTCTATATAAGCTATACCAAAACCTTCAACTGAGCTTTTGTATTTTACTGATGGCATCACAAAAATATTTGATTTTGCCACCAAAGCATTTTTAAGGTCATCAGTTATCTCTTTAAAAAACATAACTTGCCCACTTAAATCGAGTTCATTTACCAAATCTTTTAAATTTTGTTCTTCTTCTCCATAGCCAATGCAAATGTAAACAATATTTGGATAAATTTGTTTTAAGTTTCTAAGAGCCATCAACACTTTTTCATGATTTTTTCTTTTATCAAATCTTGAAACTGTAATTAAACGTGGTGATTTTGTTTTAAGTAAGCTTTCAACTTTAGTTAACGATGTCTTATTGAATTCTTGGGGAGGGCTAATTCCTGGATTTATCACAACAACTTTTTCTTGTTCTACACCATTTTGAATGGCTAAATTTTTTGTATATTCAGAATTTGCAATTACTTTTTCAACACTATTTAAAATTTTGTTTGCTCTTTTATTTAAAGAACTTCCTTTAGCGTGATTGATTTCTTTTCCGTGAATTAAACAATACTTTTTTTTATTAGTTTCTATTAATTCTAAACTTTTCCAATGATCAGCTATAACACCCTGAACTTTACTTTCTTTTAAATATTCATTAATTAGCTGTGCTTTTCTAATCTTTCTTAGGAATTTAATTCCACCAATTATTTCAATTGAAAAATTTTCTTTTTTATCAAATTCTTTATGATTTTCGGAGTAATCAGCGAAAACTTTGATCATAAAGTTTTTAGACATTTCTTTTGCCAAACCCCACATTAAACTTTGCATACCACCCACCTCTGGTGGAAAAGATCTTGTAACGATTAAATACATTAACTATTTTTCCACTTGATACTACAGCCAGCACTCGGAGTTTGATTTTCAGGACCTTTACCAGTTTCAGCAATTTGTTTCATTGCATTAAATAAATCACTATCACCATCTCTTACTGGAACTAAATTTTTTAATTCTCTTAATCTACCTCGATATTGAAGCTCTAAATTTTTATTGTACCCAAAAAAATCTGGAGTACATACAGCATCATAAGTTCTGGCTATTTCTTGTGTTTCATCAACCAAATATGGAAAATCGAATTGATTTTTTTTTGCAAATTCAATCATGTTTTCAAACGAGTCTTCTGGATAATTCTTAGCATCATTGGCACAGATTGCTACAGAGTTAATTCCTAAATCTCTCAATTTTTTGGTATCCTCAGAAATATCTTTTGTAACTGCTTTAACATAGGGACAATGGTTGCAAATAAACATTATTAAGGTTCCATTTTCACCCTTCACATCCTTTAAAGATAAAATTTTATTATCTGTTGATTTAAGCTTAAAGTCATGAGCCTTTTGACCGAAATCACATATTGGAGTTTGTATTGGCATAATGTAATAATATATAAATTATGTTTTACGATTTAAAAGATAAAAAACCAAAAAACTCTGGCGAAAATTGGGTAGCACCGAATGCGGTTGTGATAGGTGATGTAACTTTAGAAAAAAATACAAGTGTTTGGTTTAATGCAACTCTAAGAGGAGATATTGAAAATATTCATATAGGGGAGGGATCAAATGTTCAAGATGGATGTGTTTTGCATACCGATCCAGGATATCCCATTAAAGTTGGTAAGGACGTAACTATAGGTCATATGGTTATGCTTCATGGGTGTACGATAGGGGATAATAGTTTAATTGGAATTGGTGCAGTGATTCTTAATAACGCTAAGATTGGAAAAAATTGTATCATTGGCGCAAAAGCTTTAATTACTGAAAACAAAGAGATACCTGATAACTCTTTAGTAATAGGTTCACCTGGTAAAGTTGTGAGAGAAGTTACTGAAGAGGAAAAGAAAGCAGTTTTTGAAAACACAAAGCATTATCAAGATAATTGGAAAAAATATTCTAAATCAATTTTTTAAGGAACCATCCAAGCATTTTTATTAGTTTCCAAATCAAATTTGGCTCTTCGATGTCCTTTTGCTGCAAGATATAACCATTCAATAGACTTTATTTTACATTTGATAACTGTAAAGTTTTTGTAACCATCCTCGCTTTGTTCAATTGTATAATCAAAATCCTCTAATTTAGATATCATACCCGATGTCGGATTTTCTGATGCAGTACCTGGAGGACTATCAGTTAGATAACATCTTCTACTGATATGTTGAGTTTTTTTCCAAGATTCTTCTGTCGTAGAATTATGATTATTTATTTCACACTCAACTTTTACTCTTAATTGTATCTTTTCTTCTTTATCGTAGAAAACTAGAGAAGCGTTATTATTTTTCTTAAGAATTTCTACTTTTGGTGATCTCAAATCAGTATGAAATTGTAATAAATTGTTTGCTCTATCTGATTTTCTTAGAACAACAATTCTTCCATCTACCTCATCTTGGTGGGCACATATAAAGACAGGAATTCTAAATGGTGAACCTCTGTTAGTCACAGCATCATCCAACATAGACCAATACTTATTCTGAATTTCTTCTAAGTTTTCATAGTACGCTGGCTGCATACATTACTTTCTAAATCTTTTTATTAAGCTTGAAGTATCCCAACGATTTCCACCTAAACCTTGAACTTCTCCATAAAATTTATCCACAAGTTCTGTTACAGGTAATAGTGAACCATTATTTTTTGCTTCGTCCATTGCAATCTTTAAATCTTTTCTCATCCAATCAACGGCAAAACCAAAATCAAATTTATCATCAATCATTGTTTTGTATCTGTTTTCCATTTGCCAAGACTGAGCTGCACCCTTAGAAATAACTTCGATTACATCTTCCATATTTAATCCAGCTTTCATCCCAAAGTTAATTCCTTCAGATAGACCTTGAACCAATCCTGCAATACAAATTTGGTTAACCATCTTAGCTAATTGTCCACAACCAGCTTTACCAAGCAATTTCATTTTTTTGCTATAACAATCAATTTTGTCTTTTGCTTTATCAAAGTCAGCTTGATCACCACCGATCATCACTGTGAGTGCACCATTTTCTGCACCGGCTTGTCCACCAGATACAGGAGCATCTAATGCACCAAATCCATTTTTCTTTGCATAATCATATATCTCTCTAGCAATTGTTGCGGAGGCTGTAGTGTTATCAATATAGACTGCACCCTTTTTAATTGTTTTGAAAGCTCCTTTGTCACTAAAAGTTACTTCCCTTAAATCATTATCATTCCCAACGCAGGTAAAAATATATTCAGCATCTTTAGCAGCATCTGCTGGAGTTTCAGCCATTTTACCTTTGTATTCTCTAATCCATTTTTCTGCTTTTGATTTTGTACGATTAAAAACAGTTACATTGTGACCACCTTTTGATATATATCCTGCCATTGGATAGCCCATTACACCAAGACCTATGAAAGCAACATTACAACTCATAATTTTTTATGTTTAAAAGTTTAAGTTTAAAAGTAATTATATTTGGATTTATCTTTACATTTTTTTCTAGTTTTGGACAGAGTTTTTTTCTTGGTTTATTTAATTCAAGTATTCGAGAAACACTTTCAATAACTCATGGACAATTTGGCTCAATTTATGCTTCTGCAACATTATTGAGTAGCTTTCTTTTAATTTGGGTTGGTAAAAAAATTGATGACATAAATATTTTTAGATTTACTTTATATGTAACTCTTTTGTTAGCTTTTTCTTGTTTTTTCTTTTCAAAAATTTCATCAATAGTTTTTTTATTTATTGCTGTTTTTTTAATGAGGTTTTCTGGTCAAGGGTTAATGTCTCACACAGCAACTACAACAATTTCTAGATTTTTTACTAAATCTAGAGGCAAAGCTCTAAGTATCGGATGGTTTGGATTGTCAACTGCAGAATTTATTTTACCAGTTTTAATTGTCTATTTACTTACTTTAACTGCATGGCAAAACATTTGGCTGATTATTTCCTTATTAATTCTATTTTTTTTACCATTTATTTCTTTTGCCTTAATTAAAAACCTGAACTTTGACTCTAGAGAAGATGTAAATGATCAAAATTTTGTTGAAAAAGAAATTAAAAATTGGACACGTATTGAGGTTTTAAAAGATTATAGATTTTATATAGTTTGTTTGAATATGTTAGCAATGCCTTGGATTGCTACAGGTGTATTTGTTTATCAGTCATATATAACAGAGTCAAAAGAGTGGGGTGAATTTGTTATAGCACAATCATTTATGGCTTATTCTGTCTTATCAGTAATTACTTTGTTGGGCTCTGGTTTTTTAATCGATAAATTTACCAGTAGAAAATTATTGATCTTTATGAACATACCTTTATTGATTTCAATGCTAGTTTTGTTTTATTTAGATATTTCTATTTCTGCTTTTATATTCCTTGGTTTAATTGGAATTTCAAATGGGCTTGCCAATGTCTTGGGATCTTCGACTTGGGCTGAGATTTACGGCGTAAAATATATTGGATCAATTAAAGCATTAACAACAGCATTAATGGTATTTTCTACTGCTTTTGGTACAGCTTTATTTGGATTGTTTATTGACAAAGGATTTACTATTGAGGAAATAGCAGTGATATCATTTGTATATATTTTCTTATCTTTAATTGCTCTATTTGTGGTTAGAAATAGATTAAATCCTGAATATATTTAAATAATTCTTGCTTTTTTTAATTACAGCTTATAGATAACCGGCATGGCAAGAGTTACAGTAGAAGATTGTATTGATAAAGTAGATAGTCCATATGAATTAGTTTTGGTTGCAAAAGAAAGAGCAACCCAACTCAATACCGGGATAGAACCAACTTTAGATCGTGATAACGATAAAAATACAGTTATTGCATTAAGAGAAATAGCTGAAGAAAATATCAAAGTAGATGATTTAACTGAAAGCGCTGTCTACAAATTAAGAAAACACGTAGAACAAGTTGATGATGGTGCTGAAGCTGATGAGGATGTAGGTGACGATTTTGAGAGTTTATATAAAGGTGAGATTTCAAAAAGTGGAACACCTATTTTACCATCTAAAAGAGCAAGAAAAGCTCCTGAAAAAATTCAAGTTTCTAAAGATGATTTAGCAGAATTGTCTGAAACTGCTAAGCCAGACGTACCAGAAGCCCCTTTATCCGAAGATGCTGAGGCAGAACAGGGAGACGTTTCTTTGGATCAAGTCTCCGAAAGTGAAGATCAAGCAGCAGACGACACTGACACTTCAAATTCTTAAAAATTATTAATTACAAAATTCCTTAATAATTTTTTGTCGGTGTTCATCTAGATCAGGTATGTCACCTCTTGTTTTTTCATCTTTATAAGATGACATTTTAATTGGGTTACCAGCCAGTTTAAAATCTCCAACAACTTTGTGAAACGCTTTAACAATCATGTTTCTAGACTCTATTTGTGGGTTTTCAACAGCCTCTTTAATATTGAAAATCGGTCCACATGGAATTTTATCTTTTTCCATTTCACTAACCCAGTCATTTGTTTTTTTACTTAATAATTTTTCCTCTAAAATTTTTTTAAGCTGGTCCATATTTTTTGCTCTAGATGAGTTGTCTGAAAATTTTGGATCTTTACTTACCTCTGGGATTTGAAGAAGATTACAAAGTTTTTCAAAAAGTTTATCATTTCCAGCTGCAATGATTATGTAACTGTCTTTTGTCTTAAAGGCTTCAAAGGGTGCAATTGATGGATGTCTTGATCCCATTGGTTTTGGAATTTCATTTTTAGATAGATAACGTGCTATAGCGTTTTCTAATATAGCTATTTGACAATCAAGCATGGAAACATCTATGAACATTCCTTTTCCAGTTTTTTGTCTATCGTATAAAGCTGCATTAATACCTATTGCAGTAAAAAGCCCAGCAGTAATATCTCCAATTGATGTTCCAACTCTAGTGGGCTCAGAGTTTGGTTGACCAGTAACACTCATTAAACCACCCATACCTTGAACTACCATGTCGTAAGCTGGTAATTCTTTAAGTGGACCAGTTTGACCAAAGCCTGATGCTGAGGCGTAAATTAGTTTTGGATATTTCTTGTTAACATCTTTCCAGCCTAACCCCCATTTTTCTAAAGTACCAGGTTTAAAATTTTCAACTAAAATATCTGCTTTGGATAAAATTTTTTCAAAAATTTTTTTATCTTCATTATTCTTTAAATTAAGTGCAATACTTTCCTTTCCTCTATTAAGGGACATGAAATAAGCAGAATAATCTTTTATGAATGGTCCAAATTTTCTTGAGTCATCTCCAATTTCAGGTGCTTCAACTTTAATTACTCTAGCTCCTAAATCAGATAATATCATAGTGCAGTAAGGACCAACTAATACTCTTGTTAAATCAACTACCAGTAGGTTTTTTAAAGGTCCATCCATATTACTTCATCTTACATGAGTTTTTGTCGACTTGACTCTTATTAATAAGTTCACTTTAATTGAATTATTAAAAATAACAATAGAGGGAAAAAATAATGTTAAAAAGAATATCTTTATATTTAACTTCATTAGTTTTTGTTTTTACTACTATTGGTTCTGCTTATGCAGTTACGCTAAAAGCAAGTCACCAATGGCCTGGTACTCCAAGAGCTGATGGATCTTATGATCCACGTCATGAAATGGTTCAAATCATTGCTGACGAGGTTAAAAAAGCAAATGTTGGAATAGATATCAGAATTTATCCAGCTAAATCATTATACAAACCAAAAGAACAGTGGAAACCTATGACAACTGGTCAGTTAGATATTTCTGCTTTTCCTTTAGCATATGCATCTAAGTTTCATCCAGAATTTGATGCAACGTTAATGCCAGGAACTGTAAAAAATCATGATCACGCATTAAGATTTAATAAAGGTCCAATGATGACTGAAATTAAAAAAATCATTAATGATGCTGGTGTTGTAGTTTTATCTGATGCTTGGTTAGGTGGTGGTTTTGCTTCAAAAACAAAATGTATTAAAAATCCTAGCGATGCAAAAGGACAAGTGATGAGAGCTGCTGGTAAAGCATTTAACCAAATGTTAGAAGCTGCAGGAGCGGGTATACAAAGTATGCCATCATCTGAAATTTATACTGGTTTACAAACAGGTGTATTAACAGGTGCAAATACTAGCTCAGGAAGTTTTGTCAGTTACAAAATTTATGAGCAAGTTTCATGCGCAACACCTCCAGGAAAATTTGGATTATGGTTTATGTATGAGCCAATTCTGATGTCAAAAAAGTCTTTTGATGCTTTAAATTCTAAGCAGCAAAAAGCTTTAATGAAAGCAGGAAAAGTTGCTGAAAAATACATGACAGCTCAAGTTGAAAACTTAGATAAAAAGTTTGAAGAAGCTTATAAAGCTGCAGGTGTTAAATTAGTATACATGAATGAAAAAGATCATGCTGCGTGGGTAGAGATTGCAAAAAAATCATCTCACAAGGCATTTGCTGATAAAGTTCCAGGTGGCGATAAGCTGATGGAAATGGCTTTAGCAGTTAAATAAAATAATATATAAAGAACCCCTATTTATTCTTATTAAATAGGGGTTTTTTTTATGAAAAAAAAATATCTTAAATTTTGTGATTTAATAGCAAAAGCTTGTGGTGCTTTTGCAGTATTAGCTTTGCTCTTATCAATTTTAGTTATTGTAGAGCTAGTTTTTGAGAGATATTTTTTTCAAAGAGCAATTACTTGGCAAACAGAATTAGTTACCATGTTATTAGTCGCATCAACTTTCATTGGAAGTGTGTATGTACTTAGTGAAAAAGCTCACGTTAGTATGGAATGGATTTATGATTTCTTATCCAAAAAAAATATCATTCGCTTAAAAATTTTTACTTCATTATTAAGTTTATTATTTTTTCTAATTTTATTTTACTTTGGATTTTTAATGGTTGAGGAAGCATTTACCAAAAATTATTCAACAGGGACTGTTTGGGATCCACCTTTATGGATACCATATTCTTCAATGGCTTTAGGCGCTATACTAATGATTCTTCAATATATAGCTGAAATTATTAAACTCACTGACGATAAGGATTATAATTAATGGACCCATTAATAATAGCTTTAATCGTTGCAGTTTTTACTTTGCTAGTCCTATTTTCTGGAATTCCAATTGCTTTTGGTTTGAGTTTTGTATCGATAGTTCTTTTAGTATCATTTGAAGGTTTTCAAATGCTAGATGTTTTTGCTGAAACATTCTTTGCTGGTTTAAATTCGTTTGTTTTACTTTCAATACCAATGTTTATTTTAATGGGAATGGCAGTTGCTAATTCTCCTGCAGGTAAAGATTTATACACAGGATTAGATAGATGGCTTTGGAGAGTACCAGGTGGACTAGTTATTTCTAACATAGGAGCATGTTCGATTTTTGCTGCATTAAGTGGATCAAGCCCCGCTACATGTGCCGCTATTGGAACAATGGGAATACCCGAAATGAGAAAAAGAGGGTATTCAGATCAAATAGCTACTGGAACTATAGCGGCTGGTGGAACACTGGGAGTTTTAATTCCTCCAAGCATTGTTTTAATTGTTTATGGAATTGCAACCGGAACATCAATTGGAAGATTGTTTTTATGTGGATTGGTGCCAGGTTTCATGTTGGCAGGAATGTTTGCAATTTGGGCACTTATCCATAGTTATTTTATAGATAAAGATGCCGCGAAAGCTTTAAGAAACAGGGTAAAGCCAACATTGAAAGAAAAACTTGAGGTATTACCCAGAATTCTTCCATTCCTAGCAATTATTGCTGGAGTTTTATACGTTTTGTATGGTGGAGTTGCAACTCCGTCTGAAGCATCTGGAGTTGGCGCCTTCTTAGTTTTTGTCTTGATAGCTGTTGTTTACAAAATTTATCAGCCAAAAAAGATTTGGAATATTGTTAAAGTATCAATGAAGGAAAGCGTAATGATAATGTTTATTATTGCAGCTTCTTATCTTTTTGCATTCACTCTTTCACAACTCTACGTAACTCAGTCTTTAGCTCAAAGTATGGTTGAGTTAAGTTCAAATAAGTGGGTTGTATTTATTTTAATTAATATATTTCTTTTGATCGCTGGTTTCTTTTTACCTCCGGTTGCTGTGATTGTTATGACCTCTGCAATTTTATTGCCAGTAATAACAACTTTAGGATTTGATCCTTACTGGTTTGCAATTGTATTCACAATCAATATGGAAATAGGATTGATAACTCCTCCTGTAGGATTAAATCTTTATATTATAAAGGGCATTACCCCAGATGTAAGTTTATCTGAAATTTTAAAAGGCTCTATTCCTTTCATGATAATTATGGCATTGGCTATTTTAATTCTATGTATTTTTCCTGAAATTGTTACATGGTTACCTGATAAAATCATGGGTAAAGCACTTGGATACTAAACAAAAAATTAATAGAAAAGTTTCAGTCGCTCCAATGATGGATTGTACCGATAGGCACGATCGTTTTTTTCTAAGATTAATGAGTAAAAATGTAATGCTTTATACAGAGATGGTTGCCACTAAATCCGCAATTCATGGAGATAGAAATAAAATTTTATCATTTAGTCCCGAGGAAAAACCCTTAGCTTTACAGGTTGGCGGATCTGACAAAAATGAATTAGCAGAGGTTGCAAAAATTGCAGAGGACATGGGTTATGATGAAATAAATATTAATCTTGGATGTCCAAGTAAAAAGGTTCAAAAAAATAAGTTTGGCGCATGTCTAATGAAGGAACCAGACCTAGTAGCGGAATGTATTCATTCTATGGTCAAAGTATGTAAAATTCCTGTAACAGCTAAAACTCGTATAGGTTTTGATGATATCGAAGACTTTGAATATCTTAATAATTTTGTTCACAAATTAAGAGACGTAGGTACAAAAACATTTATTTTACATGCAAGAAAAGCAATGCTTTCTGGATTATCTCCAAAGCAGAATTTGAATATTCCAAAATTAAATTACAATATGGTTTATGAAATTAAAAAAGCAAATCAGGATTTAGAAATAATTATAAATGGTGGTATAACTAAAGTAAGCGAAATAAATGATCACATAAAATTTTGTGACGGAGTAATGATTGGTAGGTCAATCTACCAAAATCCATATTCATTGGTCGAAATTGAAAAAGAAATATTTAAAACAAATAATAATCCTTCAAGAGAAGATGTGGTTAAAAAACTTTTAGAATATTTGGATAATGAAGTAAAGAAGGGAACCAAAGTAAATCATATAATGAGACATACAGTTGGATTATATCATGGACAGGTAGGTTCCAAAGATTGGAAAAGATATTTAAGTGATAATATGATGGCAAGAGATTCTGATTTTCAAAAGGCAAAACATATTATGACTATTGTTCAAAATAATGAAAAAGCCAATCAACTAAATTCCTAATGGAAACGATTGCAACTGCTGAATTAATAAATTTATTATTTGTTTTAGCAGTTGCGGCTGCGGGAGCAGGTTTTATGGCTGGATTGTTGGGAGTAGGTGGTGGTATTGTAATGGTTCCAGCACTTTATTATGCTTTTACTGTTTTGGATTTTGATATCGTTACGAGAATGCATCTTTCGGTTGGAACATCACTTGCAATAATTATTCCCACTTCAATCATTTCAACAATGACCCATAAAGAGTATGATGCTGTTGATTTTAAAATGGTAAGATCATTTGGTGTTTTTATTTTAGCTGGTGTTATTGGTGGAACTTTCTTAGCTGTGAATTTAAAAACTCCTGCATTAGTTTTATTTTTTTCAATCTTCGCCCTTATGGTTGGATTGTTTTTTATTTTTTTAAGAGAAAAATTAGTAGATAACCCAAAACAAATTTCAGCTATTGTAAAAAATATTTCTGGCGTAATTATTGGATTTATATCTGTGCCTTTAGGTATTGGAGGTGGATCTTTAATGGTTCCTTTTATGAGAACTTTTGGATATGACATTAGAAAATCAATTGGTACAGCAGCAGCAGTTGGATTTTTGATCGCTGTAACAGGAACTATTACAATGATAACAGGTGGTAAAATAATTGATAATGTAAGAACACCCTATAGTGTTGGTTACATAAATTTACTAGGATTTGCAGTATTTGTCCCTGTTACGATGGTTATGGCTCGAATAGGAGCTAAAGTTGTTCATAAAATTGATAAAAAATTACTTAGTAAAATTTTTGGAATATTTTTAATTTTAGTATCAATACGATCTTTTATCGAGTATTTAAGTATAAATTAAAAATGTAAAAATTGACCGACTTCCTTACAAATCTCGATTACTTTTATTTGATTATTTTGATGGTCATGGCTGCTATACCTGTTGGTTTTTTTGCAGGGCTTTTTGGGATCGGAGGTGGTTTAATATCGGTCCCATTTCTTTTTTTTATATTCGATTTTTTAAATCTCACAGAGGATTACACAATGCATTTAGCTGTTGGAACTGCATTTTTCATTACTATTTTTACATCAACAGCTTCCGTTCTTACTCATAGAAAGCATAATGCAGTAGACTTAAGTGTTTTAAAAATTTTTGGATTATTTGTTATTTTAGGAGTATTTTTTGGATCTTTTTTAGCAGCTTTTTTAAAGACGAAATATTTAGTTCTTTTTTTTTCAATTGTTGTTTTCATATTTGGTGCCTATTTGCTTTTACAACAAGAAAATTCAAATAAAATTAAACCTAGATTTAGTTTTTTTCCCAAAGCTGTTTTAGGCTTTATATCTGGTTCAATTTCCGCACCTATGGGCATTACAGGGGCAATGATGAATGTTCCTATATTAAGATTTTTTGGATATCCAATTACAAAAGCTATTGGTAGTGCCGCTGCTATCGGTTGGATTATTTCTATTTCAGGAACGATAGCGTTCTTTTCAACTGGACTTTATTTAGATGTTAGTCTGCCTTTAAGCATTGGTTTTGTAAATATTCCAGCGTTTTTAATATTTATTCCAATAACAACATTAATGGCAAGAATAGGAGTTAATACAGTGCATAAAATGAGTAAAATTAAAGCTCAAAGAATGTTTGGAGTTTTTCTCTATGTTATTGGGACAATTTTTATATTTAGATATTTTAGTTTATAATTAATTTAAAGATTATGAGAGAAATTATAAAAGTTGTTAAAGAAAAACTTGTAGCTAAATATTTGAAAGATGGTTCTATTAAGAACTATTCAAAGAAAGCTAAGAAATTTAAGCCAAGAATAAAAGCAAGATTTAGAAAAAATAAACAAATTATTGGTAAAAATATTGGTAATTTTTTTGATTGGATTAAAGGTGCGGAGTTAGTTGAGTTGCAAGAATGTAATACTAAAGAAGATCCTGTGAGACCAGAACTTGATAATACTTTTAGAAGAAGTTATGGAAGAAAAATTTTTGGGGTAAAGTATAAAGGAGAAATCCATGCTGTCATGTGTTTTGCTTATACGAATGAAATACCAAAGTCTGTAGAGGATTTGGATATTATGAGTCAAGATGCCCACTTACAAAGCACTTTAAGAGGACAGAATGTAGGTAAAATTGCTATTGCTTATACCGTCTGGTCTAAAAAAAGGGGGGGTGGTAAATTAATTGTCAAAGAAGTATTTAACAAAATAAAAAAATCAAATCATCTCAATAGATTAATTACTTTGTCTCCTTTAACAGACATGGCTTATAAATTTCATATTAAAAATGGCGCTAAACTTATTAGTGTAAATGAAACAACTCAAAATTTTGAATATAAAGTTATTAAGAATAAGAAGTACTAAAAAAAAAGGGTGGCTTCAGTCTCCCTCTACCACCCATAATTAAAATTTATTCGATTCTCCTTACGAATCAAAATATTTCTTTAAAAAAAATTTATCTTATTGTGCACGTAAAAATTGAAATAATCAAAAAACCTCAATTTAAACACATGGTTTATATTTAATATAATTTAAATAGTGTTACCTTTTAATATGGCTCAAAAAAAAAAGGATAGCAATAAATCTGATGGTCGAGATAGTAAAAAGGGTAAATTTGATATGAACCCATTTAATTTTATTGAACAAGGTAAAAATAAATTAAAGAATTTTTATACAAAGCTCCAAAAAGAAAGAAAAATAAGCAAAGAGAGAACAGCAAGACAGAAAATTATCAACGAAAAAAAAGAACTTGAGAACCAAAAAAAACAAGCTCAAAAAGAAAAAGAAGAGAGAATTAAAGAGGAAAAAAAACAAATTCTTGAGCAAAGAAGACTGATTATTGAAAATGAAAAGCAAATTAAAAAAAACGAGGAAAAAAGAAAAAAAATTGAAGCTAAGAGAATATTTATTGAACAACAAAAAATTAAAGATGAGGAAGCTAAAAAAATAAGAGAGGATGCTAGAAAGATCAGAGAAGAAGAACTTAGATTAAGAATGCTTGAGAGACAAAGAGCTCGAGAAGAAAAAATAAAAACAAAAGAACAAGCTTTAAAAGAAAAGGAGATCAAAGCACAGCAATTAAGAGAGGAAAAAGAAAGAGAAAGACAAGAACAAATTAGACTTAATGAGATAGAGAGACAAAAAAGATTAGATGAAGAACAAAGAACAAGGGAAGCTGCTAAAAGATTAAAGTATGAGGAGGAAAAACTTAAAGAGTCAGAAATAAGGTTAAAAGAGATCGAAAATGAGAGACAAAAAGAGATAGAAAGACAAATCTTAAAAGAACAAGCAGAACAGAGAGTTAAAGAGGAAGAGTTAAGACTCAAAGAGGAAAAAATTAAAGCGGAAGAAGAGGAGAGATTTTTACGTCAAAAAGAAGAATATGAAAGAACAGAGAAATTAAGAAAAGAAGAAGAGGAGCAAAAAAAAATAGAAGAGGAAAAAGAACTAGAAATTAAACAAAAATTAGAAGAAGAACAAAGAATACTAGAAGAGGAGAAAAGATTGAAGGAGTGGGAGGAAAAATTTGATTTAGAGCAAAAAAAGAAAGAAGAAGAATTAATTAAAAAATTTTATAATGATAACTCATCTGATAAAGATGAACCTGAAGAAAAGAATGATTAGTTAAATTTTTTGGTCGTATTCACCAATTTTACCTGTTTTTTGGAGTAAAGAATCTATAAATTTAAATATTTTTAACTTTCTATCATCGGACGTAGGACTTTCTGTTACAATCACTAATGAAGGTTTATTAGAGGAGGCTCTAATCAAACCCCATGAACCATCTTTAAACGAAAATCTAATACCATTTACAGTTAAAATTTCATCAATTTCTTGGTTATCTATTTTAATTTTTTCATTTTTAATTTTTTCAATATCTTTAACAATTTTATCGACCAAAGTATATTTTTCCTCATCCTTGCAATAAGGAGCCATAGTAGGTGTTTGAAAAGTTTTCGGAATTTCTTTAATCATTTCATTCATTTTTTTGTTCTGATTATCTAACAAGTGACAAATTTGAATTGCTGAATTGATACCATCGTCATACCCATAACCCAAAGGTTGATTAAAAAAAAAGTGTCCACTTTTTTCAAATCCAGCTAAAGCGTTTTCATTGTTAACTTTTCTTTTGATATGTGAATGACCAGTTTTCCAATAAATTGTTTTACATTTATTAGAATTTAATAATTCATCATTTGCATACAATCCTGTTGACTTTACATCCACTACAAAAACTGAATTTTTATATTTATTTGATAAACTTCTTGCAATTAACAATCCTATTTTATCAGAAAATATTTCATTCCCTTCATTATCAATTACTCCTACTCTGTCACCATCACCATCAAATCCAAACCCGATATCAGCATTATTTTTTTTAACAGCGTCAGAAATTGCATGTAGCATTTTTAAGTCTTCTGGATTAGGATTATATTTAGGGAAGGTCCAGTCTAAATTACAATCAAGTTCTATTACTTCACAACCAATTCCACGTAAAATATCAGGAGCAAAAATTCCCGCAGTTCCATTGCCACATGCTACCACTGCTTTAATTTTTTTTTTGATTTTATTGTTATCTATTAAGCTTTGTTTATATATGTCTTGAAAATTTTCTATTTTTTTTTCCTGACCTTGTCCGCTTACAAAGTTTTCACTTAATGTTATTTCTTTTAATTCTCTCATTTCTTCAGGTGCATGTGTTAATCCTTTCCTAATACCCATTTTTACACCTGTCCAACCATTGTCGTTATGACTTGCAGTTACCATTGCAACAGCGTCAGAATTAAAATGGAATTGCGCAAAATAAACCATCGGAGATAAAGACAAACCTACATCTTCAACATAGCAACCTGTTGAAACTAAACCTTTTTTAAGCGCTGATTTTATATCTTCGCTATATGATCGATAGTCATGACCAACAATTACTTTTGGATTAGTTTTATTTGTTTGTTTTGTAATTTGTGTACCTAGTCCTTTGCCAAGATTCGTTATGCCTAGGAGATTTATGTCTTTTTCATACAACCATCGAGCGTCATACTCTCTAAAACCATAGGGGTCGATTTTTAAATTTACTGACATTATTGTTAATTACTTACATTTTTTTTAATTTTTTTATTGATTTTTTTTCCTTGTGTTCTATAAATGTTCTATTGATTTGTTGTTTATATAGTGTATTAACGCTAAGCGCACACAACATATAGTTGTTTTCGTACTAATAACAAAATATAATACAAAAATATGAATAAAATTCTATCGCAGGCCTTAAAGAAAGCTGTCTCTGAATATAGCCCACAAGTTAAAGAAGTAGAAAAAAATAACAGACCGGACCTTTTTTCACTTAACAACGAAACTGAACTTTTTCAGAATGATAAAGGTATCATAATTAAAATAGATCGTTCTCGAGATGCAAACTTAACTGATTTTGGTAAGGCAACTTTGAAAGATAGATATCTTGGTCACAATGAGTCTTATCAAGACTTGTTTGCTAGAGTAGCAAGCACATATGCTGATGATAATTTGCACGCTCAAAGAATTTACAATTACATTAGCAATCTTTGGTTCATGCCTGCAACCCCGGTTTTGTCGAATGGTGGAACCAAAAGAGGATTACCCATTTCTTGTTTTTTAAACGAAGCTTCAGATAGTCTAGGTGGTATTTTAGACCTTTGGAGTGAAAATGTTTGGCTAGCTGCGAAGGGTGGAGGCATAGGGAGTTATTGGGGTAATTTAAGATCAATTGGTGAAAAGATCGGTAAGGTTGGAAAAACTTCTGGGATAATTCCATTTATTAAAGTTATGGACTCTTTAACTATGGCAATCAGTCAAGGATCTTTAAGAAGAGGTTCAGCTGCTTGTTATCTTCCTATTGATCATCCTGAAATAGAAGAGTTTATTGAAATGCGAAGGCCAACTGGTGGCGATCCAAACAGAAAAGCTTTAAATTTACATCACGGAGTTTTAGTTTCAGATGCATTTATGCGTGCTGTTGAAACTGACGACCAGTGGGCACTTAAAAGTCCAGCTGATGGATCTATTCAACAAACTATATCTGCAAGAAATTTATGGATTAGATTGTTAACAGCTAGAATTGAAACTGGTGAGCCGTACATTATTTATATTGATACAGTTAATAGACAAATTCCTCAACACCATAAACTTGCGAACTTAACTGTAAAAACTTCTAATTTGTGTAGTGAAATAACTCTTCCTACGGGCATTGATAAAGATGGAAGAGACAGAACTGCTGTTTGTTGTTTATCATCATTAAATTTAGAAAAATATGATGAATGGAAAGATGATCCAAACATGATTAGTGATGTAATGAGATTTTTAGACAATGTCTTGTCAGACTTTATTAATAAAGCTCCAGATCAATTCAAGGATGCAAAATATTCTGCGGAGAGAGAAAGAAGTGTTGGTCTTGGAGTAATGGGTTTTCATTCTTTTTTACAAAAACATAGAATTCCACTTGAGTCTGTAATGGCTAAATCTTGGAATAAAAAAATATTCAAACAAATTGATGAACAAGTAAATAAAGCATCAAAAGAATTAGCTGAAGAGCGAGGTGCGTGTCCAGATGCAGCTGAATATGGATTTAATGAGAGATTTTCTAACAAAACAGCAATTGCGCCAACAGCTTCTATTTCCATTATTTGTGGAGGGGCTTCTCCGGGTGTTGAACCAATAGCAGCTAATAGTTATACGCATAAAACTTTATCAGGATCTTTTAATGTTAGAAATAGATATTTAGAAGAAATTTTAGAAAGTCACGGAAAAAACGATGACGAAACTTGGTCAACAATAACAACAAATCAAGGATCAGTATCTCACTTAGATTTTTTAACTGATTTAGAAAAAGATGTTTTTAAAACTGCTTTTGAGTTAAATCAAAAGTGGATTATTGAATTGAGTGGAGATAGAACTCAATACATTTCCCAAGCACAATCGGTAAATTTATTTTTACCAGCTGACGTTCATAAAAAAGAATTACATAGAATTCATTTTGATGCATGGAAAAAAGGTTTAAAAAGCCTTTATTACTGTAGATCAAAATCAATTCAAAGAGCTGAAAATATCAACAACGCAAAATCGACTGATATTACAGCCAATGTATATAAATCTAAAAATCAACAAACTAACGATCAACCAGAATATGAGGAGTGTTTATCATGTCAGTAGCAGATAAAATTAAGACGGAGAATAAAGAAATAATTCAACCAAAAAAGATGGGTTTATTAGTTGAGAACCCTGTGTATAAACCATTTAGATATCCGTGGTGTTATGATGCCTGGTTAACCCAACAAAGAATACATTGGTTACCAGAAGAGGTTCCTTTGGGAGACGATGTGAGAGATTGGCAAAAAAACTTATCTCAACCAGAAAAAAATCTTTTAACTCAAATTTTCAGGTTTTTTACACAGGCAGATGTTGAAGTAAATAATTGTTACTTGAGACATTACACAACAGTATTTAAGCCAACAGAAGTTTTAATGATGATGACTGCTTTTGCATCTATGGAAACAGTTCACGTAGCTGCTTACTCTCATTTATTAGATACAATCGGTATGCCTGAATCTGAATATTCAGCTTTCATGAAATATAAAGAGATGAAAGATAAATATGATTACATGCAAGGATTTAATGTTAACTCAAAAGAAGATATTGCCAAAACTGTCGCTGTATTTAGTGCTTTCACGGAAGGACTTCAGTTATTTGCAAGCTTTGCAATTCTCTTAAATTTTCCAAGACATAATAAAATGAAAGGTATGGGCCAAATAGTAACTTGGTCAGTTAGAGACGAAACTCTTCATTGTAATTCTATGATAAGAATTTTTAAAGAGTTCATAAAAGAAAATCCAGAAATCTGGACACCAAAATTAAAAAAAGAACTTTATGAAGCTTGTAGAACGATAGTAGAGCATGAGGATTCTTTTATTGATTTAGCTTTTGAAATGGGTCCAATGGAAGGCTTAACTGCACAAGAGGTTAAAGATTATATTCGATTTATTGGCAATAGAAGATTAGTCCAATTAGGTCTCGAACCAATTTATGATGTAGAAAAAAATCCTCTAGGATGGCTTGATACTATGTTGAATGCTGTTGAACATATGAACTTTTTTGAAGGTCGTGCAACAGAATATTCTAAAGCATCTACTCAAGGTACTTGGGTTGAAGCATTTAGTTAATTCAATTGAAATATAAAAAATATTTTAGAAAAACAAGTCTTAAGCAGAATGGTGTAGGTGAGTTTTTTCTTAATGATGTAAAAGCAAAAAGTCCTAAAATTTTTTTAGAAGTTGGAGTTTTTCATGGTGTTACAGCAAGAAATATTTGTGAATTGTTATACACATTACACAAAGATGATTTCAAATACATTGGTTTAGATTTATTTGAAATAAACGATGAAAATAAATCTGAGGCAATACCTAATACATCTTTTTCTAACCCATTTAAAAAGATTTACTTTAAGTATATTAAAAAACAAAATCCATATAGCAAAGAAGCAGTAGAAGATCTTTTAAAAAAGTTTAAAAATAATATTACGTTAATTAAAGGTAATTCTAATTTAATCTTGAAAAAAATTGACATGTCAAAAATTGAATATGTATTTTTAGATGGAGGACATTCTTATCAGACAGTTAAAAATGATTTAGAGTGCTGTTTAGAAGTTGTTCAAAATAATGGGACAATAATGTGTGATGATTATAATTTTGGTCATTTACCAGATGTAAAAAAAGCAATAGATGAATTTGTTGAATACAACAAATTAAAGTGTGAAATATTATTTGATGGTAGGTTTGCAAAAATTGAAAAGTAACTATCTCTGGTTTAGTTGAACAACTTTTCTATGTTGATTTCCTTTATAACTTGCTAGTGGCCTAATTAATTTATTGGCAGCATGCTGTTCCATTATATGAGCTGACCATCCTGTAATTCTTGAGACAACAAATATTGGTGTAAAAAAGTCTGTATCAAAACCCATTAAATGATATGTTGGTCCGGTGGGGTAGTCAACGTTTGGATGAATATTTTTTCTTTCAATCATTACCTTTTCAACAATATCGTAAATTTTTTCAAATTTTTTATCTTTTTTAATTTTAGCTACCTTTGCAAAATATTTTCTCATAGTTGGAACTCTAGAGTCTCCAGATTTATAAACTCTATGACCAAAGCCCATCACTACTTCTTTTTTATCTAGAGCATTATTAATCCATTTAAGAGCATTTTTTGGACTTTTTATTTTATTCATCATATGCATAACTTCCTCATTAGCGCCGCCATGAAGAGGACCTTTTAAACTTGCTATTGCTCCAGTTATAGCACCATGAATATCTGACAGGCTACTAGTGATGGTTCTTGCAGTAAATGTTGATACATTAAAACTATGTTCTGCGTATAAAATTAAAGAAACGTCAAAAGCTTTTACAATTTCTTTTTGAGGCACTTTACCAAAACACATATAAAAAAAGTTTTCTGCTATATTTAAATCTTTTTGAGGTTTAATAATCTTTTTTCCTTTTCTTATTCTATAAAATGCAGCAAGTGCTGTTGGGGTTTTGGCTAAAATTCTTATTGCCTTTCTCATATTAGCTTCTTGGGAAGAGTCTGTAGTCTCTTTATCTTCAAGTCCCATTATACTTACAGCAGTCCTAGCAACATCCATCGGATGTGATTTTTTTGGCATTTTTTTTATTATTGAGTAAAGATCATTTGATAAATCCCTATTATTTTTTTCTTCTTTTTCGAATTTTCTAAGTTGTATTGTATTTGGTAAATCTTTATTTAAAATTAAATAAGCAACTTCCTCGAATCTACAATATTCACACAAATCTTGTGCTGCATATCCTCTGTATGTTAAAGAGTTAATTTCAGGCATAACTTTAGAAACTTCTGTTTCATCAACAACTATTCCTAATAAACCTTTTTTAATATCATCACTCATTATTCATGTCCTTTAGTGCTAAAATTATAAATTTTTTCGTCCAAGCTATTATATTTTTCGTAGTCAACAAGTTCATACAATCTTTTTCTAGTCTGCATTTTATCGATTATATTGTTTTGATGTCCATTTGCATAAATGTCTCGCAATCCATCTTCAACATTCTTCATAGCTAGTCTTTGGGTAGTAACTGGGTAGATTACGATATTGTAACCAAATTTTTCTAATTCTTTATAATTGAATAATTTTGATTTACCAAATTCAGTCATATTAGCTAGCAAATAACAGGATAATTCTTTTCTTACTTTTTCAAAATCTTTTTCATCTTTCAAAGCTTCTGGAAAAATTATCTCTGCACCGGCGTCAGTATAAGCTTTGCATCTTTCTATCATTTTATCAATTCCTTCTACGCTCTTTGCATCCGATCTAGCTATAATTTTGAAATTTTGATCTTTTTTTGCTGATACACATTCTTTAATTTTTTTAATCATTGCATCAGTTGATATGAGTTCTTTATTATCAAGATGCCCACATCTTTTTCTCTCAATTTGATCCTCTAAATGAACTGCAGTGATTCCAAATTCTTCAAAAGTTTCAATAGTTTCTTTACAAGATTTAAAACCAGTATCAATATCAACGATAGTTGGAAGATTCGTCACTCTTGAAATAAGGTATGATCTTGTACTTACATCTTGAAGAGTAGTTAACCCAATGTCGGGAAATCCTAAGTCATTCGCCATAACTCCACCTGATACATAAACTGCATCATATCCAATTTCCTCAATTAACTTCGCTGTTAAAGGGTTGTACGCACCAGGAACTCTTAAAATTTTACCAGATTTTAATTTATCAACAAAATCTTTTCTTTTTTGAAGTGGTTCTTTTTCTATAAAGTGCATTAAAAAATACCTTTTTTAAAATTTCTTTTTAGTTTACTCTTTTTTACTTTAATATTTAACTTATCGAGTTGACCTGGTTTTAATTTTTTTAAATTTTGTACTATTTTTAGAAATCTATCACTTTCTTTTTTATCTAAGATATTTTCAGTTAAAGTTAAGAATTTATTAATATAATTTTTTCTTTTGAAGGGACGTGAACCATAAGGATGTGCATCAGCAACACCTTGTTCCTGAGTAATTTTTTTACCATTATTGAGAGTTATTACTACTTTTGCACCAAATGCTTTTTTTCTTGGGTTTGGATCATGATAATTTTTGGTCCATTTTTTGTCTTCATGGGTTTTTATTGATCTCCAAATCTTAATTGTACTTTTCTTTTTTGCTCTGGCTTTTGTATAAGATTTTACATGATGCCAAGTGCCATCTTCAAGTGCAACAGCAAATATGTACATTATTGAATGATCTAAAGTTTCTCTACTTGCATTAGGGTCCATTTTTTGTGGATCATTTGCTCCTGTTCCAATCACATTATGAGTGTGATGACTTGTAAAAATATCTATTTTTTTTATCTGATTGAGATTTCTAACTCTCTTTTTTAATTTTTTTGCTAAATCTATTAAAGCTTGAGATTGATATTCAGCAGAATATTCTTTTGTATAAGTTTCAAGTATTGCTTTTTTTGTTTCTCCTTTTTTTGGCAAGGGAACTTTGTACAATGCTTTCTTTCCATCAAGTATTCTCGCTATCACACTATCTTCACCTTCATAAATTGGACTTGGTGCTCCTTCACCACGCATTACTCTATCAACAGCTTCTATAGCAAGCTTTCCGGCATGTGCTGGAGCATAGGCTTTCCAGCTTGAAATTTCACCTTTTCTTGATTGTCTAGTTGAAATTGTTGTATGTAAAGCTTGCTGAACAGCTTGATAAATAGTTTCAGTGTTTAATCTTAACATTGAGCCAATCCCAGCAGCTACACTCGGACCGAGATGTGCTATATGATCTACTTTATGTTTATGTAGGCAGATACCTTTAACTAAATTAACCTGGACTTCATAAGCTGTAATTATTCCTCTCAAAAGATCTAAACCACTTTTTTTATTCTGCTGAGCAACACTTATTAGTGGAGGAATGTTATCTCCTGGGTGACTGTAGTCGGCCGCTAAAAAAGTATCATGAAAATCTAATTCTCTGACAGCAGTTCCGTTGGACCATGCAGCCCATTCGCAATCAAATTTTAATTTACTATCAACACCGAACAATGTTGCACCATTTTTTCTAGAATGTTTTAGAGCCATTTCTCTTGATGAAATAACTGATCTTCTATTTAGGGATGCTATTGCAACAGAAGCATTGTCGATTATTCTATTAATTGACATTTCAATAGCATCTTTATTTAACTTTACATTATCATTTGCAATCTCTGCAATTTTCCATGCAAGCTGATTTTTTTTTGGTAAATGAATTTTAGATGGATAAACTTTAATTTTATGAACTATCAAAATAACTCCTAATTAACGAAGTCGTTTTTAATAGTTAAAAAAAAATAATCAATATTAAAGATATTTTGATACTATCTTTTCTATACCAATAAAGTCTTTTACTAAGTGATTATGGTAAATTTCATTCGTTTTTTTTTCAGTATATCCATCTTCCATTAAGATTACAGGTATACCAGCGTCTTTTGCTGCATTTGCGTCAGTTTCACTATCTCCAATCATTAATGATTTTTTTATATCACCTTGTAATATTTCAACTACAGAGGTTAGGTGTCTTGGATCAGGTTTACAATAATCAAATGTATTGTGTCCAGCAATGTATTCAAAAAAATCATAAATCCCAATTTTTTTTAAAAGATCAACAGCTAGGTAATCAGTTTTGTTAGTACAAACAGCCATAGAAATATTATTTTTTTTTGACCATATTAGAAAATCTTTGACACCATTTATTAGGGTACTTTCATTTACAATGTTTTTTCCATAAAAGTCAGTAAAATCTTTTATCATATCTTTTTTAACCTTTTCGTCTTGCACTTTTCCAAACTCTTTTTTAGCTTGCCCCCAAATAGACCTACCAAGCATTGCACCCGCACCTTGACCAACAAGATTTCTTATTTCCTTAGTAGACTTAGTGGGATAACCAAATTTTTTCATTACATGATTATGTGCACGCATTAGATCTGGAGCTGTGTCAACTAAAGTTCCATCTAAATCAAAAAGAATTGTAAATTTTTGCTTCATATTTAAAAGTTTTATTAAGAAATATTTTGTGAATTAAGAAACATATATACTTAATATAAAGAATTTAACAGATGAAACAATTAAATTTACAAAAGCTTCAAACTAATCTTAGAAAAAAATTTTTAAAAGTGGGTGTTAAAATGATTGGTCCTGAAACAATATTTTTTTCAAAAGACACTAAGATAGGAAAGAATGTTACCATAGAGCCTTATGTTGTAATTGGTTCAAAAGTTAAGATCGGAAGCAATGTTACAATAAAATCTTTTTCGCATTTGGAAAACTGTAAAATAGAAAATAAAGTTGATATTGGGCCATATGCCAGAATAAGACCAGGTGTAGTTTTAAAAAGCGGTTCAAAAATTGGAAATTTTGTTGAAATCAAAAAAAGTATTTTGGGTATAAATTCAAAAGTAAACCATTTAACATATATCGGTGATAGTGAAATTGGTAAATCAGTTAACATTGGTGCTGGAACAATTACTTGTAATTATGATGGAGTTAAAAAAAGTAAAACTAAAATAAAAGACAATGTATTTATTGGTTCAAATTCATCATTGGTAGCTCCACTTACAATCGAAGAGAATAGTGTGGTTGGGGCTGGTTCAGTTATAACTAAAAATGTAAAGAAAAAATCATTAGCGTTAACTAGAAGTTTACAGACTGAAATTAAAAACTATAAAAGAAGATCGAAATAATTATGTGTGGAATAATCGGAATTAATAGCAATAAACCTGTATCAGCAACTATAATTAATTCTCTAAAAAAATTAGAGTATAGAGGTTACGACTCAGCTGGTATGGCAACTCTCTATAATGGATTGATAAATGAGGTAAAATCTGAGGGAAGAGTGGAAAATTTGGAAAAAAATTCTTTAGTTCAAAACATGGAGGGAACTATTGGTATTGGTCATGTGAGATGGGCAACACATGGGCTTCCTAATAGTATTAATGCTCATCCACATTCTTCACAGAATGTTTCTGTTGTTCATAATGGAATTATTGAAAATTCAACAATATTAAAGAAATTTTTAATTGGAAAAGGTCATAAATTTAAATCTCAAACTGATACAGAGGTAATCGTTCATTTAATTACTGAAAATCTTAAAACAGAAAATATTGTTAACTCAATTCAAAAAACTTTGAAGTCGTTACATGGAAGTTTTGCGCTTGGTATAATTTTTAAGGATCAACCAGATTTAATTGTTGGTGCAAGGAGAGGTTCACCATTAGCTGTTGGTTATGGTCCTAATGAAAATTATCTGGGTTCAGACTCTTATGCACTTAAATCGATGACAAATAAGATTACGTATTTAAATGATGGTGAATTCTGCATTATCAAAAAAGATCATGTTGAATTTTTTAGTGAGGAAGGAACTAAAATTAATAAAAAAGTTTTAGAATTGTCCTCTACAGAAGAAAAATATGATAAAGGTGATTACAAACATTTTATGGCTAAAGAAATTGAAGAACAACCAACCACAATTAGAAATGGAATTAATGAGTATATAGATATGTCAAATAAAGATATTAATATTTATAACTTTCCTTGGAAAAGTAATGAGATTACATCAATTACATTGATTGGATGTGGAACAGCGTATCATTCATGTTTAATGGCAAAATATTGGTTTGAGGAAATAACATCACTAGATGTAAGTATAGATATAGCATCGGAATTTAGATACAGAAAAAATAGATTTAAAAAAGACACACTTTATGTATTTGTTTCTCAATCTGGAGAAACAGCAGATACTTATGCTGCTTTAGATCTTTGTAAACAAAATGGTGTTAAAACTTGTGCAGTCGTAAATGTGGTAGAAAGTTCAATTGCAAGAGACTCTGAATTTGTATTACCAATTCATTGCGGAACTGAAATAGGCGTTGCTTCAACTAAAGCATTTCTTGGACAAATATTAATTTTATATATTCTAGCTTTAAAGCTTGCTTTATTGAGAAAAGATATTGAAAAGAATCATTTTGACAAAAAAATTGATGACCTTAAAAATTTACCAAAACTAGTTGAGCAAACATTATTGATTGATAATAAGATACAAACAATCTCAAATACTTTTAATGATGCAAAGGGTTCTATGTTTTTAGGACGTGGTTTTTCTTATCCAATTGCTCTTGAAGGTGCATTGAAACTTAAAGAATTGTCATACATTCATGCAGAAGGATATCCTGCAGGAGAGATGAAACATGGACCTCTTGCATTAATAGAGGAAGGTATGCCGGTTGTAGTTTTGGCTCCAAGAGATAATTATTATAAAAAAACGATTTCAAATATGCAGGAGGTAATTGCGAGGGGGGCTAAAGTTTTATTAGTTACGAATAAAAGTAAAGATGAGATAATTTCAGAAAATATTTGGGAGAAAATCGAGGTTGAAAGTACTAATGAGGATCTGCTACCTTTTCTTTTGACTATTCCTTTGCAAAAATTAGCTTATTATTCAGCGTTAAAAAAAGGTCATGACATTGATAAACCTAGAAATTTAGCAAAGTCAGTAACCGTTGAATAATAGAAAAATTCTGATACAACAATCTTGAGTTGAAAATGAAAAATTGGAAAGTAAATAGCTGGAGAAAATTTCCGGTAAAACATATTCCGGATTATCCGGATAAAAAAGAATTGGATCAAGTTTTGAATAAAATCAAAACCTTTCCACCTTTGGTTTTTGCTGGAGAAACAAGACATTTGAAACAACAACTTGCCGAAGTTGTGGATGGAAAAGCCTTTTTATTACAAGGTGGTGATTGTGCAGAAAGTTTTGCAGAATTTCATCCAGATAATATTAGAGATACATTTAAAGTTATTCTTCAAATGTCATTAGTTTTAACTTATTCAGCATCTTTACCGGTTGTTAAACTTGGAAGAATAGCTGGTCAGTTTTCAAAACCAAGAAGTGCTCCAACTGAAATACAGGGTGACAAAGAATTACCAAGTTATTTAGGTGACAATATAAATGCAATTGATTTTACAGAGAAAGCAAGAAGACCGGATCCAAAAAGGATGTTTAAAGCTTATTCACAATCTGCTTCAACCTTAAATATTTTACGAGCTTTTTCTAAAGGAGGTTTTGCAGATTTAAATAAAGTTCATTTATGGAACTTAGATTATATTAAGAAAAGTCCTCAAGCCAAAAAATTTAAAGAATTAGAGGATAAAATAGCTGATGCGTTAGCATTCATGGAAGCTTGTGGAATAACTTCAGATTTTAATAATAGATTATACACAGTTAATTTCTGGACTTCACATGAAGCTTTACATTTGCCTTTTGAAGAAAGCATGACCAGAATTGATTCTACCACTGGGGAATACCATGATACCTCAGCCCATTTTGTTTGGATTGGAGACAGAACAAGACAGATTGATGGTGGTCATGTAGAATTTTGCAAAGGTATTGAAAACCCTATAGGAATAAAATGTGGACCAACTTCCAAGCCAGATGAAATTGCAAAAATTTGTGAATTGATCAATCCAAATAACGAAAAGGGTAAAATTACATTAATATCCAGATTTGGTCATAAAAATGTAGAGAAATTTTTACCAAAATTAATTAGAGGAATTAAAAAAGAAGGTTTAAATGTTGTTTGGTCATGTGATCCAATGCATGGAAACACGATTCAGTCGACGACTGGTTTTAAAACAAGACCTTTCAACGATGTAGTTAGTGAGGTTAAAAATGTATTTGCTGTCCATCAGTCAGAAGGTTCTTACGCTGGTGGTTTGCATGTTGAAATGACTGGACAAGATGTGACAGAGTGCACAGGGGGTGCAAGAAAAATATCTGATGCTGACTTATCTAGTAGATATCACACTCATTGTGATCCTCGTTTAAACTCAGATCAAGCAATTGAATTAGCATTTTTAATTTCTGATGAGATTAAAAAGAATAGCAGCTATTCAAAAAATGCTATTCAAGCGGCATCTTAGACTGTTGTTTTGAAATCAATATAGATTAAAAATTAGTTCATGAATCCTGGAGAAAAAGCAAAATACATATCAAATTGGATCAAGAGTTATGTTGATCAAATGCCAAGTAAAGCTCAATCTTTAGTGATTGGTATTTCAGGTGGTATTGATTCTTCTGTCTCAAGTACTTTGAGTGCGATGACAGGTTTAAAAACAATTGTTTTAACCATGCCAATAAAACAAAAAGAAAATCAGCACGATTTAAGTTTAAAACATCAAGAGTGGTTAACAAAAAAATTTAAAAATGTTGAAGCTTATACTATAAGTTTAGATAAATTATTTGAAACATTCTCATCTACGTTAAATAAATTTGATAACGAACATGGTTATGCAAATTCTAGAGCTAGACTAAGAATGACAACTCTTTATCAAGTAGCTGCAGCTAATAAAGGTATTGTTGTTGGAACTGGAAATAAAGTTGAAGATTTTGGTGTTGGTTTTTATACAAAATATGGTGATGGTGGTGTTGACATTTCCCCGATAGCGGATTGTAACAAAACCGAAGTATGGGAATTAGGTAAAGAACTTGGAATATTAAATGAAATAATCGATGCTCCACCAACTGATGGTTTGTGGGATGATGGCAGAACAGATGAAGGCCAATTAGGATTCAATTATAGTGAACTGGAAGATGCAATGAGTAATCCAAACTCACCACATAGAGACCAATACGAAAAAATTAGAAATCAAAACTTGCATAAAATGGAGCCTATTCCAGTTTGCAAGATCCCCAGTTAATCAATTAGATTAACAAATCCTCAAATAAGGTATATTTCTTAATTATCAATGATGGATATTTTTTTAACAAATAATTTAACAAATAAAAAAGAGCAATTCATTCCAAAAAATAAAGAAAATATAGGAATGTATGTATGCGGACCTACCGTCTATGATGATCCGCATATCGGTAATGCAAGACCATTAGTTGTATTTGATATCTTATTTAAATTACTTAAAAATAATTTTTCAAAAGTAACTTACGTTAGAAATATAACTGATATTGATGACAAGATTATCAAATCGTCTCAAGAACAAAAAATTTCTACAAAAGAACTTACTGAAAAAGTAACTTCAAGTTTTCTAAAAGATTGTGAATTTTTGAATTGTGAAATTCCAACTCATCAACCCAAAGCTACAGAGCATATAGACCTAATGATAGAGATGATAACCGAACTTATTGAGAAGGGTTTTGCTTATGAAAATCAAAAACATGTCTATTTTGAGGTAAAAAAATTCGCTGATTATGGAAAATTATCAAATAAAAATTTAGATGAATTGATTGCTGGATCAAGAATAGAAATTAGTGAAAATAAAAAAAATTCTGAGGATTTTGTTTTATGGAAACCTTCAACTGATGATGAGCCTTTTTGGGAATCTCCTTGGGGAAAAGGTAGACCTGGTTGGCATTTGGAATGTTCTGCTATGTCCAAAAAATTTTTGGGCAATGAATTTGATATTCATGGTGGTGGTATAGATTTAATTTTTCCACACCACGAAAATGAAATAGCACAATCTAGATGTGCAAATGAAACTAAAGTTTTTGCAAAATATTGGATCCATAATGCCTTTGTCACAATGTCTAATGAGAAAATGGCTAAGTCCCAAGGTAATATCCTTAAGATTAAAGATTTTAGAAATAAGATTAGTGGTCAAATAATTAGATTAGCTCTAATGAGTACACATTACAAACAACCACTTGATTGGAATGATAAGTTATTAATTGATTGTGAAAATACTTTAGATAAATGGTATAGAGTCTATCCATCTGATTTAAAATCTATTAAAGTTCCAGATGAAATTTTAAAGCCATTATATGAAGATTTGAACACCCCTGGTTATATTGCAAATCTTCATAATTTATTCGAAAAAGCCTCTAAAGGTGAGAACATAAACTTATTCATATCAGCATGCCAATTTATTGGCCTGATGAATGAAAGTAGAGAACAATGGAATAATTTTAAAAAGAATAAAGCATCTATAAGTGAGTCTGAAATTGAGGACATGCTTAAATTAAGAGAGAAAGCTAGAGAAAATAAGAATTATAAAGAAGCAGATAGAATTAGAGATGAACTTTACGACAAAGGTGTTTTAATAGAGGACAAAGATGGTAAAACACTCTGGAAATTTAAATGAGTAAAGAAAGATTATACATATTTGATACAACTCTTAGAGATGGAGCTCAAACGCAGGGTGTTGACTTTTCTTTAGAGGATAAAGAAAAAATTGCTTCGGCTTTAGATAATTTAGGTGTTGATTATATTGAAGCAGGATGGCCTGGCGCAAATCCAACTGATACAGAATTTTTTCAAAAGAAACATAATTTTAAAAACTCAAAGTTAACATCTTTTGGTATGACGAAGAGATCAGGAAGAAGTGCAGAAAATGATATTGGTTTATCAGCACTCATGAATTCAAACACCTCTGCTGTTTGTTTAGTAGGAAAGTCCTGGGATTTTCATGTTGATGTAGCTTTAGGAATAACAAATGAAGAAAATTTAGAAAATATTTCTGAAAGTGCCAAACATTTTGTAAAAGCAAAAAAAGAATTTATGTTTGATGCAGAGCATTTTTTTGATGGTTATAAAGCAAATCCAAAATATGCATTGTCTTGTATAAAGGCTGCATACGATCAAGGTGCAAGGTGGATAGTTCTATGCGACACGAATGGAGGAACACTTCCTCATGAAGTTACACAAATAGTTACCGAAGTTTCTAAAGTTGTTCCTGGTAAGAATCTAGGAATTCATGCACATAATGATACTGGCAATGCAGTTGCAAATTCATTAGCCGCAGTATTATCTGGTGTGAGACAAATTCAAGGAACAATTAATGGTTTAGGTGAAAGATGTGGTAATGCAAACTTAATGTCATTAATCCCAACATTTTTTTTAAAAAAGGATTTTTCATCCCAATTTGAAATCAGTATTAAATCAGCAAATATTAAAAATTTGACTGAATGTTCAAGATTATTAGATGAAATTTTAAACAGAAAACCTAATCAGCATTTACCTTATGTTGGAGCTGCAGCATTTTCACATAAAGGAGGATTACATGTATCTGCTGTACAAAAAGATCCAAAAACTTATGAACACATTAATCCAGAAGAAGTTGGAAACACGAGAAATATTGTTATTTCGGATCAATCAGGAAAATCAAATATCATATCTAGATTAAAGAGTATTAAAGTTAACATTGAGGAAAGTGATCCAAAAATCAAAAAGCTACTAGATGAAGTTAAAGATAGAGAATTTATTGGTTATAGTTATGATGGAGCTGATGCCTCATTTGAATTACTAGCTAGAAGAATAATTGGAGAAATACCAAGGTATATTTCAATTAATGAATATGACGTGTCTGTAAAAAAAAATAAGTCTGGAGAAATAGTTTCTTCTGCAAAAGCTCAATTAGAAGTTGATGGAGAAAAAATTATGTGTGAAGGAGAGGGGAATGGACCAGTAAATGCATTGGATAATGCTATTAGACAAAACGTTGATAGACTTGCAAAATATTCAAAATATCTAAAAGATTTAAAACTTGTTGATTACAAAGTAAGAATTTTAAATACAGGAACAGAGGCTGTTACTAGAGTGTCTATTGAAAGCACAGACTCTAAGGGCAAGAATTGGTTTACTATTGGTGTGTCTACAAACATTATCGATGCTTCGTTCAAAGCATTAATTGATAGTTTAGATTACAAACTATTTAAGGATAATGCTCCAGCTAGTAAATAGATGAGTAAAAATAATATCTCATTTATTTTACACAAACCTCAATTGTCAGAAAACATAGGTGCATGTGCTAGAGCAATAAAGAATTTTAATTTTAAAAAATTAGTTTTAATTAATCCAAAACCTATTTTTCCAAATGATAAAATCTTAGCCACATCTGTTGGTGCAAAAAACATCATTAATCAAAGTAAAATATACGATAATCTAGAAAAAGCTTTAGGAAAGATTGATATTTTAATTGCTACTTCAGCAAGATTTAGAAATAAGAATATAAAACATATTAATTTAGAAGATTTAAAAAAGATTAATTTTAAGAAGAGAGTTGGGTTTTTATTTGGGTCAGAAGCATCTGGTTTATCTAATGATGAGGTGAGTTATGCAAATTACACTTTACAAATACCCACTAATCCTGATTTTAAGTCTTTAAATTTATCTCATAGTTTGATCATAATAGCTCAATATGTAGCTAGCCTTATCAAATTAAAAAATATTCCATTTAAAAAATCAAAAAAGATAAAATCAGCAAGTAAAAAAGAAATTCAATCAATGTTAGGCCTTTGCATTAAAAATTTAGATGAAATAAATTTTTTTAGACCTAAAGAGAAGAGACCAAAAATGCTAGAAAACCTTAGAAATATTTTTTATAAAATGGACTTATCTGATAAAGAAACACGTATATTATCTGGTGTATTTGCAAGTTTGGGTAAAAAACGTTGATTGACAAAATAATGAGTAAGTTTATAAAGCCCTCTATTAATGACAAAAAGATTAAACTCTAAACATAAAGTTGATAGAAGATTAAAAGTAAATCTTTGGGGAAGACCCAAAAGTCCATTTAATACAAGAGCCTATGGACCAGGACAACATGGTCAAACTAAAACTTCAAAACCTTCTGATTACGGAATTCAGTTACAAGCTAAACAAAAATTAAAAGCTTATTATGGAAATATTAATGAGAGACAATTTAGGAATATTTATAAAAAAGCCAGCATGCTTAAAGGTGATACAAGTGAAAACTTAATTGGTTTATTGGAAAGAAGATTGGATGCAGTGATATATAGAGCAAAGTTTGCTACTACAATTTTTTCTGCAAGGCAATTAATCAACCATGGACATGTTAAAGTTAATGGAAAAAAAGTAAACATATCTAGTTATTCTGTTAAGGAAGAGGACACTATAGAAATTAGAGATAAATCTAAACAGCTTGCAATTATAGACATTGCTTTAGCTAGTAAAGAAAGAGAAGCTCCAGAGTATATTCAAATGGATGAAAAAAATAAAAAATTTAAGTTTGTTAGAATTCCAAAATTTGAAGAGGTACCATATCCAGTTGTTATGGAACCAAATTTAGTAATTGAATATTACTCTAGATAATAATTATTTTTTATAATTAATACCTTTATCATCAAATACTTTTTTTAATTCTCCACTTTCATACATTTCTTTAATAATGTCACATCCACCTATAAATTCTTTTTTAATATAAAGTTGTGGGATAGTTGGCCAATCACTAAAGACTTTAATTCCATCTCTTAAAGATTGATCTTCTAATACATTTACACCTTTGAAGTTTATTTCTAACATCTTAAGTATATTTGAAACAGTCATTGAAAAACCGCATTGTGGTTGATCTGGTGTACCTTTCATAAAAAGGCACACATCATTAGTATCAATATGATTTTCTATTAAACTTTTTGTTTGATCATCCATTATTGTTCCTTTGTTTTAATTGCTAAAGCGTGTAATTCATTTCCCATTTTACCTTTTAATGAATTATAAACCATTTTATGTTGTTCAATTTTACTTTTACCTACAAATTGAGAAGAGGTTATAGTAGCTGAATAATGATTACCATCTCCAGCTAGATCTTGGATATCTATTGTAGCATCTGGCATTGCTTCTTTGATATATTTTTCGATTTCTTTTAAATCCATTGCCATTATTTAACTCATATACTCTGATAACCAATTTGTATAATAAGACTTTAATTCGTCAATTGTAACTTTTGTCTTTTCATTAATAATCATATCGTTTTGTGTAATAATACCTAATTCCTCATGATGCACTGAGTTTTTGTTTAAAATTTTCGTAACTTCTTTTAAATCTTCTTTATTTACTTCAATTAAATATCTACCTTGGTCTTCAGCAAAAAAATACTCAATTTCATTAATTAAATTCTTTGACTTATTAATTTTAATTCCTTTTTTACCTTTAATACACATTTTACTTATCGCAACCAATAGACCTCCTAAGGATATGTCATGAGCACTTTTAACGTATCCTTTATCAATTAAATTTAATAATGACTCTCCATTATTTTTTTCATTAAAAAGATTTACCTCTGGTGGAGGTCCATTTTTTTCATTTAAAATTGTTCTGGCAAATAAACTTTGGTCAATATGTCCTTCAGTCTTACCAATGATTAAAATTAAATTATCAATTTCTTTTAAATCCATTGAAATCATTTTTTTATAATCCTTTATGAGACCCACACCACCAATTGTTGGAGTTGGTTTGATCCCAACTTCTTTGGTTTGGTTGTAAAAAGATACGTTACCAGATACCACTGGAAAATTTAAATATTTACTTGCTTCTCCAATGCCCTGAACACATTCAACAAACTCACCCATGTTTTCCTCTTTTTCAGGGCTTCCAAAATTTAAACAATTTGTAATAGCGATTGGTATTGCTCCAACTGAAATTAAATTTCTCCAACTTTCTGCTACGATTTGTTTACCTCCCGTTAATGGGTGAGCCCAACAATAATTTGCTGAGGAGTCCACTGACGCTGCCACAGCTTTATTTGTTCCATGTACTCTTACAACACCAGAGTCTCCACCTGGTTTCTGAATAGTGTCACCCATAACTGTATGATCATATTGTTGCCAGATCCATTCCTTGCTACATATATTCTGATTAGACAAAACCTTCTTAAGCACATCTTTGATTTTTAATTTATTTAAAACTTCATTTTTAATTTTATTTTTTTTGGGCAACTTTGTTTTTTTCCATTTACGATCGTACATTGGAGAATTTTCAACAAGAATATTAACAGGTATTTTTGCTACTTGTTCTTGATTAAAAAATAATTCAATGTTTTTTGAGTTTGTTGTTTTTCCAATTACTGCAAAATCTAAATTCCATTTATCAAATATTTTTTTTGCAATTTCTTCTTTGCCATTTTCTAAAACTATTAACATTCGTTCTTGGCTTTCAGATAACATAATTTCGTATGGTGTCATTTTAGTCTCTCTGCATGGGACTTTATTTAAATCAATTTCAATGCCCAAATTTCCTTTTGATGCCATTTCAATACTCGACGAAGTTAGACCAGCAGCCCCCATATCTTGAATAGCAATAATTGAATCACCAGCCATCAATTCTAAACATGCCTCTAGCAGAAGTTTTTCAGTAAAAGGGTCGCCAACTTGTACGGTTGGTTTTTTTTCTTCAATCTTCTCATCAAAACTAGCTGAAGCCATACTTGCACCATGAATTCCATCTCTTCCAGTCTTAGATCCAACATAAATTACAGGTTTATTTAAACCTGCAGCCTTTGAGTAAAAAATCTTATTTTTTTTTACTAAACCAAGCGTCATTGCGTTAACCAAAATGTTTCCATTGTAAGAACTATCAAATGAGGTTTGTCCTGCTATAGTTGGTATCCCCATACAATTTCCATAACCACCAATACCATGTACAACTCCTCGTAAAAGATTTTTTGTTTTTTTATGTTGTGGGGATCCAAAATGTATTGAATTTAAATTAGCTATTGGCCTTGCTCCCATTGTAAATACATCTCTCATGATACCACCCACACCAGTTGCAGCACCTTGATAAGGTTCTATAAATGAAGGATGATTATGACTTTCAATTTTAAAAACGATTGCGTCACCATCTTCAATATCAATAACACCTGCATTTTCTCCTGGACCCTGAATTATTTTTTTTCCTTTAGTTGGTAGCTTTTTAAGGTGAAGTCTTGATGACTTATATGAACAATGCTCATTCCACATTGCAGAAAAAATTCCAAGTTCAGTAATATTTGGTGTTCTCTTAAGTAACTGACAAATTTTTTTATATTCGTCAGATTTGAGGCCGTGATCTATAGCAATTTGTTCACTAACTTCTATCATCTAATATTATTAAGAAGGTTTTTGAAAAAAATTGAACCATCTTCCCCTGATAAACTTTGATCTATCATTCTTTCTGGATGAGGCATCATTCCTAGAACATTTTTTTCTTTATTAAAAATGCCTGCAATATTTTTAATTGAACCGTTTGGATTATATTGATCTTCTATTTTTCCTTCACCATTACAATAATAAATTGCTATTTGATTATTATCATTAATTTCTTTCAATTGATCTTTTGTGCAAAAATAATTTCCTTCATTATGAGCAATATGAAATTCTAAAACATCTTTATTAAGATTTTTAAAATATGCATTTTCTTTGTTATCCAATTTCACAAAGACATTTTTACATATAAACTCCAAATACTTATTTCTCAACAAAACTCCTGGCACCAAACCTGTTTCAACAAGTATTTGAAATCCATTACAAATTCCCATTACCAATCCCCCAGATTTTGCAAAATTTATAACTGATTGCATAATCCTGGACTTCGAAGCCATACTTCCGCATCGTAAGTAATCTCCATAGGAAAAACCACCTGGTAGTACAACCAAATCACTTTTAGGGAGTTCATTATCATCATGCCAAACCATCTTGTTGTTAAACCCAAATTTCTTGAGCGCGACATCCATGTCTCTATCACAATTTGAGCCAGGAAAAGTTATTACAGATGACTTCATTAATTATTGTGTTTCAATAATTTTAAAGTTTTCGATTACCAGATTAGCTAAAAGTTTTTTACACATTTCCTCTACAACAGATTTTGCTTTGCTTGGATCATTTTCATTAACATCAATTTCAAAATATTTACCTTGTCTTACTTCATTTATATTTTCAAAACCCATTCCATTCAAAGCTTGATGAATGACTTTACCTTGTGGATCTAAAACATCCTTTTTTAATGTTATTATTGCGGAAACTTTCATTTACTCTTTTTTTTTATTGAGGAAAGTTTTGTTACGTTAACAGCGGATACATTTGATTGTTCATGAAGAATACCAAGTCGTTTTGCAACCTCAGTATAAGCTGGTATCAAATCTCCCAAATCTTTTCTAAATCTGTCCTTATCAAGTTTTTTGTCAGTAATTGAATCCCACAATCTACAGGTATCAGGACTGATCTCATCTGCTAAAATAATATTGTTTTTTCCACTTTCATGAGTGAAGCCAAACTCTACTTTAAAATCGACTAGTTTAATTCCAACTCCTCGAAATAAACCTAATAAAAAATCATTCAGTCGTTTTAAATTTTCATCAATCAAATCAAGTTGAATAGCATTAAGCCAATTAAATGCAAGAATGTGTTCTCTACTTATGTTTGGATCACCTAATTCATCATCTTTGAGACAATATTCTATTAATGGATATTCAAGTACAGTACCATCCTCAATGCCCAATCGTTTTGTGAGAGAACCAGTTGCAATATTTCTTACAATGAACTCAATAGGAATAATATCCACAAGTTTTACAAGTTGTTCTCTCATATTTAGTCTTTTTACTAAATGATTTTTAATTCCAATTTGATTTAGGTTTGAGAGTATATGTTCTGAAATTCTATTATTAAGAACACCTTTGCCCTCAATAGTACTTTTTTTTTGATTATTAAATGCTGTTGCATCATCTTTAAAATATTGAATAACAAGATTTTTGTCAGAAGTTGCATAAATAATTTTAGCTTTTCCCTCGTATAGTTTTTTCCCTTTTTTCATTATTTGATTACTCTTCTAAAAATAAAATTGACATTTTTCATATGTTTTGAATAGCTAAATATTGATTTTAATTTCTTTATTGAGATTTTACTCATTATATATCTATCAGATTGTACTACATCAAATAAATTTAAATTTTCAGTAAAACACTTTTTTGAGAAATTTTGAACCATCCGATATGATTTTTCTCTAGTTAATCCAGTTTTTGTAAGTTCAAGCATCAACTCTTGTGAAAAAATTAAACCTTTCGTTATATTTAAATTCTCTAACATTTTTTTTGGATAAACAATCATATTATCTAAAATATTCGTTAATCTTACTAAAGCAAAATCAATAGTTATATTAGCATCGGGTCCAATATTTCTCTCAACACTTGAATGCGAAATATCTCTTTCGTGCCATAAGGCTATATTTTCAAGTGCAGGAATTACTGTACTTCGAACCATTCTTGAAAGACCTGTTAAATTTTCACTCAAAATAGGGTTTTTTTTATGTGGCATTGCCGATGAACCTTTTTGTTTTTTTGAAAAAAATTCTTGTAGTTCGTACACTTCAGTCCTTTGTAAATGTCTAATTTCTGTAGCTACTCTTTCTACAGAACCTGCAATAATTCCAAGAACCGAGAAATAAAAAGCATGTCTATCTCTTGGAATAACTTGAGTTGATATCGGTTCAACTTTTAAACCAAGTTTTTTAGCAACATGTTTTTCCACATTTGGATTTATGTTGGCGAAAGTTCCAACAGCACCTGAAATAGCACATGTCGAAACTTCATCTATTGCATCGACTAATCTTTTTCTATTTCTTTTAAATTCTGAGTAAAAAGAAGCAAGTTTTAAACCGAAGGTAATGGGTTCAGCATGTATGCCATGACTTCTTCCCATGCATGGTGTAAATTTATATCTGTATGCTTGTCTTTTTAAGACTTTTAAAATTTGGTCAAGATCTTTGAGGATAATTTTTCCTGATTGAACTAATTGAATATTGAAACTTGTATCTACAACATCTGATGAGGTCATTCCCTGATGAAGATATCTTGCTTTAATCCCAGCTTTTTCTGTAACAGAAGTTAAAAAAGCTATGACGTCATGTTTAACTTGTGATTCAATTTGATGAATTCTTTTAACATTAATTCTTGCTTTTTTTCTTACAATTGAGGAGACCCCTTTTGGAATTTGATTTAATTTTTCCATAGCTTGGGCTGCAGCTATCTCTACATCTAACCAAATTTTGTATTTATTTTCTTCTGACCAAATATCAGTAAGTTCTTTTCTCGAATATCTTTTAATCATTAATTATAAATATGGAGGCCTTGAATAACCCTTAGCAGATTCTGTAAAAATTTCATAACCATTTTCTGTAATTCCAACTGTATGTTCGAATTGTGCAGACAAAGATTTATCTTTTGTAACTGCTGTCCAACCATCATTAAGCATTTTTGTAGCAAATTTACCTGCATTAATCATAGGTTCAATCGTAAATGTCATTCCTGGTTTTAGTTCCATTCCTGTATTTTTAGTTCCATAATGTAAAATATTTGGTGACTCATGAAAAGTTGTGCCTATACCATGTCCGCAAAAATCTCTGACTACTGAAAAACCTTTTTCTTCTACATATGTTTGAATTTCATGACCAATATCTCCAATTTTTTTTCCAGGTTTTAAAATTTTTATGGCTCTCATCATTGACTCATGAGTGGCATCTATAAGATTATTTAATTTTACAGAAGTTTTGCCTATACAAAACATTCTACTTGTATCTCCGTAGTGGTTATCAATGATTGCTGTGACATCGACATTGACTGCATCACCTTCTTCTAAAATTCTTTCTTCGGAAGGAATTCCATGACAGACAACATGATTTAATGATGTACATAATGATTTGGTAAAGCCTCTGTAATAAAGTGGGGCAGAGTAACCCCCGTTATCTCTAATAAATTCGTAACCAAGTTTATCAATTTGTGCAGTTGAAATACCTTCTTTTATATTTTCAGTAAGCATATCTAAGGTCTGAGCTGCAAGTTTCCCTGCAATTCTCATTTTTTCAAATTTTTCTGTATAACTATTCACTTATAATCTTTAACTTTTTTTCTACTCTTATTTCTTTTGAATTTAGTCTGCATCTATAAGCAAGAAAATTAACACCAGCTTTTTTTGCAATAAGATAGTTTTTATAATATTCTTCATCAATATCTTTCGCAATTTTAAAATTTTCCATATTTTGTATTTGAACTAAAAAGATCAAATATGATTTATAACCTTTTTTTATGGCATCAATAAGGGTGAGAAGATGTTTTGAACCTCTTGTAGTAATTGCATCAGGAAATTCAGCAGTTTTTTTCTCTCTAAAAAGAGTTACATTTTTAACTTCAATAAAACTTTTTTGGTTTTTTTTCTCTATTAAAAAATCAAATCTAGTTTCTTTGTTGTAAAAAACTTCAGATTGAATTTTATCATTGTTTTTTAATTCATTTATTAAATTGGCATTTAGTCCGTGTTCAACAATTTTATTTGCCATGTGAGTATTAACACCAACTAGATTATTATTAGCTTTAATCAATTCTAAACCATATTTTAATTTTCTTTTTGGATTATCATTTTTGAGTAAGTATACTTCATTCCCTTCATCTAGCAGACCTTTCATGGAGCCTGTATTTGGACAATGGGCTGTAACAACTTCTTTATTTATTTTTACATCTACAAAAAAACGTTTATATCTTTTGATTAATTTGCCTTTTATTAAAGACTTGGTAAATTCCATATTCAAATTATAGATAATATGAAAAAAAATACAAAAGTTAATGCTGCTATATTAATAATTGGAAATGAAATTCTTTCAGGCCGAACTCAAGATACAAATACAAGTACTTTAGCTGTTTGGCTAAATTCTCTAGGAGTTCAGGTAAATGAGGTAAGAGTAATACCAGATATAAAAAAAACTATAATTGAAAATTTAAATGTCTTAAGAAAAAATAATGACTATGTTTTTACAACTGGTGGTATTGGTCCAACACATGATGATATTACCGCTGAGTCTGTTTCAGAAGCTTTTGGATTAAAATATGAAATTCATCCGGAAGCTTTTAAAATTTTAGAAAGTTATTATGAACCAGGAGAATTCAATGAAGGTAGACAAAAAATGGTTTGGATGCCACATAATGCAAAATTAATTTTAAATCCAACGAGTGGGGCACCAGGATTTAGTGTTGAGAATGTGTTTTGTTTACCTGGTGTTCCCTCAATTTTAAAATCAATGTTAGGTAGTTTGAAACAAAGTATTATAGGTGGTGATCCAATATTGAGTCACACAATAAGTTTGAGAACTGTAGAGAGTGAAATTGCAAATTCTTTATCAAAAGTTCAAGATCAAAATAAAGATGTTGAAATTGGAAGTTATCCTTTTTTTCATGCAGGAAAACTTGGTGTCTCCATAGTTCTTCGATCTGAGCAGCAATCAAAAATAGATACTTGTAATGCTCAGATTTTAGATTTTATAAAAGAAAAAAAAATTGAAATAGTAGATCGATAAATGCTTTATTTTGCTTATGGGAGTAACTTGCACCATTTTCAAATGAAAAGAAGATGTAAAGATAGCGTTTTCTTAAAAAAGATAAAACTTAAAAATTTTAAGCTGACATTTAGAAGTAAATATAGAGCTGCAGATATAGAACCTAAAAAAAATTCAATTGTTCCTGGGGGGCTTTTTGAAATATCGAAAAGTGATGAGAAAAAACTTGATATTTATGAAGATTTTCCAATTTTATATAAAAAGTATTACTTTTTATATTATGGAAAAAAAGTAATGACCTACACAATGACCAAAAAAACACCTTTTAGATTTCCTACTGAAAGATATCTAAATATAATAAAACGAGGCTACAAAGATTGTAAACTTGATAACAGATATTTATCTAAAGCATTAATTTCTTAAGAACTAGATATTAGACAACCAAACTGTTTCAAAAGGTTTTAAAAATAAGAATTTTTTGTTTTCAAAGTTAATTTTTGAATTCAATAAATTTTTAATTCTTTTACTTTTTTTATCTATTCTGGTTTTTTGAGACTTTGAACTCAAATTTGTAATACATATTATCGTTTGTTTCTTATCTTTACTTATTCTTTTAAAGCCATAGATTTTTGAACCAAAATTTAGATTTATTCTTTGAGCATTAGGGTGAAAGGCTTTTTGTTTTCTTCTAATATTTAATAAATTACAAAGTTTATTATAAAATATACTTTGTTTAGTGTTTTTAACCTTTAGTTTGTTGGAGATATTCTTTAAATTCCATCTATACCTATTTACATCTCTATTATTACCAGTGATAATAAATTTAGCTTCATCATTAGAAGCACCAAACATAGAATTAAAGTATATTGCTGGAATTCCTTCAAAAGAGATCATTATAGCATGAGCAGAGACATATCTTTCTAAATAAAATTCACCTTTTTGATCATAATCAGATTTTTTTAAAGCATCAAAAATTGTAATATTTGCTTCATATACTTTTTTAACTTTATTTTGAACTTTTCTATAAGAAAATTTCGAACCATTTTTTTTTAGTCTCCATAAAAAACTATTTAATGTTTTTTTGTTTAATAATCCTTCCGTAGGTCTAATTCCTATTCCATCATGTGAGGCAATAAAGTTTAAATAACAATTTTCTTTTTTAGTGCTTGGAAGATTTTTACTCCATTTATTTAAGTATGAACTATTTTCAAATAAAAAAGCATGAATTAATAACGGTGGTAAAGAAAAATTATAAATCCAATTAGCCTCGTCATTGTTTCCAAAATAACTCAAATTTTCTTTTTCTGGTAAATTTGTCTCTGTAATAATAGTGGTTTGAACATTAAGTAGATTAATTATATATCTAAAAAGTTTAATTATTTCATGTGTTTGTTTTAAATTAATACACTTAGTTCCATTTTCTTTCCAAAGATATGCAATAGCATCTAATCTAAAAATAGTTACACCATTATTAATTAGATGTATCATAATTTTGATGAATTGAATTAATACATGGGGATTTCTAAAATTTAAATCAATTTGATCTGGGCTAAATGTCCGCCAAAGGTAATCAGACTTTTTAAAAATTTTAATTTTTTTAAGTAATTTATGATCTCTTGGTCTAACTACTTTAGAAGTGTTAAATTTAGAATCGACTATTAAAAAATAATTTTTTCCAGGCTCTTTTTTTTTTAGAAAATTTTTAAACCATAAACCTCTTGCTGATGAATGATTAATAACTATATCAGCCATAACATTACTTGACTTTGAAACATTTTTTATATCCTGCCAATTGCCAAGTTTATTCTCAACTTTATAATGATCTTTAACAGCAAAGCCACTATCACTGCTTGAGGGATAGAATGGTAAAAAATGAATAGTATTAAAATAATTTTTTAGTTTTTTTTGAAAGAAGCTTTGAAAGACTTTAATCGATTTTTTTTTTTCAGAATATACACTATCACCATAACAAATAACTAAAGTAGTTTTTTCGGAGATCCTTTTTTTCTTTTTAGGATTTTTTTTGTTAAACTGTCGAATGATTTCGACAATTTCTTTTTCAAAATAATCAATATCTTTTTTCGATAAGAATATCTTGAAAATATTGTCTAGTTTATATCTTATGCTTCTCTGATTTTTTTGAGTTAACATCAATAATATTTTTTATTATCATCAGTAACTACTTTTTCAAGTCTTCCAAGAAAATCTGGTATAGCGCTTTTTACTCTGCTCCATGTGGGTATAAAAGGTGTATCCATTGGATTAAGAATAAAAGCTTCTCCAGCTTTCATAATATTAATTGCAAATAATTCGACTGCTTTTTCTTCAGTGTGAGAATCAAATTTGAGCCCATTCATAACTGCATCATTTCTGTATATATCAATTAAGTCTAAAGCAGATCTATAGTAAGTTGCTTTTAATGATCTAAACTTTTCCCTGCTGAAAGTGTTACCTTGAGTTGCTAACTTTTTGATAAATGTTTTAATGATATCAATAGACATTCTTGATAGTCCTTTAGTTTCATCATCAGTTGATAACACTTGATGTTTATGGTCATATGTATCTGCTAAATCCACTTGGCATATATTTTGAGGAGAAAAACTTCTTTGCATTTCAGATAAAATTCCTACTTCAATTCCCCAGTCTGAGGAAATTCTTAATTCAGGTAAAACATTTCGCCTAAATGAGAACTCACCTGCCAAAGGATATTTAAATGATTTCATAAAGTCTAAATAATCACTTTTTCCAATAGTTTTTTCTAATGCTGTCAGTAAAGGGAAAACTAATAATCTTGCAACTCTTCCATTCATTTTTTCATTTGCAACTCTTGGATAATAACCTTTGCAAAATTCAAAGTTGAAAAGAGGATTTACTACAGGATAAAATAGTTTTGCAAGCATTCTTCTGTCATATGTTTTAATATCACAATCATGCAAAGCAACTGACCGCGCAGTATCTCTTGCTATACACATCCCTATACAATACCAAACATTTCTACCTTTACCGAGTTCACTTGGTGCAAGGTTATTTTTTTTTAATTCTTGATCTAATTTTTTTAAACCTGGGCCGTCATTCCAAAGAATTGAAAAGGGTAATTTTAATTTCTTAAAAAATTTCCAAGCTTTTTTAGCTTGTGCTTCATTTGCTTTGTCTAATCCGATAATTATGTGATCTAAATATTTTGTTTTACTTATTTCCTCTACTATTTTTGGTAGAGCCGTTCCCTCTAATTCAGAATAAAGACATGGTAAAATTAATTCCATTTTTCTTTGTTTTGAAAATTTTGACAGCTCACTTTCAATGACTGATGTAGACTTTGTTTTAAAGTCGTGCAAAGTTGAGACTACTCCATTTTGAGAAAAATCACTCATACAGATTTTTAATCTTTAAAACC
>CACCXU010000002.1:0-159095 GCA_902550055.1 uncultured Pelagibacteraceae bacterium | reverse complement strand
TTTTATTCAATAAACTAAAAAAAGATAAAAAATTTATCTCAGAGAGAAATAAATATTTTCAAAATTGGGTTGGGGCTCCCACAAGATTTATAAAACTAGAAAATCTTACAAATCATATTGGTGGTGCTCAAATTTGGTCTAAAGTTGTGTCAGATGCAAATGGGGGGGCACACAAAATTTACAACGCAACTGTTCATTGTTTGCTTGCAAAACGATCAGGTAAAAAAATTATATGTGGTGATACTGGTGCTGGTTATGCAGGTAAAATGTTAAGTATGGCAGCTAAAAAGTTTGGTTTAAAATGCAAGATATTCATGGGTGCAAAGGATATTGCTAGACAACAACCAAATGTAAAAGCAATGAAAAAAAATGGAGCAGAAGTAATACCTGTCTACTCGGGAAGTCAAACACTTGTAGATGCTGTCTCAGAATGTATGAGATTCTGGGTTGCTAATTGTGATACAACAGCAATGTGTGTTGGTAGTACTGTTGGCCCAGCAGTTTTCGTTCGTATATGTGGGTGGAGTACAAGCCAAATATCAAGAGAGTTAAAAATACAGCTTATCAAAGAATTTGGATCAATTCCAAAAAAACTTAAGTTATACAATTGTGTAGGAGGTGGAAGTTCAAGCTTTGGTTTTTGGAATGAATTTATGGATTATGACAAAAAACAAGTTGAGTTTATTGGGGTAGAAGCTGGTGGACCTGCAAAAAGTAAAAAACATGCAGCACCTTTAACCTATGGTTCTAAAATAGGTATACTTCATGGTGCAGCTCAGTACGTTAATCAAAACTCAGATGGACAAATTGAGGAAACAGAATCGATTTCAGCAGGACTTGATTATCCTGGAATTTCTCCACTTCATTGTTTTTTAAAAGATACCAAAAGAGCTAGATATACAGCTGCAAGTGATGAAGAAGCTCTAAGTGCTTATAAACTTGTGACAAAGTTTGAAAAATTAAGACCCTCCTTAGAACCAAGCCATGCTTTTTTTGTTGCTCTCAAAGAAGCAAAAAAGCTTAGCAAAGATACTGTCGTGGTAATTAATAGTTGCGGAGACGCTTACAAAGATCGCGGAATTTTAGAGGCAAGATTAGGAAAAAAATATGTCAAATCCAATTAGTGCTGCATTTAAAAAAGCAAGGGCAGAAAATAGACCGGCTTTATTAACCTACATTGTTGCTGGTGATAGCTCAAAAAAACAATCATTGGATATATTAAAATCTATATCAGAAAATGCAGATATTTTAGAAGTAGGTGTGCCACACAATACTCCTGTTGCAGATGGAAGCCAAATTCAAACTAGCGCGTATAGAGCAATTAAAAAGGGTATTAAAATAAATGATATATTTAGGATTGTTAGAGATTTTAAAAAATTTGATAAAAACAAACCTATTATATTGATGGGTTACTATAATATGATTTTTCAATATGGAGATAACAACTTTTTGAAAAAATGTAAAACCTCAGGAGTAAATGGATTAATAGTTGTAGATTTACCTTGGCCAGAAAATAAAGATTTTGCTAAAAAGTGTAAAAAAAAATCAATTTATTTTATTCAACTTTTATCACCCACAACAACAAGTAAAAGACTTAAAAAAATTATACAAAACTCTCATCCAATGAATTATTTTATATCAATGCTAAGTACTACAGGTGGCAAATTAAAAGTATCACCTCGAGAAATACTTAAAAATTACAATAGGATAAAAAAAATTAATCCTAAAAAAGAGATTGTTATTGGTTTTGGAATTACAGATAAGACAATAGGAAAGCTTAAATCTGCTGATGGATTAGTGGTGGGAAGTGCTATTTGTAAAGAAATTACGAGAAGTTTAAATAGTAGACAAAATCCTGTCACAAATGTAGGTAAGTTAGTAAGAAAATTAAAAGATAAAATAAAATGAATTGGATCACTAAAATAATTAAAGCAGGTGAAAAAATCAAGTCTGCCATTCATAAAAGAGCATCCAAAGAAGACATTGCTAATAGTGATTGGACATCTTGTTGCAAAGGTCCAATATTAAAAAAAGATTTAGAAGAAAATTTATGGGTTTGCCCTGATTGTAATAAACACCACAGAATAAAACCTAAACAAAGATTTGATATTTTATTTGGAAAAGATAATTACGAAATATTTAAAACACCCATCCCAAAAGATGACCCTTTAAACTGGACAGACTCAAAATCCTATAAGGATAGATTAAAATCTGCCAGAAAAAAAACAGGTATGGATTGTGGGATGATGGTCGTTAGTGGTGTAATCAATGATATTAAAATTACTGCAGTTGCATCTGATTTTGATTTTTTAGGTGCATCAATTGCAGCTGCAGAAGGAGAAGCTTTCTTATACGGTATTCAGCATGCAATTGAGAATAAAACTCCTTTTTTATGTGTAAGCGCAGGGGGTGGAATGAGAATGATGGAAAGTTTAATTTCTTTATCTCAAATGACAAGAACTACACTAGCAATAAATGAACTAAAAAATAATAATCTTCCATATCTTGTTTGTATAACAGACCCGACTGCTGGTGGGATCACAGCTTCCTATGCAATGTTAGGTGATATTCATATAGCTGAGCCCGGAGCGCTAATCGCTTTTGCTGGAGCAAGAGTAATTCAAGGAACTGTTAAGGAAGAATTGCCAGAAGGTTTTCAAAAGAGTGAATATGTTGAAAAGACAGGCTTTGTTGATTTAATTGTTGAAAGAAAAGATCTAGCTGAAAAAATTGGAACTTTATTGTCAATATTGTTAAAGAAAAATTCTGTTATAAGCACTGAACAAGATGAAACTACAGAAAATACTCAGTCGCTTTCTAAAATTGCATAAAAAAGAAATTGATCTAAGCTTAGATCGAATTATTCACCTTTGCGAAAAACTTGGTAATCCTCAGGATAAAATCAAAGCCATCAGTATTGTCGGAACAAATGGTAAAAACTCTACAATTCAAGCTTGTTATTCAATTTTAAAGGAAGCAGGAATTAAGTGTAATGTTTATACCAGTCCTCATATTCAAAAAATAAATGAAAGATTTGTTTTTAACAACCAACAACTTGGAGATGATGAACTAGCCACTTTATTTGAGGAGGTTGAGAAAGTAAATGCAAATAATCCAATAACATTCTTTGAAATTTTAACTGCATGTTATTTTTATAAAGCAGCTCAATGTCCTGATAATCTTAATCTAATTGAAGCAGGTTTATTTCATAGGTTTGATGCAACAAATATCTTAAAAAATAATCTTGCAAGTATTGTAACCTCTATATCGAAAGACCATTTAGACTGGCTTCCAGAAAATGAGAGAACAATCGATAAGATTATTTTTGAAAAAACTTCAAAGCTTTTAAATTCAAATATTATTGTTGCAAAACAATACCCTGTTTCAACATTAGAAAAGATTAAAAAAACTATTCACCAAAATAAATCTAATAAGTATTTTTTTAATGACGATTATTCATACTCAAATGGAGAAAATGAATTCTTTTATTATGAAGATAAATTTGGTGGATTAAAACTACCAAAACCAAATGTATTAGGCCAATTTCAACAAGAAAATATTTCAACAGCTATCGCAACCTTACGAATTTTAGATCTAGGCATTGAAGATCATCATATAAAAAAAAGGTATTCAAAAAATTGATAATATTGCGAGACTTCAAAAAATTGAGTCAGGTAAATTAAAAAATTTAGTTAAAGACAATCTTTTTTTGATATCTGGAGATCATAATGAAGATGGAGCAAGAGTATTAAATGAATATTTAAAAAGCCTAGATTGTAGAAAACATATCATTATTGGTATGATGGATAATAAAGAACACGAAAAATACATCAACCACTTTAGAGATATCACCTCAATAACAACTGTTGATATTAAAAACCAGCCAAATGCAATTAGTGGACTTAAATTAAGAGAAAAATTTAAAAATATGCCAAATGTAAGTTATAAAGAAAGTATTGAAGATGCGATTAAAAGCATAAATCTAAATCAAGGAGATCTACTATTGATAACAGGATCTTTATATCTTTGTTCTGAAGTTTTGAATTTAAATTAGATATTTTTTTCTAAAAATTCTTTCATGTGACTTTCGGGTACCCCGCCAACTTTTCTATCTACTTCAACACCTTTTTTATAAATAATTACAGTTGGCACCCCTCTTATTCCAGCAGCACTCCCAGTATTTATTCCACCCTCTTCAATATCAGCATAATAAAATCCAGCTTTATCTTTATACTCAACAGCGAGTTTATCCATAATTGGTTTTAAGGCTTTACATGGTCCACACCACGCAGCTGAAAATTGAATTACGGAAATGTCCTCATTTTTAATTTTGTTATCAAAATCTTCGTCTTTAAAATCTGTTAGCATTCGATCTTTCTATAATTTACAAATACAAAGTCAACTAGGCAATTTCATATTTTTTTTCAATTGACATTATAAATTCGTTTATTTCATCTAACTTTTTTAATTCTTCCTCATCATCTCTATTGGAAGCTTGATCTCTTAAATAGTCAATTTCAGTATAAGCCATATTAACAGTTTGCCACTTTTCCTTATTTTTGCTCAAAATTCTTCTAGCAATTTCACTTTTGATATTTTTGTAAAGATCAGGTGGTAAAATTTGTGGTGCTTCTTGATAAATAATTTTTTGGCCGAACCAGCTACATCTTTTATCTTGAAACTTATCTAATAATCTCAATTTGTCTTCCCAAGATGAGCTATGCCAAGTTTTAAATAATGCGGTATCTTTATTCGGAATAAACTTCTCATAAAGAGTTTCCTCCGGTAATAAATCTTCTTGGGTTTTTGTTTGTTCCTTTTCCTCTGCAGCTTCTCTATTTATGATTTGAATATTTTTACAAAAATTTTCATTTTCTCTAACAAGTTTAGCCCTTTTTTGAATCGTTGCTAAATCTATTTCTGAATAAGGTTTTTGTTTAAGAGCAAATTGTTTATCTAAAATTACTGGAGCTTTATTAGTTTTTAAAACTCTTAAAGCCTTAGGGCTATATTTTTTTAATACATCTCGCAATTGATTTACTGGTAGGTTTAACAATGGTTCTGGATCCCTTCTTAAGTCCCAAACATATCCCCAAGATGCATAAGACGGGTGAAAGCAATGATTGGGATGTAGCGTACCAGTTAGATACATCATATTTCGACCCTTCACATTTTCAAAAATAGAATATATGCCTTCATTTTTTAAAAATGTTTCAACGCTAGTTTTTGTTGATGTCTTTAAAAATGTATCCCAATTTTCTTTATGTTTGTCTTTTATAATTCGTAAAACCTTCAGTGAATTCTGTGCATCAACATAGGCTGTATGGCTAGCTGAAGTGTCAAAACCCTGCATTCTAGATAGAGATTCCAGTGCGAGACTTGGATTACCTGCTTCGGTTAACTCTGTTTTTAAGGTCTCTGAGTTTAATGTTTGGGCTGCTCTAGCTATATGCAAACCATCATGTTCACTGTTAGGCGATGAGTGCGTGGCATAAGGATACCTATTACCCTTAAAAAAATTAAAGTGGAACATTCTACGATCAAAATTTAAATTTGACCAACCCATAAATACTGCTGGAGCACACTTTGTGAAAAAATTTTCAACAGCACCTAAAAAATCGTAATGTGAATAATTGCCTTTGGTAAGTAAATCAATGCTAGTTGAATTAACAAGTAAGGCCTTTGCACTGGGCACCTCTCCTTCTGGCATTCTGCCTCTGATATTTAATTTTCCAATCTCCTTAAGATTTTTATCAACAACGACAGCACCTACTTCAATTATTGATCCCCAAATAGTGCTATTGGTTGTTTCGGTATCATAGAATACTATTTTATCCATTATTTACATTACTCCAAATTTGTGAGTTCATTAAACTTTTTAAGTCTTCCAAGAAATAAATTTTGATAAGTTACTAATTCAGGTCCTTGAATTTTAAACTCTTGAAACAAATTATCTACTGTGCAAACAAGAATAACACAAGCATTGATATTTGAATTGTAAACGACATTATGAGCTAATGAATAGGCAGCTGTTTGTAAAAACCAAGAATCTATATATTCAGTCTTTTTTGGTTTATTTGATTGTTTGAAATCAATAATAGTTTCTTTTCCCTCATAAACACCAACGCAATCTGCTGTACCTGCATATCTCTCAGGATAATGCATTGTACATTCCACACCATATATTTCCTCCAACCTATTTGTTAAACCTTTATCAATTATTTCTTTTGCCATTTTTTTATATTGTTCATTATCCTCAAAGAAACTTAAATTTTCTCTTCCTAATAGAAAAGACTCTAAATAGCTGTGCATCTGAGAACCTCTACTACTGGCTGCTTTTGTAATTGCTTCAGCTTCTTTATGGCCAGTTCTTTCTCGCCAATTTGCTAAGGCTGCTTTATCTTCCTCTGACTTTGTTGCATCAAGTATTGAAGTTACACTTGGTAATTTTGCTTCTCCTAAAATATATCTTCTTATTCCATCTTCGTTTGCCCTTGAACTTGATGGATAGTTGTATTTTTTGTTCCAACGCATTTAATTTCTTATAGTCGGTAATATGTGAAAAAAGAAATTATTTTTTAAGCTGTTTATTTCTCTCAACAAATTTTTCAACGTTCTCTGTCAGTACAGCTTTTTCAACTTGCTCGGGATCTTTAATATTTTCTAAAGTTCTAGTAATTGATCTTGCATCAGTTCCAAACTTATCAACTACATTCATAGCCTCTTCTAGCTTTTTTCTTAAAACTATGACGTTATCAAAATGCTTTGCAAACCTTGTGCTGATTGTTTTTAAGTGATTATAAATCTCTGTTGCACCCTTTTGAACCTTAAGAGATTGAAATCCCATGTGTAAAGATTGTAAATAGGCTGAAAGAGTATTAGGGCCACAAATTACAATTTTATATTTTTTCATTAATTCTTGGGTTAATAATTCTTTTGTGCTTGGATCTTGGTATTCAGTTAATTCTTTATAAAGACTTTCAGTTGGTGCATACACTATTGCAAAATCAGTTGTTTTTGGTGGAACAATGTATTTTTCCATGACACTTTTTGCTTTGGCCTTAAATGCACTTGCTAATTTTGTTCTAGCATCTGCAACTGCTTTTTTATCATCTGCATCATATGCATCAGTGATGGTTTTGAATTTTTCCACTGGAAAATGAGAATCCACTGGAACCAAGACATCTCCTTGAAGCTTGATTGCAAATTCTACGTTTTCACTAGTGTCCTCTTTCATTTTGACATTTGTCATAAATTGAGATGCTGGTAACAAATCTTTGATTAAGGCATCCAAAGAATATTCAGCCAAAGTTCCATACTTTTTAACCCCTGCTAAAATTTTAGTAATCCCCTCTTGGCTTTGATTTAATAATTTAACTTGCTCATTAAAGTTACCAACCTTCTCATCTACTTTGGTTAAGGCCTCAGTCATATCTTTTGTAACTCCGGTTGATAAAGAATTAAATGAAGTAGACATTGAACTAAGCGATGTATTGATTGTAGAATTAAGGCTATCTTTTAACCTCACTATTTCAGCATTTAAATTAGCTAATTCCTCAGCTTCTTTATTCTCATTCTCATCTTTAGGTTTTGACCTTAAATTTAGGTATAAAATACCTAAAGTTGCACCAAGTAGTATAACTAGAATTATTAATAGAATCGTATCCATACTTTTAAAGATATACGTGTTTTAATGGAAATCAACTTATTACTAGATTACTATGAGATACTAAGATTGGTTATTATTTTTAAAAATAATTAATAAATATGGATTTTTTTTGGTTTTAAAAATTACTTGGAAATTAATTTAATTAAATTGTTTAATCTCTTTTTCTTTACATTTTTTTTTGAAGTTAACAGACAAGCTTCAGATTTTAAAATTTCACCATCCTTTAAGATACGTAGATTATTTGCTTTTAAGGTCTCACCTGTGGATGTAATGTCAGTAATCAACTCGGCAGATCCAGTAAAAGGATAGGCCTCAGTAGCTCCTAAACTTTTAACTAATCTAAATTGTGTAACACCTTTTGAGAACAAAAAATCTTGTGTTAAATTTGGATATTTAGTTGCAACCCTAATTCTTTTTTTCTTAATATCTCTGAATTCAAAAGCAATTTCCTCAAGATCAGCGATAGTCTGAACATCAATCCAAGGATCTGGAATTGCTACTACTAAATTTGCTCTTCCAAAACTAAGTTTTTTGACCACATTTATTTTATTTTGGACATTTACTCCGCTTTCTTTCAATAAATCAAAACCAGAAAAACCAACATCTAAAGAGCTATCCCCTAACCTTTCAATAATTTCTCTAGCATGAAGATATAAAATCTTAACATATGGTTTATTTTTAATTGATCCAATTAAATCTCTTTCTCCTCTTTCAGATATAATTTTCAATTTTTTTTTCTTAAAGATTTTTAAAACATCTACTCTAAGTCGACCTTTGCTTGGAATACCTATATTGATTAAATTATCCATTTAATTAACTAAATTTAAAGCAGCACCAACTGCTGGAGTTTGTTTTTTTGAACCAAGGTCGGAAATCAATTTATCATATCGGCCACCATTGCAACAATTAATAATTTTTGATTTGGACTTAATATCAATTTTAAAAACCATACCCGTGTAATATTCAAGCTGTCTGCCAAAAGCAGCTGAAAAAGTCACATTTAATTTATTAATTTTATTTTTTGAGATTGGAAAATATCTCTGATCTACCAATAAATTAATTTTATATTTCTTGAAAAACTTATTTAATACCTTGGCTGCATTATTAATTGGACATTTAATTTTCAAAAATTCCTTAATAATTTTTGAAACATTTCTTCCTTTACTAGGTCTCCTTGGATCTTTAATCTTTTTATCAAATCTGCTTAAAATTTCGTTAATTGTTCTATTTGCTATAATGGTTGATTGATCATCTTTTAACATTCTAAAATATCTTTTTTTATCAATCTCAACTATTGTTGGATCAACATCTGAATTAGTCTCTAATCTTTTGAGAATATCATTAAAATAATCTTCTCTCCAAAAATGTCTTGAAAGTCTTAATTTCCATCGTTTAGGAATATCTAATTTAGATATAAGAAGATTGAATATTTCTACATTCCCAATTGTGATCTCGCCTGATGAATAATTAAAATTTTTTAAAGATTTTAATGATGTATTTATTATTTCCTTATCATCATTTTTCTCGTTTCGTGACCCTATGATTTCAAAACCAACTTGATTTCTTACAATGGAGTCCTTTTTGTTTTCAGATTTACGATATGCTTGACCATTATAAAATATCTTCTCCTTCCCCTTTAGATTATTTTCTAAGTATCTTAGACAAGATACAATTGTTAGATCTGGCCTTAAACATAGTTCATTTCCTCCTTGGTCAGTAAATGAGAAAATAAATTTTCGAAAACTTTCACCAGATCTTTGTACGATATGGTTAGCCTCAATTACTGAGGGTAATTCAATATATTTAAAACCATTTGATTTAACAGTTTTAAGTATGCTGTCAGATAAATTTTTTGATTTCATTTACTAAATTTTCTTTTGAAAAGGTGATTTGATTATCTTCCCCCTTAATACCTAGGAGGTTCTTAAGTGTAATTTTACTATCTTTAAATTCATTCTCTCCACAAATAACTGCAATCGGGCACCCTCTTTTATTTGCATATGTCAGTTGTTTCCCGAGATTTTTCTTACTATCTAAAAAAATTTCTGAATTAATATTATTTTTTCTCAAGATATCTAAAATTTCGTAATAATTTTTTAAATATTTTTCATCCATTACGCAAACAATGACTGGTTTTTGATCATCTAATTGGACTTGATTTATTTGAGACATAGTAAACAAAAGTCTATCCACACCAATACTGACACCTGTTCCAGGTATATCAACACCTTTAAATCTTGAAATTAACTTATTGTATTGTCCACCAGAGCATACACTACCAATATCAATTTCTTTACCTTTATTATTTGTTGTTTTAAAATTTAGATTGGTCTCAATACAAAAGCCATCATAATACGCCAATCCTCTAACTATTGTGAAATTTGTTTTGACTAACTCAGAATAATTTCCAAAATCTAGCACCTCAAATAAATCCTCAAGCTCTTTAATCCCTTCTTGGGTAATAGGATTTTTAAAATCTTGTTTGAGTTTTTTTAAATCTTTAATTTTTAAAAAGTTTAAAATTTTTGAAACTTGATCATCATTTAGATCAGCTCCTTTAGTTATCGCACCACTTTTATCTTTTCTCTCTTTTTTTAGTAGATCTTCAACTCCTTTTATTCCAAAATCTGGTTTGTCCAACTTATCAATTGCTCTCATCACTTTGATCTCTTTATTTGCAGGAATTTTCAGATCTTGAATTAAACCTTGAATAATCTTTCTATTACTTACATTAATTGTAAATTGATCTTTTTTTAAACCACATTCAATTAGAGTGCTTGCAACCAGATTACATAATTCAGCATTTGCTTGTGCTGGGTTTACATTGCCTACAATATCGCAATCAGCTTGAGTAAATTCTCTGAAACGTGCATTGCCTGACTTTTCATTTCTAAATACATTTTGAATGGCGTATCTTTTATAAATTGATGGAAGTTCTTGATTATTTTGAGCAACAAATCTTGCTAAAGGACTGGAAAGATCATATCGAAGAGTAATATTCTTTTCACCATCATTAAAAGAAAAAACATCAGACATAGGATTATTATCATCCTCTGCAAGAAAGGATCCTATATTTTCTGCAATTTCAAATGATGGGGTTTCTAAAGGATCGAAACCATATTTAATAAAATTATTCTCAATGACTTTTAATAGTCTTTTTTTGAGAATTAATGTTTTATTCCATCTATCTTCAAAACCTGAAGGTAATCCAGGAATTAATTTATTTTTTTCACTCATTTTTTGGTACCTTGAGTAGGTTACGCTCCTACGACTTCGGATCCACAAACCGACGTGATACTATTTCACCATCAAGGCATATCCTTTTTTGTTTTATCTTATTTTGTTGTTATTTAAAATTATAATATAAATGATTATTCGCTAGCTTTAGCCAGCATGGAAGTGAGCGTGCGCAACTCTACTAGTTCCTTTAAGAACTTTCATTAAAGTGCTTTTTGATGCTAATTTGTTTATCTCAAATTTTTTCATTAAAAGCTTTTTAGACAAAAAAAACGATAATACAACCCCTAAAAGAAAAAGGACGTGTATCCACTAGTAGATATATCGCCCTTTTTATAATTTTAGAAAATTAGTCTAATTTTTTTAAATTTACTGCTGAAGGGCCTTTGGGACCATCTTCAAGAGTAAATTCTATTTTATCACCCTCATTAAGATATCTCATGCCCGCTGCTTTAACTGCGCTTGCATGTACAAACGCATCTTTTTCTTTATCGTCTCTTTCTATAAAGCCGTAACCTTTTTTGCCGTTAAACCACTTTACTTTTCCTTGTATTATACTCATCTTGTTCACTCGTCCTTTAGTTATTTATTTTATATGAGGTTAGGTTCTTTTAAATTAATTTCAAGATGTTTTGATGGTGCCTCGGGAAGGATTCGCACCTCCGACACAAGCCTTTTCAGGGCTCTGCTCTACTCCTGAGCTACCGAGGCAAAAGGTCAACCCCTAAAGATTATTCTGCCTTTTGTGAGGTCATATGGAGTCATTTCGACTGTCACATTATCACCTTGTAATACTCTAATTCTGTTTTTTCTTAATTTGCCCGCTGTATGAGCTGTTACAACATGACCATTTTCAAGCTGAACTCTAAACATAGCATTTGGAAGTAAATCAGTTACCTTGCCTTTGAATTCAAGTAAGTCTTGTTTTGACAAATTTATTTTCTCCTTATTCTTTTTTTTACAGATTGAGCATGTCCTGCTAACCCTTCGTAATTTGCAAGAGTTATAACTGATGGCCCAAGACTTTCAATACCCTTTTTTGATAAGTTTATGTAAGAAATTCTTTTATAAAATTCATTAACACTTATACCACTAGAATATTTTGCTGACCCATTAGTTGGCAATATATGATTTGATCCAATGTTATAATCTGTCATTGCCATAACTGCATATTTTCCTAAGCATATTGAACCAGAATTTTTAATTTTTGGTATAAAAGATTTATAGTTTTTAACATTTAATTCCAAGTGTTCAGGTGCAATTTTATTCACGATATTAATTATTTTACTATCTTTGGCTACATACATTAAAATTCCATTTCTCTTTAAACTTTTTTTTGCCACAGACTCTCTTGGAATACTTTTTAATTGTTTTGAAACTTCTATCTGGACTTTACTAATTAGTTTTTTGTCTTTTGAAATTAATATACATTGTGCTTGAGGATCATGTTCTGCTTGACCGATTAAATCACTTGCAGCCCATTCAGGATTTGAGAATTTATCACAAACGATAGTTATTTCAGAAGGTCCTGCTGTCATACCTTCGATACCAACATCACCAAAAACTTCTTTTTTTGCAGCAGCTACATATGAATTTCCAGGTCCAACTATTTTATCAACTCTTTTAATTTTTTTAGTTCCATAAGAAACAGCTGCTATAGCAGATGGACCACCAATAGAGTAAATTTCTTTAATTTTGCATTTTCTTGCTGCGTATAAAACAGCTGGATTTTGGTTTCCCTTGAAACCTGGGTTTATCATAACAATTCTTTTAACTCCCGCAACAATTGCTGGTATAGCATTCATGAGCACACTTGATGGATAAGATACAAGTGAACCAGGAACATAAATTGCCACCGACTCTAATGGTAAATATTTATATTCAAGTTTGTTTTTAAATTTATCTGTATAAGAAATATTCTTAAATTTTTGCAAAGAATGAAATTTGTAAATTCGATTATAGGCTGTGTCGATCGCTTTTTTAACCTTAGGATTTAAAGATTTTATTAACTTAGTAATTTTTTTGGCACTAGGAATGATTGTAGAATTTCGATTAAATTTCTTTTCATATTTAATCAATGCTGTATCACCATTCTTTTTTACGTCATTGATAATATTAGATACAGAGACTTTGTCAGATTTAATGCTTTTTCTTCTTTTAAAAAGTAAATAATCCAAATTTCTATCGAAATTTTTAGTTTTACTATTTAATATTTTCATAATTATTTAATTTCGTTTTGATCCTCAAGCCGCGCTTCGATAGTTTCTGTTGTCAAAGCTATGTGGGCATTATTATTAAAAATAAGATTTATTTCATAGTCATCATTATTTTTCAAATAATCAATTCCAATTAATTCTAAAACTAAATCTTTGTTTGATTGATTGATATTTTTTGATCTTACTTTATCAACAAAATCAAATCGACAAATACTATTGATTTTCTTACCCTCTTGATCGGTTTCAATTTTAGTTCTTTCAATCGATAACAAAAAAACCTTATTAGATGCCAGATACTTTATATCTGTCACTTTAACTTTTGCGCCAGAACTACAAGCAGAAATCATTTGTAGCCCCTCTTGATCATTCGCAATTATTTTTGCTAAATATTTACTCATTATTTCAATCTTTTAATTTTAACACCAATTTTTTGTAATTTATTTTCAATTTTTTCATATCCTCTTTCCAAGTGATAGACTCTTCCAACAATACTTTTACCATTTGCCACTATTGCGGCTAATACTAGAGCAACACTGGCTCTTAAGTCACTAGACATTAATTCAGCACCAATAAATTTGGTATTGCCCTCAATCAATGCTTTATTATTTTGAATATTTATTTTCGCGCCTAGTCTTTGCAACTCAGCAACATGCATAAATCTATTCTCAAAAATACTTTCAGTTATAGAACTTTTCCCAATACTCTTGCACATTAAAACCATTAATTGAGCTTGAAGATCTGTTGGAATACCTGGAAACTCTTTAGTTTTTATATTTTGAATAGGTCTGATTTTGTCAGGTCCTTTTATAAAAATTTTGTTATCCAAAGTTTTAATCTTTGCCCCAACTTTTTTTAATAGTTCTATTTCAGTATTAATTATTTTTGGGTCTAAATTTTTAATTTGTAGATTACCTTTAGCAAGAGTTGCAGCTACACAAAAAGTTCCCGCCTCTATTCTATCAGCCATAACTGTATGACTTGTTTGATTGAGAGAATTAACTCCTATGATAGTGCAGGTTCTTCCAGACCATTTTATATTTGCACCTGCTTGATTTAAGAATTTTGTTAAATCTTTAATTTCAGGTTCCACAGCACAATTATTTAAAATTGTTTTGCCTCTAGCTAAACATGCAGCTATTATAGAATTTTCCGTAGCACCTACACTAATTTTAGGAAAATTTATTTTTTTGCCTTTAAGTCTTCCATTTGATTTTGCTAAAATATAACCATCTCGTATTTTATATTCCATTCCCAGCTTCTTTAATGCACTAAGGTGATAATTTACAGGTCTCGCACCTATAAGACATCCACCAGGCAAAGATGTTTTAGATTTATGAAATTTAGAAATTAATGGACCTAGCACTAATATTGAACCTCTCATTGTTTTAACAAGTGAATAACTTGCAAAAGTTTTCATATTCTTTTTATTAATAATTTTTGCAGTTTTTCTGTCTTTAGATAAAATTATTTTTGATCCAAGAGATTTTAATAAATTAAGCATAGTGTCTATATCTCTTACTCTAGGTAAATTTTTAATAATTACTGGTTTGTCAAATAATAAAGTTGCTGCAAGAATTGGTAGAGATGCATTTTTAGAACCCGAAATCGAGACTTTACCCTTGATTTTACAAGGACCATTGATCAGAAATTTATCCATAAATTACTTTTTTATTTTAGCAACCTGTATGGTGGTTTGTCCCTGATATTTACCGTTTTTTGATTTATATGTCGTTTCTGGCTGGGTATCTGATTTAAAAAATAAAAATTGAGCAATACCCTCGTTTGAATAAACCTTAGCAGGATTAGGAGTTGTGTTGCTTAATTCGATAACAATATTACCTTCAAATTCATTTTCAATTGGCGTTACATTACAAATAATTCCTGTTCTCGCATAAGTACTTTTTCCAACACAAATACAAAGGACATCCTTTGGAATTCTAAAATATTCAATGGTTTTTGCCAAAACAAATGAATTTGGTGGAATTATACAGTATGGCCCCTTTCGCTCAATAAAGTTTTCATCAGAAAAGTTTTTTGGATCCACTAGCGAACTATTAACATTTGTAAATATTCTATACTCATCAGAAATTCTGACATCGTAACCCATGCTACTTAGTCCATATGATATTTTCCCCTCAGAGACTTGATGATCCAAAAATGGTTCAATCATCTTATGCTCTTTACACATTTTTTTTATCCAAGAGTCTGGCTGAATGGACATTATTTTGTTTTCTTTTTATTTTTTTTTTGAAAAATTTTCCTTTTTTTTAAATTTTTTCTAAGCGCAATGCTTAGACGCTCATTTTTATTTTTAGTAATCATTCTTTATTTGGATTGGTAAGGAAATCTAAAGTTATTGGTTTAGATGCATCTAAAGCTTTATCCTTATTATCATCTTTTTTAGAGCCTTCTTTTGCTAATCTTTTTGCTTTTTTTTCAGCAAGTTTTCTTTCCCTTTTCGCTTGCTTTTCCATGAGCTTGGCACTTTTGGTTGATTTATAATCGTAATGAATACCCATAAAATTTCCTTGGTAAGATATAAATCATATTAATCAAAAAATTAAGGCAATAATTTGAAAAAAATGCTCTATTATCAATAAAAATAGAATTGATCCAAATGCTCCTATAGTTAAATGGCATAACGTGTCCATGGTAAGGATAAATTCCAAGTTCGATTCTTGGTGGGAGCACCACTAATTTTTATAAAAAGACTTTCTAAGAAAAATTGTAATCAAGACTAAACCAAAAAAGGCTAAAATTGGAATATATATTTCAGGTGAAAAAATTATATCTGTAATTTTAGGAACTTGTGAATTTTGTTCTATTACTTTTTCCAGACCACTACCTAAAGAAACGGCTAAAAAAATTTGAGGTATAATTCCTATTAATGATGCGAAAAAAAAATTTTTTACCCTAACATCAAAAATTGTAGGCAAAATGCAGCTAAGTTGCCAAGGTATTCCTCCAATAAATCTATATATTAATAGATAATAAAATTCAGACTTTTTAAATTTTCTCTCTAGATTTTGATATCTATTTAAAAATTTATCTCTAATTAAATCTTTTAAAAAATAGTTTCCAAAAATATATAGAAATGTTGCACCAACGCTCATACCTATGACCACAATTATAGTACCCAGCCATTTGCCAAAAATAAATCCTCCTAGTAATGCAATTGGAGAACCAAAACCTAAAAATGGGAAAACCCATAATATTGTGAAAATTAAAAAAATTATGGATATTAAAAACAAATTAGAATTTTTTAATTTTAGAAAAAACAATCTGTTTTCTTTAATGAAGTCATAAGAAGTTATTTCTTGGATACTAAATTTTGAAAAAAACAATAACACAAATATAGTAAGTAAAACTATGTATGATAAACCTATTATTATTTTAGTTTTCTTAGCTTTTTCCATCATGGTTCATGGTATTTATAAATCTTCTATTTGCTATTTATATATTTAATTATTATAAAGGGCGAAATTTTATATAAATTTAACCGCTTTTATGAAAAGAACATATCAACCATCTAGAAAAAAAAGAAGCCGAACCCATGGTTTTAGATCAAAAATGAAAACCAAGGGCGGCAGAAAACTTTTAAAAAGAAGAAGAGCTAGAGGGAGAAAAAATTTAACAGTATCCTCCACTGTTAAAAGAAGAAGAAAATAAAGCCAACTCAATGAAAAGCAAAATTGTTGCTCTTTCAAAGAATGAAGACTTTAAAACTTTGCTCAAAAAGAAAAAAGTATCAAACAGATATGTAACAATTTTTTTTGGTAATATTAATAAAAAAAATAATCAGAAACTTAATATTTCATTTGTAACTAAGAAGAAGATAGGAAATGCTGTGAAGAGAAACAAGATAAAGAGGAGACTAAGAAATATTATGAATGATGCTGTTAAAGAAATATCTCTAAAATATTACTATTCATATCTTGTTATTGCTAAGTCAACTATGCTAAATAATGAATTTAAAATTATAAAAGAAACCTTATTTCAGGATTTTAAAAAAATTAAATAATGAACATTTTTACAATTATATTTATAAAATTAATTCTAGGTTATAAATACCTAATAAGTCCATTACTAGGTAACTCTTGTAGGTACTTTCCATCTTGTTCCGATTATAGCATTGAGGCATTAAAAACTTATGGTTTTTTTAAGGGTGGATATTTAAGTTTAAAAAGGATTCTTTCATGCCACCCTTTCAAAGAAGGTGGAATTGATCCTGTAAAAAAAGAAATAAAAGTTAAAAAATAATGGACTCTAAAAATACAATAGCAGCTATAGCTTTATCATCTGCTGTAATTGTTTTATGGGCATTATTTTTTGTTCCAGAAAAATCGACAGTGGATCAAAATATTGTTGAAAAACAAAAAATTGAACAAAGCGGTGATGCACCAAGCTTAGAACAAAAGGAAACACAAATTACAATTTCACGAGATGATGCATTAAAACAAAGTAGAAGAATTCAATTTGAAAATGAAAATATTATAGGTTCAATATCATTAAAAGGTGCATCAATAGATGATTTAACTTTCAAGAATTATAAAGTAACCCTTGATAATGAAAAAAAAGTAACTTTATTAGGACCCCGAAATATTAAAGAAGGATATCTAATAGATAGTGGTTTTGTTACTTCTGATAAAAATATTGATGTTCCTAACTCAGATACAATTTGGTCAATAGAAGGTAACAACAAACTCACAGACGGGTCTCCAATAAAACTATCATGGTCCAACGAACAGGGCCTAAAATTTGAAAAAATAATATCGTTAGATGATAAATATCTTTTTACAGTTAAACAAAAAATAATTAATGAGAGTGATAATAAATATGATTTTTACTCATATGGACAAATAATAAGAAATGAAATTCCAGAAATAATTGACTTTTTAATTCTTCATGAAGGACTCATTGCAACTTTAGATGATGAATTAATAGAGGAGGATTATGATGATATTCAAGAAAAGAAGTTTACTAAAGTAGCCAATAAAGGGTGGTTAGGGATAAGTGATAAATATTGGATTACTTCCTTAATACCACCAAAAGATAAAGAGTTTAAAACAACATTCGACTATAAAAATAAATTTAGAGCAAATTTTATTTCTACAGATCCTTTGGCATTAAATGAAAAAAGTTCAATTGAAGAAGAATTACAAATTATCGTTGCTGCAAAAAGAGTGGATGTGATAGACGGATATGCTGAAAAACTCAACATAGATAAATTTGATTTAGTTATTGATTGGGGATTTTTATACTTCATAACCAAACCTCTATTTTATGGAATTGATTATTTCTTTAAACTACTTGGAAACTATGGTTTGGCAATTATAGCTATCACTATTTGTATTCGTTTAGTTTTTTTCCCATTAGCTAATTTCTCATTTAAAAGCATGGCAAAAATGAAAGTTCTTCAACCAGAAATGGTTCGTTTAAAAGAGCTGCACAAAAATGATAAAATGAAACTTCAACAAGAAATGATGGCTCTTTACAAAAAGGAAAAAGTAAACCCTATGTCAGGTTGTTTGCCAATTCTTGTTCAAATACCTGTATTTTTTGCATTATATAAAGTTTTGTTTGTCACTATTGAAATGAGACAAATGCCATTCTATGGATGGATTCATGATTTAAGTGAGAGAGATCCTACAAGTATATTTAATATTTTTGGTTTATTACCCTACGACGTTCCAAGTTTCTTAGTTATTGGAGCTTGGCCAGTAGCAATGGGAGTTTCGATGTGGGTGCAACAAAAATTAAATCCCGCACCTACTGATCCAATGCAGGCTAAAATTTTTGCTTTCTTCCCGCTTTTCTTAACTGTAATACTCGCACCATTTCCAAGTGGTTTAGTTATTTACTGGACTGTTAACAATATTTTAACAATGGCTCAGCAAGTATTTATTATGAGAAGAACAACAGTCAAAACGACAACCTAAATTTTAATTCAAAATAAATTAATGGACTTAAAAAAAATTCTTCCTGAAAACGGACCCCCAATAAACGAGGTAAATAAATACATAGAAAAATATAAAAATGACTTGATTGTCATTAAATATGGAGGAAATGTTTTAATTGACAGAAATATCTTTGATAATTTTATTACTGATTTAAGTATCTTAAATAAATTAGGTCTTTCAATTATTGTAGTTCATGGTGGAGGTCCAAGGATCAAGAGAGAATTAGATAAATCTAATATTCAATCAAAATTTATAAGAGGGTTAAGAGTCACTGATGAAAAAATTATAAACGTTGTTGAGTCAGTCTTAATAGATTTTAACAATGATATTGTAAGCTCTTTGAACAAAAAAAATACAAAAGCGGTCTCCATCCACACTAAAAAAGATAATATTATTGAGGTCGTACCAGAGGCAAAAGAATTAGGTTTTGTTGGTCTGCCAAATAAGATTAATAACGATATTTTATTGGATATAATTCGACAAAATAAAATACCAATTATTTCACCACTAGGCTTAGATAAAAACAATCAAACACATAATATTAATGGTGATACTGCGGCGATGGCTGTAGCCAAATCTGTCAAATCAAGGAGATTACTATTGATGACAAATGTTGATGGTGTTTTAAATAAAGAAAAAAAACTTATAGATGAAATATCCTCATCCGAAATATTAGAGATGGTAAAAGATGAGACAATCACTGAAGGAATGATACCCAAAATAAATGCTTGTCTAGATGCTGTTAATAATGGAGTTACAGCAGCAGGTATAATTAATGGTACAAAACAGCATTCTTGTTTATGGGAAATTTTCTCAGACAAGGGATCAGGTACATTAATAAGAAAATGAACTTAAAAGAAAAAAAATATTTGCTACTTGATCTTGATGGTGTTTGTTATGGAAAGCATAATAACTATTCTTTAGAGCGTGTATTTGGTCAAGTTTCAAAGAGGATGACTCAATTTATATCTGAAAAACTTAAAATTGATAAAGATAAAGCTAAAGAATTACAAACAAATTATTTCTATAAATATAATACATCATTAAGAGGATTAATGGTTCATAATGGAATATCACCAGATGAATTTTTATCTTACGTTCATGAAATTGATTTATCATTTATGAAAGAAGATAAAATTATGAGAAACGAGCTTCAGCAATTAGATATGGAAAAATTTATCTTCACCAATGGTAGTGCTGAACATGCTGCTAATATTTTAACTCACTTGGGTGTGTATGATTTATTTGGAAGAGATAAGGTTTTTGATATTAAAGACGCTGGTTATGTACCTAAACCAGAAGCAGAAACCTTCGACTTAATGGTAAAAAAATTTGGTATAAATCCAAAAGAGACTATTTACATTGAAGATATAGCTAAAAATTTAAGTATAGGTCACGAACGAGGTTGTACAACCGTTTGGTTAATTAATGATGAGCATTTTGGAAAAATGGATGCAGACAAAGATTTTATTTCACACAAAATTGAAAATCTGTCTTTATTTCTAAAAGAAATAAGGCTATTAAAAAGTAATTAATTATGTCTTTAGAAAAAATAATCAATGATGCTTGGGAGAATAAAGATCAAGTGAGTCCTAATTCGGACCAGTCTTTAAAGGATGCAATAAATCAAGTTATCTCTGATTTAGATAGTGGTAAATCGAGAGTGGCTGAAAAAATAAATGGAGAATGGGTAACTCATCAGCACCTTAAGAAAGCAATTATGCTAAGTTTTAGAATTTACCCGATGGAAAATTTAAATGGACCATATTCTAGTTGGTATGACAAAGCTCATTTATTAAAAGGTAAAACTGCAGGTTGGACTAAAGAACAACATGAAACCGCTGGCTTCCGTATGACACCTAACTCTCCCGTTCGCCCTGGGTCTTTTATTGGAAAGAATGCAGTTCTTATGCCATGTTATGTAAACATCGGTGCATGGATTGGAGCTGGAACTATGATGGATACGTTTAGTCGTGCTGGTAGTTGTTGCCAAATTGGAGAGAATTGTCATATTTCAGCTGGCTCTGGAATTGGAGGTGTTTTGGAGCCCGCTCAAGCGCTACCGACAATCATTGAGGACAATGTTTTTGTTGGAGCCATGTCTGAAGTTGTTGAAGGTGTTATCGTCGAGGAAGGAAGCGTTCTTTCAATGGGCTGCTATATCGGTAAGAGCACAAAAATAATTCACAGATCTAATGGGGAAATAACAAAAGGTCGTATACCTCCTTATTCAGTTGTTGTACCAGGTACATATAAAGATCTTTACGCTGTTCATATAATTAAAACTGTGGACTCCAAAACTAGATCAAAGACATCAATTAACGATCTTTTAAGAGATTAATTATGCAAAAATTGAATGAGCTACAATTAGCTAAAGAGCTAATCAGATTTCCTTCTGTCACTCCAATTGATGCTGGGGTAATGAAATTTTTAGAAAAAAAATTAAAAAGATTAGGTTTCAAAACAAAAATATTGGAATTTAAAGAAAGAGGATTTCAGCCTGTAAAAAACTTGTATGCAAGATTAGGATCTAAGAAACCGAATTTTATGTTTGCAGGACATGTTGATATTGTCCCTCCAGGAAACATTAAGGATTGGACAGTAAATCCATTTAAACCATCTATTAAAAAAGGCCATTTAATTGGAAGAGGTGCAAATGATATGAAAGGCTCTGTTGCAGCTTTTGTGTCTGCTGTAAGCACTTTTCTATCAAAAAATAGAAAATTCAACGGGTCAATAAGTTTACTTATTACAGGAGATGAAGAAGGTGATGCGGTAAATGGCACCAAAAAAGTTGTAAATTATTTAAAAAAAAGGAAAGAGAAAATTAACTTTTGTCTTGTCGGTGAACCAACAAATCCAAATAAATTAGGTGAAATGATAAAGATTGGACGTAGGGGTAGTTTGACTGGTAAATTAACTATATTTGGTCAGCAAGGCCATGTTGCATATCCTCAGAGAGCTAATAATCCCTCAACTATAATTGTAAAAATTTTAAAAGAATTAAAAGATATTAAATTTGATAGAGGATCAAAAAACTTCCAACCTACAAACTTAGAGGTTACAAAAATAAATATAAATAATAACGCTGATAATGTTATCCCGGCAATGGCTGAGGCAACATTCAATATAAGATTTAATAATAAACATTCCTCAAAATCTTTAAAAAAAAAAATAAATATATTTTTAATTAAAATTAATAAAAAAAATAAGTCAAAGTTTAAAATTGATTATAGAGTTTCGGGTGAAGCATTTCTTACAAAGCCAAATGAAACAACACACATGATACAAAATATCATAAAACAAGTTACCAAAATTAAACCAAAGTTATCTACTACAGGTGGAACCTCAGATTTAAGATTCATAAGAAAAATATCACCTGGTTTAGAATTTGGTTTAGTTGGAAGAACTATGCATCGCGTGGATGAGGCAGTATCTTTAAAAGATTTAAAAAATCTTAAGAAAATTTATGAAAACATTTTATTAAATTATTTTAAATGAAAACAGCGATCATAAATTCTGACTCCTATGAGAAGCATAATACTGGCGATGGTCATCCTGAGCAGCCTAAAAGAGTAATTGCTATAAAAGAAAAATTAAAAAGAAGAAAAGACCTAATCTGGGATAAGCCAGATAATGTTCCTGATGATATATTATCAATGACACATTCAAAGGACTATATAAATAATTTAAAAAATTCTTTTCCTCAAAAAGGCCTTAAGTTTCTAGATGGCGATACTGTTGTATCACCTGAAAGTAAAAAAGCAGTTTTTGATGCTGCAGGCTCAACAATAAGAGCAATAGACGGAATAGAGAGTAATCAATTTAAAAATGCATTCTGTTTGGCTAGACCACCTGGTCACCATGCTGAAAAAAATAAAGCTATGGGATTTTGTTGTATATCAAACGCGGGAGTAGCAACAAACTATTTAGTGTCAAAATATAAATATAAAAGAATTGCCTGTGTAGATTTTGACGTGCACTGGGGTAATGGAAATTATGATGTCATGCGTAATAATGAAAATTCATTATATATTTCTACACACCAATATCCTTTTTATCCTGGAGGTGGAACAGATAAAGATAAAGGAGACTTTAATAATTCATTGAATATCCCTTTGCCCGCTGGCACAAACTCAGAAGAATACTTTAATGCATTTGATAGAGTGTTGGAAAGATTAGTACAATATAAACCAGATTTTCTTTTATTTTCAGCGGGTTTTGATGCACATAAAGATGATCCATTAGCTCAATTCCAACTGAGTTCAAAAGATTTTTATGAGATTACTAAAAGAACATTAACAGCTACCAATAAGTTTACCGCGGGTAAAGTTGTTTCTATACTTGAGGGTGGATATGATTTAAATGCATTAGCAGAAAGCGCTAATGAACATGTTAATGCATTGGTAGAATTCAATTGATAAATATCTAACTCATCATAAATCACCTTCATGAAACTATACAAAATAAGAAAATCAAAAATTGATAATAAAGGTCGTGGACTTTATGCTACTAAAGATATTAAAGAGGGTACAAAAATTATTAATTACTTAGGAAAAATAATTACAAATAAAGAAGTTGAAGAGTCTGATAAATACGACAATAAAAAACCTATTTACTTATTTACTTTAAATAAAAGATTTACTTTGGATGGGGATTTTTCATTTAACGTTGCTGGATTAGTTAATCATAGTTGCAATGCTAACGCCAGGTATGATGGTAAGGGTTTAAAAATTTGGATAACAGCTGATAGAGATATTAAGAAGGGCGAAGAGATCACTTGTGATTATGGTTTTAGTTTTGATCAAGAAGATTACAAGCAATTTCCTTGTAAATGTAAATCAAAAAATTGTTGCGGTTATATAATTCGTGAGGAAAGTAGATGGCGAATAAGTAAAAAATTTGCGATGAGTAATAAAAAAAAATTAATAAATAACTCTCGTTAAATAGAGACCTTGAGGTGGTGCGGGTGGTGCACATAATTCTCTTTTTTTAGACTGCATTACATTTACAAATTTTTTTACCGTCCATTTTTCTTCCCCAACATATTTTAAACAACCAACCATAGACCGAACTTGTTGTTGTAAAAAAGATTTGGATCTGAATTCTATTTCAATCTTATTTTTTGTAGATTTAATTTTTATTGACTTCATAGTCTTTATTGGACTTTTAGCCCTACAACTAGATTTTCTAAAAGTACTGAAATCGTTAGTACCAATCAATTTTCTTGCAGCACTTTTCATCAATTTTAAATCAAGATCTTTTATAATATGCCAGCCTCTATTTTTATCTAGAACTGGTCCACTAATCCGATTAATAATCACATAATTATAAACTCTCATTTTAGCTGAAAATCTGGCATGAAAATTATTACCTCTTTTTGTAATTTTAAGTATTGCTATTCCATCTTTATTTAAAAAATGATTAATTGATTTTAAAAATCTATCAAATTTTACAATCTTATTTTTACAATCAAAGTGTGCTGACTGTTCTCTGGCATGTACACCAACATCTAATCTTCCAGCCCCATATATTATGATTTTTTCTTTTAAAAGTTTTGAAATTTTCTCTTGTAATAATCCCTGAACAGTTTTTCCTTTTTTTTGAACTTGCCACCCCCTGAAATTAGTACCCTCATATTCAATTAATATCTGATATCTAAACATTTAATAACTTCGAGCCCTTTTTAATTTGAGAGCCCAACATGAATTCGCTAATTTTTTGCGGTCTTTTTCCTTGTCTTTGAATTTCTAATATCTTGATAGATTGATTGTTATTACATGCCACTTCTAACTGATTTGAAATTATTTCTCCTACTTGACCTATGCCGTTCCCTATTTCAGCCCTTAAAATTTTATATCTTTCACCATTAAAACTAAAGGAAGCTCCAGGAGAAGGAAATAATCCATTTATTTTTCCAATAATTTTAGGAGCATCCTCATTCCAATCAATTTGAGACTCCTCTTTTTGAATTTTTTTTGCATAAGTTGCTTTTGCATGATCTTGATCAATAAACTTTGCCTTGTCTTCAAGTATATCATCCACATTATCTAAAATTTTTTCAGCAGCTAAAGCGGATAGTTTTTCTGAAATTTCTTGAGCATTTTGGTTTTGATCTATTTTGATTTTATAAATATTACTAACTGGTCCGCTGTCCAATTCTTTTTTGATCTTCATAATACTTATGCCAGTTTCAGGATCTAAATTCATAATTGATCTCTGAATTGGTGCTGCGCCTCGCCAACTAGGAAGAATTGAAGCGTGAATATTTACAAAACCTTTTTTGGTTAAATTTAAAAAATTTTCAGGAATTATTTGTCCATATGCACACACTATTGCAAGATCGGCTTTTAACTCCTTTAAAAATTCATACTCCTCCTGATTATCCTTAAGTGTCTTGGGTGTTCTATAATCTATATTTAAAGTTTCAGAGATACCCTGAATTGGACTTTTGTTAATTTTTTGTCCTCTATGAGATTTTTGCGGTGGTTGTGTATAGACTTCAGCAATATTATAACCATTTTGATATAGAGATTTTAAGATAGGAACACAAAATATCGGTGTACCCATAAAGATAATCTTATTTGCCATCTTCAAACTACTATTCTGTCTGGATTTTTTTTAATTTTTGAAATTTTTTTTATAATAAAATCTTTCTTTAATTTTGATAAATGATCGATGATTAGTTTGCCGTCTAAATGATTAATTTCATGTTGAACGCAAGTTGATAAAAGCCCATCACATTTAAGATTTTTCTTCTTTCCCTTTTCATCAATATATTCCACTTCACAAATTTTTGGCCTCTCAATTTCAATAAAAGTTTCGGGTATTGATAAACAACCCTCTTCATACACCGATGTCTCTTCGCTTAAGTTTTTTATAAAAGGATTGATTAATGCAATTGGTTGATTTTTTTCATCTTTATTTGAAACGTCAACAACTAAAACTCGTTTGAGTATACCGACTTGAACTGCCGCAAGGCCTATTCCCTTGGAGTGGTACATTGTTTCAAATAAGTCATCAATTAATTTTTTTTCATTAATTCCAACTTTTTCAATTGGATCAGAAATTTTCTTTAATATTTCATCTGGAACAGTAACAATTTCTCTAAGCATAAAGTAAATAATTAAACTAATTTTTAAACTTTTAAAGGAAGAACTTTAAGTAATATCTTATTTCTCATCCAATCAATATTGAGCTTATTGAGAGCTGTGACTATAAAATAAATTGTATCTTCATCTATTCTTTCAATTTCATCTTGTCCAATCAATTCAGCTATTCGCAAAAGTGCTAAGCCAGTTTCCCTATTATTAATCATAATTTGTATATCTGTAGGGATTTCGTTTTCATCTATTTGATATAAATCATCATATTTTTCTGAAATTTTAATTCCGTCATGTCTCAATGACTCTAAAAAAATGATATCTTTTTTAGATAGGAAATATTTTTTATTTTTCTTTATTTTTTTTAAAAAATTATTTGTGTCTTTGGAAATTTTGGAACTAGCATAATCACCATTAAAATAATTAATTAATTTTGATTGATGCATTATATCATTATTAAATTTAATTTTTTTATCTTCATCCTTTTCAATTTGAATATTTGTATAATAAAAACTGGTTAAATTGTCTGGTATGTCTACAGGATTCATCTTCTCGAGAAAAATTTTAAGTTCTAGATCAAACGCATTATCTAATCCATCTTCTTTAAAAGAATTTTTTAATATTTTTAATAACTTTAATTTTTCTACCATTTCTGACTCAAGTAAGATTTTTTGATAAACAAGGGCTCTTCCCTCTAATTTGGAGAGTTTTTTATATTCTTTTTGAGCATTGAGAAGTTGATTAAAGTCAAATTGAAATCTTTTATATAAATCAAATAATTCTTTTTCAGGATAATTTTTATCATGAACAGCCTTTTCTATAGTCAATATTTTTTCAATTTCAGAAACGTCAATTTGTTTAAACGAGCCTAGCAAATTTGCAGATGAAAGGTATTTCCAAATTATCTTTTTGGTTCTATCATTTGGTTCGAAATTAAAATTAGGATTTGTTTGATGAGCTAAATAAAAATCAAATATTGATTTTTCAGACACTGTCTCATCTATTTTTTTTGTATATTTTAGCAAATAATTTATTTTTTTTTCAAAATATTCATCCTTAAAACCTAATTCTTTCTTTAAGTCTAAAATTAATTGAGCTTCCTCTCTTTTATTATTTTTAATTAAACAATAAATGTTAAATTTAGATAAATACTCATCTGTGATTAATTCATTATTTTTTGAAAATATACTGCAAGCTTTATCAATATCTGAATTGGAAAGATGTTCATCTACGAGATATTTTGTGAGTTCTGAGTGTAAATTAATTATTTGATTTTGGATTAAGTATTCCTCGATTAATTCTAGGTTTGAGTTTTTTATTAGCCAATCTGACTTTAATTTTAGAAATTCATTGTCTGATATATTTTTTTTTGGACTATGAGCATTGATTAATAGTGAAGTATTAACAATTTCGATTGCATCATCAGATAAATCCATCTTATTTAATTTTGTTAACAAATTTTTTAATTGATCGCCATCTGAGTAAGACCACATATCTACATTAAGATCAAAATTTTGTGGGTCAAATAATCCAATTATTTTGATTTCTTTTGAGTCAAACTTTTCGTCAAGATTTATAATTGATTTTTGATTTTGATCTTGCATTCCAAAAATACTCGGCTCAATATTTTCTTGTAATATGTTTTCCCCATTTGAAATTTCTGAATTATTTGTTATTTTATTTTCTTCAATTTCTTTTTTATCAATATTCCAAATATCAATTGGTTTTTCATCAGCATTAACAATGGAAGTGAAAAATAAAAAAAATAAAATGAAAAAATTTTTTTTATTTAACAATTTTAAAATTTTCATTTGGAATAATTTTATCTATATCTTTTTTGGGAGCTGGAAAATCAATCTTATTCAGTAAAAAAATTATTAAAAAAAAGACAAGTAAAAGTAAAACTAATTTAGTTACAATACCTATAATACTACGGCTTGAACTTGTTTTTTTAATAAATTGCATATACTTTTAACTAATTTCAAATTAAGACATATTTGTGGTTTTTCAATAAAGAAAGTTATGAAATCTAATAGAAATATTGTTTTTTTAGGCATGATGGGATCTGGTAAAACATCTATCGGATTTTTAGTTTCAAAAAAACTGAAATTAGATTTTTATGACGTGGATCATTACATAGAAAAAAAGCTTAAAATGAAAATTTCAAAAATATTCAAAAATAAAGGTGAAAAATTTTTTAGAGAATATGAAGAAAAAATTACTTTAGAACTTATGAAAAACAGAGGAATTGTAGTTTCTCTGGGCGGAGGTGCTTTTTTAAATAAAAATATAAGAAATGAGGTTTTAAAAAACCACATATCTTTTTGGCTTAAAACCAAAGATGATATTTTAATCCAAAGAATAAAAAAAAGTGCTAAAAGACCATTAGCTTATAATGTCTCTAATAGTGATTTACAAAATATGATAAAAAGTCGTAATAAATATTATGCAAAAGCACAAAATGAAATTGATTGTAACGATAAAACTAAAAAAGAAATTGTAGATAAAATTTTTGATATTCTATGAAACCAATTAAATTGATAATCAAGACTAATTCTGAAAAATATCCAATATTTATTGGAAAGAATCTCATTTCAAAAATATCAAGTTTAATGGTCAATAATTCCATTAAATCAAAAAAATGTTTATTATTAGTCGACAGAAATGTTCCAAAAAACTTTATTTCTGAAGTAAAAAAAAAACTGCGAAATAAAAAAGTATTTTTATACAATTTTAACGCCAACGAAAAAAATAAAAACCAAACTACCATAAATTCAATTTTAGAAATTTTACTTAATAAAAATTTTTCTCGAGAAGATAGTTTATTAGCAATTGGTGGAGGTATAACTGGAGATGTTGGTGGTTTTGCTGCAAGTTTATTTAAAAGAGGATTGTGTTTTATAAATATTCCAACAACTCTTCTAGCTCAAGTAGACTCATCGATTGGTGGTAAAACAGGGGTAAATTCTAAGTATGGAAAAAATCTCATTGGCAGCTTCTATCAACCAAAATTAGTCATAAGTGATATAAATACTTTAAAAACACTCAATAAAAGAGAAATTGTTTGTGGATATGGTGAAATTTTAAAACACTCTATTATCTCTAAAAAAAAATTCTTTAAATATTTGGATCAGAATTTTGATGACATTATAAAACTTAAATCTCCTTATATAGAAAAGGCGATATTTGAAAGTTGTAAAATAAAAAAAGATGTAGTTGAAAAAGACGAAAAAGAGAGCAATCTGAGAAAAAAATTAAATTTTGGGCACACTTTTGGTCACTCGTTTGAAGCTTCATTAGGATACTCTAAAAGACTAAATCACGGTGAAGCTGTTATTTTAGGAATGATGATGGCATTAAAATTTAGCCTTAGGAATAAATTTTTAAACATTAATGATTATAAGTTAATAACAAATCATTACAAAAATTCAAAATTACCTTCGAATATTAAAAAATATTTCAAAAGAAAAGATCTTAATAAAATTATAAAATTTATGAAAACGGATAAAAAAAATAATTCCAATAAAATAAAGTTGGTATTATTAAAAAAAATGGGTCAAGCAATTTTAAATCAAGAATATTCAGTTAAAAATTTACATGAATTTTTGAAAAAAGAGCTAACTAATTAGAATTTGAAGAGAGTGGATATATTTATCTAATTCTTCATTTAATATTTTATAAATTTTTTTATCACTATCAATTCTTTTCATTTGCTTAAGTTCTTTAGATACTAAGGAAATTTTAAGATGAAATTTACCTGCTTGATTCCCAGTATGATTTTTATGAAGAAAAGATTTATCCTCTATTAATATGCTCTCTAAAACAATTTGGCTTTGTAATTTTTTTTTTACGATTGCAATTAAATCATTTATATTCATAAGTATAATTATATTATCATGAAAAATATTTGCGACTGGAATAATTGTAAAGAAATTGGTGAATATAAAGCACCAGTTGAAAAAGATAATAGTAAAAAATATAGAATGTTGTGTTTAGAACACGTCAAAGAATTTAATAAAAATTGGAATTATTTTTCTGGTATGGATGATGATCAAGTAATTAATTTTTTAAAATCTGATATGATTTGGCATAAACCTACTCAAAGTTTTAGTTCCTCTGATAATTTCTTTAAAGTTTTATGGAATACAACTTTAAAAGATGAAATGGATAAAGATAAATTCAAAAGTGAATACAATCATATGCGTCAATTTAAATTTGATCACAAGGACATTAAAGCCTTTGGTATTTTAGGTATTTCAGTGGGTTTAAAATGGCAAAAAGTTCAAGAAAAATTCAAAACACTTGTCAAAAAATTTCACCCTGATATGAATGCTGGCAACAAAAAATATGAGGAAAAACTGAAGTTAATTACTTTAGCTTATACACAACTTAAGAATACATATAGGAAAAAAATTGACACCCAATCTTAACATTCAACCAGATATTAAAATTTCACTTAAACAATCATTTGGTATCGACTCTGAAATGGAAGTAGACGCATTCTCAAAAAAAAGTGAGTATGTTCCAGAAATAGATAAGAATTATAAATTTGATAGAGATACAACACTTGCAATTGTGTCCGGGTTTGCACACAATAAAAGAGTTCTAGTACAAGGATATCATGGTACAGGAAAATCTACACATATAGAACAGATCGCTGCCAGATTAAATTGGCCTTGTATAAGAGTAAACTTAGATAGCCATATTAGTAGAATAGATCTGATTGGTAAAGATGCAATCGTCCTTAAAGAAGGAAAACAGGTTACACAATTTAATGAAGGTATTTTACCATGGTCAATTCAAAATCCAGTTGCTTTAGTTTTTGATGAGTATGACGCTGGAAGACCTGATGTAATGTTTGTCATTCAAAGAGTTCTTGAAGCTGAGGGTAACTTTACTCTCTTAGACAAAAATAAGGTAATAAAGCAAAATAAGTTTTTTAGATTATTTGCTACATCAAATACAGTTGGATTAGGGGATACAACTGGACTTTATCATGGAACACAACAAATCAATCAAGGTCAAATGGATAGATGGAATATTGTAACAACACTAAATTACCTCAGTCTAGATAAAGAAATGGACATTATATTAGCTAAAAATAAATCTTTAAATAATCCCAAAGGAAAAGAGAAAGTTTCAAATATGATAAAAGTTGCATCCTTAACTCGAAAAGGATTTATAGCCGGTGATATAAGTACTGTAATGAGTCCAAGGACTGTATTACATTGGGCTGAAAATGCAGAAATTTTTAAAGATGTAGGATACGCATTTAGAGTCACTTTTTTAAATAAATGTGATGAAATTGAAAAAAATACAATTGCTGAATACTATCAAAGATGTTTCGGGGAAGAACTACCAGAGTCACTAGCAAATATTCAAATTTAAATGAAAAATAATAAGGCTGAAAACTTAAGAGAAAAACTTAAGCAAGCTTTAATTTCAACAGCAAGAGTGATTTCTGGTGATATCCATCTTAAAAATATTGATGAAAAGAACGATAAAGATTTGAATTTTGTTGATATTGAAAATCTTAACTCAAAAAGAGATTTCATTAAAGCTAGAGCAGAGTCCGACTCGGCTGCTTTAAAAAAAAAATTTTCAAATGATGAGATTTATAAAAAGAATTTACCTTTAAATTCCTCATATAAGTCTCTTTATTCTATTGCAGAAAAAGTAAGATATGAGTGCCTGGGCTCGAAAATGTTGAAAGGAATAGAAAAAAATCTTAAAGAAAATTATAATCAAATAATCCAATTAAAAAGAAAAGACCAATTAAATTCAAAAGAAGATGTTCCAGTTGTTGAAGCTTTTGAATTGTATATGTTAAAGAAATTTTTAAACGTCAAATTAAATCCCTTAACCAATAATATGTTAAATTTTTGGGAAAAAGACTTCGATAAAGTAATGAATAAGCACATTGAATTTTTAAAAGAAAACTTAGAATATCAAAATGAATATTCTTCAAAGTTTTCAGAAATATTACAAGAAATGGATATTTTTAAAAATGAGGATAATGAGGAAACTAGAGAAGAAAACCAAGATGATGGTCAAAATAATCCTTCTAATGATGACCAAGACAATAATTCAGATGATACTAGAGATGAAAATGACAATGAGGAGACTGAGGCGAGCTTAGACACTGAATATGACATAGATGAATATAAACTAGATGAGCAACTAATTGATAGTGAATCTGATCAAAAAAATAATGAACAAGTTATCCAAAAAAAATCAATTAATGATTTAAATACAGACTATAAAATCTTCACAACCCAGTTTGATGAAATTACGAAGGCAGAAAATTTAGAAAATTCTGATGAAGCTTCAAAATTAAGGAAAACTTTGGATCATCAATTAATAGGTTTTCAAGATGTCATTACCAAACTTGCTAACAAACTTCAAAGACAACTATTGGCAAAACAAAATAGGGCCTGGGAGTTTGATTTAGAGGAAGGGTTATTGGATAGTTCAAAATTACCAAGAATAATAATGGACCCTTATAATTCATTATCTTTTAAAAAAGAAAAAGATTTAGATTTTAAAGACACTGTCGTTACTCTTTTAATAGACAATTCAGGATCTATGAGAGGACGTCCAATTACAATTGCTGCGATTTGCGCTGATATTTTATCAAGAACTTTGGAGAGATGTTCTGTTAAAGTTGAAATATTAGGTTTCACAACTAAAAATTGGAAAGGTGGAAAAAGTAGAGAGTTTTGGAATAAAGAGGGCAAACCAAAAACACCTGGAAGGTTGAATGACTTAAGACACATAATTTATAAAGGGGCTGACACACATTGGCGACAATGTAAAAATAATCTTGGTTTAATGTTAAAAGAGGGATTATTGAAAGAGAATATTGATGGAGAGGCGATCTCATGGGCGTTTAATAGATTAAAAAAAAGAAAAGAAGAGAGAAAAATTTTAATGGTAATTTCTGATGGTGCACCAGTTGATGACTCAACTTTATCAGTGAACTCAGGTGATTTTCTCGAGAAACATCTTAAAAAAATTGTGAAATTTATAGAGGAAAAAACTGAAACAGAAATTTTAGCGATAGGAATAGGTCATGATGTATCAAGATACTATAATCGAGCGATAAAGATTACAGATGTCAATGAATTAGGAGATGTCATGATTTCTCAATTGAGTGAACTTTTTAAAAGTAAAAAAAATTTACATTAAAGGTTGAATAAATCTTTATTTTTCCACTTTATTGTCACTTCAGCTCCACTTCTTGTTTGAGAATTCCAACAATTAACAATGGCAAAATTTTTTTCTAATAAAGTTTTTCCTATAAATAATCCTAAACCTAATCCACTATTTTTATCAGATGATTTTAGATAAGGTTCTCCGATTTTTGATAAAATATCACTTGGATAACCATCACCATCATCTTCAATTGTAATTTCTGTAAAATCATTATCACTTTTCAAATTTATAAAAACTTTGCTTTTACTAAACTTATTTGCATTACCGATAAAATTCCTTAAGCCATAAACAATTTCAATTGATTTATAAATTTTCTTTGAATTTAAATCTTGTTCTAAATTAAGACTAAATTCTTTTTTACTTGTTTCCTTAAATGATGAAATAATTTGTCGTAAATATTCTTTCATTGATAAATCTTCATCAATAAATTCGTCCTCCTGATCAGGATTTAAGGATAATCTTTTTAATATTTCATTACACCTTTCAACTTGACTTAATAACAATTTAATATCTTGTGAAACATCTTTTTGATCTTTTAGTTGTTTTGATAATTCCTGAGTAATTACCTTTATTGTTGATAAAGGTGTCCCTAATGAATGTGCGGCTGCAGCCGCTTGTCCACCTAAAGATAACATCTCATGCTCTTTAGCCATAATTTCTTCCATTTTATTTAAAGCATCTTTTCTTAACTTGCTTTCAGCACCAAATATAATTGCAAAATAATTTAAAAAAAGAAGAGCAATTATTAAAGCTAAAGGAATTGCATAGATATAATAATTACTCACATGAAAATGATCACTTAAGGGTCTGGGTAAGTCTTTTGAAACAAAGGTTAAGCCTACAATAGATAAAGTGGTTAATAATACTAATAATGAATTAGTTTTAAAACTCAAATTTGAGGAGGCAAATACACTCGGTATTATTAAAAAAATAACAAATGGGTTTTTTACACCTCCTGTGAGATAAATTAGTCCACTTAATTGAATTATATCAATAAATAAATGAATAAATGCTGATCTATCTGATAATTGAGTTTTTTTGTAAATAAAAATTAAAAATAAATTACTAATTACTCCAATAGAAATAAATAAATTTGCAAAAATAAAGTTGAAGTCAAAATTTAAATAGAAATATACAAGATATACCGATATTAATTGACCAATAATACCAATCCATCTTAAATTTATATAAATTGACTTTTTTAAAGAATATTGTTTTGAAGTTTCAAAAAACTTCATTTTTAAACATCTAAATTTTGAACATTTATTGCGTTAGATACTATAAAATCTTTTCTTAAAGAAACATCATTTCCCATGAGTGTATGAATCAAGACCTGATCTTTTTTTAGATCTTTTGAATACTGAACTTGCAATAAATTTCTTGTATCAGGATTTAAAGTAGTACTCCATAATTCCTCTGGATTCATTTCTCCCAAACCTTTAAACCTTTGAATATTTAATTTTGATTTTTCAGACTCCATAAATCTTTCAAAATCTTTTGATCCTTTTTTAATTTTTTTAAACTCCTTATTGTTATTAATAATATATTGCTCAAGCTCTTTTTCATCTTTGATATAAATTCCTTTTGATCCTTTATTAATTTTAAATAATGGTGGTTGAGCCAAATAAACGTGCCCATTTTCGATAAGCTTATTAAATGGTTTGTTATTAAAAAAGGTTAATAATAAAGCTCTAATATGTGATCCATCAACATCTGCGTCTGTCATGATTATAACTTTACCATATCTGAGATCTTTCAAATCTATTTCTTGAGATTTTGGATCTAATCCTAAAGCATTTATCAATGTCAAAATTTCATTTGATGAAATCATCTTTGATAAAGCTTTTGTCCTATGATCTGATCCATTATTATTATTTCCATTTTTCTTACCATCGTTGGTATCTACATAAGTATTGAGTATTTTACCTCTCAAAGGCAATACAGCTTGATTAGCTCTGTTTCTGCCTTGTTTCGCTGATCCTCCGGCTGAATCTCCCTCTACAATAAATAATTCTGTTCCCTCTTGTTTGCCAATTTGACAATCAGCTAACTTTCCAGGAAGTCCACTTAATTCAAGAGCACCTTTCCTTCTTACGCTTTCTCTTGCTTTTCGAGCAACATCTCTAGCTAACGCAGCTTGAATAATCTTAGCCAAAATAATTTTAGCAATAGATGGATTTTGATCAAACCATATAGAAAGCTTTTCGTTAACTATATTTTCAACTATCATTCGTACTTCTGATGATACTAGCTTATCTTTAGTTTGAGATGAAAATTTAGGATCAGGAATTTTTGCTGACAATACACAAGTTAACCCTTCTTTAATATCATCGCCTGAAATAGTAAATTTATTTTTTTTCATGAGGTTATGCTCGTTTGCATATTTGTTAACAACTCTTGTCAAAGCACTTCTAAAACCAAGTAAGTGTGTTCCACCATCTTTTTGATGAATATTATTAGTATATGGGAATACATCCTCGCTATAGGAAGCATTCCATTTGAGAGAGCACTCTATTTCTATATTTTGTTTTTTACCCTCTATATAAATGGGCTTTTTAAATAAATCATTACCGTTTTTATTCTGCAATTTTTCCCTTTTTTCATCCAAAAAATTTACAAACTCTATTACACCACCATCAAATTTAAAGATGGTTTTCTTTTCTTTTTTATTTGTAAAGTCTGAGAATGTTATTTTTATTCCTTTATTTAAGAAAGCTAATTCTCTCATTCTTTTTATGAGTGTATTTGAACTAAATTTGATAGATGAAAAAATTTCCTTTGAAGGTAAAAACGTTATCTGAGTTCCAGTCTCTTTTGATTTCCCGATCTTCTTCAGTGGCGATTTAGCATCTCCATCTTTAAACTCAATGAAATATTTTTGACCATCTCTGTGGATTTCTAATTGTAATTTTGCTGAAAGAGCATTAACAACAGATACACCAACACCATGTAGACCTCCTGATACTTTGTATGAGTCATGATCAAATTTACCTCCAGCATGAAGTTGAGTCATAATCACTTCTGCCGCAGATTTCTTTTCCCCTTTATGGATATCTATTGGAATACCTCTACCATCATCTTTAACAGTAATTGTGCCATCAGCATTCATCATAACATCAATATTTTTACAATAACCTGCTAATGCTTCATCTATTGAGTTGTCAACAACTTCATAAACCATGTGATGGAGACCTGTGCCATCGTCTGTATCACCAATATACATTCCAGGTCTTTTCCTTACTGCTTCTAGACCTTTAAGAACTTTAATCGAGTCTGCTTGATATTTATTTAAAGTCGTCATTTTTTATTTTATGGAAAAATTAATTATATCATTTTTTACACTAAATTGCTCATTTAATAATTTTATCAATTAACAAAAAATGTCAAATTGACCGCATAAAATAAAGATTATTTATGGCGGAGAGAATGGGATTCGAACCCATGAAAGAGTTACCCCTTTACACGCTTTCCAAGCGTGCGCCTTCAACCACTCGGCCACCTCTCCTAAAAATTGATATAATAGTTAAATTATAAACTCATTATACTTATTTTTGTTTTTTAATAAATAATCAGGAAAATTATTATTTAACTCGACTTTTTTAATAACAATGTTTCTTTCAAAAATATCTTCACAATTATTTATTTTTTTTATTATATAGTTTTCATTTAACATATAATCTTTCACAAGTTCACTATGCGCAAAAGATTTCATTTTTGTTATAATTTCTGAAGGTTTTTTCACTGAACTAAAATGCCATCCACCATTTTTTAATATTTGCTGATTATTAAAAATTTTATTGAATAAATTATCTTGATTTTTCACTTTGATATTTCTTAACCATTGAGGTGATTTTAAATATTTTTTTACACACAAACGGGAGCCATACCATGAAGGCTCAGAAATACATTTCAAGTTAAATTTATAATAAAATAATTGTTGCTCAAAAAATGAGTATTTATTTCTGACATCAAAATGCTGAATTATATCAGGATTGGGTAATTCATCTATGTCTGAAATAATAATCCAATCATTATCCGAAGCATCAGTGATATAATTTGAAATTGAGTTTCTTATGGATTGATCAACTAAATGGTTTTGGGACCAGTTTTTTTTAATTTTCAAATTTTTATCAATTAAAAGATTTTCTATTGGATGATAACTTATTTTTTTTTCAAACTTTTTAAATTTATTTATATCAAATTTAAATTCTTTCAATTTTCCAGTATGTGTAAGATTTGACTCAACTATAACAAATTTATCTACAAATTTATCTAAGATGTTAAGACGCAAATCTAATAATAAATCTTCATCAAAATACATGAAACAATCAAATATCTTCATTTTATATTTGCAAAATTTAGGGCTTTTAAATAGTTTATTACATCATTATACAACAAATGAAAAATAAATTGAAAAAAATTTTTATTACCGGTGGAGCTGGATTTATTGGCTCACACGTATCTGAAGCTTTTTTTAAAAACTTTACTAAAAGTAAAATAATAATCCTGGACAAGTTAACTTATGCAGGAAATAAATCTTTTATTTCCTCAATTTTAAAATCAAAAAGAGTGAAATTTATTAAGAGTGATATAAATGATACCAAAAAATATACAAATTTTTTAAATAATTGTGATTTAGCCGTAAATATTGCTGCAGAAAGTCATGTTGATAATTCTTTTATTTCCCCACTAAATTTTACAAAAACCAATTCAATTGGTGCTCATGCTTTTTTTTTAGAATGTATTAAAAAAAAAGTTAAAAAAATTCTACATGTAAGCTCAGACGAAGTATATGGTGAAAAAGTAAATGGCACCTGTTTTGAAAACCAATTAGTAAATCCTACTAACCCATATTCTGCATCGAAAGCTGCAGCTGAAATATTGATAAATAGTTATAAATATACTTATAAAAAAGAAATAATAATTGTAAGGGCTAATAATATCTATGGCATTAGACAATATCCAGAAAAACTTATTTCAACTTCTATTGTTAATCTAATTCATAATAAACCAATCCCTATACACGGAAATGGTAAAAATATCAGATATTATTTATCTGCAGAAGATTTTGCAAACGCACTAATACTTTTAGTAAAAAAGAAAGATAAAGGCACATTTAATGTTGGAAGTAATTTTTTTGAAAAGAATATCAACATTGCTAAGCATATTTGTAAAATCTTCAAAAAAAATCCAAAAAAATTTATTAAATTTACCAAAGACAGATTATACAATGATAAAAGGTACTCAGTTTCATCAAAAAAAATAAAAAAATTAGGGTGGAGACCAAAAAGAAATTTAATAAAGGATCTTCCAATGATAATTGAGTGGTATAAAAGAAATCACAAAATATTTAAAAAAATATGAAAAAAAAATTTAAGTTTGTTCATAAGACAGGAAAAGTTTTTGAAGACAAAAGAGGTTACTTATTGAAAATATTAGATAAAGGCTTTTCATCATCAATAGAAATTTTTTCAAAAAAAGGAACCATAAGAGCAAATCATTATCACAAAAAAGATGAGCATTTTTGTTACATATTAAAAGGAGAAATATTATTTTTTTACAGAAATAGATCTAAAGGATCAAAGTTGAATTATAAAGTTATGAAAAAAGGCGACTTATTTTTTACAACTTATAATCAAGATCATTTAGCCTACTTTTTAAAGAATACGCACTTTCTCTCGTATAGTAGTAGAAAAAGAGACAAATTTGATTATGAAAAAGATTTGGTTAGATTAAACATGCATAAAGAACCAAGGATAAAAAAAATAATCTCAAAATATAAATAGTGCAAAAAAAAGATTGTGTTCAGATAAAATTTTGTCGTTTATGTAATTCTAAAAATTTAAAGAAAGTTATTGATTTAGGAAAAACTCCGCTAGCAAATGCTTACTCAAAAGTTAAAATAAGTAAGAAATTAAAAAGATATCCCCTAGGCCTAAAATATTGTTTTAATTGTGGACATCTGCAATTAACCCACTCTATTAAGCCGTCTAAAATGTTTAGTAATTACCTTTATAAAACAAATACCTCAAAAAAAAATTTTCTACATTTTAAAGAATATGCTGATGAAATAAAAAAAAAATACAAAAGCAGTGGTGGCAAAATTTTAGATATTGCTTCAAATGATGGAACCTTTCTAAATTTTTTTGAAAAAAAGAAATATTTTAGACTTGGAATTGATCCAGCTAAAAATTTAAAAAGGTTGTCTAAAAAAAAAGGAATAATACAAATAGACAATTTTTTTACTAAAAGAGAAAGTGATAAAATAAAAAAAAGATATGGTGATTTTGATATAATTACCGCTAATCATGTGTGCGCCCATGTGGAAAATTTAAGTGACTTTTTTAGTGGGGTTCAAAATCTACTTAAAAAAGATGGATTATTTATATTTGAAATTTCTTATAGGGCCTCAGTTTTAAAAAAAAATACATTTGATACAATTTATCATGAACATTTAGATTATCATGCGCTGTATCCAATTTGTAAATTTGTAAAAAAATTCAATCTCAATGTTATAAATTTTAAAACCCCAGATGCTCAAGGAGGCTCGTTAAGAGTCTATACTTCAAAAAACAAAAATATTAGAATTCAAAAAAATATAAAAAAACAAATCTTGAAAGAAAAAAAGACACTAAATTTATTCAAAACTGTCACCTATAAAAAATTTGAAAATAAAATTGCAGATTGCAAACATAAATTGCACTCGATTATTCAGCATTGTAAAAAAAATCGTATGAATTTTGCAGGCTACGGTGCTGCAGCCAAAACAACTACTTTTTTAAATTATTTTGAAATTTCAGAAAAAAATATTCAATTTATTTTTGATGATAATAAATTAAAACATGGCTTGTGTATCCCTGGTACAAAAATTAATATTTTAAATCCATCTGTTTTAGATAGAAAAAAAATAGACGTTTTAATTATATTTGCATGGAATTATGCAGACCTAATAATTAAAAAAAATAAAAAATTTCAGAAAAAAGGAGGAAAATTTTTAATCCCCTTTCCAAAACCAAGGTTACTTTAATGAAAGCATATAATATTGGACTAATAGGCAGAGGTAAAATGGGTAAGGCTTTTCAAAGAGAAATTGAAAAGTCGAATAAGTTTAATTTAGTTAAAATTTTCTCAAAAAGGGACATACTAAAAAAAAAACTGAATATTAGAAAATTTTTTAGATCAAATATATTTGATCTTATTATAATTACTTCACCAGTTGACTCGCACTATAAGTACCTAAATTATGCTATGAAAAATAAAAAGAATATAATTGTTGAAAAACCTTTAGTTAAAAATTTCAATGAGCTTAAAAAAATATCCAAATTAAATAGAAATTTTAAACAAAAAATTATGATACATCATAATGATATTTTAAATTTTGAAAAATTTAAAATTTTTAAAAAAAGTTACAAAGACTCCAAAAAAATTGAAATGGTCTATGGTAAAAAAGATATAAAAAATAGCACCAAAAAACCTTATTTTGATTGGTTGCCTCATCCACTTGCTTTAATAATAAAATATTTCGGTTTTCCAAAAAAATTTAAGATTTTGAATTACTCTAAAATCAAAAAAGAAAGTGGGTTTTTTGAGGAATTAAAGATTGAATTTTCATTTAAAAGATTAAAAATATATTTAATGTTTTCAAATTTTCTTAAAAATAAAACAAAAAAAATATTCATTTTTAAAAATGTTAAAAAAGAAATATATGATGGATACAAAAAAAAGAATCAAAGAAGTATTAAATTACTTTTAGAAAAATTTTATAAAAAAAATAAAATTAATGAAATATCATTATTTTTTAAATCTTATGATTTATTGTTTAAGATAGACAAAAATATTGAAAAAAGAATAATAAACTAACTTTTATCAATTCTTAAGACACCAATAAATGCTTCTTGAGGAATTTCAACTTTTCCAAATTGTTTAGATCTAGCTTTTCCTTTTTTTTGTTTCTCTAATAATTTACGTTTTCTATCGGTAGCGCCACCACCATGAATTTTTGTTAAAACATCTTTTTTAAATCCTTTGATAGTCTCTCTTGCAATAATCTTGCCTCCAATGGCTGCTTGGATAGGTATCATAAAATTATGCCTTGGAATTAATGTTTTTAATTTTTCACATACCTCTCTCCCTGTTTTCTGTGCAAAATCCTTATGTATCATTATTGCTAAGGCGTCTACTGTTTCACCATTTACTAATATACTTAATTTTACTAAATCACCCTCACGATGTTCTAATATTTCATAATCAAAACTTGCATATCCGCTAGTCATTGATTTAATTCTATCATTGAAATCAAAAACAACCTCATTTAATGGTAACTCATAACTCAATACAGCTCTATTTCCAGAATAACTTAAATTTGTTTGAACCCCTCTTTTATCCTGACAAAGTTTGATAATTGATCCAAGATATTGGTCTGGTGTTATAATAGTTGCCTTAATCCATGGCTCTTCGATAAAATTTATCAAAGTTAAGTCAGGAAGACTTGAGGGATTTTGTAAATCAATAATTTCTCCGCTATTCAAATTAATCTTATATACAACCCCAGGAGTTGTAGTAAGTAAATTGACATCAAATTCTCTTTCTAATCTTTCGGTAATTATTTCCAAATGAAGAAGACCCAAAAATCCACATCTAAAACCTAAACCCAAAGCAGAGGATGATTCTGGTTCGAAAGAAAAACTAGCATCATTCAATTGTAATTTTGCCAATCCATCTTTAAGTTTTTGATATTCAGAACTATCAACTGGAAATAACCCACAAAAGACGACAGGTTTACTTGGTTTAAAACCAGGTAGTGCATCTGGAATTGGTTTTGAAGCGTCACAGATAGTGTCACCAACTTTAGTTTCTGAAAGAATCTTAATTCCTGTTGTAATAAAACCAATTTCTCCAGTATTTAATTCATCTATATTTTTTGCTTTTGGAGTAAAAACTCCAACTTTTTCAACAATATAATCTTGATTTGTAGAAAGCATTTTAATTTTCATATTTTTAGTTAATTTACCATTAATAACTCTAACTAATATTACAACACCTAAATAAACGTCGTACCAGCTGTCAACTAACAAACATTTTAAATCTTTTTCAGAATACCCTTTTGGACTTGGTAATTTATCTATAATTTGTTCCAAAATATCATTTATACCTTCCCCTGTTTTTCCTGAACAAGGAATTGCATTTTCAGTGTCAATTCCTATCACATCCTCAATTTGTTTTTTTGTTCTATCCAGATCGGATGCAGGTAAATCAACTTTGTTTAAAACTGGAATTATTTCATGATTAATGTCTAGAGCTTGATATACATTGGCTAGAGTTTGAGCTTCAACACCTTGAGTACTATCAACAATTAATATTGATCCTTCACAAGCGTACAAAGATCTACTTACTTCATAACTAAAATCCACATGACCAGGAGTATCTATTATATTTAAAATATAATTTTTTCCATTTTTTGCTTTATAGTTTAACTTTACTGTCTGTGCTTTTATTGTAATACCTCTTTCTCTTTCTATGTCCATAGAATCAAGCACTTGTGATTTCATTTCTCTCTCTGTTAAACCACCACATTGATGGATTATTCTATCAGCTATTGTAGATTTCCCATGATCAATATGGGCAATAATTGCAAAATTTCTGATATTATCAATTCTACTCATTTTAATTTAAAGATCGAATTTTAGCGCCAGTTTTATTTTCCACTGCTTCTATGATTGAATTATTAATTTTCTCTAAGTCCTTATCGTTCAAAGTTTTTTCTGATGATTGAATTGTTATACTAATCGCTATAGACTTTTGGTTATCTGGAATATTTTCACCTTCATAAACATCAAAAACTTTTATATTGCTAATAAGATTTGGATTCACATTAGAAATTACGCTTATTAACTCTTGTGCCTCTACATCTTTATTAACTACAAATGCAAAATCTCGCTCTGATTTTTGAAAATCCGATACAGAAAACTTTAATTTTTGATCTTTCAATTTTTTTCTTGAAAGTTTTAAATTTTCTAAAAAGATTTCAAAACCTATTAAATTTTCAGTTTTAATGTCAATTTTTTTTAGAATATTAGGATGAATTTCACCAAAATAAGCTGCAACTTTATCCTTACTATGATCTAAGAAAATTCTACCAGACTTACCTGGATGATAATAATTTGGTGTTTTGCTATCAATAAAAAAATGATCAGAATTATAACCTGCTTCACTCAAAGTTTGCACTACATCTCTTTTTGCATCAAATAAATCAATATTTCTCTCTTTATCGATCCAAGAAAGTCTTGATTTTTTACCAGCTGACAAACCACAAACTACTGTCTTTTGCTCACCTGGATTTGAACCAGTAAAAACAGGACCTATCTCAAATATAGATAAATCTTTAAAGCCTCTATCCAAATTTTTACTCATATACATGATTAAATTTGAAAATATAGAATTTCTTAAAACTCCCAATTCAGAACTTATAGGGTTTACAATTTTTATTTCTTTACCAGATTCTCTAAAGTGATCATTATAACTTTGATCTGTAAATGACCATGTTATTGTCTCTAAATAACCCTTCGAAGCAATTGCTCTTTGTAAGAAATGAAATAATCTTTGAGTTTGAGTTAAAGTGGATTTAGATCTATCCTTAATTGGGTCAATTGTTTTTATTTTATCATAACCACTTATTCTCACCAACTCTTCAATAATGTCTATTTGCTGTGAAATATCTGGTCTCCAGGAAGGAACTATCAACTTTAAAGAATTTTTTTCTTTTTTAATGATAAAACCAAGATCAGTCAAAATTCTTTGGATTTCCTTTTCAGAAATTTTAAATCCAACTATATTTTCAAAAGAATTTATATCAAAGTTTATAATTTTGGTTTTATAAGACTCAGCTTTTTGAATATCAATTTTACTAACTTCTCCACCGCAAATTTCTTGAATTAGTGATGCCGCTTTCTTTAAACCAGTTTCGATAGATAATGGGTCAATTCCTCTTTCAAATCTAAATTTTGCATCTGTATCTAAGTTCAATTTTTTTGCTGTATTTCTAATTGATCTTGGATCAAAATAAGCAGACTCTAATAATATATTTTTTGTATCAAATTCTGTACCTGATCTTGTGCCCCCAATAATTCCGCCTAATCCTAAAACTCCTTTGTTGTCACTAATAACACACATACCTTTTTCTAATTTATAAATTTTATTGTCCAATGCTGTAAATTCTTCTCCAGATTTTGAGTTTCTTACAATTATCCCTTTTTCAATTTTGTCAGCATCATATGCATGTAATGGTCGATTAATATCTAGCATTACATAATTTGTTATATCAACAATAGCTGAAATAGGTTTTTGACCAACTGAAATTAATTTATCTTTGAGCCATTGAGGACTCTCAGTATTTTTTACATTTTTAATTAAACAGCTTCCAAAAGCATTACACCCTTGTCCTTTCTCCTTAGTAATCTTAACTTTTAAAGTTTGTTTTATTTTTAATTTAATTTTTTTTTCTTTAGATACTATTAACCTTCCAAAACCTGAAGCTGCAAGATCTCTAGCTATTCCCTTTATACCAAGACAATCTGGTCGATTAGGTGTAATAGATAAATCAATAAGATTTGATTTTGATTTTGAAAAATAACTTTTACCAATATTTTTTTCATATTTTTTAGATAATTCGGTAATGCCGTCACTCTCATCAGATAAATTTAACTCAGACTCAGAGCAAAGCATTCCGTAAGAGGTTACACCTCTAATTTTTGCTATTTCTAATTTTGTGTTAGTCTTTGGGATAATTGCACCTGGAGGTGCATATATAGTAATAAGTCCTTCACTCGCATTTGTGGCACCACACACAACTTTTTTAAGCTCTTTCTCACCGATATTTACGTCACAAACTTTAAGTCGATCTGCGTTTGGATGTTTTTCTATCTTGATAATTTTTGCAACTTTAAATAGTTGATTATCAGATGAAAGACTTTCCACACTTTCTACCTCTAGCCCTATATTAGTAAGTTGTTCTAAAAGATTTTTTTCTTTCAGATTAGTTTTTAAATGATCTTTTAACCAATCAAATGTGATTTTCATCTACTTAGGCCCCTATAGTTCGTAGGTACGTCTAAAGGATCAAATCCAAAATGGTTTAACCATCTATAATCACAATCAAAGAAAGCTCTAAGATCATTAATTCCATATTTCAACATCGCTAATCTATCAATTCCTATTCCAAACGCATAACCTTGAAACTTAGTTGGATCAACCTTAACATTTTTTAAAACATTTGGATGAACCATCCCACAACCTAGTATTTCTAGCCACTGATCACCTTCCCCTATAATAATTTTTCCATCTTTGATTTCATATCCAATATCAACTTCGGCAGATGGTTCTGTGAAAGGAAAATGACTTGGCCTAAATCTCATCTTTATTTTTTTAACTTCAAAAAATTCTTTGATAAAATAATTCAAACAACCTTTTAAGTGACCCATATTTATATTTTTGTCTATATGAAGTCCTTCAACTTGGTGAAACATTGGTGAATGTGTTTGGTCACTATCCGATCTGTATGTTCTGCCAGGTGCAATTATTTTAAAAGGTGGTTCGTCTTTTAACATTGTTCTAATTTGAACAGGAGACGTATGTGTACGCAGCAATCTTTCTTTTTTTTCATCAAGATAAAATGTATCATGCATATCTCTTGCTGGATGATTGTCTGGAGTATTTAAAGCAGTAAAATTGTTATATTCATTTTCAACATCTGGTCCTTCCTCTATACTAAAGCCTATTTCAGAAAATATAGAAGATATTTCATCAATTGTTTGTGATACAGGATGGATTTTACCCCTTACAAATGATCGCTCTGGTAAAGTAACATCAATTTTTTCTTTTTCCAATTTTTCATTAATATTTGCTTTTTCTATTTCTTTTATTTTTAAATTTATAAGATCATGAAGTTCATCCTTAATTATATTCAAATCAGATGCGAATTTTTTTCTTTCTGAGACATCAATAGTACTTATTTTTTTAAATTGAGATGAGACCAACCCATTTTTACCAAATAGATCAGATTTAATTTGATTAAGTTCTGCTAGATCTAATTTACCTTTTAATTTTGATATAAATTCGTCTCTTATTTTTTTTAGATCAGACATTTTTACAGATTATTTCTTCAGCGAAATAAAACAATAGTGAAGATTAATTTAAAGCAGATTGTGCTTTTTGGACAATAGTTTTAAAGGCTTCTGGGCTATCGTAGGCTATCTCAGCTAAAATTTTTCTATCAATTTTAATTCCACATTTATTTAAACCATAAATAAACTTGGAATATGTCAAACCTTCAGCTCTTACACCCGCATTGATTCTTTGTATCCACAATGATTTGAAATCTCTTTTCTTATTTCTTCGATCTCTGTATGCATATTGCATAGCTTTTTCCATAGCTTGCTTAGCAACTCTAATAGTATTTTTTCTTCTTCCCCACTGACCTTTTACAGCTTTTAAAACTTTTTTATGTTTAGCTCTACTTGTTACACCTCTTTTAACTCTTGCCATTTTAACCCCTTAAGCTGTAAGGCATATACGATTTAACAATTTTACCATCTTGTTTTGACATCGCAGTAGTGCCCCTAAGTTTTCTTATTTGAGAATTAGTTCTTTTTATCATGCCGTGCCTCTTTCCAGCTTGGGCCATCATAACTTTCCCTCTAGCTGAAATTTTAAATCTTTTTTTTGCTGAGCTTTTTGTTTTTAATTTTGGCATAATTGGACGAGGTTATACAAAGAATGGAGAAAATTTACAACCTATATTAAAGCCTATAAAGGTTGAATTACCATAATCATTTGCTTCCCATCAAACTTGGGGTGCAACTCGACTTTACCAATATCTTTCATATCCTCTTTAATTTTGGCCATCAATTCATTTCCTAAATGAGAGTGTTGAAGTTCACGTCCTTTAAATCTAATAGTGAACTTTACCTTATCACCTTTGGCAATAAATTTTTTAGCATTTTTTACTTTAAACTCATAATCATGTGTTTCAGTTACTGGTCTCATTTTAATTTCTTTTAAAGCAATTATTTTTTGTTTTTTTTTTGCAAGGTTTGCTTTTTTTTGCGCATCATATTTATATTTACCCATGTCCATAATTTTACATACTGGGGGATTGGCATTTGGGGCAATTTCGATTAAATCCAAACCTTGATTTTTTGCCATTGAGATTGCCTCATTAGTATTTAAAACACCTAAGTTTTCTCCATCACTTGCAATAACTTGAACCTCGGGTGAGGAAATTCTGTTATTTGATCGAGGTCCACGATCCTTGGTTCTTCTTTGAAAATAGTTTTGCTTAAAATCTGCCACTTAAATATTTGAAGGTGCTTTGTTTAAAGCAGAAAATTTTTTTAGAAATAAGTTTAGTTCCATATTTTCTTGTTTATTTGAATCCAATCTTCTAATAGTTACTGAGTTACTGTCAACTTCTTTTTTACCACAAATTATTAAAAGAGGTATTTTTGCTAATGAATGATCTCTTATTTTGTAATTTAAATTATGATTTTTTAAATCAACCTTTGATGTAATACCAACTTCTCTTATCTTATCAGAAACTTTTTTTGCGTATTCTTCGAAGTCTTCAGAAATAGGTATAACAACTGTTTGTAACGGAGATATCCAAAATGGAAATTTTCCAGCATAGTTTTCAATCAGAATACCTATAAATCTCTCAAGTGATCCAAATAATGCACGATGTAACATAACAGGAACTTTCTTAGTACCATCTTTATCTACATATGATGCATCTAATCTACCTGGTAAATTTAAGTCAACTTGGATTGTTCCACATTGCCAATCTCTTCCTATTGCATCTCTCAAAACAAATTCTATTTTTGGGCCATAAAATGCTCCCTCACCTTTATTTATACTATACTCAAGTTTAGAAGCTTTTACTGCCTTTAACAAAGATGCTTCAGCCTTGTCCCAAATCTTATCCTCACCAACTCTTACCTCTGGCCTATCAGCATATTTAAGAATTACATTTTCGAAACCTAGATCTTTATAAATTTCTAATATCAAATTTGTAACATTTAAACATTCACTTGTGATTTGATCTTCGGAGCAAAAAATATGAGCATCATCTTGAGTGAATGCTCTTACTCTTAATAACCCATGTAAAGCACCAGATGGTTCATATCTATGAACTTTTCCGAACTCAGTAATTCTTAGAGGTAAATCTCGATAACTTTTAAGACCTTGATTAAAAACTTGTATGTGTCCAGGGCAATTCATTGGTTTAATTGCAAAAACTTTTTCATCAGGAGTTTCTGAGGTATACATGTTTTCTCCATATTTTTCCCAATGACCTGATTTTTCCCATAATAATCTGTCTAATACTTCTGGTGTGTTTACCTCTTTGTATCCGGCTAGGTCCTGTTTAGCTCTCATGTAATTAATTAATTTTTGAAATAACGTCCAACCTTTCTCATGCCAAAAAACAGATCCCGGACTTTCTTCTCTAAAATGAAATAAATCCATTTCTTTGCCCAATTTACGATGATCTCTTTTTTCTGCCTCTTCAATTCTTTTTAAATAATCGTCTAAATCTTTCTGGGAGGCCCAACTTGTTCCATATATCCTTTGAAGCATTTCATTTTTTGAATCACCTCGCCAATATGCACCTGAAACTTTTGTAAGTTTAAAGGCTTTGCCAATTTTACTAGATGATACTAAATGAGGTCCTCTACATAAATCATACCAAGTATCACCATGATGATAGACTGAAAGTTCTTCAGTTTCCGGAATACTCTCAATAATTTCTGCCTTATATTTTTCTCCAATTTTTTTAAAATGTTTAATTGCTTTATCTCTTTCCCATACTTCTCGTCTTGTTTTTAAATCTTTGTCAATTATTTTTGACATCCTTTCCTCAATTTTTTTGAGATCGTCATCTGTAAAAGGTTCCTTTCTGGCAAAGTCATAATAAAATCCATTTTCAATAACTGGTCCAATAGTAACTTGGGTACCTGGATATAATTCTTGAACTGCCATAGCCATGATATGTGCAGCGTCATGTCTAATAACCTCTAGACCCTCTGGGTCTTTTGCTGTAAAAATTTTAACGGAACAATCTTTATCAATTAAAAAATATAAATCTTTTAATTCTCCATTCACACTCATTATCAGGGCTTGTTTTGCTAATGATTTGCTAATTTTTTCAGCAATCTCTAGGCCTGTCACTTTTTTAGGAAAATCTAAATTGTTTCCGTCTGGTAAAGTAATTATGGGCATTTAATTTAGTAATCTCTTATACTCTGAATAAGTAGAAAAACACATTTTTTCAACATTAAATTTTTTTATAATGTTTTTTCTTCCCTCCTTACCCATTAATTTTAAGGAAGTTTCATCCATTGTCATTGCTTGAATGATTTTTTTACTCAAGGAGCCTGCATCACCAGATTCAAACAACAACCCAGTTTTTTCGTTTAAAATTGTCTCATTTGATCCTCCAATATTACTAGCAATTATTATTTTTTCCATAGATTGCGCCTCTACTGCAACTCTTCCAAAAGCTTCAGGTTCAATTGATGCTGAAACTATAATATCAGAAACGTTATAAGCTAAAGCCATATCCTTACAATGGTCTATGAATTTTACTTGATTGGTCAGTTTATATTTTTCAGTTAATTTAATTAATTTTTCTTTGTAAGAGTCTCTTCCCTGATCACTACCTAAAATTACAGCATGAAATGCTTCGTATCCTAATTCAATTTTAACTAAGTTTATTGCCTCAATAAATAATTCTTGACCCTTCCATGACGTAAGTCGACCTGGCATAAGAATTATTTTTTTTTCATCAGTAATACTCCACTCATTTAAAAGTTTTTTTTCATCGATTTCAATTTTGGTTGTTGGATCAAAATAATCTGCATTTATGCCCCTAAAAATTACTAAAAATTTTTTTTTAGAATTCAAGAATTCCTTATAATTCTCTTGAATATGTGAAAAAATAAAGTTTGATCCTGCTATAACCAAATCTGACCTTACCATTACTGAATTATAAAATTTTTTTAATTTACCTCTAAAATTATAAGTCCCATGAAATGTAGTAACAAACTTTCTTCTAGTTAATTTTGTTGCTAATAAACACGACCAAGCTGGTGCTCGACTCCTTGCGTGAACAATTGAAATATTAAAAATCAAAATTATTGCTATTAAAATTATTGAATTTACCAAAATCAACAATGGATTTTTACTATGGACAGGAAGCCTTATTAATTTAACTTTTTTATTATCAATAAACTTAGTTAACTCTCCACCACTTGTAACAATGTAAGATTTACAATTATTTTCAGGTAAAAAATGTGCAATATCATAGCAACCAGTTTCTGCGCCTCCGTAACCTAATTTTGGGATTACTTGTAAAACATTTAAATTAGATGACATTTAAAATAATTATATAATAATAGACATAACTAATAAACTTTTATGACAAATTTTAAATACTTAAAAATTTCAAGTACCAGAAAAATAAGATATTTGAAACACCATCAAAAAAATGCCACCTACATTGTTTTTTTGCATGGTTTTATGTCAGATTTAGAAGGTAAAAAACCTCAAGCATTTTTAAAATTTGCAAAAAAAAATAAATTAGGTTTTCTTTCTTTAGAATATTCAGGTCATGGTAAATCATCAGGAAAATTTATTAATGGTAATATTTCAAAATGGACTAGGGATACTACTTTAGTAATTCAAAAAGTTGTCAAAAAAAACAATATTATATTTATAGGATCAAGTATGGGGGCTTGGATTTCTTTAAACCAGTTTAATCTTATAAAAAACAAAATTAAAGGTTTTTTAGGAATAGGTTCAGCGCCAGAATTTCTTGATAAACTAATGTGGAATAAATTTTCTAATAAAATGAAGATTGAAATCAAAAAAAAAGGTGTCATAAATTTAAAACATGGCGATTATGAATACCCAATCACTTACCAATTGATTAAAGATGGAAGAAAAAATAAAATTTTAAATAAAAAAATAAATCTAAATATAAATGTAACAATGGTTCACGGGAGTAAAGATAAATCTGTGCCTGTAATTTACTCAAAAAAAGTTTTAAAAATATTTAAATCTAAAAAAAAAAAATTAGTAGTTATAAAAAATGGTGATCATAGTTTATCTTCACCAAAATGGCTCAAAATATTGAAAAAAGAGTTAAAATTAATGATTAACTAACTTTTTGTATTTTTGTTTTTGTAGTGATTGGATTTTTAAGCTTATCTATCATTTCTTTTGGACAAACCTGTACAAAATTCTTTAACTCTTTTTCAAAGTCGTTAATTATTTTTTTTGATAAACTGGAACCTGTTTCATTACTATGTTCGAGTACCAATTCTTTTAAAAATTTCGACCAATACTCAGTTTCAACATTTTGCCATACAACTGAGTCTGGATTAACTTTTTTTTCAAATTCTTTTGATTTATCGTAAATAAAAGCCATTCCTCCTGTCATGCCGGCTGCAAAATTATCTCCAACATCTCCAAGAATTACTGCTGTACCACCTGTCATATATTCACAACCATTTGAATCACAGCCTTCAATAACAGTTATGGCGCCAGAATTTCTTACTGCAAATCTATCCCCAGCTTGACCAGCTGCAAAAAGTTTACCTGACGTTGCTCCATAAAGAACTGTGTTCCCAATAATAGTATTCTCATTCGAAATTAAATTACTTTCATCAGGAAGTCTTATCGAAATGGTTGCTCCGGACAAACCTTTCCCGACATAATCGTTTGCATCACCTTTTAAATTAAGTTTAAGTCCTTTTGCAGTAAATGCACCAAAAGATTGCCCAGCTGAACCTTTAAAATCTAGAGTTAAAAAATTTTCCTCTAATTTTTCATAACCATATTTTTTATATAAGTGATGTGAAATTCTAGTACCCACAGCTCTATTAGTATTTTTAATTAAAAACTCGTTATTTATTTTTTCTGAGCTATCTAAAGCTTTTTCTATTTGAGGCCAAATTTCTTGATCCAGTGTTTCAGGAACTTGATTAATTTCTGATATCTCACAATACCTCTTATTGTTACCAGGGTCTGCTTGCACGAATAGTGGATTAAGATCTAAATCATCTAGATTAGGTGAGGCTTTACTTACCTGCATTAATAAATCAGTTCGACCGATAACTTCATTTAAAGATTTAAAACCAAGTGAAGCTAAAATTTCTCTTACCTCTGTAGCAATAAATGTAAATAAATTTACAACTTTATCAGGAGTTCCAATAAATTTTTCTCTTAATTTTTCATCCTGTGTACATACTCCTACAGGACAAGTATTCGAATGACATTGCCTTACCATAATACAACCCATCGCTACTAGAGCGGTAGTTGCTACACCATACTCCTCTGCACCCATCATAGCTGCGATAACAACATCTCTTCCAGTTTTAATACCTCCATCGGTTCTCAAAGTAACTTTATGTCTCAGATTATTTAATGTTAAAACTTGATTAGCCTCCGTTAGACCCATCTCCCAAGGAATACCTACGTATTTTACACTGGTTTGAGGTGTAGCCCCAGTTCCTCCATTATGTCCTGAAATTAAAATTATATCAGCTTTTGCTTTTGCCACACCGGCTGCAATAGTACCAACGCCAGAAGACGCAACTAATTTAACTCCAATTCTTGCCTTAGGATTGATTTGTTTTAAATCATAAATAAGCTGAGCTAAGTCCTCAATTGAATAAATATCATGATGCGGAGGTGGGGAAATTAATGTTACACCTGGTGTTGAATGTCTTAGCTTAGCAATCTCATCTGTTACTTTAAATCCTGGTAATTGGCCACCTTCACCAGGTTTTGCACCTTGAGCAATTTTAATCTCAATTTCATTACAATTGTTTAAATAATTAACTGTTACACCAAATCTTGCCGACGCAATTTGTTTTACTCTCGAGTTTGCACTATCACCAGAGTCCATGGTCTTAAATCTATTTGCATCTTCACCACCTTCTCCACTACAAGATGCACCTTTAATTCTATTCATCCCAATAGCCAATGTTTCATGTGCTTCCTTGGATAATGCTCCATGAGACATACTTCCACTACCAAATCTTTTTAATATTTTTTCTATTGGTTCAACCTCAGAAATTTGAATAGATGGTCCTAATTTTTTTTTTCTAAAATCTATCAAATCCCTTAAGTTAATTGGTGGCAAATTATATATTCCCTCAGCATATTTTTTATAAGCTGTATACGAGTTTGATCCTACAGCACTTTGTAGTAAGTGGATTAATCTGCCCTGGTATTGGTGTGTTTCTCCATTCTTTCTGTATCTATAAATACCACCAATAGGTAAAACTGTATCGGTACTCTCAAATGCCTCTTTATGAATTGCACGTATTTTTTTTTCGATTCCCGACAATCCAATACCCGAAATTTTTGAAGTCACTCCTGGAAAATAATCATCAACTATTGATCTACTTAGACCAACAGTTTCAAAATTGCATCCGCCTCTATACGAACTTAAAACAGATATACCCATTTTTGACATGATTTTTAATAATCCTGCATTCACTGATTTGATATATCTTTCAACACATTCATCAAAACTAAACTGGCCAAATAACTTTTTCTCATGTCTTTGGTATAAACTATCAAAAGCTATATATGGATTGACTGTTGTTGCCCCAACACCTATTAATGTTGCAAAAGAGTGGGTGTCCAAAGCTTCGCCAGATTGAACATTAATTGAAACATATCCTCTTAATTTTTTATCAATTAAAAAAGTGTTAATCGCACCAACGCATAACAACATTGGCATAGGCATCCTTGTATCTGAAATAGATTTGTCGCTTAAAACTAATTGAGTTACACCCTGTCTGACCGCAACTTCCGACTCTTTTTGGATCCTTTTAATAGAATCAAATAAATTTTGATCATTCGAGAAAGTACAATCTATAGAGACAGAGTTTTTTCCAAAAAAATTAATAAATTTATTAAATTGAGAATTCGATAATATTGGACTATTTAAAACATAAATATTTTCTTTAGTTAAAGTATCAAAATCTAAAATATTCCCAAGATTACCAAATCTAGTTTTCAAACTCATAACTTTATTTTCTCTTAAAGAGTCAATCGGTGGATTGGTCACTTGACTAAAATTTTGTCTAAAAAAATGATAAAGTGGTCTGTATTTATCTGATAAAACTGCTAAAGGCGTATCATCACCCATGGAACCCGTCGCTTCTTTTGCATCTTCAGCCATTGGATGTAAGATTAGTTCTAAGTCTTCTAAACTAATTCCAAAAGAATGTTGTCGTCTCCTTAGATCTTCACTATCAAAATTATGCTTCTCATTTGAAATGGATAATTTTTCATCTAAATCTATTATCTGAGAATTGAAATGCTTATATTCTTTTGCCAAAAAGTCTTTAATTTGATTATTTGTAAACACTTTGCCTTTTTCAATTCTAACACCAATTATCTCTCCTGGGCCAAGTCTTCCTTTTGATAGAATTCTTTTTTCATTTAATTCAATCATTCCAGTTTCAGATCCGGCAAAGAGAAACTTATCTTTTGTTATTGCGTATCTTAAAGGCCTTAAACCATTACGATCATTTGCTGCAATGACCCATTCATTATCTGTTGCGGCAATTGCGGCAGGACCGTCCCAAGGTTCCATAGTACTATTTAAAAAATTAAACAGTTGTTGATGGCTTTTTGGAAGAGTTTTATTTCTTTTTGACCAAGCATCAGGGATCATCATTAATTTTGCTAAAGGTGCAGGTTGGCCAGATTTATTTAATAACTCAAAAACATTATCTAGTGCCGCAGAATCAGAAACTCCTTTTTGTATAACTGGCTTTAAATTTTCTACATTTTCAAAAAGAGGGCTGCTCATCTCTTGTTCATGAACTCTCATCCAGTTTTTATTTCCTTTGTAAGTATTAATTTCACCATTATGGGCAACTGCTCTAAATGGTTGTGCCAAACTCCAGCTTGGAGCAGTATTAGTTGAAAATCTCTGATGAAAAATTGCAAATCTTGAAATAAATCTTTCGTCTTTTAAATCTAAGAAAAAATCTGAGATAGCCTCAGCTAAAAACATGCCCTTATAGATAATTGATTTAGAACTTATTGAGCAAATATAAAAATTATTTAATGATAAATTGAATGCTTTATTCTCAATTTTTTTTCTTGTTTCATAAATTTTTCTTTCAAGATCTTTATCAAGCAAATTTTTATCATTAGATTTAAAAAGCACTTGAATTATCTCTGGCATAGTTTGGAAAGCTTTTTCACCTAAAACTTTTGGATTAACAGGCACCTGTCTCCATCCATAGATACTAAAATCGTTTTTGGTTAACTCACTTTCTACAATCGTTTTACAGCTTTCTTGTGAGGAGTAATCATTTCTTGGTAAAAAAATCATTCCAACACAAATATCAGATCCATCATGTGTGTGACCTGTAACTTCTATTTTTTCAACAAAGAAATCTTTGGGTATTTCTAAATGTATTCCTGCACCATCACCTGTTTTTCCATCAGCATCAACAGCTCCTCGATGCCAAACAGCCTTTAAAGCTTCAATTCCATATTCTACAACCTCTCTTGATTTTTTTCCCTCTGTTGATGCAATTAACCCTACTCCACATGCATCATGTTCCATTTCTTTGGAATAAACATTGTTTTTAATAAGTAATTCTAAATTTTTTTTATATGTATTCATTATGCAACTTTAGATTTTTTTAATTCGATATTTTCAAGATAAGATTTGATTGATAAAGCAGCATCTCTACCATCTTTAATTGCCCAAACAACTAAAGATGCACCTCTTACAATATCTCCAGCTGCAAAAACACCCTTAATATTAGTTTCCATAGTATCAAAGTCAGTTTTAATTGTTCCCCATTTAGTAACTTGTAATTCTTGTGCTTCAAATAATAATGGCAAGTTTTCTGGATCAAATCCTAAAGCTTTTATTACCATATCTGCTTTAATTTCAAATTCAGATCCTTGTTTAATTTCTGGTCTTCTTCTACCTGAATCATCTGGATCTCCAAGTTGAATTTGATCTACAATTAATTTTTCAATTTTATTTTTTCCTCTAAATTCTTTTGGACTAGACAACCAAACAAATTCAACACCCTCTTCTTCTGCATTAGCTACTTCTCTTGCAGATCCAGGCATGTTATCTTTATCTCTTCTATATAAACATTTAACTGAATTAGCTTTTTGTCTAACTGATGTTCGAACACAATCCATTGCGGTATCTCCACCTCCAATAACAACTACATCTTTACCCTCAGCGTTTAATATACCTTTATCGAACAAATCAACTTTATCTCCCAACCCCTTTTTATTTGATGCAGTTAAAAACTCCATAGCAGGAAAAATATTATCTAAATCATTTCCTGGTAGATTAATTTCTCTTGGTTTATAAACTCCAGTAGCAATTAAAATTGCATCATGTTTTTTTCTCAATTGCTCTAAAGTTGCATCCTTACCAACCTCAAAATTTTGTTCAAATTTAATTCCACCATCTTTCAACAACTTTGTTCTTCTCTCGACCACATGTTTTTCTAATTTAAAATTTGGAATTCCATAAATTAACAAACCGCCTGCTCTGTCGTATCTGTCATAAACAGTAATTTGATATCCATTTTTCCTAAGTTGTTCAGCAGCTGCCAGTCCAGCAGGTCCAGCACCAATTATTCCAACACTTTGGTCTTTTTCATGTTTGATTGATATCGGCTTTACCCATCCGTTTTCCCAAGCACTATCTGTAATATATTTTTCGACTGATCCAATTGTTACAGTGCCATGACCTGACTGCTCAATAACACAATTTCCCTCACATAATCTGTCTTGAGGGCATATTCTGCCACAAACCTCAGGCATATTATTTGTACTTTGAGATAATTCATAAGCCTCCTTCAATCTGCCTTCAGCAGTCAATTTAAGCCAATCAGGAATGTTGTTACTTAAAGGACAATGGACTTGGCAAAAAGGGACTCCACATTGAGAGCATCTACTTGATTGCTCTTGTGCTTTTTGGGTGATAAATTCATCATAGATTTCATTAAAATCATCTTTCCTATTATCAACTCCTCTTTTAGGTGGGGTTTGTTGACCTATTTTTACGAATTTTAGCATTTTATCAGTCATAAATTTTTATAAATTTACCGCAAAATATACATAGTTTTTATTAGTAAAAGAAATAAATAGGTCAGTTATTATTACTTAATTATAATAATATTTAGCTTAAAATCTACTTATTCTGATTTTTGCATACCTAATATGATTAAATCGAATTGTTTAAAATGAATATTTTTTAAGCTACGACACATGTATGTTGCAAGATTTTATAGAAATTTTAATTCTTTCTGCTGTTCAAGGAATTTCTGAATTTTTACCCATAAGTTCGTCAGCTCATTTAATATTGGTATCAAACTTTTATGATTTAGAGACAAGTTCTTTATTAATAGACATAAGTCTGCATTTAGGCTCATTAATTGCAGTAATTTTTTATTTTAGAAAAGAGCTATTTGATCTAAGAAATAATAATAGGTTATTAAGTTTAATAATTATTGGCTCCTTGCCTTTAATATTTTTTGGATACATTTTATATTCCACTCAATTTATTTATCTTTTAAGAAATACAAAAGTAATTGCATCGACAACACTATTTTTTGGATTTATACTTTTCTTTGCTGATCAAAGAAAAATTGATCGAAATATTTCTAAAGATTTAAATATTAAATCAGTTTTATTAATTGGTTTATTTCAAATATTAGCGTTGATACCAGGAGTTAGTAGGGCTGGAATAACGATTACGGCAGCAAGATTTTTGAATTTCAATAGAACAGATGCTAGTAAAATTTCTTTTTTACTATCTATACCTGCATTAGCAGGAGCAAGCTTCCTAGGTTTAAGGGAGGCTTTGGAACAATCAATAGAAATAAATTATTTATTATTAGTTGCTACTTTTTTGTCATTTATATTTTCATTTTTTACAATTATGTATTTTCTTAAATTTATAAGTAAAATTTCCTTTAATGTATTTGTAATTTACCGGATAATTCTTGGTTTAATTTTATTTTATATAATATATAGTTAACTTGCTTTCCTTAATAATGGAACTAGTTGAGATAATAAAACTCCACTTAATATAAAAAAACAACCAAGTAAATTATTAATGCCCAATATTTGATTTAAAAGAAACCAGGCGGCAATTGTTGCAAACACACCCTCCAAAGAAAAAATTATTGCTGCTGGTGCTGGAGTTATGTTTCTTTGAGCATATATTTGTAAAACAAATGCAAAACCACCTGATAAAATACCTGCATATAAAATTGAGTCTATTTCATTTAATATTTTATCGATTACAAATTCTTCAGAAAATAAACCTACTATAAATGAGAATAGAGCAACTAGCAGAGTTTGAATTGCACCAATAGTCAATGGTAGATTGTACTTTTTGACAATCATGCCAGTAAAAATAATATGTGTACTCCAAAATAAAGCTCCTAATACCACAAGGGTATCACCTAATCTAACAGTTGCATCTTGGAAATTTGTCAATAAATATCCACCAATTAAACATAAAATTACCGATGGCCATACACTCCAATGTAAAAAATCTTTTTTAAAGATGAAAATAATTATTGGGACCATTGGCACATAAAAAATTGTAAAAAAAGCAGCATTTGCTACATCAGTGTAAAGCAACGCAACCTGTTGTAATGCTGAGCCCAAAAATAATGATAGTCCAATTAAAAAGGACAGGATAACAAATGTTTTTGTATCAAACCTAAATTCTTTTTTTAGTTTTTTTGCTTCAAACATTAATGCTAAAGGAACAATTGCTAAAAAACCCACAAAAAATCTTACTGAATTAAAAGTGAATGGGCCAATGTCGTCCATGCCTGTATCTTGTGCAATAAATGTAGTCCCCCAAATGAAAGTGCATAGTAGTGCACTAAATAATGAGAGAGTTTTTGACATGTTTTACACAGCTAATTTATAAGCAAAATTTTTTCCCAGATTATCTTTCAAATCGTTGTTAAATCGAGCTGCTTCAGCTCCATCAATTATTCTGTGATCATATGATAAAGATAAAGGTAACATTATTCGTGTAATAAATTTTCCATCAATAGAAATTTGTTTTTTTTGAGATTTGCCAACTCCCAAAATTGCAACTTCAGGATAGTTAATTATAGGTGTGAAAAAAGAACCACCAATACCTCCTAGACTTGTTATTGTCATGGAACCACCAAATAATTCTTTTTTATCAATTTTAAGATTCCTACATTGATCACTTAATTTTTTAAGTTCATTGCCAATTAATGAGATATTCTTATTGTCAGCATTTCTTAGTTTTGGCACCATAAGCCCATGCTTCGTATCTACAGCTATTCCAATATGATAATACTTTTTTAAGGTCATTTTTCCTTCATCAATTTCATCTATAGATGAATTAAAATTTGGAAATTTTTTAAGTGATGCAGCTAATGCTTTGACGATAAAAGCTAAAGGAGTAATTTTTTTTTTTTCTCCAGTGTAAATATCTGTAAGAGATGTTCTAAACTCCTCTAATTCAGTTATATCTGCTTCATCATGATTCGTCACATGAGGAATATTGGTCCAAGAATTCATAAGATATTTAGACGAAAGTCTTTTCACTCTTGGGATATCCTTTATTTCTGTTTTTCCAAATTCAGAGTGAGGATATTCTAGTTGTATCGTTTTATCTTTTTTGAATTCTTTTTTAGAATTTCTCTCAGGTTTATTTGCGACAAATGACTTTACATCACTTTCAGTTACTCTTCCTAGTCTTTCACTCCCTTCAACTTTACTAATATCAACACCAAGTTCTCTTGCAAATTTTCTGACTTTTGGTGAGGCTGCAGTTTTTTTAGAAAAATCTTTTACAATAACATTTTTTTTTCTAACTTCTCTTTCAATTTCTTTTTTTGTTTCCTTAGTATTTTCTTTTTTAATTGTTTTAATTTCTTCAGTTTTTAATTTAGTTTCTACTTGATTGTCTTTTAATTCAATTTCTAATATTTTATCACCTTCAGAAACCTTATCCCCAACATTTAAATTTAATTCTGTAACTATTCCATTATGTAATGAGGGTATTTCAACACTCGATTTATCACTTTCAATTGTTATTAAAGGATCATTTTTTTTAATCTTTTGACCTTTTTTGACTATAATTTCAATAACCTCTACATCTTTAAATTCACCAATATTTGGAACTTTTATATCTTTTTTGGGCATTCTATAATTTTGTTGGCATAGGTTTATCAATATCAATCTTATACTTTTTGATTGCTTCTTTTGCATATTTTGATGCAATAAGCTGTTCCTTAGCTAAAATGCTCAACCCATATGTTGTGATATGTTCCTTATCAACTTCAAAAAATTTTCTTAACTTCTTTCTTGTATCACTTCTACCAAATCCATCCGTCCCTAATGAATAAAAACTTTTATTTACATATGGTCTAATCTGATCAGAATTCATTCTCATATAATCAGAAGCTGCTAAAATTGGTCCTTCAGTATTACCCAAACATTTTTCTACATAGCTTTTTTTAGGCTCTTTATCAGGATTAAGAAGATTGTATCTCTCTACCTCAAGACCATCCCTTCTTAATTCATTAAAGCTTGTTACGCTCCAAATCTCACTATCGATTTGATACTCATTTTGTAATATTTCCGCGCCAGCTATCATTTCTCTTAAGATTGTGCCAGATCCAAGAAATTGAATTTTAGTTTTTTTATACTTGTTAAACTCCTTTATTTTATACATCCCTTTTAAAATACCATCCTCACATGATTTATCTTTTGGCATTTCTGGATGAGGATAATTTTCATTCATGGTCGTAATATAATAGAAAATATTCTCTTTCTTCTCATGCATTCTTCTTAAACCTTCTCGAAAAATGACTGCAAGCTCATAGTGAAATGTTGGATCATAAGATCTGCAATTAGGAATAGTTGAGGCCATTAAATGGCTATGGCCATCTTGATGTTGTAAACCTTCCCCAGCAAGAGTTGTTCTTCCAGCGGTTGCTCCGATCAAAAACCCCCTGGACTGGCTATCAGCACCCGCCCAAGCAAAATCACCAATTCTCTGAAAGCCAAACATTGAGTAAAAAAGATAAATTGGGATCATTTCTATATCATGGTTTGTATATGAAGTTCCTGCAGCGATCCAAGATGACATCGCTCCAGCCTCGTTAATTCCTTCCTCTAAAACTTGACCACTCTTTTCCTCTTTATACGAACTTAATTGAGCAGAGTCTTCTGGCTCATATTTTTGCCCTTCATGAGCATAAATTCCTATTTTTTGAAAAAAACCTTCCATTCCGAATGTTCTAGCCTCATCAGGTATGATTGGAACCAGTCTTGGAGCAACATTTTTATCTCTCAAAAGATTTGTTAACATTCTGACCAGTGCCATTGTGGTCGACATTTCTTTTTCACCTGTAGAAACTTTCATATTATCGAAAATATCTTTTGGTGGTGCTTTAATAGGTTTCGCGTAAGTTGTTCTTTCAGGAATAAAACCACCCAGTTGAATTCGTCTTTCATTTATGTATTTAATCTCTGGAGAATTTTGATCAGGCTTGTAGTATTCAATATTCTTAACTTGTTGATCTGTTAATGGAACATCAAACCTATCTCTGTAATACATTAAGTCGTCGATATCTAACTTCTTAGTCTGATGAGTTGTATTTACACTTTCACCACTTTTGCCCATTCCATAACCCTTAATAGTTTTTGCAATTACAACTGTAGGACTTCCAACGTTTTTAGATGCTTTATCATAAGCTGCAAAAACTTTATGAGGGTCATGACCACCCCTGTTTAGTCGCCAAATATCTTTGTCTGAAAGACTGGAAACCAACTCTTTGGTCTCTAAATATTTTCCAAAAAATTTTTCTCTCACATACGCACCGTCTCTTGCTTTCATTGCTTGATACTCGCCATCTACAGTCTCATTCATTGTTTTAACTAAATGACCTGTTTTATCATTGGCAAGCAATGGATCCCAATAAGAGCCCCAAATAACTTTTATAACATTCCATCCTGCACCTCTAAAAATTCCCTCTAATTCCTGAATTATCTTTCCGTTTCCACGAACTGGTCCGTCCAGTCTTTGAAGATTACAATTTACAACAAATATTAAGTTATCTAATTTTTCTCTTGCGGCTAAACCAATTGCACCTAAAGATTCCGGTTCATCCATTTCTCCGTCACCTAAAAATGCCCAAACTTTTCTCCCTTCATCTTTGATGAGACCTCTATTGATTAAGTACTTCATGAATCTTGCTTGATAAATTGCAAGCATTGGACCTAATCCCATGGACACTGTTGGAAATTGCCAAAAATTCGGCATCAGCCAAGGATGAGGATATGAGGAAAGACCACCAGGGTTTACTTCTTGTCGAAAACTATCTAATTGTTTTTCGTTAAGTCTACCTTCCAGATAAGCTCTAGCATACATACCTGGAGCACTATGACCTTGAAAATAAATTAAATCTCCACCAAATTTATTATTTTTAGCTCTCCAAAAATGATTCATACCAACATCGTAAAGAGTTGCAGCAGATGCAAAAGTTCCAATATGCCCTCCAAGTTCTGGGAATTTTTTATTTGCTCTAACTACCATTGCGGCGGCATTCCATCTAATTAAAGATCTAATTCTTCTCTCTATGTTTTGATCACCATTAGATTTTTTTTCCTCGTTAATTGGTATAGTGTTTATATAAGGAGTATTTTGCGTATAGGGTATATTAGCACCCTCCATATAAGCTTTGTTGATAAGTTCTTTAATTAAATAATGTGCCCTCTGATTTCCGTCTTTTTCTATTACTGCTGACAAAGACTCTAGCCATTCACTTGTTTCTAGTGGATCGATATCACCTTCTTTAACTACTTGGATTATTTTTGGTTTCTCGGTCTCAATTATTTTTTGTGGAATATTTTGGTCCTGATGTTTTCTTAAAATACTCTCAGCTTCTTGAATTAAATTTTCAGTTTCTTTTGGAACACTTTCTTTTTGAGATAATGATTGATTTGAAGAAATATTTATTAATAGATCTCCCTTTGAAACTTTATCTCCAACTTTAACATTTACAGACTCGACTTTACCAGAAAATATTGATGGTATTTCAACACTCGATTTATCACTTTCAATAGTAACAACAGGATCATTTTTTTTAATATCTTGACCCTCTTTTACTAAAAGCTCTATAACTTCCACGTTCTCAAAATCACCTATGTCAGGAACTAACAATTTTTCAGTCATTTTTTAAAGTTTTATACATAAAAAAAATTTACTTAATCTTTAATTTTAACACATTCTACCCAATTTTTTGACACTCTTTATTGAAATACTCAAATAATGATTAAAAAATTATTAAATATATTTATTCAATCAAAATTCAACACATATAAAGATGCTAATGTGTGGATCCAAAAAATATTGTTAGAGGAAAAATACGGAAAAATTAATTCCTAAATTTTTTCTACACATAGCGCAATTCCCATACCGCCACCTATACAAAGTGCGGCACAACCTCTTTCTTTATTCTGTTTTTTCATTTCATATATAAGTGTCACGAGTATTCTTGCTCCAGATGCACCTATTGGGTGACCTAAAGCAATAGCCCCACCATTTACATTAACTTTGTTTTCATCAATACCCAATTCACTGATAACTGCTATAGCTTGAGCAGCAAAAGCCTCGTTAATTTCAAATAAATCGATTTCATTTAAATTCCAATTTACTTTTTTTGATGCTTGGCGGATAGCTTCTATAGGACCAAGACCCATTAAAGACGGTTCCAAACCAACAGATGCCCAGGAAATAATTTTGGCCAATGGTTTAAGTGAATTTTGTTGAGCTTCCTTAAATGTAGTTAATAACAAAGCAGCTGCTCCATCATTTATACCAGATGAGTTTCCGGGGGTTACAGTCCCACCAACTTTAAAAGCTGTTTTTAATTTTTCTAAATCTGATAATTTTAAATCTTTTCTAGGGTGTTCATCTTTATCTAAAATAATACCTTTATGATTTATACTTACTATTTCATCATCAAATTTATTATTTTCAATTGCAATTTCTGTTTTTTTTTGGGATTGAAGAGCGAATTCATCTTGTTGTTTTCTAGAAATATCAAACTTTCTTGCAACATTTTCAGCTGTAACTCCCATGTGGTAATTTTTAAAAGCGTCAATTAAACCATCGTGAATCATAGTATTGATTAATTGATCTTTTGAAATTTCTTTTTTCTCTGAATAAAAATAAGAGTGGGGTGTCATCGACATATTCTCTTGACCCCCACAAATTACATTATTTGCATCTCCTAATTTAATTTGTTGGTAGCCTGAAATAATGGCTCTTAGTCCTGATCCACAAACTTGGTTTACTAAATAAGCAGGTTTGGATACAGGGATTCCAGCATTTACTGCTGCTTGTCTTGCGGGGTTCTGTCCTCCACCAGCAGTTAAAACCTGGCCCATTATTACTTCATCGATTTGATTATTAGATATCTTGCTTCTTTTCAAAACCTCATTTATTACGATAGTACCAAGTTGATCTCCTTTCAAATCTTTTAATGATCCCTTATAAGTGCCAATAGGAGTCCTAACTGCACTACAAATTACCACGTCATCAGGTTTGTTGTTCATAAATTTTAATTTTATCTTATCATTAAAATACACTAAATATTGATATACTATAAACAAATATATTTATAAATGCGCCTGTAGCTCAATTGGATAGAGCGCTTGGCTACGGACCAGGAGGTTCTGGGTTCGACTCCTAGCAGGCGCACCATAAAAAGGGGAAATTATGTTAAAATGGTTAGAAAAAATATCTCTTCAAATGTCAGTAATATATTTTTTTGTTTCTATTTTTGCAATTATATTAATTTTAACTTTTGTATTGTAAAAAATTATGTCTAATCAATTTGAACAAATCAGTCTCAAACCAGGTTTTATGAAACATAACGGAGGCCTTTTATTTAGAAATATCTCTGAAAATGAATACGAATTTAAATCAACGATTAATAATAATCATTTAAATGCTGCAGGAATTACTCATGGAGGTTATTTGTCTGCACTGATAGATGCCGGTGCCGGCACAGCAGCACATCGATCAGCTGATAATGCACCTTGCGTAACAATTTCTTTAGATATAAAGTTTATTGGATCATCAAAAGTTAATGATGAAATCCACGGGAAAGTTAAAATATTAAAAAAAACAAAAACTCTTGTGTTTTTATTTTGTGAGTTAAATTGTAACGGTAGGATAATTACGTCAGCATCAGGAATTTGGAAAATTTTAAAAATCAAAACAACTGGCTAAGCACTCAGTACATAATTTTTATAATTAGTTTAATTATGTTAAGTTAAATTATTATTTAAAAAAAAATGAGAACTTTTTATCCTCTGATTCGGTCATGTTTTAGTCTATTTTTGTTCTTTAACAATAACTACATCTGGTGTCTAAAAATTAAGATATACCAAAGATAGAAATGATAAAAAATAAAATTACAGCTGTCCTTGGCCCAACAAATACAGGAAAAACTCATCTTGCTATTGAGACTATGCTGTCGTTTGACACTGGGATGATAGGTTTTCCTTTGAGGTTGTTAGCTAGAGAAGTTTACGACAAGGTAATTAAAAAGGTAAGTTTAGATAAAGTTGCATTAATTACTGGTGAAGAAAAAATAATTCCTACAAATGCAAAGTATTATCTGTGTACTGTTGAGTCTATGCCTATTGATAAAGAATTAGATTTTGTAGGTGTGGATGAAATTCAAATGTGCGCAGACCATGAGCGAGGTCATATTTTTACAGACAGATTATTGAACTTAAGAGGAATAAAATTAACAATGTTAATGGGATCAAATACTATAAGACCAATTATTTCTAATCTTGATGGTGACATCGAATTTATAAATCGAACTAGACTTTCAAAACTTTCTTATGTTGGTCATAAAAAAATTTCGAGAATTCAAAGAAAAACTGCAATTATTGCATTTTCTGCAGAGGAAGTTTACGCCATCGCTGAACTTATAAGAAGACAAAAAGGAGGCGCTTCTATTGTTATGGGATCTCTAAGCCCAAAGACAAGGAATGCACAAGTAGAGCTATATCAATCTGGAGATGTTGATTTTCTAGTCGCAACTGATGCTATTGGTATGGGAATCAATATGGATCTTGATCATGTTTATTTTTCCAATTTAAAAAAATTTGATGGAAAAAAATTAAGAAAGCTAAATTTAGCAGAAATTGGACAAATAGCTGGTAGAGCAGGAAGATATTTGAACAATGGAAATTTTGGTATAACAGGAGAATGTAAAGAAATAAATGCTGATGAAGTAGATTTATTGGAAAATCATAAATTTGAAGAAATCCAATCTTTATTTTGGAGAAATTCAAATTTAAACTTTGAAAGTCCTTTTAAATTATTAAAATCTTTAGAGGAAAAACCTAATAGAAGATGGTTAAGAAAAATACATGAATGTGAAGATGAGAAAGCCTTAAAATTTTTTTTAAGAGATAAAAATTTAGAAAATATCAAATTTGATAAAGATAAATTAAGTCTTTTATGGGAATGTTGCCAAATACCAGATTTTGTTAAAAAAACCTATGGCAATCACTATGAAGTTATTGAAAATGTTTTTAAATATTTAACAAGTGAAAAAGGTAAAATTACAGATGATTATATGCGACTTCAACTCGTCAAACTTGATAAATTAGATGGAAATGTAGATTCTTTATCAAATAGAATTGCAAATGTAAGAACTTGGTCATATGTTTCAAATAAAAATAATTGGATAGAAAATCAAAACTATTGGATAGAAAAAACAAAACACTTAGAGGATAAGTTATCAGATAGATTACATGAGGAGCTTACAAAAACTTTTATTGACAAAAGGGCAAGCGTCCTAGCGAGAGGCTTAAAGCAAGATATGGAATTTGACACTAAAATTTTAGAAAACAACGAAGTAATGATTGATGATCAATTTATTGGAAAGATAAACGGACTTAAATTAGAACTAGATTTAAAAAAGGGTGCTTTAGAAACAGATATCAAATCGCTTAAAAAAGCAGCGAGACAGACAGTTGGTCCTGAACTTCAAAAAAGAATAGATATAATAATCGAGACAGGTTTAATAGAACTAAGCCTGGATTTTAAAATTTATTGGAGAAAGTCTCCAATTGCAAAATTACAACCGGGTAGAGACTATTTAAATCCAAATATTGTTCTTATAGTTGATGATATTCTGGAAACAGATCAATTAAAAAAATTAAATGATTATTTATTTAAATGGCTAAAAAATAAAATACAAAATGTTTTGAGCAGTTTAATTGATCTAAGAAACCTTAAAGAAAAAAATTCATCAATTAAAGCTCTTGCATATCAGTTATATGAGAACAATGGAGTCCTTCAAAGAGATCAAGTTAAAGATTATCTAAAAATATTAGGACAAAATGAGCGGAAATTTTTGAGAGATCAAGGAGTAAAATTTGGAAGATATCATGTATTTTTACATAAATTAATCAAACCAGAGGCTGTATCTCTGAGAACTTTGCTTTGGAAAAATTACCATCAAAAATATTTTAATTTAAAACCTCCTGTGTTTGGTTTAAATTTTTTAGAAAATGACAAGATTAAAAACAGAAATTTTATGTTACTTTGTGGATTTGAGAAATTTGACAATTTTTACGTAAGAATTGATATTTTAGAGAGATTATTTGTTCAAATAATTAATTCAAACACAGAAAAGAATGAAATTAAGTTAATTCCTGAAATGTTGAATTTACTTGGATGTAATAAGGACAACTTTAAAAAGCTTTTAAAAATTATGGGTTATAAAGTTTTTGAAAAAAATAATGATATATTTTTTAAATACAAACCAAGAAAAAGCTCAAAAAAAGTAAGTAAAAAATTCATTAAAGAAAGTCCTTTCAAAGTTTTAAAAAATTTAAATTTAAACCAGTAAGTAATGTTTTTTAAAGAAAAAAAAGGAGATACTAAAACTAGTGATTTAGCAAGAGTTGCAGCATTATTGATTCATGCCGCAAAAATTGATGAGAACTTTTCAAAAGAAGAAGAGGTTATAATAAGTAAAGCACTTTTGAAAATAGGTGCAGACCAAGATAATTTAGAAAATATTTTAAAAGAAGGTAAAGAAATAGATGAAAACTCTAACCAAATTTTGGATTTTACAAGGGAAGTTAAAAATATGGATGATAAAAAAAAAATTGAAATTATTGAAACCCTTTGGAGAATAATTTACTCAAACAAAGAAGCAGATATGTTTGAAACTAATTTGATGAGACGACTTGCAGGCTTATTGTATATTGACAATAAGATCATGGGAGATATCAAAGAAAAAATTAAAAAAGAAAATCTATAATGACATATATAGTTAATGACAAATGCATTAAATGCAAGTTAATGGACTGTGTTGAAGTTTGCCCTGTAGATTGTTTCTATGAGGGAAAAAATATGCTTGTAATTAAACCTGATGAGTGTATAGATTGTGGCGTTTGTGAGCCTGAATGTCCTGTTGATGCAATAAAAGCTGATACAGAGCCAGGGTCTGAAAAATGGCTAGAGATCAATAAACAATATTCCGAAATCTGGCCAAATATAACAGTTAAGAAAGATCCTCCATCGGATCACGAAGAATATAAAGATGAGCAAAATAAGTTTGAAAAGTATTTTAAAGAAAACCTTTAAAAAAAGTAAAGCTACTAAATCGAAAAAAAAGGCAAAAACAAAAAAGGTTGTTAAATTAAAAAAAGTAAAAAAAAAGATTAATAAATTACCAAAAAAATTAATTAAAACTAAAAAAATTCCTTTAAAAAAATCTATAAAATCTGAAGTCAAAACTACAGAACAGAAAAATAGTGGTTTGAGAATTACAAAAAATAATGAGGCTAAACCAGAAATTAAAAAAGTAAAAAAACAAGAAACAGAAAAAAGAGAATATAAAATCAAAGATTACGTCGTATACCCAAAACACGGTGTTGGGCAAATAACAGAATTTAAAAAAATAAATATTGGAGGAATAGACGTTGAAACTTACGTTATAAAATTTGAAAAAGACAAGGCAAATGGAATGGTGCCTGTTAATAAACAATTACACTTAAGACCATTAGCTACTATCAATCAGGTAAATAAATGCATCTCAATATTAAAAAGTAAGCCTAAAATAAAAAGATCTATGTGGAGTAGGAGAGCACAGGAATATGAAGCAAAGATTTCATCAGGTAAAATTTATGAGCTAGCTGAAGTAGTAAGAGACCTTAATAAGGGAGATGATTTGATGGTTGACCAATCTTATAGTGAGAGACAATTGTTTGAAAAAGCATATGAAAGAATTCTTTCAGAATTTCAAATAATTCTGAATCTGTCATTAGAGGATACTCAAAAAAAATTAGATAAAGCTTTAAAAAGAAACTTAAATACTCAACCTAAACCAGAAGCAGCACCAATAAAGCAAGCTTCATCAGATTTACCTGAAGAAGAGGCTGTTTCAGAAAATGAAGAAGATATAGAGGAATAAAAAAAACGCCTCTCACACGTAAATCGTTATGAGAAGCGTTTTTGATAAAGAATACTAAGTAATTATCTTCTTCTTCTTTTTTTAGCTTTTTTCTTAGCTTTTTTCTTAGCCTTCTTTGCTTTTTTTCTTCTCTTAGGCATCTTTAGCTCCCTTTTTAAGTTAAACGAATCAATTGATTCGCTATTAATCTATTTTTATTTTTTTATGTGCCTTATGTCAAATCTTAAATTTTAAAGAAAATTTTTAAAATAAAATTAAAATAAAAATTTTTTTTAAAAAAATTTAAATTGTAAAAAAGTTAGTGTTTATGCGCTTAATAATCAAATATTTTGTGAAAAATTAATAAAGTTTTTCTAAATCTTCTTTATATTTTTCTAAAATTTTTTTTCTTTTTAGTTTTAAAGTTGGTGTTAACATTCCATTTTCAATTGTAAATTCTTCATTAATTAATTTTATTTTTTTTACTCTCTCAATAAGAGATAGGTTTTTATTTAGATCATCTATATATAATTCAATTTCTTTTTCATTTTTTTCACTATCGCTTACAATTAAAGCAACTAAATAAGTTTTTTTGTCTCCATAAACAAAACTTTGTTTAATTTTGTCGTCAAGACACAATAAATTTTCAATTTTTGAGGGTGATATATTATCACCACCAGAATTTACAATAATTTCTTTTTTTCTGTCAGTAATTTTCAAATTTCCCTCTTTTGTAATTTCACCTATGTCTCCTGTGTGTAACCAACCATTTTTAAGTATATCGTCTGTTTCTTTTTTCATGTTCCAGTAACCAAGCATTACATTTTCGCCTTTAACCAGAATTTCACCATCCTGTGCAATCTTCACCTCATTAGTTTTAAAAGGAGGTCCAACTGTATCAATCTTGATTTTTTCAGGTATATTGCAACTTACTACTGGAGATGCTTCCGTTAGGCCATAACCTTGTAAAGTTGGCAGTCCGATAGAATTCAAAAATTCTCCAATTTTTTGATCTAACGCACCCCCTCCAGAAACAAAAGCTTTTAAATTTCCACCAAACTGATTTTTGATTTTTCGTCTTACTAATTTTTCACATAAATAATTTAGTATTTTTTCTCTTAAGCTCATATTCTCATTATTTAGTCTTTTTATTCCAAGCAAAATCGTCGAAGATATTAATTTTTTCTTGAGACCTGTTTGTTTTGAAAAATTAATCGAAATCTTGCTATACAAATTTTGATAAAATCTAGGCACAGCAGTCATTATAGTTGGTTTAGCAACTGACATATTAGATAATAATTTTTCTAAACTTTCAGCATAATAAATTTTTGCTCCTAATGTGATTTGTACAAATTGAACAGCATGTTCATATGAATGAGATAAAGGTAGCCAAGTCAAAAAAACAGGTTCACTATCTTTAACAAGCGAATTCAAAATTTCTTGCGCACCCTCACAATTAGATAAAATACCCCCATGACTCAGCATTACACCTTTAGGGTTACCAGTTGTTCCTGATGTGTAAATGATACAAGCTAGATCTTTTCTTTCAATATTTTGGTTAAAGCTTAAATGATCTAAAGTTTTTTCTTTAGAAAATCTTTCAAAAATATTTTCTATACTATCAATTTGTTTGTTTATATTTTCTATTGATAAAACTTTTATTTTATATGAAATGAATTTATCTATTTTTTTTAATTGAGTATTATTTGAGACAATACAAATTTTTGGATTACAATCATTAATGATATATTCATAATCTTTTTCAGAATAAGTTGTGAATAAAGGAACTGTTACCCCACCAGCGTTCATTATGGCTATATCAGAAATGAGCCATTCAGGTCGATTTTCAGATAATAAAATGCACCTATCCCCTTTATATAAATTTTTTCTTAAATATTCAGATAAAATTTGAATATTTCTCTCAACTTGTTTCCAAGTAAGAAAATCTTTCTTATTATCCTTTAACCACTTTAAAAATGGCTTATTAGAATTAGAGTTTAACTCCTTATACTTCGTGAAAAAAAGTTCTACTAAACTGTTAATTTTACTTAATTCCATAATTTGGTGGGCGAAGAGAGAATCGAACTCTCACTTCTTGCGAAACACGATTTTGAGTCGTGCGCGTCTACCAGTTCCGCCATTCGCCCTAGTTATTTAATAATTTATTAAATAGTATAAGAACTAAAATTATATTAAAACCAAAAAATGTTTAAAAGTCTTTACAAAAAATGTTTAGATTTAGCAGCTCACAAAAGTTCTAAATATTATTTGGCAATAGTCTCCTTCATTGAAAGTTCATTTTTTCCTATTCCGCCAGATGTGATGGTTATTCCAATGGTAATATCAAAAAAAAATGATTTTATTAAAATCTTTCTTATAACTACAATTTTTTCAGTTTTGGGTGGTATGCTTGGTTACTTAATTGGTGTGTTCTTTTTTGAATTCGGAGCACACATTATAAATTTTTATGGTTATGAGGACAAGTTATCAAAAATTAAAGAAAACTTAGTTAATAGTAATGGTTTTTATGCTTGGTTAGGAGTACTTTTTTTAGCCGGTTTTACTCCTCTTCCATATAAAGTTTTTACAATTGCAAGCGGCCTGATAGGATTTAACTTTTTAATCTTTGTTTTAATAAGTTTAATTTCCCGAGGATTAAGATTTTTCGTCGTATCATACCTTTCTTATAAGTTCGGTGATTTATTTAATGAATATATGGATAAGCATGGGTCAAAATGGTTTACAATAATTGGAATATTAATTGTTATTATTGGCTTAATAATTTATCTGATTTTTAAATCTCATGTTTAATCTTAAAGCTGAAATTTACTTGAGAATAATTTTTCTATTTAGTTTAATAGCTTTGATTTCTGCATATTTTATAGAACATGTTCTAGGCCACCAACCATGTAATTTATGTTTGATAGAGAGAATCCCTTATGGGTTAAGTATAATTTTGATATCTCTAATGTTTATTATTAAAAAAAATGAAAATTTCTTTATTTTGCTTTTAATACTAACTTTTATTTTTTCTTTTTTTATTTCACTTTATCATTTCGGCATAGAACAAGGCATTTTTCAAGAATCAACTGTTTGTGGTGTAAAAAATTTTTCTGAAAATATAAGTAAAGAGGAATTACTAAATAAATTAAGTGAAAAAACTATAAGCTGTAAAGATGTGACATTTAAGATTTTAGGATTATCACTTACTACTATTAATATTGTAATAAGTATATTATTTATTATAACTCTAGCAAAAATTTTTACTAAATATGAAAAAAACAAATAGTAGAGTTGAAGAATTCATTAGAGTTGACCATGCAGGCGAGAGGGGTGCTGTCAAAATTTATGAAGGTCAGTTATTAGCTTTAAATACAATTGTTAAAAATGAAAATTTAAAAAAAACAATTGAAGATATGAAAGAACATGAAATTGAACATTGTCAATTTTTTGAAAACGAAATAAAAAAAAGGAATATTGAGCCAACAAAATTTTTACCATTGTGGGATCTGCTAGGTGTAGGTTTGGGTTTTGGGTCTACTATTCTTGGGAAAAAAGCAGCTATGCTGTGCACTGCCTCCGTTGAAGAAGTAATAGATAAACATTACCAAGATCAAATAAATCAACTTGGTCCAGAAGAAAAAAATCTTAAAAAGAAAATTATAAAATTCAGAGAAGATGAGCTTCATCACAAGGATATTGCTTATGAAAAAGGAGCTACCAAAAAAGGCATTTACTCAATTATGGATAAGATAATAAAAACAGGTTCAAAAATTGCAATTCGAATATCAGAAAAAGTATAAAACTTAAGCTTCTAATTCAACATCCCAATATAAATAATCCATCCAGCTTTTATGTAAATAATTTGGGGGAAAATTTTTTCCATTACGATGTAAATCTTCTGTTGAAGGTTGATAAGGATGTTGGGTCAGTTTCATGCCCGATAATTTTAATAGTTTGCCTCCTTTTTTGACGTTACAAGCAGAACATGCTGTAACAACGTTATCCCAATTAGTTTCTCCACCTTTTGATCTAGGTAATAAATGATCAAAAGTTAATTCCTCGTTGCTGCCACAATACTGGCAGGAAAATTTATCTCTCAGAAAAACATTAAATCTTGTAAAACTTGGTTTAGATTGAGGAACAATATAATCTTTTAGAGCAATTACACTAGGCAATTGCATATTAAATGAAGGACTTCTTACTACACGGTCGTAATTACTCACTATAATTACACGATCTAAAAAAACTGATTTAACAGTATCCTGCCATGACCATAGTGATAGAGGATAGTAGCTCAATGGTCTATAATCAGCATTTAAAACTAGTGCAGGACATTTTTCTAGTGAAACATCTTGATCAATAAAATTATTCATATCAAATTTTAACTTAAATAAAAATTTTTTTCAATATTTAGGAATTATTAAATTTTTTTAAGATATAATTCAATGCAATACTTGAAGCATTTACAGGAATATGATGGTCACAATTTTTTATAAGATGCGTCTCAATGTCTATATTATTTCTCATAAAAAAATCTTTTGCCTCTAACATAAAATTTGGCGATACAACTTGATCAGAATCACCATGAATTAACAAAATACTTGATGAGTTTTTTTTTCTCAATTTCAAATCCTTTTCATCAATAATTTTTCCAGAAAAACCCACAACACAATTAAAAGGTTTTTCAGAAGTAAGTCCTAAGTTTATTGACATCATGCAGCCTTGGCTAAAACCAGATAAACAAATTTGTTTATTTTCAAAATTAAATTCATTTTTAATTTCATCAATAAATTTTGATAATTTTTTTTCAGCCTTTATAGATTGATCCAAAATATACTCTGGATCATCTTTGCTTAAATCAAACCACTGATATCCATTTGGGTTTATACTACATGGTTCATGACCATTAGGACAAATAAAAATAGTATTAGGTAAATGTCTTTTCCAGTTCAGTGAGAGCATACTAATATCCTTGCCATCACCACCATAACCATGAAGTAAGATGATAGCATTTTTAATCTTTTTATTAGTCTCTGGTTTGACCATTACTGAATCTAGGCAAAATGTCATAGTGTGTGAATTATGTTTTTTTATTTTAAAAACACCTTACAATACCTTCATGTTATCTGGAATAGTAGTTAAAATATTATCTATAATTTTGTTAATGGCGGTTGGGATTGTTTTAATTCTTGGTATCGGAACTTTATTTAAAGGTGGTGAAACCAGCAAAAAATATTCAAATAAATTAATGCAGTTAAGAGTTTTGCTTCAATTTATTGCAATAATTGCTTTGGTTGGTTTTGCATATTTTTTCAAAAATTAGTTGTAACTAGCCAACCATTCAACAAAATTTTTTTCCTTAAAATCTATTGACCCAACAATTCTTGCAAACTCATATCCATCCTTGTTTATCAAAATTGTGGTGGGCACTCCTCTTAGTCCAAACTTTTTCGCTAAGGTAATTGGTGAGTCGAAATATATCTTAAGATTATCTATACCTAAATCCTCAAAAAATTTAGAGGCTTTTTCTAAATTATCCTGACCAACATTAATCGGAAATATTTTTAAATTGTTTAAATTTTTTTGAGATTGCAATTGATCAAGAGATGGCATTTCCTCTTTACATGGAGCACACCAAGTTGCCCAAAAATTGAGCAAAACCAAATTGCCTTCAAATTGATCAAGTTGAATCTCATTACTCTGATCATCTAAAAACGTTAATCCATCATATTTTTTAAGCTCTTTATTGATAACAAGATTTTTTATGTCTTTGATTTCTGCCGCTACACAATTAGATATTAAAAAAGCAAATATTATTAAAAATCTCATGTTAAATAGGTATAATTAATTATCATGTCGAAAAATAAAAACAACCAGGCAATATGGGGCAATAGAATAAAAAAAAACACTTCATCAATTTTTCAAAAAGTGGGAAATTCTATTGATGTTGATAAGAGACTATATAAAGAGGATATAATTGGATCTATTGCACATGTCGAAATGTTATTTAAACAAAAAATTATTTCTTTTAAAATAAAGAATAAGATTGTTTATGGTCTAAACAAAATCAAAAAAGAAATAACAAACAAAAAATTTGAATTTAATAAAAAATATGAGGATATTCATATAAATATTGAAAAAAGACTTTTCGAAATAATTGGTGAAGATGCAGGTTTTATTCACACAGCACGATCCAGAAATGATCAAGTGATTACAGACTTAAAAATTTGGATGAAATCATCAACCAAAGAAATTAATATTTTATTAGATACTATAATTAAAAGTGTAATAAGAGCAGCAGAGAAAAATATATATACTCTTATGCCTGGATTTACTCATTTGAAAAATGCTCAGCCAGTTTCATTTGGCCACTATTTGATGGCTTATGTTGAAATGTTTAAAAGAGATCAAAAGAGATTCATAAATAATTTAGATAGTTTAAATGAAAATCCCTTGGGTGTTGCAGCTTTAACTGGAACCTCTTTTAATATTGATAGAAACTACACTACAAAAAAACTTGGATTTACAAAACCAACTAATAACTCAATAGATACAATTTCTGACAGAGATTTTGTGCTAGATTTTCTTTACTCTATTTCAGTCTGTGCCATGCATATTTCTAGAATAGCTGAGGAACTTATCATATGGAACTCCGATGCTTTTAAGCTAATAAATTTATCAGATAAAGTTGTAACTGGTTCTTCGATAATGCCACAAAAAAAAAATCCAGATTTACTGGAATTTTTACGAGGAAAGTCTGGAATTATTTATGGTAATTTGTTTTCTATGCTTACAGTTTTAAAAAGTTTACCTTTATCTTACTACAAAGATCTTCAAGACGATAAGGAAATTGTTTTTAAATCTAATGATACACTACAAAATTGTTTAAAAATACTTGATGAGATTCTTAAAAATTTTACACCAAATAAAAAACAAATGATAGAATTAGCTAACACAGGATATTTGACTGCAACTGATCTTGCAGATTATCTCGTAAAAAATCACTCAATGCCATTTAGAAAAGCATACAAAGTGACTGCTAATATTGTGAACTTTGCTGAAAAAAAGAAAAAAAATCTCGATCAATTAACGCTGGCTGAACTTAAAAAAATTGAACCAAAACTATCAAATGATGTATTAAAAGTGTTTGATTTAAAGAATTCTGTAAATTCTAAGAAATCATATGGTGGAACATCTTTTGATAATATTAAAAAAATGATATTGAAATATAAAAGAAAAAAATGAAAAAAAAGATTATTTTAGCAATAATTGTATTTTCTACATTGATCGCTTGTGGAAAAAAAGGAGACCCAGTCTATAAAGAATCTCAAAGTAATTCAAAAATACCAAGCTACTTTCTAAATAAAGCTTAATGAGATTTTTAAATAGTAAACTTAAGATTGAAAATACAATCCTGCAAAATATTGCTAAAAAATATGGAACACCTGCATATTGCTACTCGTATAAACAACTTAGAGAAAATATAAATGATTTTAAAAAAAATTTTAAATCCATATCACCATTAATTTGTTTTGCTATTAAATCAAATACTAATTTAAATTTAATAAAAGAAATAAAAAAATTTGGACTTGGGGCAGATGTTGTATCAATGGGTGAATTAATGTTAGCTCTTAAGGCTGGAATTAGTCCGAAGAAGATTGTTTTTTCAGGAGTTGGTAAAACTTCCAAAGAAATTAATTTTGCAATTGATAAAAATATTTTATTAATAAATTCAGAGTCCAAAAGCGAAATCATAGAAATTGATAAAATTGCTAAAATAAAAAAAAAACAAGTTAATATTGGTATTAGATTAAACCCAAATACTGATGCGAAAACTTTGAGCCAAATATCGACAGGTAAAAAAGATAATAAATTTGGAGTTAATGATAAAACATTTTTTGAACTTGTAAGATATTGTAAGAATTCTAAAAATATTAATTTAAAATGTTTAAGTGTTCATATTGGAAGTCAAATTTTAGATCATAAACCCTATGAAAAAATGTTAAGAATATTAGATAAAATCATCAAAAAAACCCAATATAAATTTGATTTTATTGACCTAGGGGGAGGTATGGGCATCCCATACAATAATGATAAAAAACTAAATTATAAAAAATATCATTCAGCAATTAAAAAGTTTTTAAAAAATAAAAAATCTCAGATTATATTTGAGCCAGGTAGATCAATAATCGGCAATACAGGAGTTTTAATATCAAAAGTAATTTACATAAAAGAGAGTTATAAAAAGAATTTTGTTATTCTAGATGCTGCTATGAATGATTTAATGAGACCCGCACTTTATGGTGCAGTACATCGCATCTTACCTTTGTTAAAAAGAGGTAAAAAATCAAAGAAAATTTATGAATTTGTTGGCCCAATTTGCGAAAGCACTGATAAGTTTACGTCCATAAAAAATTTTCAAGAACTAAAAGAGAAAGATTTTATCGCAATTTGCGATGTAGGTGCCTATGGTATATCACTCAGTTCTAATTATAATCTCAGACCTAAGCCTATAGAAATATTAATTAATGGATCTAAAATAAGAGTAGTTAAAAAAAGACAAAAGCACCATGAGATAATTTAGCTTTTGATAATTAATGATAAGAAACTTTCTATTTTCAATTTTCTTTTTTTCAGGAATAATTTTAATTTCAATTATTTTTCTGCCAGCGTTAATCTTACCACAAAAATTTACACTTTTTGGTGGGAAATTAATGGGTTATTGGGCTGCTATTTGTTTAAAAATTTTCTTGTCCACTAAAATCATTGTCAAAGGTAAAGAAAATTTAATTAAAAATGAAAAATTTTTTATTGCTTCCTCTCATCAATCTATGTTTGAAACTTTTTTCCTACAAACGATTTTTAATTCTCCTGTATTTATCTTAAAAAAAGAATTACTTATGATACCTATTTTTGGCTGGTACTTAAAAAAAATAGGATCAATTTCTATCAAAAGAAATAAGGTATCGAAAGAAAACATCAATTTTTTTGAAGATATTTCTAAAATAATTGCAAATACAAATCGACCAATAATAATTTTTCCTCAAGGAACTCGAGTATTACCCCACGAACAACCTCCATTTAAAAAAGGTGCATCAAGGATTTACGAAGAATTGAAAATAAAATGCCAACCAGTTGCTATTAATTCTGGTTACGTCTGGCCAAAAAAAGGAAAAAAAGATATTAACAAAACAATTACAATTTCAATTTTGGAACCTATCAAACCTGATTATTCCAAGGAAGAATTTTTAGGGATTTTAGAGAAAACTATATATTCTGAACTTAAATTGCTAAATTAACCTTTCATAGGCATAACTACAAAAATACTATCGAAATCACCAGGATCTTTGATTAGCGCAGGTGAACCTGAATCATTTAGAAACATTTCAATATTATTTCCATCTAATTGTGAAGCAACATCTATAAGATATTTAGAATTAAAACTAATTTCTAAATCATGATCAAATTTCACTACAAGGGATTCTTTTCCATCACCGCTATTGGTATTATTTACAGACAAATCTAGTTTATCTTTACTTAAGCTAAATTTTACACCATCTTTTTTATCAAGCGATACTGAGGCTACTCTATCAACCGAACTTTGAAAAATTTTAAGGTCAATTTCTAATTTTTTTTGATTATTTTTTGGAATTACTTGAATGTAATTAGGAAATTTTCCATCTATTAACTTAGAAATTAAAATACTATTATTTAACTCAAATTTTATCTTAGATTTCATATTTGAAATTTTTACTTCACCATCATAATTTTCTAATAATGAACTTAATTGAAAAATAGTCTTTTTAGGTAATATAATCGGTTCAAAAATTTTTTTTTCATTTAATCTGAGTTTAGAAATGGACATACGATGACTATCAGTTGATACTGCAGTTAAGTAATTCTTTTCCTCAACCTCTGTTTGATGAAAATAAATTCCACTTAAATAATGTCTAGTTTCATCATTTGACACAGAAAATTTACATTTATTTAGCAACTTTAATAGGTCTTTTGATTTAAGGCTAAATTCATTCTCATTAAAATTTTCATCTGTTAAAGGAAATTCTGAAGCGGGCATACAATTTAAATTAAAAATAGATTTTTCTGATTCTAGATGAAGTTTGCTATTGTCTGTTAAAGTTAAATTAATTTTTTTTCCTGATGAGAGTTTTCTAACAATATCATACATAGTAGACGACGTAGTGGTTGTTTTTCCTTCCTCTATGACTTCGACGTTATTTATTTGATTAATAAATATTAAGTCTAAATCTGTCGCTGTTATAGTGAGTTTTGAATTTTGTGCATCGAGCAATATGTTTGACAATATTGGAAGTGTACTTCGTTTTTCTATGACTCCTTGACAATAATTTAATGCTTGCTGTAGGTCTTGTTGGTTTACATTAAATTTCATTTTCTTTATTGCTATATAATATTTGATTTTTTAGTTTATCTATATTTGCAATCATATCTGGATCTTTTTCTTTTAATTTTTCAATAGTTTTAACTGAGTGAATTATAGTTGTGTGATCTCTATTTGAAAACTCTCTTCCAATTTCAGGAAGAGATTTTGAAGTCAAAATTTTTGTTAAATAAATTGCTGTTTGCCGTGGTCTCACTAGGTACCTAGATCTTCTTGATGAAAGCATTTCATTTTTACTAATCTTAAAAAATTTACACACAATAGTTTGAATGAGATCAATAGTTACTTTATTTTCATTTAAATTAAGTAAATCTTTTAATATAACTTTTGTCTCAGCTAAGCTTGGTATTTTGTTATAAATTCTTGAAAAGGATATAATTCTATTTATTGCACCCACCAATTCTCTAACACTCGTTGTGATTTTAATGCTTATAAAATCCTTAATTTCCTCAGGTATATTAAACTTTTCAGGATACAAATTATTTAAGTCACTTATTTTACTTTCAAGGATTTTTTTTCTGAGTGCTAAATCAGTTTTTTGAATATCCACAACTAGACCTCCTGCAAATCTTGACTTTATCCTCTCCTGAATTCTTGACAGCTTATTAGGAGATCTATCAGCAGAAATTATAATTTGAGAACCTTTGTCTAATAATGCATTAAAAGTATGAAAAAATTCTTCTTGCATTGCCTCTTTACCATTCATGAATTGTATATCATCAATTAACAAAATATCTGTATTACGAAAATACTCTTTAAATTTGACCATATCATTGGATTTGATTGATTTTACAAATTGGTACATAAAACGTTCTGCCGATATAAACATAACCTTATTGTCTTTTTTCAGGTGAAAACCAATTGCATTTAAAAGATGTGTCTTGCCCATTCCAACACCACCATAAAGATAAAGTGGATTATAATGTGAAATATTCTCTGAAACTTTTACAGAAGCTTCGTATGCTAATTTATTGCTGGAGCCAGTAATAAAGTTTTCAAAATTTTTGTTAGGATCTATTCGACTATATTGTAAATAAGAGTCTTTTATAAAAGAAACATTTTCTTTATTTTCTATGACATTAGTATTATTTTCATCCTGAGTTGAAGTGGGTTTATTTTCAGTTATTTTGAATTCAATACGAACAATTTCTTTTTTATAATTTTTTATAATTTTCAAGATTTGATCTAAGTATCTAGATGTAATCCAATCACGAATGAATCTAGTAGGTACAGATAATAAGATATAATTATTGATTTCCTCAACAAAAGTTATTTTTTTTAGCCAACTTTCGTAAATATCTAGTCCTAATTTATTTTTCATTTCAGCTTGAACTAAATTCCAATCAAGAATATCGGATTTAGAATCTTTTAAACTATTATTATTTATAGAATTGTTCATAAATGTGGAGAGTGTTCAGTTAGAACCATAATAAAATTATTGCAACAAATAATTTTCAAAAATAAAAAAAAAATAAAATCTAGGATTGTGTAAATTTTTTTTTTTTAAAAAAAAGTATTTGACAAAAAAAAATAAAGAAAAATAAAAAAAAAATATAAATAAAATTTATAATTGAATTAAATAAGTTTGTTTATTTACTAAATCTAAATATTGTGTGGAGAATTTTTAAGATCACAGATTTTGTAGATTTAAAAGTTGTATTAGGATTAACAACCTGAAGTGTTATTAAACTAGATTGATGCTATTTTTTTGGTAAACCTTGAAACGTTTCTAGAAGCGTTTTGTTTCTTTACGATGCCTGTTTTAGCTATTTTCATCAACTCAGAATTCAACTTAGGTAAGAACTTTAAAGCCTCAGACTTCTTTTTAGCTTCAATTAAAGAATTCATTTTCTTCAAAGCATTTTTATATCTACTTTTTCGAGCCTTATTAACAGCTGTTTGTTTTGAAATTCTTCTAATTCTTTTGATTGCTGATTTTGTGTTAGCCATATGCGCAGGGGTATAACTTGAGAATGAATTTTGGTCAATTAAATAATTATTATATTTGGCAGATATTACAAAAAAAAGAAGATCTATTGGAAATCATTTTTTTTTTAATAATTCCGTTGCATCCAGACCTTTTACAATTAAGTCCTTTTCTCTCATAAACATTAAAATTCTTTTGGAAATTTCCTGATTTACCTGATGTGTTCTTAAAATCTCTAATACTTGATCCTCCCTTTTTGATAGCATTAATCAAAACCTTTTTAGAATTAAATATTATTTTTTTACAATCTTCTTTATTTAATAAAGATACTTTTTTATCAGGTTTAATTTTACATAAAAATAAAATTTCACTTGCATAAATGTTTCCTATCCCCGATACAAAATTTTGATCTAATAGAAAGTTTTTTATATTTTTTGTTTTTCCTTTTAAAAAAGAATAAATATAACTTAAGTTAAATTCTGATTGAAAAGGTTCTGGTCCAAGTTTAGAGAATCTTTTATCCAAAAAACGTTCATTAACCACTATTTCAAAAAAACCAAATCTTCTTGGATCGTTGTATACAATTTTAAGATCATCAAAAACTATTTCTACGTGATTATGTTTTTTAGGTAATGTAGGTGAGCTATAAAAACTGGTATTAGTTACCAAACTTTTTTTTTGATTATAAATTAGATGAATAGTTCCTGACATACCCAGATGTAAAAGACAATAACTTTGATTTGAGAGGCAAATAATCAGATATTTTGAAAATCTTTTTACTTTGATTATTTTTTTGCCTTCAAGGAATCTTGGAAAATTAAGTGGGATTTTAGTTCTTAAATTTCTATTTCTAACTATTACTTTTTTGACCTTTTTTTGTTTAATCTTTTTGTCTAAAGATTGACGTACAATTTCTACTTCTGGTAATTCTGGCATTTAATACTATATTGATTATATATTTTTGAATTATGCAACAATATCTACAAAATAAAAAAGGATTAGTCCAAAATGTGTTTAATCAAGTGTACGATCGTTATGATCTAATGAATGATTTTATGTCATTAGGGATTCATCGATTGTGGAAAAAAAGTCTATTAAATATGATGAATCCATCCAGTAATCAAAATTTAATTGATGTTGCTTGTGGTACTGGAGACATAGCTAAACTATTTGTTAAACATGTAAATAAATTATCTCGTATTGCATGTGTCGATCCAAATAAAGGGATGATAAGTAAAGGAAAAGAAAAGTTGTCTAAGTTTAAAAATATAAATTGGATTATATCTCCAGCCGAAAAAATTCCTTTATCTGATAATTTATTTGACTTTTATACTATAAGTTTTGGTTTAAGAAACACTGCTAATATAGATAAGGCTCTTTCTGAGGCTTATAGAGTTTTAAAACCAGGGGGTCGTTTTTTATGCTTAGAGTTTTCAAAAATTCAGAATACAAATTTAGAAACCCTTTATAAAAATTATTCTAAGCTAATACCTTCTATAGGCAAGTTTGTTGTTGGTGAAAAGCAGCCGTATGAATATCTAATTAAAAGTATTGAAGATTTTTTAAACCAGGAGGAATTAATTGACGCAATGGTTAAAAACAATTTTAAAAAATGTACCTATAGAAATTTATCAGGTGGAATAGTTTCTATTCATAGTGGATGGAAATTTTGATGGTAAAAAAATTAATTATTCTCTTTAAACTTGGAAGAAAAGTAGCTTGTTCTGATATTTTAAATATTGTATCAAAATTTAAGGAACCACCTTTATCTATAAAGATTTTATTTAAGATATTATCATTTTCCTTTTCACCAAAAAAACAAATAGATGCAAATAAAGACGAGGGAGAGAGACTATCTGACTCTTTAGAGTCAATGGGAACAACTTTTATTAAACTTGGTCAATTTTTAGCAACCAGACCTGATATAATTGGTGAAGAACTTTCCAAAAAACTTGAAAACCTTCAAGATAAATTGCCACCATTTTCTCTGTTACAAGCTAAAGAAATAATTAAGAATGATCTAGGTAACGAAAGTTATGACTCTATAATAAATTTAAGTGAACCAGTTGCTGCTGCTTCAATTGCTCAAGTCCACAAAGCTCAAATTAATGACAATGGAATTCTTAAGGACGTTGCAATTAAAATTCTAAGACCAAACATAAAAAAAATATTCAATGAGGAGATTGATGCAATAATGCTTTTTGCTTTCTTAATAGAATCATTTATTAAAAAGACAAAAAGACTCAAGCTGGTAGAAGTAGTATTTTTATTAAAAGAAATCACAAATCTAGAGATGGATTTAAGATTTGAAGCAGCTGCTGCAAATGAATATGCTGAAAATACAAAGAATGATGTTGGATTTAGAGTTCCTAAAATTTATTGGAATTATACAAGCGAAAATGTAATGACCCTAGATTGGGTGGATGGAATATCTATTAGAGAAACGGAAGAACTAAAAAATAAAGAATTTAATACTGAAAAAATTGCAGAAGATATTATTCAAAATTTTTTAAGACATGCTGTAAGAGATGGTTTTTTTCATGCAGATATGCACCAAGGCAATATTTTCATAGATAATGATGGTCAAATTGTTCCTATTGATTTTGGAATTATGGGTAGATTAGATAAAATGAGTAAAAGATTTTTAGCTGAAATTTTATTTGGTTTTATTCAAAGAGATTATCGTAAAGTTGCTGAAGTACATTTGATTGCAGGTCTTGTGCCAAAAGAAGTTCCAATAGATGATTTGGCTCAAGCCCTAAGATCCATCGGTGAACCAATTTTTGGTCAAGCAGTTAAAGATATTTCTGGAGGAAAATTATTAAAGCAACTATTTGATGTCACAGAAAAATTTAACATGCAAACTCAACCTCAGCTTCTAATGTTACAGAAAACAATGGTTGTTGTTGAAGGTGTAGCTAGAAAATTAAATCCAAACACAAATATTTGGACCACTTCAAAACCAGTTCTTGAAAGTTGGCTAAAAGAAACAAAAGATCCAATGACAAAACTAAATGAGACATTTCAGAATACATCTGAAGTAATAAAAAGATTACCGGAATTTCCTGAAATTATGGATAAAGCTAATCAAGCTCTTACTTATCTTGCTAGTGGACAAATCCCACAAAACTCAAATTCCTATACGGCCTTAAACACTCAAAAATCAGAAATGACTGCTTTTAGAAACCAATCTATTATTGGTTTATTAATCCTTGTAATTTTTGGTCTTTTAATATTTTAATTCAGTCGATGAAAGATTTATCAAACAAAAAAGTTCTTTTTATAATATGTGGTGGAATTTCTGCTTACAAAAGTCTTGAAACGATAAGAATGTTTAGAAAGAATAATGCTGAAATAAAAACAATACTAACTAAAAGTGCAAAGGAGTTTGTAACCCCATTATCTGTAGCCTCATTATCTCAAGGAAAAGTTTATGATGATTTATTTAGCCTAGAGAATGAGACAGAAATGGACCATATTTCTTTATCAAGATGGGCCGATGTAATCATCGTTGCTCCAGCAACTGCCAACACCATTTCCAAATTAAGCCAGGGTAACTCAGACGACTTAGCATCCACAGTTATATTAGCTTCAAATAAACAAGTTTTTTTAGCTCCAGCAATGAATGTTAGAATGTGGGAACATCAGTCTACACAAAATAATCTTAAAACATTGAAAGGTTTTGACTACAAAATTATTGGGCCTGAAATAGGTGATATGGCTTGTGGTGAATATGGTGAGGGTAAAATGTCTGAACCTTTAGTTATTTATGAAGAAATTCAAAATTTTTTATCAAGTAAAATTAAAAATAATAAACTCAAAGCACTAGTAACCGCTGGTCCTACTAATGAATATATAGATCCTGTTAGATTTATTACAAATAAATCTAGCGGTAAACAGGGTTATGAGATAGCAAAATCGCTCTATAAAAGAGGTTTTGATACCACTTTAATATCTGGACCTACAAACCTAAAAATAGATGAAAATATTAAATTAATCAAAGTTGAGACTGCTGAAGAAATGTTTAAGGCCACTCAAAAAAGTCTTCCAACTGATATAGCTGTATTTGCTGCTGCTGTTGCTGATTTCAAAGCTAGTTATGAACATAAAGAAAAGATTAAAAAAGTTGATAGTTTAACATTAAATTTAGAAAGGAGTATCGATATTTTGAACTATGTTTCTAATCATAACTCTATGAGACCAAAAATGGTTATAGGTTTTGCAGCTGAAACAACAAGTTTAGAGAAAAATGCTATGCAAAAATTAAAAGATAAAAATTGCGACTGGATAATAGCTAATGACGTCTCAAAAGATGAAAGTGGTTTTGATAATGAAAATAATGAAGTTACAATTTTCTATAAAAATAAAGAAATGAAAAAGGAGAAACTTTCATTAAAAAAGAAGTCAGAGATTTCAGAGGAAATTGTAGATAGAATAGTTGCTCAAATGAATTAATGGTTAAAGTTCTAATCAAAAAACTTGACCCAGCTGTAGAATTACCCGAATATAAAACCAGTGGCGCATCAGGTGTAGACTTAATCGCATTTATAAAAGAGCCCATTAATCTAGAACCTAAAACATCTGTTTTAATTCCCACAGGATTATCTGTTGCTTTCCCAGAAGATTACGAGATTCAAATAAGACCAAGATCAGGTTTAGCAGCCAAAAATAATATTAGTGTGTTAAACACTCCAGGAACAATTGATAGTGATTACAGGGGAGAAATAAAGGTTATCATCTATAATCATGGTAATGAAAATTTTTCAATTAATAATGGTGATAGAATTGCTCAAATGATATTAGCACCTGTGGTCAAGATGGAATTAGAAGAAAAAAATGATTTACCTAAGTCTATTAGAGGTAAAGGTGGATTTGGTTCAACAGGTAAATGAATATCAATTTAGATAAAAATCAAATAGAGAGATTTTCAAGACAAATAGTTTTAAAAAATATTGGAAGCTTGGGTCAAAAAAAAATTATTGGAGCAAAAGTTTTAATTATTGGAATGGGAGGTTTAGGTTGTCCTGCGGCTGAGTTTTTGGCAAGAGCAGGCGTAGGTGTTTTGGGCATTGTTGACCCTGATATTGTTAATTTATCAAATATTCACAGACAAAGTCTTTACAACATCGAAGACTTAAAAAAATCCAAAGTAAAGTCTGCTCAAAAAAAATTAAAAAAGATAAACTCAAAAATAAAAGTTAACGTGTATAAAATGAGATTTAATATTAACAATTATCAAAAAATCTTAAAAAATTATGACTACATAATTGATGGATCAGATAATTTTGAAACAAAGTTTTTAATTAATGATGTTTCAAGAAAATATAAAAAATTTCTTGTAACCGGAGCAATAAGTAAATTTGATGGTCATATTTTTAGTTTTGATTTTAAAAATAAAAAGACACCTTGTATAAGATCTTTTTATCAAGAACATGAGATTTCAGACGATATATTAAATTGTGAATATGAAGGCATCTTGGGAACAGTAGCTGGTATAATAGGAATTATGCAAGCGAATGAAATTTTAAAAAAAATTTTATCTATCGGTAAAAATTTGAATGGTCAAGTTTTGATTATAGATTTATTAAATCTGAATTTAAGAAAAATTAAATTTAAAAAGTTAAAAGATGTTAAAAAAAAAATTTAAACTTTCTCTTATAACTTTATTTTTATTATCTTTTACCTCATTAAGTTGTGCTCAAGAAACTTTCTTGTCTTTAAAGAAAAGTAAGGTGAATGTAAGGTATGGACCGAGTTTTGAATCTCCTATAAAGTTTATTTATAAAAAAGTGAATTTGCCTCTAAAGCAAATTGATAAAAAAGAGAACTGGCGAAGAGTAATTGATTTTAAAAACAACAGCGGATGGATACATTGGTCTCAATTAAAAAAAATAAATTCAATCATTCCCACAAAAGATAAAATTTTATTCGAAAATCCAACAAATTTTTCTAAACCATTGGCTAAAATTAAAAGGGGAAGAGTTCTAATAGTTCAAAAATGCAATGGAATTTGGTGCAAAATAAATACAGATGATTTTGAAGGTTGGATAAAGACAGACAATATTTGGGGTGTATTAGATTAAGAGTTCTTTGATTTACTCGCCCACCACTTATCTAAAATAAAATACCATATAGAATTAGCTATTGGTTCTACTATTGCGTCTGTTAGTGCTATCATAAAACTGACATCAGCAACAAACATTAAAACAGTTATAGCTATAACAAAATGACCAATTGTATAAATAATGGTTCTTAAAATTGAACCTCTATTATTTGAGTAAATTTGTCCAGCAGCTTTGAATATGCCGGTTGTTAATTCCATTATTTTTTAAACGGACTATCAAGCACACAAGCAACTAGGTGCACTCTAGCCTGTTCTCCACCATTAAAAAAATTATGATATTTTGTATTATTTGTTATCCATACCTTACCATCAGCTGGAAGGTGTTTTGCTACATTTTCAATTACCATTGAACAGCCCTTATTAGTTATGATGGGTACATGCAGTCTACATTCAGGATCTTTATGCCAGCTTAATGTCGATCTTGGCTCTTTTAATAATAATCTAACTCTACCTAGTTTAAATCTTTTACTTAAAGTGTCGTAAACTTCTTTGAAATAAGTATTTTCAAATTCAGGAACCAATTGAGTATATTTTGACTCATCTATATCAACATCTCGAGAAACTTCTTTTCCAGTTTCATCGGCAATTGTCCAATATTTTCCTCTTATATTATTTCCCTCAATAGAACTTCTATCGTTTGGAATTTGGTTTAATGGTATTGCTCCAAAGTGGGTAACCCCGGGAGAATTGAATTTTTTAGCTCTTAAAACTTTATCCAAATCATTTCTTAACTTTGATATATCAAAATTAAGATTAGGAACTTCGTAGAAGTCCTCAAAATTTGCTGTTCCCATATCTTTTTGTCCTGTTTTATAAGATTAGTTTAATTTCAAATCAAATCGATCAGAATTCATAACTTTTACCCATGCTGTGATAAAATCTTTAACAAATTTATCACCCGAATCTTCACATGCATAAACTTCTGCTAGTGCTCTTAGTTGAGAATTTGAACCAAAAATTAAATCAACTCTTGTCGCCTTCCATTTAGTTTTTTGAGTTTTTCTATCTTTACCAACAAATGTTTGTTCAGATTTATCCTCCTCTTTCCAAGTCGTATTCATATCTAAAAGATTTATGAAATAATCGTTAGTAAGAGAACCAGGTCTGTAAGTAAAAATACCATGTTTTGAGCCATCAAAATTTGTGTTTAACACTCTCATACCACCCACAAGTGCAGTCATTTCTGGAGCCGTTAAACCCATCAATTGAGCCTTATCAACAAGTTTTTCCTCTGCAGAAACATTTGAAGCTCCACCATTTAAGTAGTTTCTAAAACCATCTGCTTGTGGTTCTAGAAGACCAAATGAGTTAATATCAGTCTGATCTTGCCTTGCGTCTCCCCTTCCAGCTGAAAATGGAACTTGAACTTTGTAGCCAGCTTTTTTTGCAGCCATTTCGATACCAACACCACCAGCTAGCACAATTAAGTCTGCCATTGAAACACTTTTCTTTTTACTATCGAACTTGCTTTTAATTTTTTCTAAAGCTTTAATTACATTCGATAATTTTTTTGGATTGTTCACTTTCCAATTTTTTTGTGGTTCCAACATTATTCTTGCTCCATTAGCGCCACCTCTTTTATCAGAGCCTCTGAACGTAGATGCTGAAGCCCATGCAGTAGAAACTAAATCCGGAATCGATATTTTTGATTTAGAGATTTTACTTTTTAAATCTTTAATATCTTTTGATTTAAGTTTATATTTAGGCTTATCAATTGGATCCTGCCAAATTAGTTGTTCTTTTGGAACCTCACTACCAAGATAGCAAACTCTTGGCCCCATATCTCTGTGAGTTAATTTAAACCATGCTCTCGCAAAAGCATCGTGAAATTCTTTTGGATTTTGGTGAAAATGTTTTGTGATAGGTCCATAGCTAGGGTCAACTTTCATCGATATGTCGGTTGTTTGCATCATTGGTGGATGAAGCACACCTTTTTGATGTGCATCGGGGACCATTTTAATCTCTTGCCCATTTTTCTTTGGAGTCCATTGGTGAGCACCAGCTGGGCTTTTTGTAAGTTCCCACTCATGTCCGTATAAACAATCTAGATACCCCATATCCCATTTAGTTGGATTTTGAGTCCAAGCGCCCTCAATACCACTACTTATTGTATCAACACCTTTTCCAGATTTATATCCACTATTCCACCCAGTTGACTGGTCTTGAAGTCTTGAAGCCTCAGGATCTGGTCCTTTGAATGACTCTGATGCTGCACCATGAGATTTCCCAAACGTATGTCCTCCAGCAACTAATGCTGCTGTCTCATAGTCATTCATAGCCATTCTACCAAATGTCTCTCTAATATCATGTGCTGCTAGTTTTGGATCTGGATTAGCGTCAGGACCTTGCGGATTTACATAAATTAAACCCATATGTGAAGCTCCTAATGGCTGTTCCAAATCTCTCTTTCCACTATATCTTTCCACACCTAACATTTCTTTTTCTGAGCCCCAATAAATATCATCTTCTGGTTCCCAAATATCAGTTCTGCCAGCTCCGAAACCAAAAGTTTTAAAACCCATTGAATCTAAAGCTACGTTTCCAACAAGTATAAATAAATCTGCCCATGAAATTTTTCTTCCATATTTCTTTTTAATAGGCCATAAAAGTAATCTAGCTTTATCTAAGTTAACGTTATCTGGCCAAGAATTAAGTGGCGCAAATCTTTGATTACCTGTTCCTGCTCCACCTCTACCATCACCAGTTCTGTAAGTTCCTGCGGCATGCCAAGCTAATCTAATAAATAATGGACCATAATGACCATAATCTGCTGGCCACCAATCTTGGGAGTCTGTCATTAATTTTTTTAAATCTTTTTTTAGTGCTTTGTAATTTAGTTTTTTAAATTCTTTTGCATAATTAAATTTTTTATCCATAGGGTTAGATAAATTTGAATGCTGACTTAGAATTTTAAGATTTAAACTATTTGGCCAAAAGTCTCTTACTGTTTGACCTCTTCCTGCAGAAAACTTTGCAGGTGTTCCTGCACCGGTAAAAGGACATTTGCTCATTTGATTGGCTTTAAAAGACTTGTTTTTGAAATTTTCAGTACTCATAATTTTTGTATTCCCCCATGGTTATTAGAATATTTAATTTATAATAATTCTAAACTAAATGTCAACAGTTTAGAATGATTATAATATTAATTTAGAAAAATAGATTTTTTAATTGTGATTTTGAGTATCACTCGCAACTCTTACTAAAACTTCAACAGAACTAATTTTTTTTCCTGTAATATTATTTTTAATATTAACTTTTCCAATTTCATTATCATTACAATCTATTAGTAAATTTGTGTCCTCATCATAAAAATGATGATGTTTAGTAATATTTGTATCAAAATAACTTTTATCGCTACTGATCGTAATTTCTTTTAAATATCCTTTATTCTTAAAAGCATGAACTGTATTGTAAATTGTAGCTAAAGATATTTTTTCATTAAAATTTTCTGAAATGTTTTTTGCTAAATCATTAATGGTAAAGTGAAATGTTTTTTCTCTATTAAATAAGACTTCACAAATTTTAAGTCTTTGTTTAGTGGGTCTAAGACCAGAATTTCTTAATTTGCTAACAAATTCGCTATTTTTTAACATTGTTAATTATAATAATTCTAAACTTTATGTATATTATAATGGTTTAAAATCAAGTATTAAGGTGATCTATTTTATGAAAAAAAACTCCTATTCTTATGAGGAACTTATAAGTTGCGGAAACGGAGGTCTTTTTGGTCCTGGAAATGCAAAATTACCGCTTCCACCAATGTTAATGTTTGATAGAATTACAGAAATTAATGACAAGGATGGTGCTTTTAAAAAAGGTTCTTTAAAGGCTGAATTAGATATAAAGAAAGACCTTTGGTTTTTTGATTGTCATTTCAAAGAAGATCCTGTGATGCCAGGATGTCTTGGTCTTGATGCTATGTGGCAACTCGTAGGATTTTATTTAGGCTGGATTGGAAATCCAGGAAAAGGCAGAGCCTTGGGCGTTGGTACAGTAAAATTTACAGGAGAAGTTTTACAGAATGTTAAATTAGTCAAATATGAAATCGATATGAAAAAAATTATGTCTCCTGGTGGTACAACAGTTGGTTTGGCTAATGGAATATTATTGGCAGATGAAAAAAAAATTTATTCAGCAGATAATTTAAAAGTGGGGTTATTCAAATAATGAGAAGAGTTGTAATAACTGGTTTAGGAGTAGTTTCCTGTTTAGGCAATAATCAAGAAGAAGTTTATCAATCTTTATTAAATTCAAAGTCAGGAATCTCATTTGCTGAGGAATATAAAGAGCATAATTTAAAAAGTCATGTGCATGGCAAGCCAAACATTAAACTTGAAGATCATATAGATAGAAAAACAATTAGATTTATGGGTTCAGGCTCAGCTTATAACTATATTGCGATGAAAGAGGCAATCAAAGACTCGGGTTTAGAGGAAAAAGAAGTAAGCAACTTTAGTACTGGTATAGTCATGGGATCTGGGGGGCCTTCAATTGAAAATGTAATTTTAGCAGCGGACAAAACAAGAGCAAAAACCCCAAAATTAATGGGTCCTTTTATAGTTCCAAGAACCATGGCAAGCACTGCGTCTGCTACTTTGGCAGTTCCATTTAAAATCAAGGGGACAAATTATACAATGAGTTCCGCATGTGCAACTAGTGGTCACTGTATTGGGAATTCAATGGAATTAATTCAAATGGGTAAACAAGATATTGTTTTTGCTGGTGGAAGTGAAGAAATACATTGGGCAATGACAGCTATGTTTGATGCCATGACTGCTCTATCGTCGAAATATAATGATACACCTCAATCAGCGTCAAGAGCGTATGATAAAACTAGAGATGGTTTTGTAATAGCTGGTGGAGCGGGTGTGTTAGTTTTAGAAGAATATGATCATGCAAAAGCTAGAGGTGCCAAAATTTATGCGGAATTGACAGGTTATGGTGCCACCTCAGATGGATATGACATGGTAGCTCCATCTGGAGAAGGAGCTGTCAGATGTATGAAAATGGCAATGGCAACCACTAAAAACAAAATTGATTATATTAATACTCATGGAACTTCTACACCAGTGGGTGACATAACTGAACTAAAAGCTATTAAAGAAACATTTGGGGAAGAAATTCCAAAAATAAGTTCAACAAAGTCTTTATCCGGTCACCCTTTAGGTGCTGCGTCAGTTCATGAGGCTATATATTGTTTAATTATGATGAAAAATAATTTTATTGCTGGATCAGCAAATATTTCTGAAATGGACGAGGACGCTAAAAAATTTCCAATAGTTTCAAAAACTGAAACTAATTCCACTTTAAACACAATAATGTCTAATAGTTTTGGTTTTGGTGGAACTAACGCAGCTTTAATTTTTGAAAAAATATAATTATGAGTTTAATGAAAGGTAAAAAAGGATTGATAATGGGTGTTGCAAATGAGAGATCTATCGCTTGGGGTATTTCTCAAAAACTATCTGAAGCAGGTGCTGAACTAGCATTTACGTATTTAGGTGATGCCTTAAAAAAAAGGGTAGTTCCCTTAGCAGAAAAACTAAACTCAAATATAACTTTTAGTTGTGATGTTGAAAAAAAGGAGGACGTAATAAAATTATTTGAGGATATAAAATTAAAATGGAATGAAATTGATTTTGTAGTTCACGCAGTTGCCTTTTCAGATAAATCAGAACTATCAGGTGAGTATTTAAATACCACTAGAGAAAACTTTTTAAGAAGTATGTTAATATCATGTTTCTCTTTTACTGAAGTTGCAAAAGAAGCATCAAAAGTAATGAAAAAAGGTGGTAGTATGTTAACTTTAACTTACGAGTCGACCAAAGCTATTCCAAATTATAATGTAATGGGTGTTTGTAAATCAGCTTTAGAGGCTAGTGTAAAATACCTTGCTAGAGACCTAGGTAGTAAAGGTATGAGAGTAAATGCTATAAGTGCTGGGCCTATTAAAACTTTGGCGGCTTCAGCTATAGGAGATGCAAAATTCTTATATAAATGGAATGAAGATCATTCTTTCCTAAAAAGAAACGTAGATATCCATGATGTTGGAAATTCAGCATTATATCTATTAAGTGATCTTGCAAACGGTGTCACTGGTGAAATTCACTATGTAGATGCCGGGTATAATAAAGTTGGAATGCCGGATCCTAAAAACATCACTTAATAAGCAGGGGCGTTCTGTTACTAAGTGCCCCTAAATTTATTCAGTAGCTTGTTTCATCGAAAGTTTTACTTTTCCTCTATCGAAACCAATAACTTTAACTTTTACTTCGTCACCCTCTTTTACCACATCGGTAACTTTAGCTACTCTTTTATCTGCAAGTTCTGAAATATGAACAAGTCCATCTTGTTTTCCTAAAAAATTAACAAATGCACCAAATTCCATAATCTTCATAACTTTACCTGAATAAATTTTATTGAGTTCAGCTTTGGCGGTTATGTCTTTAATCATTTGCATGGCAATGTTTCTAGATTCTTCATCTGGAGCTGCAACTGTTACGACTCCCTCATCATTTACATCGACTTTGGCACCTGATTTTTCAACAATCTCCCTGATTGTTGCACCACCTTTTCCAATAACAGCAGCAATGTCTTTCTTATCAACATTAATTTTTTCCATTTTTGGTGTATGTTTTCCGACATCAGATCTTGATGCTGATAATGCTTTATTCATTTCTCCTAAAATATGAACTCTCCCGTCTTTAGCTTGGCTTAATGCTTGCTCCATAATTTCAAAAGTAATACCAGTAATTTTGATATCCATTTGTAGTGAAGTAATTCCATCTTTAGTTCCAGCAACTTTAAAGTCCATATCGCCTAAATGATCTTCATCACCCAAAATATCTGATAACACACTAAAATCATCACCCTCTTTAATTAAACCCATTGCTATACCTGCAACAGGTTCTTTTATTGGTACTCCCGCATCCATTAATGCAAGTGATGTTCCACAAACAGTAGCCATTGATGAAGAACCATTGGATTCTGTAATTTCTGATACTACTCTAAAAGTATAAGGAAATGACTCTTTTGAAGGTAATGAAGAGTGAATAGCTCTCCATGCTAATTTACCATGACCTATCTCTCTTCTACCAGTTCCTATTCTTCCTGTTTCACCAACGGAAAAAGGTGGAAAATTATAATGAAGCATAAATCTTTCTCTTTGTAATCCATCTAAGCTTTCAATTCTTTGCTCATCATCAGATGTACCTAATGTGGCAGTTACGATTGCTTGCGTTTCGCCTCTGGTAAACAAAGCAGAGCCGTGTGTTCTTGGCAAAACACCAACCTCACATGAGATTGGCCTTACATCAGACAAGCCCCTACCATCAATTCTACTTTTATTTTTTAAAATATCTGTTCTGACTATTGTTTTTTCAAGATTTTTTAGCTCAGAATTTACATCAAGATCTGTATAGTTTTCATCTTCCTCATAAAGTTTTTTTGCTTTATCAGTAATTTCTGAAATTTGATTTGATCTGTCTTGTTTGTCTCTTGTCGCAAATGCTTTTTTAAGATCTGCAGTAAAAGTTTCCTCGAGTTTTTTCTTTACCTCAGATAAATCTTTTTTTTCAACAATCCAATCAGGTTTTCTACATTCTTTAGCCAATTCCTCTATCATTTTAATCACTGGAACAAATCCTTCATGACCGAATTTTACCGCATTTAACATCTCTTCCTCTGTCAACCCGCTTGCTTCAGACTCAACCATAAGCACAGCATCTTTTGTACCAGCAACAACTAAATCTAATTTTGATTTTTCAAGTTCAGTTTTTGACGGATTTAAAACATATTTACCATCAATATATCCAACTCTAGAAGCTCCAACGGGACCCATAAAAGGCATTCCTGATATAGCTAAGGCTGCAGATGATGCAATAATTGATAAAATGTCTGCCTCATTTTCTTTATCATAAGAAATTACAGTTGGTAACAACTGGACTTCATTTTTAAATTCATCTGGAAACAATGGTCTGATCGGCCTATCAATCAATCTTGAGATTAATGTTTCACTTTCAGTTGGTCTTGCTTCTCTTTTAAAATATCCACCAGGAATTTTTCCTGCTGCATAGTATTTTTCCTGATAATTTACAGATAATGGAAAGTAATCCATGTCTGGATTCACTTTTTTTGCTCCAACGACTGTTGCTAAAACTACAGTCTCCCCACATGTTGCAATAATTGCTCCGTCTGCCTGTCTTGCTACTTTACCTGTTTCTAAACTTATCTTCTTCCCTGCTACTTCAACTTCCTTCTTGTATATGTTAAACATTTCATTTCCATTTCGTTTCGTTCGTTTCGTTCCATTCCGTTCTATCTATCTTGACTCTTATTTTCTCAAATTCAATTTCGACAGGACATTCTTGTAAGAATCTACCTTATTTCTTTTAAGATAATCTAACAATTTTTTTCTTCTATTGACCGCTCTCAATAATCCAACAGATGAATGTTTATCTTTTTTGAATTGTTTGATATGTTTTGAAAGCGTTTCAATTTTTTCTGTTAACAAAGCAATTTGGATTTCAGACGATCCAGTATCCTTTTCATGCATTGCTAACTCTTGAGCTTTTTTGTTCATACTTTTTTTTCCTATTTATTTGTTTGTTTAATTAAATTCTCTATTTTTTCAGCATACTCAAATGACTCGTCTTTTCTAAAAAGTAATTTTGGTAAAAATTTCATCACCACTTTTTGAGATAAAATTTTTCTAATTAAAAATGAGTATTCTTTCAGAGTATTCACAGTTTCTTCTGCATTTTTTCCACCGAGAGGAAGTACATACGCTTTGGCTATTTTCAAATCTTGACTCATTCTGACTTCAGTAACTGTTATAGAATTTGTTTCTAAATTCGGAACTTTAGCCTCATTTCTTATAAAAATCATGCTTAAAGATTGTTTAATCATTTCACCCACTCTTAATTGTCTCTGTGAAATTGGTTTACCTATTCTATCTGTCATTAAATTGTCCTCTCTTTAGATGTAACATTAAAAGCCTCTATAGTATCATTTTTTTTAAAATCCATGTAATCTTTGAGTGCAATCCCACATTCTTGACCATTGTTAACCTGTTTTACTTGGTTTTTTTCTCTAAACAAACTTCCAACTTTTCCCGTAAAAACTATTGCACCATCTCTAATTACTCTTACGTCTGAATTACTATTAATTTCTCCATCGGTTACTTTAGAACCAGCAACTTTTCCAGCTCCTGAAACTTTGAAAATTTCTAAAATTTGCGCAGTTCCAATTACTTTCTCTTCTACATCAGGAGTTAATAATCCAGACATTCTTTTTTTTACGAAATCTAAAACCTCATAAATGATATTGTATGATGAAATATCTATTTTTTCATTTTCAGCAAGTTTTTTAGCTTCTTTGCTTGGCTTTACGTTAAACGCTATCAAAACTGCATTTGAGGCCTTTGCCAAAGTCACATCTGTTTCAGTTACCATTCCAATATCGGCTAAAATTATCTTTGGTTTTACCTCATCATGCTCAATTTGACTGATGGCATTTTTTATTGCCTCCGAGGATCCGTGAACATCAGACTTAATTATAAGATTTAATTCTTCAGTGGACTTATTAGAAAAAGCAGACTCTTGAGTGGCAAATGTTAAAGGATTTTTACCATCTTTACTCTCTTGTGCTCTATTTTCACTCAAAGTTTTAGCCTCTTTCTCATCATCTAAAACTATAAAATCATCTCCAGCTCTTGCAGCACCATTTATGCCGAGTATTTCTACTGGAGAAGATGGTAGAGCTTCATCAATATTTTTTCCCTTATCGTTAATAATAGCTCGAATTTTTCCCCATTTTAGACCACTTACAAAAAAATCTCCTTTTTTTAAAGTTCCCGTAGTCACAATTATTGTTGCAACTGGTCCTCTTCCAATGTCAATTTTCGATTCTAAAACAACCCCTGTGGCTTTTGACTCAAAATCAGTTTTAAGGTCTAGAATTTCAGCTTGAAGAATAATTGCATCAATAAGTTTATCTAGGTTTGATTTAGTTTTTGCTGATATCTCTACCATCAAAGTGTCTCCTGATAAATCCTCAGCTATTAATTCATGTTCAAGTAATTGGTTTTTAATTTTTTGTGGATCAGCCTCAGGTAAATCACATTTATTAATTGCTACAACTATTGGTACATTTGCAGCCTTTGCATGTTTTATTGACTCAATAGTTTGAGGTTTAACACCATCATCAGCAGCAACAACTAGAACAACAATATCTGTAAGCTTTGATCCTCTTGCTCTCATTTCAGTAAAAGCTGCATGGCCTGGTGTATCAATAAATGTTAATTTATTAGACTGATGGTCTATTTGATAAGCGCCAATGTGTTGGGTTATTCCTCCAAACTCTCCTGATACTACATTTGCACTTCTCAAGACGTCTAAAACTGAAGTTTTACCATGATCTACATGACCCATAACTGTGATTATTGGTGGTCTATTCTTTAAATTTTCAGTCCTTGAAGCTTTAATTTTTTGGATTATCTCCTCTGCTTTTTCCTCTCGAATTGGGTTATGACCAAATTCTTTAACTAAATATTCTGCAGTATCAGCCGCTAGATTTTGGTTTATTGTTACTGTTACTCCCATCCCAAACATATGTTTAATTATATTACTTGACTGTTCTGCCATTCTGTTTGCAAGTTCTCTAACAGTGATTACCTCTGGAATATTTATATCTCTTTTGACAGGCTTCAAATTTTCTTGAGCTTCCTCTTTAGTTAGACTTCTATTTTCTTTTTGTCTTGCTCTTTTAACAGAAGCTAAACTTCGTTCTCTAGCTTCAATTTGATCACTCAAAGCTCTGGAAACTGTTAATTTTAATTCTCTTTTTTTGGTATTGGATTTTATCGATTTTTTATTCTTATTTTCATTTTCCTCTTTAAGTCTTTTGGTGGCTCTTTGCTCAGCTAATTTACGTCTTTCAAAATCACTTGTTAGTGGCGGTGATTTGGGGATGTAATTCGGTTTACCGAAAGTTCCTTTATTACTGGTAAAATTATTTTTAATCTTTGATGGGTTTGACTTAAATGATCCACGTCTACTAGTAAATTTACCAGTTTGTTTTTCAATTATTACAGAATTTTTTCCAAGATTTTTTGCTTTATCTATATTTTTGACAGACTTTTTGGCTATGCCACCTGATATTGTTAATTTTGTTTTTTTTTCCATAGCTCATCTCTCAATCTTCATAAATAATTTTTCTTGCAGACATAATCAGTCCATCTGCTTCTTCTTTAGATAAGGCAAAATCCTCTAGATAACCTTGAATTTTTACTCTTTCACCTTTTACTACATCGTATCCACCAGTTAACTCATCTGATGCTAGATCAGCAAAATCTTGCAGTGTAAGGATTTTTTGATCACCTAAGGTGACCAACATTCCAGGAGTTAACCCCTTTAAATTAATTAGTCCATCATCCAAACCTAATTCTTTAATCCTTTCAGAAATATCTTCTTGATCTTTTTGATGAAACTCTTTTGCTCTCTCTATCAAAGCTTTTGCAGTTTCTTCCTCTATGCCTTCAATTTTTAATAAATTTTCTGCCGAACTATCTTTTATATCATCAATGGTGGAATAACCTTCGGCCACAAGAAGTTGTCCAAGTGTTTCATCTAACTCTAAATTCTTAACAAAATTTTCTGTTTTCTCCTTAAACTCTAATTGTCTTCTTTCTGAGTCCTCTGCATCTGTCATAATATTTATTTCAAAATTCAATAATTTTGTAGCGAGCCTTACATTTTGTCCTCTTCTCCCAATAGCTTTACTTAAATTTTCTTCAGTAAGAATTACATCTAATTTTTTTCTTTCTAAATCTACATTTACTCTTTGCACTTCAGCTGGAGATAAAGCATTAGATACTAATATTGCAGGATCTTCAGACCAATTTACAATATCAATTTTTTCACCTTGTAATTCATTAACAACCGCTTGAACTCTCGATCCTCTCATTCCTACACATGCTCCAACTGGATCTAATGAAGTATCAACTGCTTTAACACAAATTTTTGCTCTACTTCCTGGATCTCTGGAAGATGATTTAATTTCAATCAGACCATCATAAATTTCAGGAACTTCTTGAACAAAAAGTTTTTCCATAAATTTTGGGTGAGCTCTTGATAAAAAAATTTGTTGCCCACGAGGTTCTCGCCTTACATCGAAACAGTAAGCTTTAATTCTATCTCCAGCTTTTATATTCTCTCTTGGTATAATTTCGTTTTTTTGTATTATTGCTTCTGTTCTTCCAAGGTCTACGATTACATTACCAAACTCTAATCTTTTCACTATTCCACTTAATATCGAGTCTTTTTTATCAATAAAATCATTAAATTGTCTTTCTCGCTCTGCCTCTCTAACATTAAAATTAATTACTTGTTTTGCCGTTTGAGCAGCTATTCTTCCGAAATCAAATGATGGTAGTGGTTGTAAAACCTCATCACCGATTACTTTGTCTTTATTAATCTCATTCAATATAATTGCATCCTCTAATTTGATCTCAGTGTTTGTATTTTCTGGATTTTCTGTAACAATCAATTTTCTAAAAATTTCAATATCGCCGTTATCTCTATTAATTATTACCTTAATCTCGTTATCCTGACCAAATTTAGACTTTGCCGCTTTAGCAATCCCAGTTTCCATTGAACTAATAATAAGTTCTTTATCAATTGATTTTTCTAAAGCTACTGCCTCTGCGATTCTTAGTAGTTCAAGTTTATCTGCTCTTTTATTTAACATAATTTTGTTTAATCCAAAAAAAAATGGGCCAAAGCCCATTTTGATAATTCAACAATGTAAATGCATATATAAAAGTTTTTTTTTATTTTTCAATAAAAACTATTTTAAAAAAATGTCAGATTTGTTGGTATTTTCCCAGGAAAAAGCACCTTCTTTATCTGGCTCCCTTCCAAAATGCCCATATGCAGATGTTTTTTCATATATAGGCTTATTGAGCCCCAACATCTCTCTTATTCCTCTTGGGCTAAGATCAAAACTTTGTTTAATCTTATCTTCAACAAATTTATTTTTGTCTAAATCATTATCAAAAAGATTTACATAAATAGATAATGGTTTTGAAATACCAATCGCATAAGCTAACTGAATTAAACATTTATCTGCGATCTTTGAGGCAACAACATTTTTAGCAATATACCTTGCTGCATAAGCTGCAGACCTGTCAACTTTAGTTGGATCTTTTCCAGAAAAAGCTCCTCCACCATGTGGAGCAGCACCACCATAAGTATCTACAATAATTTTTCTACCTGTTAAGCCACAATCTCCATCTGGGCCACCTATTACAAAATTTCCAGTTGGATTTACATAAAATTCATCTTCATTAAAACCCTCCAAAAAATTTTTTGGTATAGAGTTTATTAAATATGGTCTTAATAATTCTTTAACCTGTTCTTGGTTAACATTTGGAGTATGCTGAGAAGATATTACAACTGATTTAACTTTTGACGGTTTACCATTTTCGTATTCAAATGTTACCTGGCTTTTAGAATCTGGCTCAATATTTTTTAATCTGCCTGATTTCCTATCTTCTGCCATTAACCTTAAAATTTTATGTGAAAAGTGAATTGGTGCTGGCATTAAAACATCAGTTTCATTACAGGCATAGCCAAACATAATACCTTGATCTCCTGCACCCTCATCTTTATTACCTGAAGAGTCTACTCCCATAGCAATGTCACTTGATTGTGAATGAAGATGACTTTCTATTTTTGTAGCTTCTTTCCAGGTAAAACCATCTTGATCATATCCAATATCTTTAATGCATTCTCTTACCTTATTGATTAAATCATCTTTTTTAATTTCTGGTCCTCTGACCTCACCGGCTAATACAACTTTATTTGTAGTTGTAAGAGTTTCACATGCAACTCTCGAATATGGATCGTTAGATAAATAAGTGTCTACCACCATGTCAGATATCCTATCCGATACTTTATCTGGGTGTCCCTCTGAAACAGACTCACTTGTAAAAAGAAAATTTTTTAAATTACTCATTTTTAGTCCTATTAAATGAAAAAGTTAAAATAATATACAACAAAATTAATATGAAAAATATGTTATTTCCATATTTAGAAAACAATGTTGGTTTTAAATCTCTTATGCCTTCTAAATCAATGTAACCTGAAATTCCATAATCTACTTTATTCTCAATATAACCTAATGGATTTATAATTGCTGCCATCCCGTTATTAGATGATCTAATTATATACTTTCCATTTTCGACTGCTCTAAATTTACTATGGATAAAATGTTGTTTGGGTCCAATTGATTTACCAAACCATCCATCCTCTGAAATATTTAATATAAAATCAAAATCAAAATTTTTAGTCAAATTTCCACTATATATAATTTCATAACAAATTAATGGCAAAAAATTTATTTGTTTAAGATCATCTTGGATTTTAATAATTTTTCTATTTACACCTTTATCAAATGATCCAATATTATTTGTGATTGCTTTTAAACCAAATTTGTTAAGAATATTTTCAAGAGGAACAAATTCACCGAAAGGTACAAGTTTAATTTTGTTATAATTTTCAATTAAATTTACTTTACTATCAAATATTGAAAATGAATTGTAATAATTGTAATCATTGTCCATAGTCTTTCTGCTTACTAGTCCTAAACCGATTAAGTGATTTTCACTAAAATATTTTTCAAATATGTCATTGTATAAATCTAATTGATCTTCGTAAGTGTTGGGTATTATTCCCTCTGGCCATACAAAAAATGTCTTTTTTTCTTCAATGGGTGAACTAATTGAAATTAGCTCATTAATCACACTCTCAGCATTAACATTTTTATAGTACCTATCTAAACTTATATTTGCTCCAATTACCCTAACCACAAAAGGAAGTTCTTTCTCTTTACTATTATAAAAATTTTTTTTTAAAAATTCTCCGTATGTATAAAAAGAGATAGGTAATAGCAGTAAAAAGATACACACAACCACTTCTTTTTTTGATTTTCTAAATATGAAGAGGGCGGGAGCTGTAAAAAAACTTATTGCTATAAGATTTAATGAATAAGTTCCTATTATTGACAAAATGCTTAGGAAACTAATAATTTCAGAAAAACTGTAAACTACCAAGTTCCAAGGGAACCCAGTTAAAATTGTTCCTCTAATAAACTCTATTAAACCAAACAAAAGAGAAAATAGGAAAAAAGCACTTAGTATATTTTTCGGTTTGTATAGATAAAATATAGCAATACATAATGCATAAAATAAACCTAAAAATGCTGGGATGGCAATTAAAGATATAGGAATTAAAAAATTAAAACTTTGATCAAAACTTAAAGATATAGTTAACCAATACAAACTAGATAAAAAATAACTAAAACCGAACAACCATCCATAATAAAAGGATTTTTTAATTCCTTGTTTTAGTCTCTGAAATAAAAAAATAAAGAAAACACTAAATGTAAAAAAATTTAAAAAAAAAAAATTATAAGGGGGTAAACTTAAGGAAGTTAAGCTTCCTAAAAAAATTATCAATAAAGTTTCAAATATAAAATTTTTTTTCAATTTAAAATGGAAGTTTTTTCTATAGATCTAAAAATTTTTTTTTCTTCATTTAACATCTGTTTATACTCTTTACTTTTTTGATGATCATGACCCAATAAATGTAGAAAACCATGTATAAAAATTTTTATTGTTTTTATTTTAAATTCATAATTGTCTAAATTTTTTGGCTTATTCATATAATTAAAACTTATAATTATGTCACCAAGATAATTTTCTTTTAATTTTTTTTGTTTTTTATTAAATGGAAAAGAAAGTACATCGGTATGTTTATCCTTATTTCTAAATTTTTTGTTTAAAGTTTTAATTGTTTTATTATTTGATAGTAGTAGCGTTAAATAGATTTTTTTTTTGATAAATCTATATTTTTTTGGAAACTTGTTACATATTTTATTAAAAAATAATTCTTTTTTTTTTATCTTTTTTGACCAAGAATTTTCTTCTGAGAGCACATTAACTTTGATCATTATTGTTGTACGCTTTCACAATTTTTGAAACTAAAGGATGCCTCACAACATCTGAATGATTAAAGTCTATAACTGCAATCTCATTCAAATGTGATAATATCTTTTTTGATCTTTCTAAACCTGACATTTTTTTGTTAGGTAAATCTATTTGGGTAGGATCACCATTTACAACTATTTTTGAATTTTCACCTATCCTAGTAAGAAACATTTTTATTTGTGTATCAGTGGCATTTTGAGCTTCATCTAAAATTGCAAAAGAATTTTTTAAAGTTCTTCCTCTCATAAAAGCTAAAGGAGCAATTTCAATGTCGCCAATTTCTATCATTCTCTGAATTTTTTCATAATGAAACAAATCATACAAAGAGTCATACAAAGGACGTAGATATGGATCAACTTTCTCTTTCATGTCTCCTGGTAGGAATCCTAATCTCTCACCTGCCTCAACCGCAGGTCTAGAAAGTATAATCCTCTCTATTTTTTTTTCTAACAACATTGTTAAACCTACAGCAACAGCAAGAAAGGTTTTTCCTGTACCAGCAGGTCCAGCAGATATTATTATTTCATTTTGTCTCAACGCTCTTACATACTCTTTTTGTTTTTCTGATCTTGGAATTATAGATTTTTTTGGAGTTTTGATTATATCAGTAACGTTAGTATTTTTTACCTTTTCATTTATCATAAATTGATCAACAGAGGATAAAATATCTTTTTGTTCTATACTACCATTATTTTTAAATTGGTTTGCAAGAAATTGAATTGCATTCTTCAAAATTTCATTTTTTTCTGAAGTTGATTTGATTAAGATTGAATTTCCCCTGGAATAAATACTTGAATTAGTTATTTTTTCTAACTCTTTCAAGTTTTGGTTAAATTCACCAACTACTCCCATCAGGAGGTCATTTTCGTGAAAAATTACACTAATTGAATTATTTTCTGAATAAACAAATTTTAGAGATGAATTAATATCTTTTTTAATAGTATTACTCAAATTTAAGCCACTCTTTGTTCTGAATTTTCTAAGCTTTTACCAAACAATGTATTTTGATTACTGCTATTTATTTTTACTTTTATAACATTTCCCATATCTAAATCATTACCATCAAAAATAACTGAAGTCATATATTCAGATCGACCAAAAAACTTTGTGCCACCATCTATTTTATTTTCAACTAAAACATTTATTTCTTTACCCTCAAGCGATTTATTCATATTAATTTGATTGGTAAATAATTGTTTTTGAACTTTTTCTAATCTCGTAAGTGAAATTTTTTTATCAATTAACTCAAAATTTGCTGCAGTTGTTCCTGGTCTTGGACTAAATATGAAAGAAAAAGAATTTATAAATTCAATTTTTTTAATTAAATCAAATGTTTCATTAAAATCCTTCTCATCCTCGCCCGGATAGGCAATTATAAAATCACTCGATAACTTTATTTTTGGGTTAATTTTTTGAAGTTTTTCGTAAATATTAACATAATCACTTATTTGATGTTTTCTATTCATTGATTTTAGGATTTTATCAGATCCACTTTGAACGGGCAGGTGAACTAAAGGCATTAACTTCTTTGAAACACCATATACATTGATAAGATCTTCTGTCATATCCCTTGGGTGAGAAGTTGTATATCTAATTCTTTTAATTCCATCCAACTTTTCTATTTCTAAAATTAAATCTGACAATCTGTAATTTTCATAATTATAAGCATTAACATTTTGACCTAGTAGTGTTATTTCACGAACTCCATTTTCTGACAAATTCTCTGCTTCTTTTAATATTTTTTTGAATGGTCTTGAATATTCTGGACCTCTTGTAAATGGTACTACACAGAAATGGCAAAATTTATCACAGCCTTCTTGAATAGTTAAAAATGAAGAAATTTTTTTTGATGAGTTCTTAATATCATCTAAATAATCAAATTTTGTGATGGCATCAAATTCGGTTTCGTCTATTTTTTTTTGTTTGGATAAAAATTCTTCAATTTTGTCATTTATTTTATGATAGGCTTGCGGTCCAATCACGATATCAATATATGGTTCTCTTTTGATCATTTCCTCATTTTCAGCCTGAGCAACACATCCAGCAACTATAACAATTGGTTTTTTTCGTGATCTAAAATTTTTTTTAATCCGTCCAATCTCATGATAAACTTTTTCTTTAGCTTTATCCCGAATATGGCACGTGTTAAGTAGATAACAATTAGACTCATCTAGATTTTCAGTTTTTACAAAACCTATTTCTCTCACAGCATCGAATATTCTGTTAGTGTCATATTCGTTCATTTGACAACCGAAAGTTTTGATAAATATCTTTTTATTCATCTTTTGAGTTTACTTTGACACCATATAACTCAAGTTTATGATCTACTAACTTATAACCATATTTTTTTGCAACTTTTTTTTGCAACTCTTCAATTTCTTCATCTACAAATTCAATTATTTCACCAGATTTTATATCAATCAAATGATCATGATGACTCTCTATCATTGCTTCATATCTAGCCTTACCACCTTTAAAATCATGTTTAGTTAAAATTCCTGCTTCTTCGAAAAGCTTAACTGTCCTATAAACTGTAGCTATGCTTATTTTTGGATCAACTTTTGATACACGACTATATAACTCATCAACATCTGGATGATCAGACTCACCATAAGCGGCTTTTGACTCTGAAATAACCTTTGCAATAATTCGCCTCTGATCAGTTAATTTTACCCCTTTAGATAAACATTGTTGTTCAATTGTATCTGGCATAATTGATTTTAACTCAAATAAATAGGATTTATCAAATTTTTTTCAACTTTCAATTTATCGCAAAGTTTTGGGATATTTTCGTATTTAACCTCATTTTTTTCACTAAAATCCTCTAAACTATAACAATAATAATCAATTTTATTGGCTAAATGAAAAGCTTTAACAACTGATAAAGAATTTCTTATCCCCGCAAAACTTCCTGGACCTCGATTTACATAAATTTGAGAAACTTTATCTAAATCTAAATTTTTTTTATTTAAAAAATCATTAATTAGAATTGATAATTTTTCGTAATTTATTTTGGAATTTTCATGTGTAATGCTGTAATTAATATCATTATTAATGATCATTAAAAAAATTTTATCTTTAGCGGCATCTATAATTAGCTTATTCATTTTACAATTTATTTTTCTAGTTAATTCTATTTCACAAGAGAATAATATCAAATCTTATTCTAGAGACAGTGGTGTTTTATCATTAATGTATCATCGATTTAATGAAAATAAATATCCATCAACAAATATAAGAATGAATATGTTTGATGAGCAAATGAAAATCATTAAAAATCAAGGCTATGAATTTTATGACCCTAACAATTTTTTAAATGAATTAAATAAAGTAAAAAAAGATAAGAAAATTTTAATTACAATTGATGATGGATTTAAATCATTTTATAATGAGGCCTGGCCATATCTTAAAAAAAATAAAATTCCATTCATCTTATTTGTATCTACTGAACCTGTAGGTAAAAAAGGGTATATGACTTGGGATGAAATTAAAGAAATTGATGACTCAGATATAGGCTATATAGGACACCATTCACATACACATGAATATTTAATTGATATGACAGAAAAAGAATTCATAAACGATATAGAAACAGCAACTGAAATTTTTAAAGATAAACTGGGGTATGTGCCACCAATATTTTCATATCCTTTTGGTGAATATTCACTTTTTATGAAAAATTATATATCAAAAAATTTTGAAATTGCTTTTGGACAACACTCTGGAATAATCGATAACAATAAAGATAAATTTGAATTACCAAGATTTCCGATAAATGAAAAGTATGGAGATTTAAAACGATTTAACTCACTAATAAATTATAACCCTCTAGAATACAAATCTCTTAAACCAGTAGAAAAGAAATTAGAAAATAATGATAATCCACCTAAATTAATTGTGGAATTTTTTGATAATCAAAAAAATATTAAAAATATCAATTGTTATTCAAATGATGGTGGTTCATGGGGCCAACCAAATTTAGTATTCGAAAAAAATATTCTTTATATCAATTTCGAGTCTAAATTTTTACCAAGACGCGGAAGAATAAATTGTTCCTTAAATGATGATGGCAAGTGGCGTTGGTTTGGAACCCAATTTGTTATAATGGAAAATTAAATTAAACTTTCAAGTTCTTTGCTTGAAGGAAGTAACTTAGCATCATCAAAATCTTTTAAATTGTTTTGATTAATAATTTTTTGCAAAACTTCCACATATTGATTTCCTGTTTCAGCATAATTTTTCAAAAATTGAGAAAGAATCAAACTATCTAAAGGTTGATTATTATCTCTTAAATGTGCTCTTGCTAATCTAAAATTTTTATATGATCGATGGGTATTTAAATTTCTTTGATAAGCTCTAACCGAGGCCTGTAATACATTAAATTTCATGACTTTATGACCCTTGTTCTCATCAGCCTCTTTAGGTTTTAAGCCCTCACCAGACCAAGTCCATTGCCCAAAAAGTGCATTACCCTCTTGTGCAAATCTTGATGTTCCCCATCCTGTTTCTTTCGCAGCTTGAGCAAGTGCTAAAGAAACTGGTATTTCATCCATCCTGATTTTGAGTGTTGTTAAATCTTTAGATGTTACTCCATACTGTTTGTATTTTTTTTCAAGCCATTTTTTTTCTAATTTAGTATTATTGCTTTTATTTATAATTTTAAACAAGGTCTTTCGATCTAATCTAATATTATTATTTTCTTTTAAGACTAAAGGTAAAACAATTTGAATAAAAAACTCCTTTCTTTTCTTGGTACTTTCGATCATTTTTATTTCACCAGGAAGTAAAGTTAATGCTACAGGCTTAACTAACTTTGTTTCCCTTACATCATCTAGTTTATAATCGGTGTCTTGAAATAATTGTTTAATTGTAGATGCATTTAATCTTACTGTGTCTGTTTCAAGATCGTTCAAACTAAAAATATCGATTAACAAATCTTTTTCATTTAATTCTCCTCCATCAAACTCGACACCCTCTTTTTTATTAAGTGTATATGCTAGAATGGCTTTTGAATTATTTTGAAATTCTTTGTCTTCTAAAAGTTGCTTATTAGCAAAATTAATTATTGATGGAATATGATAGAATGAAAAAACAACAAAAATACTTGTTAAAAATATTCTTGGGATTGCACCAATTCGTCTATCATCAAAAAACTTAAACATTTTTAAGTTCTTTCTTCTCATTCTAACAAAATAAAATTTTGACTTAAAAAAAATCAATTGGTTTAAAAATCTTAGATTTTTAAATTTAAATTTAAACATTTAAAGAGCCTCAACCTTCTTAACTTGTGGTAGATAGTGACAAAGAAGATTTTGTACACCTTGTTTTAATGTCATAGTTGAACTTGGACAACCTGAACAACTCCCTTGGAGCTGCACTTTAACAATACCATCTTTAAACTCTTTAAATTTAATATCTCCACCATCTTTCGCAACTGCAGGTCTGATTTTTTCATCTAATATTTTAACTATTTTTTTTTCTATATCTTTTAAATTTTCATTATTTTCAATTAAGGTATTTTCAACAACACAATCTTTTCCGCTAGAGTAAAAATCATTGATTAAAGAAATTACTATATGTTTAATTTCATCCCATGATGCTTCATCATATTTATTTATTGAGATAAAATCTTTACCTAGAAAAATGCCTTCAACACCATTTATGGAGAGCAAATTTTTAACTAATTCATTATTAGTTTGATCTTTTTGTGTAATTTCAAATGACCCTTTATTTGAAACATTCTTACCTGGTAAAAATTTTAAAGAATTTGGGTTCGGCGTTATCTCGATTTGAACAAACATGATTTATATATAATCAATAATTGTAAAAATGAAACTTGTTAATAAAAAAATCCTAAAAACCAACAAGTTCTTGGATTTTTTTTACCTTTTCTGAAGCTATTTTATCTGCTTTTTGAGTTCCCTCTAATAGTATTTTATCTAAATATTTTTTTTCACTTAACAACTTTTTAATTTCCAAAGATATTGGATAAATTTTATCAACTATAACTTGTGATAAATTTTCTTTAAATTCTGAGAAATTTTTTCCAGAAAACTTATTTATTGTATCCTCTAAACTTACATCCATTAAACTAGAATAAATACCCATTAAATTCTTTGCTTCGGGTCTTTTTTCTAAATCTGCACTAGCGGATGGTAATGGCAAAGTATCAGTTTTTGCTTTTTTGATTTTATTTATTATTTGGTCTTTATCATCTGTTAAATTTATCCTGCTCAGATCTGATAATTCAGATTTACTCATTTTTTTTGTACCATCTCTCAAGCTCATAATTCTTGAAAACTCTTTTTGAATTAATGGATCAGGAATTTTAAAAAAATTGTCAGCATTGAAATCATTATTAAATTTTTGAGCTATATCTCGACAAAGTTCCAAATGTTGCTTTTGATCATCTCCAACAGGTACGTGGGTAGTGTCATATAACAAAATATCTGCTGCCATTAAAACAGGATAAGAATAAAGACCGATACTTGCTTTTTCTTTATCTTTTCCGGCTTTCTCTTTGAATTGGGTCATTCTATTAAGCCATCCCATTCTAGCAACACAACTTAATATCCAGGCTGTTTCTGAATGAGCACTCACACTTGATTGATTAAAGATAATACTTTTTTTAGGATCAATACCACAAGCAATAAAAGTTGCTACAGTTTCATAAATATTATCTTTTAATTTTTTTGGATCTTGAGTAACTGTTATCGCATGAAGATCAACAACACAGAACACACACTTATTTTGATCTTCATTGTTAAGTTTTACAAAATTTTTAATTGCTCCCAAATAATTTCCAAGATGAAGATTTCCAGTAGGTTGAACACCTGAAAAAATTTTTTTTCCCATATTTAATACTTTAGTTTAATATCACCATATTTAAAAGCTTTGATAAATAATGAAAAACTCAAATAGAATATAAGACTTAAAAAAGCTGAAAGTATCAAATAAAAAGATTTAAAATTATATTCATAAATCAATTTATTTTGAAAAAACAAAATCAAATAATTAAAAAAAATTCCCATTAATATAGATGCCAGAAGTATTTTTATTAATTTGGCGAAAAATAATTCATTAAAATTAAATAAATCTTTATTTTTTAAGTAAACAAATAATATTATTGCATTGAACCATGATGAAATTGTCGTAGCTATAGGAATGATTATAAAACCAATTTCTCTAAAAAAATAAACACTAATTAATATATTTAAAATTACTGAAAATAATGAAATATAAAATGGTGTTTTAGTATCCTGATTTGCGAAAAAGAAAGTGGAAAATACTTTAATCAAAGCAAAAGCAGGTAATCCTAATCCAAAATAGTAAAGTGCCTTTGCCGAGTTAGACACTGACAACTGATCAAAAGAACCATAACCAAATAATGCAGAAATAATTTGTTCTGATCCTACAATTAAAGCAACTGAAGCTGGTAGACTTAAAAACATACTAAGCTCAAGTGCTTTGTTTTGTAATAAAAGTATTTTATTTTTCTTTTTTAAAAAAACATGTTTTGAAAGTTGTGGCAGAACAACCACGCCTATCGCAATTCCTGCAATTGCCAGATTTATTTGATAAATCCTATCAGCATAATATAAATAAGATACAGCACTGGCTTGAAAAGATGCAATTATAGTACCCACAAGAATATTGATTTGTGTAACACCAGATGAGAAAATACTAGGTAAAAGTTTTTTGAAAAAAAATTTTACCTTATTATCAATTTTAAAATTAAAATTAAGTCTTATAAAATAAAATTTTTTTGTAAATTGATATAAAAAAACAAGTTGTAATAATCCTGCAATAGAAACTCCATATGATAAATAATAAACTAGCTCGTCGTTAAGAAATTTGCCAAAAAATAAAATTCCAATCAAGACTATATTAAGGATTACTGGAGCTGCAGAGGCAGCAGCAAACTTATTGTGAGAATTTAGAATTGCAGCAAAAAAAGAAGATAGACTCACAAACATTAAAAATGGCATTGTTATCCTTGTAAGATTGACAGCAAGCTGAATTTTTTCTGAATTATCAACAAAACCTGGCGCTATTAGCTTCACAAAAAATGGCATGAAAATTTCTATAATCAAAACCAAAAACAATAGACCTAAAAATAATAAATTGAAAATTTCATTAGCAAATTTTTGTGATCCAGTTTTTTTTTTTACTAATTCTGAAGTATAACTTGGTATAAAAGCTGCATTAAAAGTTCCTTCTGCAAATAATCTTCTAAAAGTATTAGGTATTCTGAATGCTACAAAAAATACATCTGCTAAAAAACTTGTTCCGAGAAAGATCGCTATCAAAACATCTCTTAAATAACCAAGTAATCTACTGATAATAGTATAAAAACCAAAAGTCCCTGTTGACTTAACTAAATTCATAAATCATATTAGTCTTAATTTTACCCCATTTGTACACCTAATTAGCATAAATGAAAAAAACAAAAATTGATCATTACACAGATAAAGAAGCTTTAGATTTTCACAAAGGTAAAAAGCCAGGCAAGATTGAAATATCTTCCTCAAAAAATATGACGACAAAAAGAGATTTGGCTTTAGCATACTCGCCTGGTGTTGCTGCTCCTGTAAGAGCAATTAGTGATAATCCTGAGGCTGCGTTTGATTATACAAGTAAAGGAAACCTTGTTGCAGTAATTAGTAATGGCTCAGCAATTTTGGGAATGGGAAATTTAGGTGCATTAGCATCTAAACCAGTGATGGAAGGTAAGGCTGTTTTATTTAAAAGATTTGCTGATATTGACTCTATTGATTTAGAGATAGACTCCGAAAATCCAGATGAAATCATAAATAGTATAAAAAATTTTGCTCCAAGTTTTGGGGGTATTAATCTTGAGGATATTGCTGCTCCTGATTGTTTTATTATTGAAGAAAAGCTTAAAGAAATACTTGATATACCTGTATTTCACGATGATCAGCATGGAACTGCAATTATTACAACTGCAGCACTTATTAATGCTTTAGACATTAGTAAAAAAAAAATTGATAGAGTTAAAATAGTTGTCAATGGTGCCGGAGCTTCAGCTATGGCTTGCGCTAATTTATTTAAAAAGACTGGTGTACCCCAAAAAAATATTACAATGGTAGACAGAACAGGGGTCATTTACAGAGGTCGAGATAATTTGAACCAATGGAAATCAAGTCATGCAATTGAAACAAAAGATAGAACTCTAGATGATGCTATTACTAATGCAGATGTTTTTTTAGGCTTATCTGCGAAAGGAGCGTTAACTAAAGACATGGTTAAAAAAATGGCAAAGAATCCAATTATATTTGCATGTGCTAACCCTGACCCAGAAATTACACCTGAAGAAATTGAAGAAGTAAGAGATGATGCAATTATAGCGACTGGAAGATCAGATTACCCTAATCAAGTAAATAATTTAATAGGGTTTCCATATATTTTTAGAGGTGCATTAGATGTACGATCAAAAACAATTAATGAAGAGATGAAAATTGCAGCTGCACATGCAATCGCAAAACTAGCTAAAGAAGATGTGCCTGATGAAGTCATTGCAGCAATGGGAGGTGAAAGACCTCACTATGGAAAAGATTATATAATTCCATCAACATTCGATCCAAGATTAATTAGTTTTATACCGGCTGCAGTTGCAAAAGCTGCTATTGATACTGGAGTTGCAAGAAAAAAAGTTGATAATTTCGATGTTTATAAAGATCAACTTAAGCAACGATTAGATCCAACAGTAACAATCATGCAAGGAGTAAATAGTTATATTAAGAAAAAACAAAAAAAAGTTGTTTTTGCTGATGGTGAGGATGAAAATACTCTTAAAGCTGCGATAGCTTTCAAAAACTCCGACTTGGGTATACCCATTCTAGTTGGAAAAGAGGAGCTAATTAAAAATCAAATAAAAAAAATTGGTTATAATGAAAATTTTGATATTGAAATTGTAAACTCAAAAGACACTGCTAAAAGAGAAAAATATGTAAAATATTTATTTAAAAAACTCCAAAGAGAAAAGGGAATGTTGGAGTGGGATTGTGATAGACTTGTCAGAAATGATAGAGTGATTTGGGCATCATGCATGGTTGCATGTCAGGACGCAGATGCAATGATAACTGGGAACACAAGAAGATATTCATCCTCACTTGAAAAAATAGTTAAAGTTGTTGATCCTAGACCTGGTGAAATTATGTTTGGATTAAATTTGGTTGTAAATAGAGGTAAAACAATCTTTATATGTGATACATCAGTTATAGAATACCCAGACGCAAAACAACTAGCTGAAATGGCAAAATCAGCTGCAAGAGTAGCAAAATTATTTGGTTTTGATCCAAAAGTTGCTTTTTTATCTCACTCTACTTTTGGAGAGCCAGCTACAGATAGAACAAAACGACTGAGTGATGCTGTCGAAATTTTAAAAACTGATAAAGTTAATTTTAAATTTGATGGTGAAATGCAGCCAGATGTTGCTTTGGAGGAAATGTATAAAGAACTTTACCCGTTTTCAGAGATAGTTGGTAGTTCAAATGTCTTGATAATGCCTAGCCAACATAGTGCTGCTATTTCATATAAGATGATAAAGTCAATGAGTAGAGCAAAGGTAATTGGACCTTTATTAATTGGTCTAGGTTTGCCAATTGAGATAGCCCCTTTAAGATCATCGACTTCCGATATATTGAATTTAGCATCAATTGCCGCTTATTCAGCAGATGTAATTGATTATAAGAAAAATTAATTCTTTTTAATTCTTAAATTATCAACTAATAAAATACTAGCAATCACATCTTCGACATCTAAGATTTCTTTTGCCTCTGTGATAACAAGATTCTTTTCATCTTTGGTAAGTGAAATTCCATAAATATAAATTTTCTTTTTATAAGTATCTATTTGATAGTTTGTTGCTTTAATTTCTTTGTTTAAAATTAATGCAGTTCTTAATTGTGATGTTATTAATAAATCTTTGGCAGATTGTTTAAAATTAAATGATTCTTTTATTTTAATATCATTTCTCACAGATCTTGCACCATTTGTCTCCCAGGCAATTTTGGTCAATTTTAATTTTTCTTCTGGTTCATCAACTTTTCCAGTTAAAAAAATTCTACCATCCAAAACTTTTGATTTTACAGATAAAAGATAATTTTTATTCGTCATTAAAATTCTAGCAGTCAAATTTTTTTGCATTAAAGAATCATCTATTTGGGTCCCTAAAGATCTTGGATCGATAGCAACACTTACTCCGGTTCCAAAGATTCCTGAAGATGATACACCTATACATCCACTTAAAACTAAACCAAAAAAAAGCGTAATGATTATTTTATTTTTCATTTTTAATTTTCAAACAATAATCGTAAATAATTTTTTTTGAAATCTTATTTTTTCGAATTATCAAATCTGTAATTTCTTTGATGCTTAATTTATTTATCATCTTTCTAATCAATCTTTTATCTGATTCATCTAAAGTTTGTGAAGCTTTTTTGTCATGAATTTTTTCTGAAATAACGATAGTCAATTCACCTTTTAAATTACTCTTAAATAGTTCCAAATCCTCAACTTTTAACCTTTTATACTCCTCATAAAACTTTGTCATTTCTCTACAAATCAAGATTTTTCTACCCATAAAATTTTTTTTAATTAAAGGAGTGATCTTATTAATTTTCTTGGGAGAAATAAAAAAAACGATTGAACTATTTAATTTTGATAAAGTTTTTAAATCCTCCTTTAAAATTTTATCCTTTTCAGGAAAAAATCCATAAAAGAAAAACTTTTCTGAAAATCCTGATATTGACATTGCTGACAGGACTGCTGAAGCACCGGGTATAGGAATAATATTTATATTATTCTTAATACACTCGTTAACTAATACAAAGCCTGGATCAGAAATGCCTGGAGTGCCAGCATCTGAAATTAAAGAAATAAGTGATCCTTGATTAATTAATTTTATAATTTTAACAACATTTCTTTTCTCATTAAATTTATGATTCGCAATTAAATTTGATTTGATTTGATATTTTTCTAATAAATTTTTAGAGACTCTAGTATCTTCACACAAAATGTAATCTGAATTTTTGAGAGTTTCTATGGCTCTAAGACTTATATCGTTTAAATTTCCAATTGGAGTTGAGACTAAATATAGACTTTTTTTGAACACTCTATTAGCAGATTTTAAATTTTCAATCATATTTATAATTAAAATATTATAGTATCATTAAAATGAAAAAAATTTTTAGAATTATTTTTACATTAATAATTATCTATTTAACAAATCACTCATTTGCATTTTCACAAACTGAAAAAATTAAAATTGGGCTACTTGCACCTTTATCTGGTGAATATAAAGAGTTAGGACAATCAATAATTAAATCAACCCGAATGGCTTTGAGTGATATTGGAACAGACAATATTGAAATTTATCCAATGGACACAGGTATTGATCCTAATCAAACTCTACAATCAGCTACTAAGTTAAAGAATGAAGGCATAAAAATTTTTATCGGTCCAATTTTTTTTAAAAGCTTAATGTATTTGGATGAAATACAAGATGTTATTTTTCTATCTTTAACAAATAAAACAAATGACCTACCAAAAAATGTGATAAGCAGTGGAGTAAATTCTTTATCCCAGTTAAATGCAATTAAAGATTTTTTGGAATTAAGCGAAGTAAAAAAAACAATTTTTTTAACACCTGACCTTGATTATAAAAATGAAATTAAAAAGGCAATTAAACAATCGAAAATCAAAATTTTTAAACAATACACTTACGAAACCGAACCAACTAAACTTACAAAGCAAATCGAAAAAATAACAAATTATGATGTAAGAAAACAAAATCTGGCTGATGAAATTTTAAGAGTTGAAAACTCAGATTTAGTGGATAAGGAGGAACAAATTAAGAAATTGGAAAAACGATATACAATTGGAAATGTAAATTTTGACTCAGTTATTATTTCTGATTTTGATGAAAATCTTAAAAGTGTAATTACTTCACTTATTTACACTGATGTATCACCAAGAAATAAATTATTTATAACTCTTAATCAATGGTTTGATGAAAGTTTACTTTTAGAGGAAAATATGCAGCCTTTATATTATCCATCAATCAATAGACAAAATCTAGAGACATTTAATAAAAAATTTGTAGATACCTACAATTCAAAACCAAATCATTTAAGCTTATTAAGTTATGATCTTTTAGGATTGATTTATTATTTATCTTTAAAATCCGACTTTTCAGACATAAACAATATTTTTAAAAAAGAAAATTCATTCAAAGGTAAAATTGGTATTTTTGATGTTAAAAATAACAAAATAAACCATAGATTAAACTTTTACAAAATTGATGAGGGAGAGATTAAAGAAATTTTCTAAGCTTTTTGAAAGCATCAGATCTGTGGTCTAATTTATACTTTTGAAATGGCTTCATCTCGCCAAAAGTTTTTATTTTATTTTTAGGAATAAATATTGGATCATATCCAAACCCATTTTTACCCTTTGGTTTTTTGGAAATATATCCCTCAACCTTTCCAACAACACAAGCTATTTTTTTATTTAAATCACTTATGGATAAGGCACAAACAAACCTGGCATTAATTTTTTTATTTCTCCAATTTTTATCTTTTTTATCTAATGCCTTATAAACTTTTTGAATTGCCTTATTAAAATTTAGTTTTTTTCCAGCCCATCGTGCTGAAAAAATTCCTGGTTTTTTATTTAAAATATCAATTTCTAAACCAGAGTCATCAGCTAAGCAGATTAGATTTGTTTTTTTTGAAAAGTATTGAGATTTAATCAGAGAATTTTCTTTAAAAGTCTTTCCTGTTTCTCTTGGGCTCTTTAAATTAAACTTTGAGGTAGGTAGTGTTTTAATATTAGCTGGTAATAAATCTCTAATTTCCTTTAATTTTCCTTTGTTATTTGTACCTATAAGGAGTTGTTTAATTTTTTTTTTTAGCATCTGGAAATTTAATTTTTTCTTACCATATATGTTCTTATGGAAAAAGATCAAAACCAAGATAATACAGACAAAGCATCAGAGAAAGATCAAAAAGGTTTAAATCAAGATCAAAAAACCGAAAATTTTGAAACAATTAATAAAGAGCAAGACCAAGAACAGGATCAAGAACAAGAAAAAACCCCAGAAGAGAAAATTTTAGAGTTAGAAGATAAGCTTGCAAGATCATTTGCTGAAATGGAAAACCAAAGAAGAAGGTTTGAAAAAGAAAAAGAAGATGCTTTTGAATATGGAGGGTTTTCTTTTGCAAGAGAAGCTTTAAATTTAATAGATAATCTTGAAAGATCAAAACAAATCTTATTAAACGATGAAACTTTAAAAGATACTGAGGCATTAAAAAAAACACTCGAACATTTTGACATTATCAATAAAGATTTAATTTCAATTTTTTCAAAAAATAAAATCAAGCCTATTGAATGTCTCAATAAAAAATTAGATCCAAACTTTCACCAAGCAATGATTGAAATAGAAGATGATCAAAAAGAGCCCGGAACAATTGTTCAAGAAATACAAAAAGGATTCACAATTAAAGATAGATTGTTGAGACCGGCTCTAGTGGGCGTAGCAAAAAAAAGTGAAAAAAATGAGGAAAATAAAGAAAATTCAGGAGATAAATAATATTTAAATGAACTTGTAGAATTCAATTTCAACCCTATATGAGGGTAATAAATAACCGATATGAGCAAAATAATTGGAATAGATTTAGGAACAACTAACTCTTGTGTGGCTATTATGGAAGGTAGCCAGGCAAAAGTTTTAGAAAATGCAGAGGGTGCAAGAACTACACCTTCAGTAGTTGCTTTTACTGAAGAAAAAGAAAAATTAATAGGACAACCTGCTAAAAGACAAGCGGTAACAAATCCAGAGAATACAATTTTTGCAGTCAAAAGATTGATTGGTAGAAATTTTGAAGACCCAACTGTTAAAAAAGATATCGAGGCTGCACCTTTTAAGATTGTAAATTCTGAAAAAGGTGACGCATGGATTGAAGCGAAAGGAGAGAAATATTCGCCTTCACAAATTTCTGCTTTTATTCTCCAAAAAATGAAAGAGACTGCTGAAAAATATTTAGGTCAAGCTGTTACAAAAGCGGTAATAACTGTTCCTGCATATTTTAATGATGCACAAAGACAAGCTACCAAAGATGCTGGAAAAATAGCTGGGTTAGAGGTTTTAAGAATTATCAATGAACCAACTGCAGCTTCACTAGCCTATGGTTTGGATAAGAAACAAAATAAAAAAATTGCAGTTTACGATTTAGGTGGTGGAACTTTTGATGTGTCTATTCTTGAATTAGGTGACGGAGTTTTTGAAGTAAAATCTACAAATGGTGATACCTTTTTAGGTGGAGAAGATTTTGACAACGCTATTGTGGAATATTTAATTTCTGAGTTCAAAAAAGACAGTGGTATTGATTTAAAAACTGATAAGTTGGCATTACAAAGATTAAAAGAGGCAGCCGAAAAAGCAAAAATTGAACTTTCAGCAGCTGAGCAAACAGATATTAATTTGCCATTTATAACTGCTGACAAAACTGGTCCTAAACATATTAATTTAAAAATGACTAGAGCCAAGTTAGAAGCTTTAGTTGAGGACTTAATAGCTAAAACTATTCCACCATGTAAAACTGCTTTGAAAGATGCTGGAATTTCAGCTAGCGATGTTGATGAAGTGGTAATGGTCGGAGGTATGACTAGAATGCCAAAAGTCATTTCCGAGGTAAAAAATTTCTTTGGTAAAGAACCAAATAAAAGTGTTAATCCAGATGAAGTGGTTGCAATGGGTGCTGCAATTCAAGCTGGTGTTTTACAAGGTGATGTAAAAGATGTTCTTTTATTAGATGTAACACCATTGTCCCTAGGAATTGAAACTCTAGGTGGCGTTTCTACAAAACTTATTGAAAAAAATACAACTATACCTACAAAAAAAAGCCAGGTATTTTCTACTGCTGAAGATAACCAGCCAGCCGTCTCAATACGTGTTCTTCAGGGTGAAAGAGAGATGGCAACAGATAATAAATTACTTGGCAATTTTGAATTGGTTGGTATTGCTCCGGCACCAAGAGGAGTTCCTCAAATTGAAGTAACTTTTGATATAGATGCAAACGGAATTGTAAATGTGTCTGCAAAAGATAAAGGTACCGGCAAAGAACAAAAAATTCAAATTCAAGCCTCTGGTGGATTAAGTGATGAAGAAATTGAAAAAATGGTAAAAGATGCTGAAGCCAACAAAGAAGCAGACAAGAAAAAAAGAGAGTCAGTTGATGTTAGAAATCAGGCAGATACTCTAATTCATTCAACTGAAAAAAATCTAAAAGAGCACGGATCTAAAGTTTCAGATGCAGAGAAAAAAGCAATTGAAGATGGATCAAATGCATTAAAGGAATCACTTAAAGGTGAAGATATTGAGGACATTAAGAAGAAGACAGAGGCATTAGTACAAGCTTCGATGAAACTAGGTGAAGCTATTTACAAGTCACAACAAAGCACAAAACCAGATTCTGGTAAAGATGATGGAAATGATGAAAAGGGAAAGAAAGACGATAATGTTGTTGATGCGGACTTTGAGGAAGTAAAAGACGAGAATAAAGAAAAAAGCGCTTAACTGACATCTATTTGTCCAAGTTATATACATGGCTAAAAGAGATTATTATGATGTCTTAGGAGTAAGTAAAAGCGCAAGCCCTGACGAACTAAAATCAGCCTATAGAAAATTAGCAGTTAAATATCACCCTGACAAAAATCCTGGGGATAAATCTGCAGAAGAAAAATTTAAAGAAGCCAGTGAGGCTTATGGTGTGCTCTCTGATAAATCAAAAAAAGAAAACTACGATAACTTTGGACATGCTGCATTTGAAAATGGTGGCGGTGGTAGAGGTGGTTTTGGAGGTTTTGGAGGTTTTAGCGGAGCAGATTTCTCTGATATTTTCGAGGATTTTTTTGGAGACTTTGGTGGCGGAGGCAGAAGAAGTTCAAGAAGAAGCTCAAATAACCGAGGTTCAGATCTAAGATACGATTTATCAATTACACTAGAGGAGGCATACACTGGTAAAAAACAAAATATTCAATTCTCTACTTCTGAAAAGTGTAACACCTGCAAAGGAAGTGGTTCTAAACCAGGCTCAAGTCCAGACAGATGCACATATTGTGGAGGAAATGGAAGAGTTAGATCTAATCAAGGTTTCTTTACAGTTCAACAAACTTGTCCTCAGTGTGCAGGAAGTGGTGAAGAAATAACCAATCCATGCGGGGATTGTAATGGACAAGGCAATAAACAAACAAACAAAAAAGTATCTGTAACAATACCTAAAGGTGTAGATGATGGTACGAGAATTAGACTTGCCGGCAAAGGTGAAGCTGGGACAAGAGGGGGTACTAGTGGAGATTTATATTTATTTATAAATGTTAAATCTCATGAGTTATTTAAAAGATCTGATGTAAATTTATTTTTTGAATTTCCGATTTCAATAGCCGATGCTGCTCTTGGTACAACAATAGAAATACCCACAATTGATGGAAAAAAAGCAAAGATTAAAATACCAGATGGAACTCAAGACGGTAAGCAATTTAGGTTAAAAGGAAAAGGTATGCCATTCATGCGAAGAGGAGATTTTGGTGACTTATATGTTCAGGTGAAAACTGAAGTACCAGTATTTTTAAATAGAGAACAAAAAGATTTATTAGAACAATTTAGAAAAATAGAAAATGAAAAATCAAACCCAAGCATAAAAAAATTTTTTCAAAAAGCTAAAAGTTTTTGGAATAGTTAGATAATGGGATTAGAAGAGATCGTTCCAGCTATTTTTTTAATAGCAGTTTTAATTCTAGTACTGCCTGAATTTTTAAGATCTAACTCAAAATCAAAAAGATTTATCAAAAATTTATTTATTTGGTCTATAATTGTTGCTTTCATTGTGATACTTTCTATCTTTATCTTAAAATGAAAAAAATTAAATTATTAGTGACCGGTTGCCTAGGTCGTATGGGCCAACAAATAATTTCATCTGCGAAAAAGGATAAAAATTTTAGAATTACCGCTCTTACAGAAAATAAAAAAATTAATAAAAAGATTAATGGAGTAAAAGTTGAACTAAATAATGAAAAATTATTCAAAAAAGTAGACCTAATTGTCGATTTTACAATACCAAGATGTACTTTTCAGGTTTTAAAAATAGCAGCAAAGCTAAAAAAAAGAGTGGTCATTGGTACCACTGGTTTTACAAAAAAAGAAGAGGATTTAATTAAAAAATTTTCAAAGAGAATACCAATTTTAAAAGCTGGAAATATGAGTTTGGGTATTAATCTTTTGATGTATTTAACAGAAATTACGGCAAGTTCATTGGGAAAAAATTTTTTAAGCAAAATTTTTGAGACTCACCATAAACATAAAAAAGACTATCCATCGGGAACTGCGTTAATGTTAGGTAAAGGAATAGCTGTGGGTAAAAACAAAAATTTTTATAATTTGTTAGGAAAAAAATATTTAAATAGAAAAACTTTTCCTTATGGAAAAAAGATAAATTTTAATTCTATAAGAAAAGGAGAAATTATTGGTGAACATGAAGTTAAATTTTCAAGTGGTAAAGAAATAATTACTTTAAATCATGAAGCCTTCGATAGAGCGCTTTATTCTGAGGGTGCTTTATCAGCTGCAAAATGGCTTATTAATAAAAAGCCGGGTCTTTATTCAATGAGAAATTTGATGAATTTCAAATAATGAATGAAATTCAAAGAGCTAAGATAGTTTTAAAAACTTTAGATAAAACATATCCCAAAATACATGTCCCTCTTAAAAGTAGAAATGTTTTTACACTTTTAATTTCTGTTCTTCTTTCCGCACAATGCACTGACGTAAATGTAAATAACGTAACTAAAAATATCTATCCGAAATTTTACAAACCCCAACATTTTGTTAAATTAGGAAGAAAAAAAATTGAAAAATTAATTAAAAAAATTGGTATTTTTAGAATTAAGGCAAAAAGCATTTTTAATTTATCGAAAATACTTATTAAAAAGCATGATGGCAAAGTGCCAAAAACTTTTGAAGAATTAGAAAAGCTTCCTGGTGTTGGTCATAAAACCGCTGGAGTTGTAATGTCTCAAGGCTTTGGATACCCTGCATTTCCAATTGACACCCACATACATAGATTGGCCCAAAGATGGGGTTTAACAAATGGAAAAAATGTTATTCAAACTGAAAAAGATTTAAAAAGACTTTTTCCTAAAAAGAGATGGAACAAACTCCACCTTCAAATCATATATTATGGAAGAGAGTATTGTAAGGCAAGAGAGTGTTATGGTGTGACTTGTAAAATTTGTACCACTTGTTATCCTAATAGAAAAAAACCTATTAAAACTAAAAAAGCTTAATATGAAAATTCTTGGTATTGGAAATGCAATCATTGATGTCATTTGTAAAGTAGAGGAAAATTTTCTAACGAAAAACAATCTTACAAAAGGTACTATGAAATTAATTTTTGATTATAAAGAATTTAAGAATATTTTAGCAAAACTTAAAATAGAAAAAACTATATCAGGAGGTTCAGTTGCCAATTCAATCGTTGGCTTATCTCAACTTAAAAATGAAGTTGGATTTATAGGAAAAATATCTGATGATGATTTTGGTGCTAAATATGAGGAAGGATTAAAAAAAGAGAATGTGAAATATTTTTATTCTAAAAAAAAAGAAAGCTTTCCTACTGGAACTTGTCTTATTTTAATAACACCAGACTCTGAGAGGACAATGTGTACTTTTTTAGGTATAGCAGGAAAAATTGGTGAAATTGATGTGAATGAAGAACTAATTAAAAAAAGTGATCTGATTTTTCTAGAGGGCTATTTATGGGATGAGGGTGAACCCAAAAAAGCTTTTGAAAAAGCGATTAAATATTCAAACAAGACTGCAATGTCACTATCAGACTTATTTTGTGTGGAAAGACATAAAAAAAATTTTTTAATATTAGTTAAAAAAAAATTAGATCTTACTTTTGCAAATGAGAGTGAAATTATGTCACTAATTGATGCAAAAAATTTTAATGAAGTGATTTCTTTTGCCAAAGAAGTTAAAAAACATATTATAATTACTCGCGGTGAAAAAGGAGCGATTTCCATAATTGGAGATAAAATAATTGAGACCAAGGCTAAAAAAAATCTTACAATAAAAGATTTAACTGGTGCAGGGGATCTTTTTGCGGCTGGTTATTTACATGGTTTTATTAACAATTTTTCTAGTGAAAAATGCTTAGAAGAAGGTGTTGAATTATCCTCAAAAGTAATTCAACAAATTGGTGCTAGGCTTTAACTCTTTTTTCTTTTAAAACTACCTTTGCCCTTTTTTGGCTTCATTATACGAGGCTTATATTTTCTTGAAAAAAGCTCTTTTGCAAATTTATTCTTTCTTATTAATTTCGTAGCCATCGTTCTTGCTTAAAATAAAATTCTCATCTTTAAAAACTTTTAAAATTTTTTTTCTCAATCTATAAATATGTGTTTCAACAGTATGGGTTTCCAGTTGAGATTGGTATCCCCAGACATTTGATTGCAATTCTCGAATTTTTACAGGTTTCTTTGCTTTTAATAAATATATTATTGAATTTATCTCTTTTTCTGTAAGTTTAAGTTTATTTGCATTTGAAGACATTTCACGTGAATTTATATTGAAAATATAGTTACCTATTAAAATCTCAGATTGTTCTTGAAAATTTTTTTTTATAAATTCAATATTAATTTTTTCTAATATTTTAAATATTGAAATAGGAAATTTATCAAAAATTATTTGATTATTTAATTTTGGTATTTCTTTTTTTGTGAGTACTAAACAATTTGAGTTAGATTTTAAATTTAACAATTCTTGTTTATTAATTTTCTCAAAATTAAAATTTATATCTTTTTTAATTTCCTCAAAAATCTTATATAATTCATCGAGTTCGTAGATGACAAGATTATAGGTATTCATATAAAAAGATAATATGACAATTTATATTAAAAATAAACATTCACTTAAAATTGACGATTTTTATCTTAAGTGCTGTATTGGTAAAAATGGTTTAACTAAAAACAAAAAAGAGGGTGATAAAAAAACACCAATTGGTCGTTTTTCTATTGAAAAATTGTATTACAGATCTGATAGAATTCAAAAACCTCTAACCAAGATAAGGTGTATCAAAATTGAAAAAAAAATGGGTTGGTGTGATGATCCATTGGACAAGAAATATTATAATAAACTAATTTACTTAGGAAAAAAAATAAAATGTGAAAAACTTTACCGAAGAGATCATAAGTATGACTTGATGATACCAATAAAGTATAATTATTTAAAGCCAGTTAAATTTAAGGGAAGCTGTATCTTTATACATTTAACAAATAATTATAAACCAACAGCAGGATGCATAGCCCTAAAAAAAAAAGATTTTTTAATAATGTTAAAATTAATTAATAAAAAAACAAAAATTCAAATAAACTAACTTCTTTGTCCAAAAATATTAGATCCTATTCTCACATATGTGGCAGAATTTTTTATAGCATCTAAATAATCTGAGGACATTCCCATACTTAATTCATTAAGATTTAAATTTTTATTTAAAATATTCATTTCTTTGAAATAGATATCTGATGATTTTGTCAATGGTGGAATACACATAAGTCCAATCACATTAAGGTTAATCGCTTTACAATATGAATATAATTCATTTACAGATGATTTATTTACTCCAGATTTTTGTTCCTCATCGCCAATATTTACCTGAATAAATATCTTAATTTTTTTACCCTGTTTTGTCTCTTCATCTGCTATCTTTTTTGCAAGCTTTTTACTATCAACTGAATGAATATAATCAAATATTTTTATCGCTTGTTTAACCTTATTAGTTTGTAATTTACCTATAAGGTGCAATTTCAAATCTTTTTTTGTTAATTTAATATCTGACCATTTCTCTAATGCTTCTTGAACCTTATTTTCCCCGTAATGCAAATGACCATATTCTATCAAGGGTAAAATTTTATTAATCTCAAAAGTTTTGGATACTGCTAATATTTTGGGATTACTATTTATATTTAATTTTTCTAGATAAAATTTAATATTATTCTTAATATCTAATAAATTTTTTATAGTATTATGCATATCAACTTAATGAAAAAATATTACTTTATAAGTAAATTTAATACAAACAATATTGATAAGCAGGATGGGCAAACCGCTATTATTTTTAGAAACTATAGTTCAAAAAAAATTAATGAAGATCTTATTATTAAGATAAAAAACTATTGTAAAAAAAAATCTCTAAAATTTTATTTATCGAATAATATTAAATTAGCTATAAAACTAAACTTAGATGGTGCTTACATACCAGCTTTTAACAAGTCATTTATGCATAATTCATACAATCTGAAGAAAAACTTCAAATTGATTGGGTCTGCGCATAATTTAGCTGAAATAAGAATTAAGGAAAAACAAAATGTTACTTCAATTTTTATATCATCAATTTTTAAAAATAATAAAAGCAATAAATTTCTAGGTATCTATAAATTTTTTAACTTAATGAGTTTAACAAAAAAAAATGTGATATGCTTGGGGGGAATTAATAAAGATAATGTAAAAAAAATTGATTTATTAAGCATAAGCAGTTTTGGATCTATCTCAATGTTAGAGAATTGTTAAACAATTATGAATTACAGCAATATAATTTATCTTAGAAAAGAATTGGAAAAAATTAAAATTCTTTTTAAAAAAGAAGAATTCAAACTCGTTATTCAAAAATCTAAAACTCTTTTAAAAAAAAATCCAAATCAAGCTATAATTTATAATTTTATTGGCTTATCATATATTCAGCTTAATGAAATTGAAAACGCTTTAGAGATATTTCTGTTAGCCAATCAAAGATTGCCCTCCGAACCTTCAATTTTATGTAACCTTGGAGTCGCTTATAAGAATCTTGATGATATATCGAAAGCAAGAGATTATTTTAATAAAGCAATAAATATTAATCCAAAACATTTACCATCTCACATTAATTTAGGTCATCTTGAAAACAATCTAAACCATAACGAAAAAGCAACAGATCATTATTTAACAGCTTATCGTTTGAATAATAATTCTGAAGAAGCCTTAACCTATCATATCCTTAATCTTTCTGCGCAAGGAAAATTCGTTGAAGCAAAAAAAATAATCTTAGAATTGAATAAAAAATTTCCTGAAAATACTAAATCTTATCATTTATATAGTAAAATTCATAAGTACGCGTTAGAGGATCCTCATCAAAAATTGATGTTAAACAAAATAAATATTCCAAGTTTAAATTATGAAGATTTATCCAATTTACACTTCGCTCTAGCAAAATCTTTTTATGATCAAAAAAATGATGAAAAATTTGTCCATCACACTTTAAAAGCTAATGATACTAAATTTAAAACCTTTAAAAATTATAATTTTAAATTAGAAAAAGATCAATTTGAGCAAATTAAAAAACAATATGAAAATTTTAACTCTCAAAATCGAAAAGAGAATAAAGGAGAAAATCTTATATTTATAGTTGGGTTACCAAGATCAGGTACAACCTTGCTTCATCAAATTATTAGCTCACATTCTAAGACTTTTGGAGCTGAAGAAAGCCATGTTATGAGCGATTTTTTTATTAAAAAATTTAAAAATAAAAACTCACGTGATAATTTTTTTTCTAATGAGCTTGTTAATAAAGACACATATTCCAAATTATCGAATGAAATTTTGTCAAAATATGAAATGTACGATCGAAATAAAATTATAGTAGACAAAATGCCTTTTAATTTTAAATGGATTGGTTTTATTAAAATACTATTTCCTCATGCTAAAATAATTCATAGTAATAGAAATCCCGTTGATAGTGCTTTTTCAATATACAGAAATATGTTTGATAGCCCTGGTATTGGTTGGGCTTACAATCAAGATTATATAACTGAGTATGTTGATCTTTATAGCGATCTAATGTTTTTTTGGAAAAAAGAGTTGGGAAATTTTATCTATGAGAGTCATTATGAAAAATTAGTGGCAGATCAAATCAGTGAAACTAAAAATATTTTAGAATTTTGTAATTTAAAATTTGAGGATAATTGCATTAATTATACAAATAACAACATACCCTCTAAAACAATCAGTGTTTATCAAGTAAGAAATAAAATTTACAAAAGTTCTCTCAACTTGAGTGACAAATATTTAAATTATTTTCCTTTTTTAGAGGAAGTAAAAAAAAAGGCCCCTTAAAAAGGGGCCTTTTTAATTAGACTAAATATTTAATTAAAACGCAAAAATAAGTATTACTTCTGTAGTCTCATGGTCATTAGTAGCAGTGTGAGCTACACCATCCATATTACTATCTTTAACGTTAACAGTCATACCACCCATTGAATAAGATGCTTGAATACTATCAGCTTCTTGATCAACAGCAGTTCCTGATTTTTCAGTATTGTGCTCAGCATAAGAAATTGAGAAGTTTTCATTTACCATAAATGAAACACCATAAATCTCAGTTTCATAGTCAGTACCACCTGTAGCAGAGTCATCCTCGTCATTGATTTGGTAACCTACTGTAGCTGGACCGAATGCATAAGTTGCACCGATAGTTGTATGGTCAAGTTCTTTACCATCAGCTTGTCCTTCTTCACCGATACCACCAAACACTGTAAGACCTAAATCTTCTACAGCATAAGTTACACCGACAGATGCAGATGAATCAACACTTGTTGCAGTCGTATCTTGACTACCATCAGATCTATCTGTTGTTGCACCTAAGTTATCAGACCAACCAACGCTTACTGAAGCACCGCCTACAGTTGTTGAATAACCAAATCCTGCACCTGATGCCATTTTAGCCATAGTAGCTGCCGTAGCAGATGTACCTAGACCATCATTAGCTTGTTCATATGCCATTGGCATTTTGTCTTCTAAACCAGCTAAACCATAGTGACCATCAGTATCGTTATATCCTACTGAACCCATATCACCCATGTCTAGTGTTAAAGATGAAGTATCAGATCCGTCACCGTTCATGCCTTTTAAGCCATGTGATAACGAAATCGTGAAACCATTGTCTAGTTCAGCTGAACCACTAGCAGAGATTTCTTGGTCCATTGCGAATCCACTTGCAACGACATTAGTCGTTTCAAGACTTCCACCCTTATTTACATAACTGAGTTTAGCACCACCACTTAGTGATAACTCACCTGCAAATGCAGATGTTGCAACTAATGAACCGGCAAGAGCTGTAAGCCCTACTTTTTTAATGTTCATATTGTTTCCTTTGTTTATTTGTTATTTTATTATTATAATTAATAATAAGTCCCATTAATTAACAAATTTTGGTTTGATATGATTAAAAATAGAAAAAATTTTTATTTTTTTATACCTTGTGTTGCAAAATTATCACACTTTTATTCATTTATTTGGGACATTTTATGTGATAACTAACCTTTTTTAACTAGTTCTAATAATTTAATGCAAATTTTGCCAAGACTTATAATAATTCTTTTTTTTATATTATCTAGTGGTTGTAATATCTACAAGCCAGTAGATGCTAGAAAAGTAAGTCCAACAGGCACTGAAAGAGCGAAAAAAAATATTGAAGAAGGTAGAAGTGCTGGGTTGTTTGGCGTAGCGACTGGAAAAGGTAGAGGTGGCTCGTTTGAATTTGCAAGCGCCAATGAATTGTGGAGAGCTTCATTAGATGTAATTGATTTTATGCCTTTAACCTCTGTAAATTATAGTGGTGGTGTTATAATTACCGACTGGTATTCAGAACAAGGTAATACTAATGAGTCTATAAAAATTACGATAAAGTTTCTAAGTAATGAGGTAAGATCAGATTCTCTTGATGTTGATGTATTTTACAAAACATGTATTGCTACTAACAATTGTAAAATCAATAAACAAGAAGGACAACTCAAAAAAGAAATTACAAAACAAATATTAGCTAAAGCTGCGATATATAAAAAACAAGCTAAAGATAAATAGAACCAGCTGATGACTAATTAATCAATTTGGTAATTGGTTATGAACAGATATAATTTCAAATTAGTAGAAGCAAAGTGGCAAAATTATTGGGAAAAAAATAAAAGCTTCAAAGTTCAAACAGATCCTTCGAAAAAAAAATTCTATTGCCTTGAAATGTTTCCTTACCCATCAGGAAAAATCCATATGGGTCATGTAAGAAATTATACTATAGGAGATGTGCTTGCTCGGTACAAATCCCTTAAAGGATATAATGTGTTACATCCAATGGGTTGGGACTCATTTGGTATGCCTGCTGAAAATGCTGCAAAACAGAATAATCTAGATCCAAAAAAATGGACAGAAACAAACATATCAAATATGAAGACCCAATTAAAAAAACTGGGTTTGTCGATTGATTGGGATAGAGAAATTTCTACTTGTAATAAAGACTATTACAAACATCAACAGGCCTTTTTTTTAGAACTATTTGAAAAAAAACTTGTTTATAGAAAAGAAAAGTATGTAAATTGGGATCCAGTGGATGAAACAGTTTTAGCAAATGAGCAAGTTATAGATGGTAAGGGCTGGCGTTCTGGGGCTATAGTTGAAAGAAAAAAATTAAACCAATGGTTTTTTAATATATCCAAATTTTCCCAAGAACTTTTAGATGGCTTAGAAAAATTAAATGCATGGCCAAACAAAGTGAAAACGATGCAAAAAAATTGGATTGGAAAGTCATTTGGGTGTGAAATTGATTTTAAAATAGAAGGAGACCTACCTGTTGAAAATATTAAGTGTTTCACTACAAGACCAGACACACTTTTTGGGTTTTCTTTTTTAGCATTATCAGCTGATCACGAAATTTCAGAATATTTTAAAGATGACAAGAATTTTTTAAGTTTTAAAGAGGAATGTTCAAAAACCGGCACGACTGAAGAAGCTATAGCAGTAGGTGAAAAAATTGGATTTAAAACGAATCTTGTAGCTGTAAATCCTCTCGATCCAAAACAAAAAGTGCCAGTATACTTTGCAAACTTTGTATTAATGGATTATGGATTTGGAGCTGTTTTTGGTTGCCCAGCGCACGATCAAAGAGATTTTGATTTTGCAAAAAAATATGATCTAGAAATAAAGACTGTTGTCCGACCAATGGATAAAGATGAAAATTTTAAAGTGCTCAATGAGGCATATCCAGGACCAGGTATTTTGATTAATTCAGAGTTTTTAAATGGTCTTAAAGCACCAGAAAATTCTATACTTGAAACAATTAAGATTTTAGAAAAAAAAAAATTGGGAAAAAAACAAATAAATTTTAGATTAAAAGATTGGGGTGTATCTAGACAAAGATATTGGGGATGTCCAATTCCAATAGCATATGATGAAAATGGTATTGCTTACCCAATTCCTAAATCAATGTTACCAGTAGAGCTTCCCGAAAATATAGATCTTAATGTTAAAGGTAATCCACTAGATAACCAAAATGATTGGAGAAAAGTAATTATAGATGGAAAACAATTGATAAGAGAGACAGACACTTTAGATACATTTGTATGCTCGTCTTGGTATTACTTACGATTTTGTTCACCAAAAGAAGCTAAATATGGATTTAAGAAAGATGATATCGATTACTGGATGCCTGTAGATCAATATATCGGTGGTGTTGAACATGCAATTTTACATTTACTTTACTCAAGATTTTTTATGCGAGCTTTATCCGAAAAAAATAGTAATTTTAATATCTTAGAACCTTTCAATGGTCTATTTACACAAGGAATGGTATGTCATGAAACTTATAAAGATCCAGACAATAATTGGATAAGTCCTGAGGAAATTGAAAACATAGATGGAAAGAAGTATCTTAAACAAGATAGATCAAAGTTGATTTCGATTGGACCTTCAGAATCTATGTCAAAATCAAAAAAAAATACTATAGATCCTGAAAATATAATTGCCAATTATGGTGCTGACTCAGCAAGACTTTTTATATTATCCGATAGTCCTCCAGAAAAAGACGTTCAATGGTCTGAGGAAGGTATCGTGTCATCTTTTAAATTTATTCAAAAACTTTGGAAATTAAATGAAAAAATCATCAATGAAATTAATAAAAATCATAACAAAGATAAAGATGAGGAGATTACAAAATATACCAATAAGTATTTAAAGAAAGTTTACGATAATCTTGAGAGTTTCAGTTATAATAAAATAATTGCTAACTTGTATGAAATGTATTCTTACATAAACAAACAAATAGAAAAAACTTATACAAAACATACAATAATTGAAAATTATCAAAAAATTTTAATTACAATGACACCAATTCTTCCTCATTTTGCTAACGAGTGTTTAAGTATGATAAAAGCTAAAAATTTTAAGTGGCCAGAGTACGACACTTCAATGTTAAAAGAGGAAACTATTAACGTTGTTGTACAAATTAATGGAAAAAAAAGAGGTCTTATTCAAACAAAACCCAATATTGCAGAGGAAAAACTCTTTGAAATAATTAAGAATGATGAGAAAATAATGAAATATATTGATCAGAAAAAAATTAAAAAGAAAATTTATATTAAGGATAAACTTTTGAACATAATTATTTAAATGCTAAAAAAAATTTTTTTTATAATCTTTTTATTAAATATTTTAAGCCATTGTGATTATAAACCACTTTATTCAAAACAAAATAAAGTGAATTATAAAATCATCATATCAAGTTTTTCTGGTGATAAAGATATAAATAATACTATAGCAAAAAATTTGAAAAGAAATAGCAAGAGCAGCTCTGATCTAATTGTAAATATTAGCTTTGATACTAAATATACGAAAAGTGTTTTGGCTAAAAATACTGCCGGATCCGTAACTGATTATCAAGCAAATGTGGTTACATCATTTAAAGTACAAAAAGAAAATAATTTAGAAACCTTTGAGGTTAGTGAAAAATTTAACTTTCAAAAGATGGCGGACAAATATGAGGAAAAAAATTACGAACAAAATATCAAGAGAAATCTTGCAAGCTTAATATCACAGAAGCTTATTCTTAGATTGGCTGTGACTGAATGATTGTAAAAACATTCGAACTTCATAAGATCAATGATAACCAAAAATTTTTTTTATTATACGGCAAAAATGATGGTTTAAAAGTTGAGTGCATAAATGAAATTTTGAAAAAAAATAATGGTAAGATTTATAATTATGATGAAAAACAAATTAAAAATCAAATTGAACTTTTCTATGAAGATATTTTGTCTGAGTCATTGTTCGAAAGTAGTAAAATTATAATTATAAATAGAGCATCAGATAAAATTTGTGAAATAATTGATGATTTAATTAATCGAGTTGTAAGTAATATTAAAGTAATTATTAATGCTGATATTTTAGATACTAAATCAAAACTAAGATCTATATTTGAAAAAAGAAAAGATTTAATTTGTATTCCAACATATCCTGATAACAATGACACACTATCAAAATTAACTTATAGTTTTTTCAAAAAACAAAATATCTCAATTTCACAACAAAATATAAATATGATAGTAGAAAAATGTAATGGTGATAGAAGTAATCTTAAAAATGAACTCGATAAAATAAAAAGTTACTCAATTAACAAAAAAAAAATTTCATCTGAGGAAATTTCAAAATTAACCAATTTAAGTGAAAATTATGGATTGTCAGAACTAATTGATAACTGTTTAGCTAAAAATCGAAATAAGATAATTAATATACTAAATGAAAATAATTATAATACTGAAGATGGTATTATAATTTTAAGAACTTTTTTATCTAAAGCTAAAAAAATTCTTAAACTTGCAACTAAACTTGAGCAAAACAAAGATATTAACGCAACAATTAATTCTGCTAGGCCACCTATTTTTTGGAAAGATAAAGAGATTGTTAAAATACAGCTTAATAACTGGAAGCCTAAAAAAATTGAGGATCTTATAAAAAATTTAAATGATCTCGAACTTGAAATAAAACAAAATTATAATAATTCAATACTTATCATTACAAACTTCATTTTAGAAAAAAGCTGTTCTAAAGTTAATAATTAGATTTTATAATATCTATTATTTTGTTTAGTTGCTCAATATCATGATAAACAAAGGTAATTGTTCCTTTATTCTTTTTATTATTTTTAATTGAGACATTTAAGCCAATTCTATCAGTTATTGATCTTTCAAGATTTTGAATATTTGGATCACTGGATTTTGCTAAAAAACTCTTTTTTTTCTTAAAAATTTTAACAAAATTTTCTGATTGACGAACTGAAAGTTTTTTTTCGATGATTTTTCTTGCAACAAAAGTTGCATTTTCAAGTCCAACCAATATTTTTGCATGACCAGCTGAAATTTCTTTTGTTTCAATCAAATCTAAAACGTCACGTGGTAAAGTTAATATCCTCAAACAATTGGTAATATAACTTCTGCTTTTTCCAATAAATTTTGAAACTTTTTCTTGATCATAAGAAAAATCATTTATTAATCTTTGATAGCCCTGAGCTTCTTCCAGTGGGTTAAGATCATTTCTTTGAACATTTTCAACAATTGCAAATTCTAAAGATTTTAAATCATCTGCTTCAGTAACGACAACAGGCACTTCATGAAGACCAGCTTTTTGAGCTGCAAGCCAACGTCTTTCACCAGCTATAATTTCATATTTAGAATTTTCATCAGATTTACGAACAATAATTGGCTGAATAATACCTCTTTCTCTAATTGATTTTTCTAAATCATTCAAACTATCTTTATCAAAAATTTTTCTAGGTTGAAACTTATTTGGATAAAGATCACCAATTAATAGTTTGTTTGTTTTTTCTTCAATTTTGGTTTCTCCAATTAATGATGATAGTCCTCTACCAAGTCCTTTTTTAATCTTGTTCATTAAGCTGCACTCCCAATTTGACTTTCTTGGTTAATAAATTCATCCGTAAAACTATAATATGATTTACTGCCTGGACAATTTTTATCATAAATCAGGACAGGCACTCCATGAGATGGAGCTTCAGATAATCTGACATTACGTGGTATTACAGTTTGATATACTTTTTCTTTAAAATAATTTCTTGCTTCTTGTTCAACTTGTGAGGATAACTTATTTCTTCTGTCATACATTGTTAAAAGTATCCCTTGAATTTCTAAATTAGGATTTAAATTAATTTTTATGCGGTCAATTGTTTTCATCAATTGAGTTAAGCCCTCTAATGCAAAAAATTCTGTCTGAAGAGGAACTAAAAGTGAGTTTGAGCATACTAGGGCCATCACAGTCAATAAACTAAGAGATGGTGGACAATCTATGAGTATATAGTCATATGATCCGCCAGAATCATTTAAATACGTGGCTAATTTGACCTTCAAAATAAACGCCCGATTGCTATCTCCAGCTGTCTCAACCTCTAAACCAGAAAGATCAACATTCGACGATACCAAATCAAGATTATCAAATTTAGTTTTTTTAATTACTTGTGAAATTGACTTACTTCCATTTAAAATTCCATAAATAGTTTCGTCAGACCTTTCTAAATTAGATAAGCCAAGACCAGTTGTTGCATTTCCTTGAGGATCTAAATCAATAACTAAAATTTTTTTTCCAAGTTGAGATAATGCAGATGCAAGGTTAATTACTGTTGTTGTTTTGCCAACTCCACCCTTCTGATTTATTATTGAAATAGTTTTCATTAAATTTTTTTTTCCATATTTTTTATATTTAGCAAAAATGAATCTTTACTTGTTAAACTTTTTTTTTCCTCGTAGTCTAAATCCCAGATTTTAAGAGTATCATTTAAAATTTTTCTTCCACTCTTCCCCATAAACAAAATTATATTTTTATATTTCCCAAAATTTTTTTGCACTAAATCTAAAATTATTGGCATTGGTTTAAAAGCTCTAGACATGATGGTTCCAGTTTCAATATTTTTAATTGTAAAAATATCTTTTTGTATTATTTCTGTATTCAATTCTAATTTTTTCGAGACATCTTTTAAAAAAACACATTTGTGATAACTTTTTTCATAAAGTTTTATTTTCATTCTGTTTTTTAATTTTTTCATTAAGATTGCTATGATTAGACCGGGCATACCACCTCCAGTGCCTAAATCTGAGGTTGTATTACTTTTTAAATCAACAAAATCAATTATTTGCGCCGAATCAACAATATGTCTTTGTCTAATATCCTGTTTTTTCGAGCTTTTTTTACTAATTATATTAATTTCCTGATTTTTCTTTTGTATCATGCTTATTAAGCTTTCAAGCTCATTACAAGTTTCACGTGAAACATCAAGTTTCTGAATTTGAGAGTAATTTTTAGAAATTATCGAATCCATTAAGCTATATGCTTAATAGACTTTCTTTTTACGTGTGACAACAAAATATATACTGCTGCTGGAGTAATTCCATCTATTCGTAAAGCTTGACCCATAGTTTTTGGTCTTATTTCCTTAAATTTAGCTTTTACCTCATTTGATAAACCCGAAAATTGATCATAATCAATATTATCTGGGATAACTAGATTCTCGTCTTTTTTAAAAGCCATAATATCTGCATTTTGCTTTTTTAAATAGCCTCTGTAATGAGAATTAATTTCTATTTGTTCGTCAATTTCGAATCCAAAATCCTTAATTTCAGGCCAAATCTCACGAATTTTACTCATACTAGCGTCTTTTTGAGCTAAAACTTCATCTGCAGATCGTAAAATCCCATCCTTTGCAATTTTAATGCCGTTTTTTTCTGCTTTTGTTGGAGATATACTTAAACTGGACATTTGAAGAGATATTTCACTCATTTTACTAAATTTATCCTCAAATATTAGCTTTCTGTCGCTAGATACTAAGCCAATTTTAATACCTTTGTTCGTAAGTCTCAAATCGGCATTATCTGCTCTTAAGCTCAGCCTATACTCGGCTCTTGAAGTAAACATCCTATAGGGCTCTGCTACACCTTTAGTAACCAAATCATCTATCATCACTCCAATATAAGCATCTGATCTATCTAGGATGAATGGCTCTTTGTTCATATATGACAAAGCTGCATTTACACCAGCTATTAGGCCTTGAGCTGCAGCCTCTTCATATCCAGTGGTCCCGTTTATCTGACCAGCCAAATACAGGTTCTTAATTTTTTTTGTCTCAAGAGTTAGAAAGAGCTCCCTAGGGTCCACATAGTCATATTCTATGGCATATCCTGGTCTTATAATTTTAACATTTTCTAAACCATTGATATTATTGAGTATTTCTGCTTGTACTACCTCAGGTAGTGAGTTTGAGATTCCATTTGGGTAAATTGTGTGATCATTTAACCCTTCGGGCTCTAAAAATATTTGATGTCTCGTCTTTTCAGCAAACTTAACTATTTTATCCTCTATTGATGGACAATACCTTGGACCTACTCCTTTAATGCTACCAGAGTACATTGCACTTTTAGATAAATTCTTCTCAATAATCCTATGCACCTTTTCGTTGGTGTAAGTCATTGAACAAGTCACTTGTTTGTTGGTTGCTGATTTCGTTAAGAACGAAAAAAAAAAGGGATTTTCATCAGCTGTTTGTTTTTCTAAATTTTTGAAATTTATTGTCCTTGCATCTAGTCTTGGAGGAGTACCTGTTTTTAATCGCCCTATTTTAAATTTGTATTTTTCTAATTGTTCACTCAAACCTGTACTAGGTTTTTCATTGTATCTTCCCGCGGGCGTGCGCTCATCACCTATATGTATTAATCCATTTAAAAAAGTACCAGTAGTGAGTATTATTTTATTACAATTAACCTTTTTACCTTTTAATGTTAAAAAGCCATTTATTGTATTATTTGAAAAAATAAACTTTATTACAGGATCTGAAAAAATGCTTAAATTACAATAGTTTACAAGTTTTTCTTGCATAAATTGCTTATATAATGATCTATCAGATTGAGTTCTTGGCCCTCTCACAGCTGGTCCTCTGCTCCTATTTAGTAACCTAAATTGTATTCCTGATTTGTCTGCAATTACTCCCATGACACCATCTAATGCATCTATTTCTCTGACTAAATGACCTTTACCTAAGCCACCAATTGCAGGATTACATGACATCTCACCTATTGTATTTTTATCATGAGTAAATAGGGCAGTATTTACACCTAGACGCGCTGAAGCAGCAGCTGCTTCACAACCGGCGTGACCTCCTCCTATTACAACGACATCAAATGAAAATTCATTTTTCATGATGTAAATTTATATTTGAAAATAAATTTTACAAGACTCTTATTTTCCAATGCAAAAATCGTTGAAAATACTACCTAATATTTCCTCTACATCTACCTTTCCAACAATCATTCCTAAATGTCTCGTAGCCAACCGCAAATCCTCAGCTCCTTTATCAAAATCTTTTTTATCATTTTTTTCTATAAAATTTCTTAGGTTGTCTGAACACTGAACTAAATGTTGTCTGTGTCTTTCTCTAGTAATTAGTATATCTTCATTTACAATAAATTTTGTCTTTAATTTATTTTTGATTTTAGAAATTAATTTATCTAAATTAAGACTCTCCTTTAATGAAATTATAACATGATCTAACTTTTTTACTTCAGGATCTAATTCACAATTGATAAGATCTGACTTGTTTACAACTAAAATTGCATTATCTTTTAATAAGTCATTCAAAAACCCGCTTAGATCAATACTTTTTGCATCTACTACCACTAATTTTAAATCAGCGTTTTCTGCTCTATCTAGCGATAGTTTTATGCCTTTTTTCTCTATTTCATCTTTAGAGTTTCTGATGCCTGCTGTATCTGAAATTATAACGGGGTAGCCATCAATATTTAAATGCACTTCAATTACATCTCTAGTTGTTCCTGCAATTTCGGAAACTATAGCTACATCTCTATTCGATAAATTATTTAATAATGATGATTTACCCGCATTTGTTGGACCAACTATAGCTATTTTAAAACCTTCACGGATAATCTCACCTACTTTTTGGTCATTTAAAATCTTTTTAATTTGATTTAAAACTTCAGTCGAGACTTTTTTAATTTGTTGAATATTTTCATTAGGTAAATCCTCTTCAGGAAAATCTATTTTTGCTTCAACAAAAGATAAAATCTTTAGTAACTTTTCTCTTAAATTATCAAATTTTTCAGCTGAATTACCCTTCATAATTTTCACGGCTTGTAACCTTTGCATTTCGGTTTCAGCAGAAATTAAATCGGCTATACCTTCAGCTTTTAGTAAATTAATTTTCCCATTTTGAAAAGCTATCTTTGTAAATTCTCCTGGCTCAGCTAATCTAAAGTTTTCAATTTTAGACAATTCGTTTTGTAATGCTAAAACAATCGCTTTCCCCCCATGAACATGGAACTCAGCCATATCCTCACCTGTGTAGCTCTCAGGACCAGGAAACCAGATAATAATACCTTCATCAATTAACTCAGAAGTGTTTATATTGTTTATTTTTCGAAGAGTAGCTATTCTTGGAGTAGGTAGATCTTTTTTGGTGAGTAATTTAATTGCTTTTGACGCCTCCAGACCAGAAATTCTTACAATTGCTACACCAGATACACCCGGACCGGTTGATAAAGCATAAATAGTCATTCAAATATTATAACTTCAATTATGTGGTATTGGGAAATTAAATTATGCTGGTTTGTTCATTGAATTAAAAAACTCAGTATTGTTTTTTGTATCTTTAAGTTTTGAATTGATAAATTCAATGGCGTCCATGGTTCCCATTGGTGCAATTATTCTTCTCAAAACATTCATCTTCTGTAAATCATTTTTATCAAATAACAATTCTTCTCTTCTTGTGCCTGATTTCGTAATATCAATAGCTGGATAGATTCTTTTATCCGCAATTTTTCTATCGAGAACTGTCTCACTGTTACCAGTTCCTTTGAATTCTTCAAAAATTACTTCATCCATCCTACTTCCAGTGTCTATTAATGCTGTAGAAATAATTGTTAAAGATCCACCTTCCTCTATATTTCTCGCTGCACCAAAAAACCTCTTAGGTCTTTGAAGAGCATTTGCATCAACACCACCTGTTAAAACTTTACCAGAACTTGGTATTACTGCATTATAAGCTCTTCCTAGTCTCGTAATTGAGTCTAATAATATAACAACATCCTTTTTGTGCTCTGTTAGTCTTTTAGCTTTTTCTATTACCATCTCAGCAACAGCTACGTGACGTTGTGCTGGTTCATCGAAAGTTGAACTAATTACTTCACCTTTTACAGTTCTCTGCATATCAGTTACTTCCTCAGGTCTCTCATCGATTAACAAAACAATTAAATAACATTCTGGATAATTTTTTGCTATCGAGTTAGCTATACTCTGTAAAATCATAGTTTTACCAGCCTTTGGCGGTGAGATAATAATGGATCTTTGACCTTTTCCTATGGGACTTACAAGATCTATAAGTCTTGGAGTTAAATCTTGCTTTTTGTCAGGTTTTACTTGCTCCACCTCCATAACGAGTTGTTTATCAGGATAAAGGGGTGTCAAGTTATCAAAAGCTATTTTATGTCTGGATTTATCAGGTTCTTCGAAATTGATTTTACTTACTTGTAGTAATGCAAAATATCTTTCTCCCTCTTTTGGAGCTCTAACTGGTCCTTCGACAGTATCACCAGTTCTTAGACCAAATTTTCTAATCTGACTTGGGCTTACGTAAATATCATCTGGACCCGGCAAATAATTTGACTCCATTGCTCTCAGAAAACCAAAGCCATCTTGAAGTAGTTGTAATACACCCGCTCCAGTGATCTCCTCTTTTTCTGCTACTTTTTTTAAAATTGCAAAAAGTATCTCTTGCTTTCTTAAAGTACTTGCATTTTCAATACCAAGCTCTTCTGCTTGAGTAATAAGTTGTTCTGATGATTTGAGTTTTAATTCTTGTATATTCATGATTAGATTATTAAGGACTTAATAATGGCTTTAATATATATTCTAATTTAAATTATTCAACCCCAGATAGGCTTAAAAATCACAACAAATATGATTAAAATAAGCAATAAAGTTGGTATTTCGTTAATGTATCGATAATATTTATGAGAATGCTTATTCATATCTAATTTAAATTGTCCTAAAATTCTTCCAAGATAAAAATGATACAAAGTTAAAATAATCACAAAAATTAATTTTAATACCATCCACTTTTGCCCCAGTTGCTCAAAACCTATTTCATGTATTAATACTAACCCGAATATCCAGGATAGAGTCATTGCTGGAGTCATAATGTAAAAAAAAAGTTTTTTTTCCATTACTTTAAATACATCTGATACCAATGGTTTGTCATTATTTTGTGAATGGTAAACAAAAATTCTCGGAAGATATAAAAGACCTGCCATCCAAGAAATTACTGCTATTAGATGAAAAGATTTGAAAAGCAAGTAAGTATTCATCAATTATATGTTTTGTTGAATTAATGATTTTAATAAATTTATATGATCATTATTATCATTTAAACATGGTACCATATCGAAATTTTCACCACCAGATTCTAAAAAACTTTCTTTACCCTGAATAAGAATTTCTTCTAATGTCTCAACACAATCTGAGGAAAAACCAGGACATATTGCAAGAACATTCTTCTTTCCCTCTTTGGGCAATTTCTCCAATGTTTTATCGGTATAGGGCTCAAGCCATTTTTGTGGACCAAATCTAGATTGAAATGTTGTTTTAATTTCTATCGAATTAAATTTCTCTGAAATCAATCTTGTCGTTTTTTGACAATAGCAGTGGTATGGGTCTCCTTTATCAAAATATTTTTGGGGTATACCATGATAAGATGCCAATATTAAATCTGGCTTCCAATTTATTTCTTTTATTTTCTTATTTAGTGAATTTACCAAAGCATCTATATACAAAGGATGTGACTCATAATGTGGTATTATTTTGATTGATGGTTGCCATCTCATTTTCATTAATGTTCTATAAACTTCATCACAAACAGTTGCTGTTGTTGCGGCAGCATATTGGGGATATAAAGGAAGTATAATCAAGTTCTCACAACCTTTTTCGTGTAATTTTTTGATTTTACTTTTGATACTCGGATTTCCATACCTCATGGCATAGTCGATAATTAGGTTTTTTTCAGAAAGTAAGTTTGATAATTTCTTGGCTTGTTCTTGTGTATAATAGAGAAGGGGAGAAATATTTTCATCTTTCATCCAAATTTCTTTATAAGCTTTAGCAGTTTTAGATGGTCTAAAATTTAATATGAAAACGTTTAATATAATTTGCCAAACAATAGGGTTAACTTCTATTACTCTTTTGTCTGACAAAAATTCTTTCAAATATTTTCTAATGTCAAACCAACTTGTGGAATCTGGTGTCCCCAAATTTATTATCAAAACTCCTGTTTTACCAAAATTAATAGGTGGGTGATTTAATTCTTTTTCCATCAATAATCTTTTATAGTTTTAATTAAATAATCCATCATACTTGGATCTGTTTCAGGTAATATTCCATGACCTAAATTAAATATATATGGATGATCTTTGAAAATATCCAGATACTTGATTGCTTCTCTTTTAAGGTTTTCTTTATCGGTGAGTAAAACTTTTGGATCCATGCCGCCTTGCACAGGAATTTTTATCTCTTTTTTAATTTTTATTGGATCAACTTCATAATCTATACAAATTGCGTCTGGTTTTACAATTTCACAATATTTTTTGTAATCCTTTATACCTCGTGGAAAGCAAATCACTGGAACATTTAAAGATTTAGTGAATTCAACTAAGGAATAAGTTGGATTATAGATATAAAAATCATAATCCTTATCTTCTAATAATCCTGCCCAACTATCAAAAATTTGTATAATCTCTGCGCCACTATCAATTTGATATTTAATATGAATTTTTAAAAATTTATCTATTATCTTTAAAGTTTTTTCAATGATATCAAAATCTTTAAAAAAATTTTCTTTGAGTTTTATTTTTGGAGATTGTTTATTTAGAATATAAACAAGTAATGTCCAAGGAGCTCCAACAAAACCTATAGTTGACTTGTTTTCTGTTAGATTATTGTTTCTTACCAAATTTATAGCTTTATAAACAGGATCAACTCTTTCAATAAAATTTTTTTCGGTAACTTCAAATGCCTGGTCAAGATTTAAATCACCAAGAATGGGTCCAATATTTTTTTTAAATTCTACTTTTTGTTTCAAACCGTAAGGTAAAATTAATATATCAGAAAAGATTATAGCTGCATCTAATTCAAATCTTTTCAGAGGTTGTAAGGTTATTTCAGCTGATAAACTAGAATTTAAACATAGTTTAATAAAATCAGTATTTTTTTTTCTAATTTCTCTAAACTCTGGTAGATATCTTCCAGCTTGTCTCATAATCCATACAGGATTTAAATTTGTTTTTCTGTCTTTGATAACTTTCTTGATGTTAGACATATTAATAATTAAGTTTATTTAATAATATTTGTAGTATGATCTGTGAAATAAGTGGATTAAATTTTATATACATTTTATAAACTAGTTATTAACATTTAAATGTAATTTTTTGATATATATATAAGTAATATTGAAGCTTATTACCAATATTTCAATTTAATGAAAAACTTTATACAGATGTTTAATAATGTTAATAAAAGCTATGTTTTACAGCACAAATTTTAAATTTATAAAATTAACCAATTTTGTCTAAATAAAACAAAACTATTAACACTTTATACATGAGTGATATTTATCAAATTTATCTAATATCAGACTCCACTGGTGAAACATTAGATAGAATTTTTACTGCAGTTAAAGCTCAGTTTAAAAATATAAATTATAAAATACACACTTATTCTTTTACAAGAACAGAAAATCAAATTTTAAAAATTTTATCTAATGCTCAGGAAAATCAAAACTCTATCATTTTATATTCAATTGTAGATAGTGGCCTTGCAAAATATCTTGCAAGAAATAGCGAAGAAAAAAAAATACCTTGTTTTGGTGTTCTTGGAGATTTAATCCTAAGCTTTTCAAAGCTGCTTAATCAAAAAGCATCTCACCAGCCCAGTGGTCAATACACTCTTAATGATGAGTATTATAAAAGGATCGAAGCAATTCAATTTACAATGAACCATGATGATGGAAATTTAGTTAAAGACATTAAAAAATCGGATATTATTTTATTGGGGGTCAGCAGGACCAGTAAAACACCAACCTCGATTTATCTGGCAAACAAAGGGTATAAAATATCCAATATTCCTTTGGTAAATGAAAATTCTATTCCTGAAACTTTAAAAGAAGATCCAAACATAACTTGTATTGTTGGATTAAGCACAGAAGCAGAGAGGTTGGTTGATATTAGGAAAAATCGTATGAATTCATTGAAAGAGTCTCAGAATAAATCTTATACGGATTTATCCAGTATTAAAAAAGAAGTTGAGAACGCTAAAAATACTTTTAAAAAATATAGGTGGCCAATTATAGATGTTACTAGAAAATCAGTCGAAGAAACTGCTGCCTCAATTATAAAGATATACGAAATATATAAAAATAATGGTTAAAATTATACTTGCCTCAAAAAGCAAAGTAAGAAAGCAAATTTTAGATGATAACAATATCTCAACAGAGGTACAAAACTCTAATTTAGATGAGGATATTGTCAAAGAGAGTTTAATTAAAGAAAAAGCATCGCCCGAACTAATATCAAAAAATTTAGCTGAGTTAAAAGCAAATAAGGTTAGTCAAAAAAACCCAGGATTCTTAGTCATAGGTGCTGATAGTGTAATAGATTTAGAGGGTGAATTAATATCTAAACCAATAAATAGAGAACAAGCTTTTGAAATTTTAAAAAAACTAAACGGTAAAAAACATAATCTCATTAGTTCGGTTTGTATTTCTCAAAATGGTGCCATGATTTGGAATTATACTGATAAAGCAACTTTAACAATGAAACAATTTAATTTAGAAGAGCTTAAAAGTTATTTGTCAAAAATCACGGATGAAGCATTATATGCTTACAACGTTTACCAAATTGAAGGAGAGGGTAGAAAATTATTCTTAAATATTGATGGGGATGAAGACACTATAATGGGTTTACCGATCAAAAAAATAAAACAATACTTGAGTAATTACGAATGAAAAAATATTTAGTAATAGGAAACCCAATTAATCATTCTTTGTCTCCCAAACTTCAAAACTGGTGGCTAAAAGAAAATAATATTAATGCTACATATGACAAAATTAAACTAGAAGATCACGAAATTAAAAATTTTATTCAAACTATTAAGGAGCAAAAAATAGCAGGTTGCAATGTGACTGTTCCTTTTAAAAAAACAGTTATTCCTTTTTTAGATAAATTAAGCCCAGAGGCAGAACAGACACAATCAGTAAATACAATTACTTTTGAAGATGGTGATTTAGTTGGACATAATACAGATATAGCTGGTTTTGATAGTGCGATTAGAAAGTTAAACTTTAGTGTAAATGGCAAGAAAGTTTTGATTTTGGGGGCTGGTGGTGTAGTTCCATCAATAATTTTTGCATTACAAAATTTGAATGTTCAAGAGATAACAGTTAGTAACAGGACTAAAGAGAAGGCAGAAAATTTAAAAGTTTTGTTTAATAATATTAAAATTTTAGAATGGGGAAACCTAACTGATTTTCATATGATAATAAATGCCACGAGCCTTGGTTTGAATAATGAAAAAATAAATCTAAATTTTTTAAGTTCCGGAAATGACAGATTGTTTTATGACGTAATTTATAATCCTCAAGAAACTCAATTTTTGAAAATGGGAAAACAATTAGGATATAAGACCGAAAATGGAAAAACTATGTTTGTATACCAAGCTCTAGAAGCATTTAAATTATGGCACAAGGTAGAACCAAAAGTTAATACTGATACATTTAAGCTTTTAGATAATGATTAGAATTGGAATTCTAGGAGATATTGGATCAGGAAAAAGCTTTGTAGCCAAGTCATTTGGTTGCCCAGTATTTAATGCAGATAACGAAGTTGGAAAATTATACAAAAAGAATAGAAAAATTTTTACTAAACTTAATAAGGCTTTACCTAAATATATCACTCAATTTCCAATTAAAAAAGAAGAAGTAACAAAGACAATATTAGCAAATAAAAATAATTTAAGGAAAATTATTAAAATCATTCATCCTGAAATAAGAAAGAAGATGAATATCTTTTTAAAGAAAAATAAAAAAAGGAAATTAATTATTTTAGATATCCCTTTATTGCTAGAAAATAAAATTAATAAAAGAAAAGATATTTTGATATTTGTTCAATCTAATAGAACTGAAATTTTAAAGAAATTGAAAAAAAGGGAAAATTTTAATTCAAAAATTATGAACAGATTTAGAAAAATACAACTACCACTTGATTACAAAAGAAAAAAATCAAATTTTATAATTAAAAATAATTTTACAAATAGATTTATTAAAAAACAGATAAAATATATTCTTAATCAAATTTATTAAATGAAAGAAATAATTTTAGATACAGAAACAACGGGATTATCTGTTAAAGAGGGTCATCGAATAGTTGAGATAGGATGCATTGAGTTAGAAAATTTTATTCCTACAAATAATAACTTTCATTGTTATTTAAATCCAGGGAGGAAAGTTTCTGAAAAGGCTTTAGAAACTCATGGATATACAGATGAATTCTTGTTTGATAAGAAAAAATTTAATGAAATAGCAGATGATTTTTTACTTTATATAGAAGGAAAAAAACTAATAATTCATAATGCTGAATTTGATCTATCGCATTTAAATAATGAATTAAAGATAGCAGGTAAAAATTTAATTAATAATGAAATTATAGACACTGTTACTTTAGCCAGAAATAAATTTCCGGGCTCCTCTAATAGTTTAGATGCTTTGTGCAAAAGGTATAGAATAGATAATTCCAAAAGAGAAAAACATACAGCTTTAATCGATTGTGATCTACTATCAAAAGTTTACATCAATTTAATAGATCAAAAAGAGCCCAAATTAAATTTTATTAATGAAACTATTGATAATAACCAGATGTCCAAAACAAATATTTCTTATTTTAAAAAAATCATTAAACCCACTGAAGAAGAAAAGAGAAATCATGATCAATATTTGAAAACTAATTTGAAGAAAAATTTTTTTAATTAAATTGTTTGTTATAAAGTTCATCAAAATCGACTTTTTTTTCAAATTTAATATTTGGATACCCTGATGTATGTAAAAGATTAAGTAGAGCCTTTTCTAATTCTGGATAAATTTCTTTTTGTACATCACATAGTATAATTTTTTGTAGAATTTTTTTATCTTTAATTTCTTCATTGAGTTTTATTACAGATGTATAAGTCATTTCAAAATGAGATTTTTTTTTACTTTCCGAAGTATCATGAAATTTTAATAAAGTATTTACCTCTATAATTTGTGCTTTTAAAGGCTTCGAATTTATTTCAATATTTAGTTGGTATTTAGAAATAAAATCTTTTACATATAAATATGTTTCAATGTTAGGTGTTTCACCTGAGATATCTTTTATAAATTTACTTATAATTTTATAATTTTCGCTCATCGTCTTCCTCAATGTCCTCAAACTCACCTTCTATATATGGTTTTTTAATTTTTGTCTCATTCTTAAATTTATTAACAATTTTTCCAAAAAATAATTTCCTTGTCAGAGGAAAAATTAAAAGAAATCCAAACAAGTCAGTGGCAAAACCAGGAACTATTAATAATAGAGCTGCAAACGCTATAGCTGCACCTGAGATTATCTCATAAATTGGCGCTTCGTTTTTTATAAGTTGGGAAAAACCAGATCTGAGAGTATTTAACCCTTCATATCTTGCATAAATCACTCCAATTATTGCTGTAATAAATATGAGCGATATAGTGTTAAATGCACCTATTTGACCACCAATCTCTATGAATAGATAGATTTCTATAATGGGTATTAAGATAATGGTAATTAATACTGAGTTCATTTGTCTTTAATCTAATTGCTAGTTGAAATTATTCAACATAGTAATTAAATTAATCACATGAATTATAGTTTCGAATACATTGATATCATACTATTAGCCATGATAGCTGGATTTATTTTTTTGAGACTAAGAGGTATTCTTGGAAAAAGAACTGGCTTTGAAGGAAAAAACCCTCAACAATTCCAAGAAATTTTAAAAGAGGTTCATCAAGAAAGTAGTTTAAAACAAAAGGAAAATTTTGATAAAAAAGCTCAAAGCGAATTTTTAAAAGGTGCAAAAATTGCTTATGAAACCATTATCACTGATTTTAGTGATAATGATAATAAGCTTATAGCTAGCAAACCATTACTGAGTAAAGAGATTTATGAAGAATTTAATAAAGCTCTTAAAGATAGAAGTAATAGAGGGCATTATGCTGAAATTACCTTTATTGGAATTAAGTCAGCAGATATAAAAGAACACAAAAAAATAGATAAGGCTTTGCAAGTAACAGTAGATTTTGTAAGTGAAATTATTACATGTATCCGAGACAAAGAAAAAAAAATTGTTTCAGGTAGTCCTGATAAAATTAAAACTATTTATGATACTTGGACTTTTTCAAGAGATATGAGATCTACTAATCCGAATTGGCTGTTGGTAAATACACTTAATTGAGTGAATAGTAAAATTTCAGAAAAAGACAAAAAAATTTGGAACGAATTTTTGTCTAATGATGAAAAATTACCTGATAAAGATGATATTCAAAATAAAACTAACATAAAAAAAATCAGATCATTAGACCTACATGGTAAAACTCTTGACGAAGCTAATAGCATTATTGAAAACTTTATAAAAAAGTCCTATGAAGACAAAGTACAAAAGCTTATAATTGTCACTGGTAAAGGCCTTCACTCAAATAATGAGAAAGATCCATATGTTTCAAAGGATTTAGGTATTTTGAAATATTCAATACCAGAATTTGTGAGGAATAACGAAAATTTAATGCAAATTATTTCAAGTATTAGTGAAGCAAGTGTAAAAGATGGTGGAACAGGAGCTTTTTATATTTTTTTAAAAAAAAAATAGATTATTAGTTAAAGGAATGTTCAGTAATTTAAGATAATAACAAAACTTAATTATTTATAGGATGAATTTTGATAAATCAGTATCTTTAACGAGCGTATCTAAATTTTTATTTATATAGTCTCTATCAATAATTATTTTTTCACCAGCTCTATCGGTTGCAGTAAAACTGATTTCATCTAATATTTTTTCAATAATTGTATGTAATCGTCTTGCACCTATATTTTCAACAGTTGCATTTACCTCTGAAGCTATATTTGCAATTGCATCGATCCCGTCTTCTGCAAATTCCAAATCTACATTTTCTGTCTTTAATAAGGCCACATATTGCTTAATTAAACTATAGTCTGGTTCTTTTAGAATTCTTTTAAAGTCTTCGCTTGTTAAAGCTTCTAACTCTACTCTTATAGGCAACCTTCCTTGTAGCTCAGGTAATAAATCTGATGGTTTTGCAAGTTGGAAAGCTCCTGATGCAATAAATAAAATGTGATCTGTTTTAATAGGACCATATTTTGTATTAACAGTTGTACCTTCTATAAGAGGTAATAAATCTCTTTGTACACCTTCTCTTGATACATCTCCACCAACTCTATCGGTTCTGCCAGAAATTTTATCAATTTCATCTAAAAAAACTATTCCATTATTTTCTGTTGAAATTTTTGCTGCTTTAATAATTTCATCCTGTTCAATTAATTTATCAGACTCATCATTAATCAAAATTTCGTGAGACTCTTTAACAGTCATTTTTTTCTTTTTTTCTTTCGTCCCCATTGATTTTCCAAGCATTTCTCCAATGTTGATCATTCCAACATTAGCGCCTGGCATACCTGGAATTTCAAAAGAAGTACCACTTCCACCTGTATCACTCACCGCAATTTCTATTTCGTTGTTGTCTAAATCACCATCTCTTAATCTTTTTCTAAAACTTTCTCTTGTTGCAGTACTCGCTTTTTTTCCAACTAAAGCATCTAAAACTTTTTCTTCTGCCATTTTTTGTGCTTTTGCATAAACTTCTTTTCTTTTTTTCACTTTTTCCATTGAAATAGCAATTTCAATCAAATCCCTTACTATTTGTTCAACATCTCTTCCAACATATCCAACTTCAGTAAATCTTGTCGCTTCAACTTTAACAAATGGAGCCTCAGCAAGTTTTGACAGCCTTCTAGATATTTCAGTTTTACCAACTCCAGTTGGACCAATCATGAGTATATTTTTTGGTAAAACTTCATTCTTCATTTCACCTTTTAAAGCTTGTCGTCTCCATCTATTTCTTAGAGCCACAGCAACAGCTTTTTTAGCTTTATTTTGACCTACGACAAACCTATCTAACTCTGAAACTATTTCTCTTGGTGATAATGAACTAACTAAATTTTCGTTATCTTTAGAATTTTTATCTTTTGGAACAAGAGGTGTAACGTTAGATTTTTCCATTATATTTTTTCAACTTTAATATTATTATTGGTAAAAACACAAATTTCTGAAGCAACTTCAATAGATTTTTTTGCCACCTCTTCAGCACTCATGTCTGTACCTATTAAAACTTTTCCAGCAGCTAAAGCGTAATTTCCACCTGAGCCAATTCCAATGACATTGCCCTCTGGTTCTAGCACATCTCCAGTTCCAGAAATAATATAACTGTTATCTTTGTCACCGATAGCCATAAGTGCCTCAAGTCTTCTTAAATATTTATCTGTTCGCCAGTCTTTTGCTAATTCAACAGCGGCTCTAGATAAGTTGCCTGCATGTTTTTCTATTTTTGCTTCTAATCTTTCAAATAAGGTCAAGGCATCTGCAGTAGAACCTGCAAACCCGGCAACAACATTTCTTTTCTCAATTTTTCTTACTTTTGATGCGGTGCTTTTAACGACAGTGTTTCCCATACTTACCTGACCATCACCAGCAACCACTACTTCATTATTTTTTCTTACCAAAACAATCGTTGTCATAGCTTATAAATGGATACTAAATTTGATAGTTCAAGCCCAAGTTTAGTATTATTGCCATATTTGGATAATATATGTATACCTCTTTTTAATTATGAAGCGTAAAGGTAAAATTAGTCGAAAAACAAAAGAGACCAGTATAAGTGTTGATCTCAATATTGATGGGAAAGGCAAGTACAAGATTGATACTGGAATAGGATTTCTTAATCACATGCTTGAACAATTATCCAAGCATTCGTCAATTGATATGAATATAAAAGCTAAAGGAGACACACACATTGATCTTCACCACACAACTGAAGACACAGGTATAGCTATTGGTGAGGCTTTGAAAAAAGCATTAAAAAAATCTGTTGGTATTAGAAGATACGCGCATGCGATGATACCAATGGATGAAACTTTATCACGTGTTGCAATTGATATTTCAAACAGACCATATTTAATTTGGAAAGTAAAATTAAAAGTCGAAAAGCTTGGCGAAATGGACACGGAACTTTTTAAAGAGTGGTTTCAGGCTTTTTCTCAAGCAGCAGGAATTACTTTGCACGTAGAAAATATTTATGGTGATAATAGTCATCACATCATTGAGTCTTGTTTCAAAGGATTAGCAAGATCATTAAGAGCTGCATTAGAGATAGACCCTAGGAATAGTAAATCAATTCCATCTACTAAAGGCTCATTATAAAATTAATGAAAGTTACTATCGTTGATTATAACTCGGGCAATATAAGCTCGGTGATAAACTCTTTTAAAGAGGTTGCTCAAGACAAAGTTAATATAGAAGTTACTGCTGATTTAAAGAAAATAAAATCAAGTGACAAAGTAGTTTTGCCAGGGCAGGGCTCATTTAAAAGTTGTGTAGATGCTTTAAATAAAATCAATGGTTTAACAGAGGCTTTGACTGAATTTGCAATAAGTAATAAAAAACCACTTCTTGGAATTTGTGTTGGCTTACAAATGTTTGCTGATATTGGTTATGAAGAAACAGAAACCAAAGGGCTAGGTTGGATATCTGGCAAAGTCTTAAAAATAGATAATCAAAATAGAAAATATAAACTTCCTCATATTGGTTGGAATCAGATAAATATTGTCAAACAAAGTAAGATTTTTAAAAATATAGAAAATAATTCACACATGTATTTTGTGCATAGTTATGAATTTATTCCAAATGATAAAAATGTAATTTCAGCAACAACAGATTATTCATCAAACATTGTTTGCTCTGTTGAAAAAGAAAATATTTTTGGAACTCAATTTCATCCTGAAAAAAGTGATAAATTAGGGTTAAATATAATTGATAATTTTATAAATATTTAAATTTAATGAAAATATTTCCAGCAATTGACATCAAAGATAAAAAATGTGTGAGATTAGTCAAAGGAGACTTTGATAATAAAACTGAGTATGAAATGTCCCCAGTCGAACAAGCAAGTAAATATAAAGATCATGGCTTTAAAAATTTACATATAGTTGATTTGGATGGAGCTTTAGAGGGGGAAACTACAAATCTAGATATTATTGAAGATATAGTAAATAAATTCGATCTAAAAATTGAGATTGGCGGAGGTGTTAGAAATTTTGAAAGTATTCAAAAGTATACTGATGCTGGAGTTGAAAAAGTAATTTTAGGCAGTGCCGCAATAAAAGATAAAAATTTTTTAAAAGAAGCGTGTGAAAAATTTCCAAATAAAATTGCCTTAGGATTAGATGCTAAAGATGGATATCTATCAATATCTGGATGGAAGGAAAACTCTAATCAGTTAACTCTGGAGTATTTAAAAGAAGTGAATGGCTATGGTGTCAGCAGAATTATTTATACAGATATAAACCGAGATGGTATGAAGCAAAGCCCAAATTTTGAAGAGACTTCAAAAATTGCTGAAAAATCAAATTGTCCTGTAATTATTTCTGGCGGTGTTTCATCAATGAATGACATTAAAAAAGCCAAAACTTTAAAAAATATTGAGGGTATAATAGTTGGCAAAGCTATTTATGATGGAGATATTAAATTAGAAGAACTGGTCAAAGAAGATGCTTAAAAATAGAATAATTCCTTGTTTAGATGTTAAGAATGGACGTGTTGTAAAAGGCATAAATTTTGTTGATTTAAAAGACGCTGGGGATCCAGTTGAACAAGCAAAAATTTATTCTGATGGTGGTGCAGATGAAATTTGTTTTTTAGATATTACTGCTTCAAATGAAAATAGAGATACAATTTATGATGTGGTTGAAAGAACCTCAAAAAAATGTTTTGTCCCTTTAACTGTTGGTGGAGGTGTAAGAGGTATAGATGATATTAATAAGTTATTAAATTGTGGTGCCGATAAGGTATCTATTAATACTGCAGCTGTTGAAAATCCAAAAGTTGTTATAGATAGTTCAAAAAAGTTTGGTTCACAATGTATTGTTGTTGCAATTGATGCAAAAAAAAATGGAGACAAGTGGGAAATATTTACCCATGGAGGTAGAAACAATAGTGGTCTTGATGTTTTAGAGTATGCCAAAAAAATGGAAGATAATGGGGCAGGAGAATTATTAGTTACCTCTATGGATAGAGATGGAACACAAATAGGTTATGACGTTGATTTGATGAGTAAAATTTCCTCAAAAGTGAATATACCATTAATTGCCTCAGGAGGTGTTGGTAATTTAGATCATTTAGTTGATGGAATAAAACTAGGAAATGCAAGTGCAGTTTTAGCAGCCTCAATATTTCACTACGGAAAACATTCTGTACAAGAGGCAAAGGAATATTTGGACTCAAAAGGAATTCCTGTTAGAATTTAGAATGTTAAGCACACTAGAAAGTCTATTTAAACTTGCGCGCGAAAGAAAAGAAAAACCAGTTGATGGATCTTATACTAATAAATTATTATCAGATAAATCGCTAAGCAAATCAAAAGTTCTGGAGGAAGTAAATGAACTGATCGAGGCTGTAGATAAAGATACTAACAAAATACACGAGGCTGCAGACGTATTATATCATTTAATAATGTATTTTGAAGTTAACGAAATAAAAATAGAAGATGTTTGCAAAGAACTAGAAAAAAGAAAAAAATGATTAAATATGTTAAACTATATTAGATATTATAAAACTTTTTTGCGATATGGTTTAGGTTATGAGGGAGATGCATGGTTTGCTAATAACTATATATCAGCATTTAAAGATAAAGGATTTTATATTGATGTGGGTTGTTATCATCCTATAAAATACTCTTTAACACACAAACTTCATAAAATCGGTTGGTCAGGTATTAATATAGATATATCGAAAGAAAGCATCGATTTATTTAACATTTTTAGACCCAAAGATAAAAATTTAAACATTGGTATTTCTACAGAAAGTGGGATTAAAGATGCATTTTTTGTAAATGAAATTTCACCTATATCCTCTCTAAAATTGGAACATTTTAAAAAATTCCCAAAAATTAAAAAAAAGTTCTCGAGAAAAATCAAAACACTAACATTGGGAGATCTTTTCGAGGAAAATAAAATTACAGAAGTTGATTTCTTAAAAATTGATTGTGAAGGGTTAGATTTATCAATAATCAAAACAATAAATTTTAAAAAGTACCGAATTAATTTTTTATGCGTCGAATTTTTAGATCCTTATGCAGATTTTATTAATAAAAAAACTAATGATATAAAATCTGTTCATGAACTCTTTTTTTCATCAGAGATATATAAAACTTTAAAGGAAAATTTTAGATTACTAGATCATTATAATTTTGCATTTCTCTTAGTAAACCAAAAGATATATTAAGTACGTTTGATTATTTTGTTGATAATTTATCTTTAGGTACATAATATTAGAATTGAGCATATAGAGGAAGAATTAGGAAAAAAAAGTAAAGTATAATGAGCAAAATTAAGATAGTGTTTTTTTTAATATTAGGTTTTGTTTTCTATAAAGGTTATGTTGCTTTTACAAATTTTGAAATTGGAGTTTCTGATAGAGTAACTGAATTAGAGGAAAAAGCAGATTTTGAAAGGCAAGGAGAGGTTATAGCTTTGATGATGCATTTAGGTGATCCTCCTGAATTAACCGAACATTTATTGGTTAAAAGTGAGTCTAAATGTATAGAGATGAAGCAAATTGCTGAGGAAACGTCATTTGCCTATTACGAATGTGCGATTGTTGATGCTAATTTAAAAGGTGGAAAAATAATTAGCATAAATCAAGAGCTCAAAGTTTTACAATGACATACGATGAAAACAATATTTTCGCAAAAATTTTAAGAGGTGAAATTCCTTGTAAAAAAATTTACGAAGATGAGTTTGTATTATCTTTCCACGATATAAATCCTCAAAAAAAAATTCATGCACTAATAATTCCAAAAGGAAAATTCATAGATTTAGATGATTTTAGTAATAAAGCTTCACCAGATGAGATGGTGGGATTATTAAAAGGCATCAATATAGTAGCAAAGAAACTTGGTATTTCAGTTGATACAGGTAAAGGATATAGAGCCTTAGCAAATATTAATGAACATGGCGGTCAAGAAGTGCCTCATCTTCATTTCCATTTATTCGGTGGCGAACCAGTTGGTAAGATGGTGCAGTGAATAAGAAAGTTGAAAGAAATTACTTAGAAATATCTTATTTGGAAGATTTAAAAGACTCTTCAAATTTATCAAATCACTACACAATAAATTTAGTCAATCCAGTTGATTTTCAGTTAAATAAATTTTTTTACAAAAATATTGGTAAAAGTCATCATTGGGTAGACCGATTAGTGTGGAGTGAAAAACAATGGCTGGACTATGTTGCTGATAAAAAAGTTCAAACCTATGTATTGAAAGATAAGGATGAACTAGCAGGTTATTTTGAATTAATTTTACATAAAGATAAAAATGAAGTTGAGATTGCTTATCTGGGTTTATTGGAAGAATACCAAAATAAAAAATTAGGTTCATATCTATTATCGTCAGCTATTAAAAATTCTTTTAGAGAAAAACCCAAAAGAGTCTGGGTCCATACATGTTCATTAGACCATAAAAATGCATTAAATAATTATATTGCGAGAGGTATGAAAGTTTTTAAAACAGAAACTGTGGTAATTTAAATTAGTTTTGTTTAGGAAGTTTAAATATTTCTTTTTTCAATTTTTGATTCCTTTTAATTGAAGAAAGATAGGTAATACTTACATTTTGATAAATATCCACTAATTGCCACCCAATTAAGTTATAAGTTTTTTTATCAAAAAATAGATTTATCTCATTTTCATTTTCTACAAAACTGAAGTTTATGAAGTCATCACCTACATCTCTCTGATCTAAATTTGTTATTTTTTTTAATAAATATTCTTTATTAAGTATTGTATCTAGAGGTGTTTTTTCAAGTGGATAAAAGTAATAACTACTTAATGTCTTAATTACTAATGATTTTCCGTTTGAGACTAGAATTTTTTGATTACTTAAATCATACTTACAATAAATTTTTTTTGGATACTCAATTATACAATTTCCATTCTCAATTTTACCATTAATATTTTGTTCAAAGTCGAATGATATATTTTTGATATCTGTGAACTTCTTAATTATATTTTCCTTCATTGATGCTGAGACACTAGAAATTATTGAAAGATAGATTACAACAAAAAGTAACTTTTTCATTTAAGAACATCTCTTTTTCCGACATGATTTGCTTTACTCACTATTCCTTCAGACTCCATCATATCAATTATTCTTGCAGCGCGATTATATCCAATTTGAAGTTTTCTTTGCAAAAATGAAGTTGAGGCTTTTCCTTCTGTTTTAATTATTTCAACAGCAGTTTGATATAATTCATCTTTTTCACCTTGATTTTTTGACTCATTTAATTCTTTTTCATCAGCAAAATTAAGTATCTCGTCTACATAATCTGGCTCAGATTGTGATCTTAAAAAGTTATTTATTTTCTCAATTTCAGTGTCCGAGACAAAAGGAGCATGAATTCTGACAATTTTATTTGCAGACGACATGTATAGCATGTCACCTTTTCCTAGCAATTGCTCAGCTCCTTGTTCACCTAAAATCGTTCTACTATCTATTTTAGAGGTGACTTGAAAAGAAATTCGAGTTGGAAAATTTGCTTTGATTGTTCCTGTTATCACATCAACACTTGGCCTTTGGGTAGCCATGATAATATGAATACCAGCAGCTCTAGCCATTTGTGATAATTTTTGAATATAATTTTCAATTTCTTTTCCTGCTACCAACATCAAATCAGACATTTCATCAACTACTACCACAATGTACGGCATTGGGAGTTTATGTTTTGAGTTGTAGCTATCAATATTTCTGACACCTTCTTTGGTCATCAGTCTATATCTGCTTTCCATTTCTTTAACTACCCAACCGAGAACTGAGGCAGCCTTTTTAGCCTCAGTAATGACAGGGCAAAGTAAGTGTGGAATACCTTCATAAGTAGAAAGCTCTAACATTTTTGGATCAATTAAAATAAACTTACATCTTTCAGGGGAATGTTTGTAAAGAAGAGACAAAATAATTGTATTGATACAAACAGATTTTCCTGAGCCTGTGGTACCAGCAATAAGCAAATGTGGCATTGCAGACAAGTCTCCGATTATTGGAGCACCTGAAATATTTTTTCCTAAAGCAATAGGTAATTTGATTTCTTTTTTTTTAAAGCTTGAATTATCTAGAATTTCACTAAGATATACATTCTCTCTATTTAAATTTGGAAGCTCGATACCAATAGTATTACTTCCTGGAATGGTCGCTATTCGTGCGGACTCTGAACTTGTATTTCTTGCAATATCGTCAGATAGGTTGATTATTTTAGAAACTTTGATGCCCGCAGCGGGTTCAAACTCATTTAATGTAACAACTGGGCCATGACTAACTTTTTTAATCTTTCCGTTGACACCAAAATCTAAAAGAATTTTTTCTAAAAATTCTGGATTATTACTTTCATTTTTATTTATGTTTCCCCTTTCTCCCTTTGTTGGGGTTTTTAATAGATCAATTGATGGAAGAGAAAATTGAGTTTTTAAAGACTTATTATTTTCAGCTTTAATAAAAGGTAAATCTTCTTGTAAAATATCTTTTATTTCATCTTGAGGAATAAATTCGTCTATGAGTTCATCTTTACTTGTATAGTTTTTAGAATTTTTTCTAAATATAAAATCTGATATTTTTTTAATACTTAAAATAAAATTTTTTAAATTAAAATTTATACTTAAAATAAAAAAGAGAAGAATGAATAGGAGAAGTAAATAGTATAAAAAGTCTTCATATCTATTTAATAAATTAACAAATAAGTTTTCTGATAAATAATTACCAACAAACCCACCGCTACCATTTATATAAAGTGTGAAATTTTCAGAATAAAATTTTGAGAAAAATAAGGATCCAAACAACGTATAAATTGTTACAAAAAAAGTATTTTCTATAACAGCTAAAATTTCTTTTTTTCTAAAAATATTAAAGCCTGTGAATATATAGGTTATAGGTAAAAGGTAACCTATTAATCCTATAGATTGAAAAATAAAATCTGAAGTAACACTACCCTGATAACCTAAAATATTCTTGATAATTGTATTATCAGGAAAAATAAAATTTGGGTCTTCTGGAGAGTATGAGATTAAAGCAATAAAAATTAAAATCCCTATCAAAAAAACACAAATACCAAAAATCTCAATTAATCTGTTAGTAATGAATGTAAAAGCTGTGTTTGATATTTTTTTTATATCCATATCAGATGAATCAAATTTACCACTTTGTATCATCTAATTTTTATTGTTAAAATTAAAAATTAA
>CACCXU010000001.1:0-246021 GCA_902550055.1 uncultured Pelagibacteraceae bacterium | reverse complement strand
GTCAAAAATATAGTTGATACTATGACAATAAAAACTTTATTACTCTTATCAAACCTCAATTTTTTTGCGTCTAATATGAAGCGTCTTAAACTATTGAAATAACTTTCTAATAAATTATTTATAGATAAAATTTGTTTACTGATTTTTTTTGATAATAAATTTTGTTTTCTCATATAAATTGAAACAAGTTATAATTTAAAATAAAAAATGTTAAACATTGAATATTTAAAAAATCTTAATAAAGCCCAAAAAGAGGCTGTTACACATCTTGATGGACCCCTTTTAATCGTGGCTGGTGCTGGTTCTGGAAAGACCAAAGTACTTACAACAAGGATAGCAAATATAATTAAAGAGAAAAAAGCTTATCCTAATCAAATACTAGCAGTAACATTCACCAACAAAGCTGCTAAAGAAATGCAAACCAGAGTAAGCAAAATTTTAGGCGCTTCAGCGACAGGGTTATCATGGCTTGGAACTTTTCACTCTATTTGTGCAAAACTTTTAAGGAAACACGCTCCAGCGGTTAATCTTAATTCAAATTTTACAATAATAGACTCTGATGATCAAATAAGACTAGTTAAAAATATATGTAAAGCAGAAAATATTGATATTAAACAATTAGCTCCAAGATATATTCTTACAATAATTGATAAATGGAAAAATAAAGGATTTTATCCAAGTGAAGTGGTAATCAGTCCAAAGGATATTTATGAAAAAACCATATTACCAATTTATAGGATTTATCAACACAAATTGATTGATTTAAACTCATGTGACTTTGGTGACCTGATTCTTCATGCAGTCAAGATCCTAGAAAAAAATAAAGATTTAAGAGAAATTTACTCAAAAAATTTTAAATATATTTTAGTTGATGAATATCAAGATACAAATTTTATACAAAGTAAATGGCTTAAATTACTTTCAGAAACAAATAAAAATATCTGCTGTGTAGGAGATGATGATCAATCAATTTATAGTTGGAGAGGAGCAGAAATAAAAAATTTTTTAGAATTTGACCAAGTTTATGAAAATACAAAAGTAATAAGATTAGAAGAAAATTATAGATCCACTGAAAATATTCTAGCTGTTGCATCAAACTTGATAGCAAATAATGAAAATAGAGTTGGCAAAACATTAAAGACAACTTTAGACGAGGGAGAATTGGTTAAGTTAAATTGCTATAAAAATGGTAAAGACGAGGCCATTGGAATTTCAGATGAAATTGAAAAAATAAAGAAAGATTACTCATATAATAATATTACTATTCTTGTGAGGGCAATATTTCAAACTAGAGAATTTGAAGAAAGATTTTTAAAAATTGGACTACCTTATAGAATTTTAGGAGGAATAAAATTTTATGAGAGAGCTGAAATAAAAGATTGTGTTGCATATTTAAGATTAGTTTATCAAGAAAAAGATGATCTAGCTTTTGAAAGAATCGTTAACAATCCTAAGCGCTCAATCGGTGATAGCACGCTTAAAAGTATTCATGAATTTGCAAAAAAGCAAAAAAATTGTTTAGAGATTTCTTCTAGAAAAATGATAGAAGAAAACTTGATTAAACCTAAAGCCAAAATTGGTTTAATTTCTTTTTTAGATTTACTTTCCAAATGGAGAAATGATCTAGCAATAAAAAAAATGGGTCACATTAAATTATTACAAACTATTCTTGATGAATCGGGATATTCAGCAATGCTTAAAAATAAAAAAGATCTGGAAAATGAAAACAGACTTGAAAATATAAAAGAATTGTTAAGCGCGATGAAAGAATTTGATAATTTAGAAAGTTTTTTAGATCATGTCTCATTAGCAACTTCAATTGATCAAGAATGGGAAGGTGAAAAAGTTAATATGATGACAATGCATGCTGCAAAAGGTCTAGAGTTTGAGGTAGTTTTTTTACCTGGTTGGGAGGAAGGACTTTTTCCTCATCAAAAATCTATTGAAGAAAAAGGTCAAAATGGATTGGAAGAGGAGAGGAGATTGGCTTACGTAGGTTTAACTAGAGCTAAGAAAAAGGTAGTAGTATCTTTTTCGATGAACAGATTTTACCAGGGTGATTGGATAGATAGCATGGCGTCGAGATTTATTGATGAACTTCCAGACAAATATTTAGAAAAAAATTCTTTTTTTGATGAAACGAAAGAAGAGATAGAGGAATTTGAATTTAACCAAGATATTGAAAATGAGAGTGGTATTAATAGTCCTGGATGGTTGAGATATCAAAAAAGAATTAAATGATTAACAATCGAATAAATACTCTAATTAGTAAATTTAATAAATATAATATAGATGGATATATTATTCCCAAAAATGATGAATTTTTTTCAGAATACTCCGCAAATGATAGACTTAAATCTATCACAAACTTTTCTGGATCTGCTGGTTATTCAATTATTTTAAAAAACAAAAAATATTTATTTGTTGATGGGAGATATACAATCCAAGCCAAAAAAGAAGCGGGTAAAAACTTTCAAATTATAGATTTAAATAAAATTATTAATTGTAATTTGTTTAAAAATTTGTCAATAGGTTTTGATCCAAAGATCTTTACATCAAACCAAATTGAGAATTTTTTTCATAAAAACAATAAAGTCAAAATCATTGAGTCAAATTTAGTTGATCAAATCCGAAAAAACAAAGTTAAATCTAATAAACCTTTTTTTTCCCTTAAAAACAAAATAGTTGGTGAGAACCATAAAACTAAAATTATGAAGATAAGAAAATATCTTAATAAAAACAAATCAGATTATTTATTTATTACAGCACCAGAAAATATAGCATGGCTTCTTAATATTAGGGGACATGATAATCCAAATAGTCCTATTCCTAATTGCCATTTAATCATAAACAATAAAAAAAGTTTTTATTTGATTTCATCTAAAGATAAAGTTTCAAAATTGATTAATGAAAAAAAAATAAAATCTGATCAAGTAATTGCACCAAAAAATTTTAATAAATTCATTTTGAGTCTTAAAGGTAAAAAAATTATTATTGATAAAAATACTTGCTCAATTTTTTTCGAAAATATATTAAAAAAAAAATTTAAAGTTTTAAGCATTGAAGATCCAATTTACTCACTCAAATCTTTGAAAAACAAAACAGAAATCAAAAATATGCAAAAAAGTCATGTTTATGATGGTGTTGCATTAACAAAATTTATTCATTGGATCAAAAATATTAACAAAAAAAAAATTACTGAGTTTGAGGCACAAAATAAATTAGAATATTTTAGAAAAAAAAATAAAGAGTATTTATATCCAAGTTTTAATACTATTGCTGGTACTGGAGGGAATGGCGCTATTGTTCATTATAGAGCAACAAAAAAAAACACAAAAAAAATTAATAAAAAAGATATTTTTTTATGTGATTCTGGTGGACAATATAAATATGGTACTACAGATGTAACTAGAACTATTTGTTTCGCTAAACCCAAAAAGAATATAAAAAATATTTTCACACGAGTATTAAAAGGTCATATTGCAGTTATAAAATCTAATTTAAACAAATATTCCTCTGGTAATCTGATAGATATTAGAGCAAGAAAATTTTTAAAAGAGATCAACTTAGATTACCAACATGGAACTGGACATGGTGTAGGTTTTTTTTTAAATGTGCATGAGGGACCTCAGTCTATCTCTAGATTTAATAAGATAAAGTTACGCGAAGGAATGATTTTAAGTAATGAACCAGGATATTATAAAAAAGATAAATTTGGAATACGTATAGAAAATTTGATTTATGTAAAAAAAAATAAAAATAAAATGTACTTTGAAAATTTAACTCTAGCTCCGATTGATAAAGATTTAATAAATTTCGATTTATTAACAAATGATGAAAAAAGTTACCTTTGGAGATATAATTTGGATATTTATACAAAACTCCATAAATACTTAAACCCAAGTGAAAAAAAATGGTTAGCTACTTTTATCCAATAATTTATTTAATCCTGATTGATCTATAATTTTAATTTTTAGCTCTTTAGCAGCCTCAATTTTCCGTTTGGTAGGTTTCTCTCCAATTATTAGGTAATCAAGTTTTTTTGAAACATTACTGATTATTGTTCCTGAATTTTTCTCTATTAAGGACTTGGCCTCTGCTCTACTCATACCTGTTAATTTTCCAGTAAACATAAATATCTTGTCACTAAATACACCTTTAGTTTTATTTTCTATTGTTTTTTTGATGTTTAAAATTTTTTGAAGATCTTGAATTACCTTTAAATTAGTCTTATTCGAAAAAAATTTTTTTAAAGAAGTTATTTGAGTTTCACCGATTCCATCAATATTTAACAAATCATCAATTTTATTTTCTTTAGAAAGATTTAAAAACTCTTCAGGACTTTTGAGTGTTTTCGCAATTAATTTAGCATTTTCAAAACCAATATGTCTTATACCAAGAGCATATACAAATTTTTCAAAGGAAATATTTTTCTTTTCCTCAATTGCATATCTTAAATTAGTGACAGATTGTTGTCCCCATCCATCCATTAGTTTTATCTTTTCGTAATTTAGACCAAAAATATCTTGTGGTAATCTAATCATTTTCAGTTTCCAGAAATTTTCTACAATCTTTTTGCCAAAACCATCAATGTTAAAAGCTTCTTTTGAAACAAAGTGTTTAATTTTTTCTATAGTCATCTTATCACATTCATATCCCTCACTTGAACATCTTCTAACAGCATCATTTTTTTTTGTAATAAAATTATATTCTTTGATTGTTTTACCGCCACAAGAAGGACACTTGATGGGAAAAATATATTTTTTTGAATTTTTTTTTCGCTTTTTTAAATTCACTTCAATTATATGAGGAATTACATCTCCTGCTCTCTCAACTACAACTTCATCCCCTATTCTTATATCTTTTCTTAAAATTTCATCCTCATTATGAAGTGTTGCATTTGATACAACTACACCACCAATATTGATTGGTTCTATTTTTGCAACGGGTGTCATTGCTCCTGTCCTTCCTACTTGAATTTCAATATTTAAAATTATCGAAATACCTTTATTAGAAGAAAACTTATGCGCAATTGCCCAACGGGGAGAATTTGCAACATTACCTAAGCGTTTTTGTAAATCGAAACTATTTATCTTATAAACAATACCATCAATATCGAAATCAATATCATGTCTTTTTTTTTCTATTTCGAGATAATTTTTCATTAAATTTTGAATACCACTTAAAGTTTTATTAAATGGATTCGTTTTAAATCCCCACTCACTTAATTGTTGCAAATAATCACTTTGATTTTTAATTTCTAAATTTTTTACATACCCAAATGTATAAGCAATAAACTTTAAAGGAATTTTCTTGGTATCTTTAGGATTTTTTTGTCTTAATGATCCAGATGCAGCATTTCTTGGATTAGCAAATTTGTGTTTAAGATTTTTTTCAAAATCTTTATTTTGAATAAATACTTCACCCCGAATATCTATTTCCTCAGGGAAATTTTTAATTGAAATATTTTTTGGAATATCATTTATTGTCATTAAGTTCTGAGTGATATCCTCTCCTTCTTTTCCATCGCCTCTAGAAAGCCCAACCACAAACTTTCCTTTTTTATAAACTAATGAAGCAGAAATACCATCGATCTTGGGTTCTGCGCTGTACTCTAATTGGTTTGAACTTTTTTGACCTAAAAAATTATTGATTTTTTTTTCAAAATTTATCAAGTCTTCCTCACTAAATGCATTTGAAAGAGAAAGCATGGGAACTCTATGGAAAACTTTTTTAAAAGTTTTAGATGGTTTAAAACCTACTGTTTTTGAGGGCGAATTTTCGCTCTCTAAAAAAATATATTTCTTTTCTAAGGATAATATTTCTGCTTTAATTTGATCATATTCATGATCATTCACTAAAGGCTCACTTAAATCATAGTAATGTTTATTTAGTTTAACTAAATTTTGAATCTTTTCATTATATTTTTTTTTAATTTTATTTTTGTCCATTTCATTTTAAAAGTGTTTTAAATTTTTTAATAAAACCTTTGCTTTTTTTCTTATTTGTTTTAAGTCTCTCTTTTTTTCTTTTTTCATAAGTTTTATCAAATAAACTGTAAGTGTTTTCATACCATTTTGAGGATTGATAATTATAACCCAATAATTGAGCATATTTCTCAGCTTCATCAATCAAACCAATTGTATAATGTACCTCTACTAACCTGTGTAGAGCTTCTTCAGTATAAATGGTGGTATCATATTCATCTATAATTACTCTAAATCTACTAATTGCTGGAATCCATTTTTTTCTTTCGAAATAATACCTTCCTAAATACATCTCTTTAGCAGCAAGAATATCATTGATTAAGTCTATTTTAAATTCAGCGTCGATTGCATATTCTGTATTAGGATAATTTTTTAAAATTATATTAAAACTATCCTTAGCGTTTATAATTGATTGTAAATCTTTTTTTTCGTCAACTATCTGTTCATAATAACAAATTGCTAACAAATAATATGCATAGCCTAAATCTTTATGGGCAGGATATACTTTTAAAAATCTTTTTAATTCAGCTATTGCATCACCATAATAATTTTGTGTATAATAAGAATATGCAGCCATTAATGCTGACTGAGGAGCTGATACAGCTTGTGGAAATAGTATTTCAGCCTCATTAAATTTTTTTGCAGCAAACAAAACATCGCCATCGTTTAAAGCTTCAATGCCCTCTTTATAAGCTTCCTCTACTTGTAATTCCAAACTTTTTTCTTTAATTAAATCTTTTTTTGAGACTTCTTTTGAACAAGAGCCAAATAAAATGAGAATTATTAAACAAACTAAAATCTTTAATTTAAACATACTTATTTTATACAGACTTAGTTTAAAATTTCAAAGATCAATATATTTTAAGCAATCGATCTTAATAAGGTTTTATTAAGAATTGTATGAGGAAGATTTCTTTCTTGTATCTCAATTATTGAGAAGTTTTCTTTATTTTCAAATACTTTCTTTAAAAGTTGATTTGTAAGGAAATGACCCCCTTGTGAGCAGTTTACACTTCCGATAATTCTATAACCACTAGTGTATAGATCTCCAATACAATCTAATATTTTGTGATTTACAAACTCTTTAGGATTTCTAAGCTTTTCAGAATTTAAAATTTCATTACCCTTTACAACGATCGCGTTATCTAAACTACCACCTTTTGCAAGTCCTTTTTTTTTGATTTTTTCTACATCGTCAAATAAACAATATGTTCTTGAGTTAAAAATATCTACCAAATCGTCTTCGTAAACGTTTACTTTATTTTCTTGATTTCCAATCAAACAATCTTCATATTTCAATTTAAAACTAATATCCAAATTTAATTTAGAAGGCTCTATAGAAATAAATTTCTCTCCATGATGGTATGCTATTTTTTTTTGTATCTTAATTATTTTAATTGGCGCTTCGCTTTTTTTTAATCCACAATTTTTTAAAATTTCTATAAATTCTTTTGCTGAACCATCTAAAATTGGTACCTCCTCACTATTTATTTCTATCAGTGCATTATCAATCCCTAATCCAAATAAAGCACCCATTAGATGTTCAATGGTTGATACTTTTACTCCGTGCTCGTTAGATATAGTTGTATTTAATAATGTATTAGTTACATTATTAAAACTTGGATAAACATAATTGTTTGATGCTAAATCTACCCTTTTAAAAATAATTCCTGTATTTGGTTCAGAGGGCTTCACTGATACTTTGGCTAATTTGCCATTATGGAGTCCAACTCCACTAAAGGTTGCTGTTTTTTTTAAAGTTTTTTGACTTAACAATGACACGGAAAATCTTTTAATACGTTAAGAAAAAAAACTGAAAACAACAAATATTACGATAAACTACTAATTAGTTAAAAAAGTTAAAGAATCTCTCAAAAAAACCCTGTTTTTTATTAATCTTACCAATCAACAAAACCTCATTAGTATTGTGGCCTGAAATAATTCTACTAGCTGTTGTAAAAATAGTGTTATCCGTATTATCTTTAAATTTTTCAAGATAACTAGCACTTAAAATTTGATTTAATGAAATATGATATTTTTTTAAGATCTTTTCTATATTTTCAATTAAATTTTTTGAAAGGCAAATAAATTCTGTATCTAAAGAAAAGATATTACACTTAATATTTTCTGGTAAAGATGTATAAAATTTATTGTCGATCACATATTTTTCTATAAAGAAATGTATAATTTTTTTATTAAGTAAATTCGATTGACATAGATTTTTTAAATCACTTAATGGATGAATTAAGACCTCCGAATTTATAAAATTTCCATTATTATCTTTTTTGATTGACAATTTTACTGAGTGAAATTCTTTACTATCCAAAATAATATAAATATCTTTAACAAAACTATTTAATTTTTTTTCAATTTCAAATATATTAATTTCTAAAAATTCATCCAATTTACTAAATTTTAATTCTGAAGAATTTTCTTCTATTGCTGATTTTTCAGAATAAATTTTTTCATTTGTTTTATTGTCGGTAACATAAATTATATATTGAGTATTATTTAGATAGAGATAAGTTTGAAAATCTGTTTCTCTAATCATTTATAACAATTTGATTTTTTTGACGTATATCCAAAATTTTTATTTTACTAAACTCTATATCATTAAGTAAATCAATTGATAAATTTAATGACTCTTTTATTCCTGTGATTGGTAATTTAATTAAAACTCCTGAGATCATTTCAATATCCCATCTCCCCGACGGATAGTGGTAAAAATTTTTTATGTTATTATATTTAAAATCAGTTTGAAGAATAATATTTTTAAATTCTAAAAATTTTTCTGTTTCAAAATTTCCAAAAATAAAAGGTAAATTTTGAGAATAGTCTTTAGTATTAATGAATTTCCCATTAGATCCAACTAAATAATTTTTTCCATTTATATTGGTGGATGCTAAAAAATTTGTTTTTTCAATTTTGATCTCAATAGATGAAGGATATTTTTTAAATACAGAATATTTTTCAATCAAATTATTAGAGTTTAATACTTCTGTTATCTGGGATTTTTGAATAGATAATAGATTATTTAATTTTATCAAATTCATTATTTTTAAATATTCATTATCGTTAAATTCTATTCCCTCAATATTGACCATATTAATTTTAGGAAGGTCAAAATTTTTAAAATTTTTGTTGTTGAAAGTACCTAGAATGATTACTAAAGAAATGTAAAAAATAATTTTCTTATTTATTTGTTGAAGCATCTTTTAAAATTAATTCAATAAGTTTTATAAAACTTATACCACGAAATGCAGCAATCTCAGGAACTAAAGAAAGTTTTGTCATTCCTGGCTGAGTATTAATTTCTAAAAGATAAAACTTACCCCTGTAATATTTAAAATCTGAACGGGTAACTCCTCGACAACCAACTAAATTATGCGCTTTAGAAGAAATTTTCATTATTTGCTCATATTTTTTTTTAGATAAATCCACAGGTATAATGTGTTCCGTTTTTGCTTTTGGATTATATTTTGCTTGATAATCATAAAATTTTCTTTTTGGTTTCAATTCAATTGCACCAAGTTTCTTGGCACCGATCATTGCAGCCTGAATCTCTCGACCAGGAATAAATTCTTCAATAATTATTTTTTTATAATCTTCTAAATACTTCAATTTTTTTTTGATATCTGTTTTTGTACATATAAATACATTTACACTTGAACCCTCGTTGATTGGCTTTATCACAACTGGAAATTTAAGTTTTTTTTCAATTGTTCTAACAATATTTTTTTCATCTTTGCTAAAAGAATAGATCAAAAATTTTGGGGTCAATATTTTATTCTTTATAAAAATCTTTTTTGATAACACTTTATCCATTGCTATTGATGATGAAATCACACCTGAATGTGTATAAGGAATTTTAAAGCTCTCTAATATTGTTTGGATATAGCCATCCTCGCCAAACTGACCATGCAACGCATTAAAAATTTTGTTTGGTTTAAATTTTTTAATAACATCAAATACCTGAAAATTTGGTTCAGTTATTTTTACCAAATAATCATTTTTTTTTAATTCCTTAGCTACTTGTCTTCCAGTATCAAGGCTGATTGCTCTTTCTTTTGAAATACCACCTGAAATTATTAATATTTTTTTCAATTTATTTTAAAATCTTAATTTCTTTTTCTAATTTTATACCAGTTTTTTCTAAAACCTCTTTTGATACAAATTCAATTAAATTGTTCATATCATTAAAAGAAGCGGTACCCTTATTTACAAAAAAATTACAATGTTTTTCTGAAATACATGCATCCCCAAAACTTTTGTTTAAAGGAACTGACTCTTTAATTAACTCCCAAACTTTCTTATTTGTTTGTGATTTAGGGTTTTTAAAAGTGCTTCCGCTAGTTTTAATTCGAGTAGGTTGTGCTTTTTCTTTTTTTTTTACTAAATTCTCAATTTCATTTTTTATTCGAGAAGGACTAGATTTTGACCCTTTAAATGAAGCGCTTAAAAAAATCAAATTATCGGATAAGTTACTTTTTCTGTACTCAAATTTTATTTCTCTACTTGGGATAGTAATGATATTCCCAGATTTATCGATTGCTTGAACTGATATCAATATATCTTTAAATTCTTTATTAAAACAACCTGCATTCATTCTAATTCCACCTCCTATTGTGCCTGGTATACAAGATAAAAACTCAAATCCGCTGAGACTATTTTTTACAGCAAAGTCTGATAAAGACTTATCAGTCACAGCGCTGCCAGCAATTATCACATCATCTCCAAGAAGTGAGATGTTATTAAAATTTTTTCCTAATTTTATAACTATACCATCAAATAAATCATCAGATATTAAAGTGTTAGAACCTGCTCCAAGAATAAATATTTTTTCCTGATTATTTACTATTTTTAAAAATTTAATCAGTTCTTGAAGATTGTTAGCTTTAAAAAAAACTTTTGTTTTTCCACCAATATTAAACCAATTTTTTTTTTTAAGATCGTGCTCAAATCTTACATTTTCATCAAATTCTCCAAACAATGTTTTTAGTTGATCTAATTTCATTATATTAATTTTGGGAGTTCCCTCATCCAATTAGAGATGGAACCTGCACCCATTCCAACTACAATTTTTTTTCCACTCATATTTCTTTTTATAAATTTAGCCAGTTGAAAATTATTATTTACTAAGAATAATTTTACTTTTGAATTTTTTATTATCTCCTTAGCAAAATTTATATAATTAAACCCTAACTTTATTTTTTCACCCGCTGAATATACAGGGCATAAAACAACAATATCGGCATTCTTAAATGCAAAAGAGAATTCTTTTCTCAAATCTTTAAGTCTTGACACTCTATGTGGTTGAAAAATAGAAACTATTTCATAATCTTTATAAACTTTATTTACACCATCCAAAACTACTTTTATTTCAGTTGGATGATGAGCATAATCATCATAAAAATCAATATTATTGTGAGTAAATATTTTATTAAATCTTCTTTGAACACCCTTAAAATTTTTTAATCCTTTTTTTATATCAGAAATTGAAATACCAATTGTAATCGCAACTGCAGCAGCTGCAACAGAATTTCTTACATTATGAATACCTAGTAATGGTATTCTTATTTTTTTAATCTTTATTTTTTTCTTATTTGGGACATCTACTAATATGTCAAATTCTGTAAAGGTTTTGTTTTGATTTATATTCTTAATTAAAAAGTTTGATTTTGAATGAAGCCCATAAGTATAAAAATTCCTATTACTTAATTTTTTAATTATTTTATTATTTACAGGGTCATCTAAACAAATAAATGATTTTCCAAATGAAGGAACTTTTTTTATAAAATTAATAAAATATTTCTCTAAGTCATCCATAGATTTATAAAAATCCATATGCTCTCTATCTATATTTGTAATAATTGAATAAGTAGGAGGTATATGAAGGAAACTCCCATCAGACTCATCTGCTTCCAAAACTGTCCAATCACTCTTTCCTAGCTTAGCAGTATTTTTGATTGAATTAATTACTCCTCCATTAATAATTGTTGGATCTAATTTAGTTTTTTGTAGTATAGAGGCAATTAAAGAAGTTGTTGTGGTTTTACCATGTGAACCTACCACAACAATATTTTTCATTAGAGAAACGATGTGAGCTAACATTCTTCCTCTAGTAATTATTGGGAGTTTTTTCCTTCTAGCTTCAATGTATTCTGAATTATTTTTTTTTATTGCTGAGGAAATAACTGCTATTGTTGCATTCTTTAAATTTTGTTTTTTTTGACCAATAAAAACTTTTATTTTTTCTTTTTTTAATCTATCTATATTTTTATTTGATGACAGGTCACTACCTTGGACTTTAAATCCTTTCCTTTTCATAATTAAAGAAAGTCCACTCATTCCAATACCACCGATGCCAATGAAGTGAATAACCTCAGTTTTTGCTAATTCAATTTTCATTAATTATATTTAATATTTTTTGATGTACATTAGTCCAAGTATTTTTGTAATTTAATTTTTTTAAATTTTCCTTTTTTTGCAAAAATTCAGAATTATCAGAAAATATACTAGTTAGAAGCTGCTCTATATTGTCCTCAAATGTCTCTTGATTAAGCATCCAACAACATTCTTTTTCTTTGTAAAATAAAGCATTTTCAAATTGATGATTGTCCTTTGAATTTGGTAAAGGCACTGCAATAAATGGTATGTTTAATAAAGATAATTCAGCCAAGGTTGAGGCACCTGCCCTAGTTATACAAATATCTGAATTATTAATTATTTCCTCAAAATTTTTATTAAAACTGAAGATTAAACATTCAACATTATTTTCATCATAGAAATTTTTTAAATTGAGAACATTTTGTTCACTTGTTTGATGCAAAATTCTGATTGAGTGTTTTTTTGAAATATTAACAATTTTATTTTTGAGATTAATATCAAAAATATTCGCTCCCTGACTTCCTCCAACAATCAATAAATCTAATTTTTGATGGTTAAAATTTTTTTGTTTTAAACTATAAAATTTTTCTTTAACTAAGGGAAATATAGTTTCAATTTTATTTCTATATTTTGGTGGAAAGTTTTTTATCTTTTCTTTGTAACAAATTATTTTTTCACATGAACTTAAAAAAAATTTATTTGCTCTACCTAAAACTTGATTGGGTTCTAGCAGGTAAATCTTTAATCTTAAGAATTTAGCTGCTAGCAACAATGGAAAAGACATGTATCCCCCAGTGGAGAATAATTTTTTAATATTATTTTTTTTTAATAATAAATATGATTTTATTGTCAGTATAATTACTAATATTAAATTTATTGGAAATAAAAATATATTATTTAACCTTGGGGTATCAATAATTCTTAATTGATAATTTTCATCATTTAAATATTTTAAGCCCCTCTTATCAGTTGTGATAATTACTTTTGCATCTCTAGACAAATGTTCATAAAGTATTACTGCGGGGATTACATGACCCCCTGATCCTCCTGTGGTTATTAAGTAATTTTTATTCATTCTAATTTAGATTTCTTTTTGTAAAGTTCAAAATTATTCCAGATAAAATTGAAATACTAATTATTGACGAACCACCATAACTTATAAATGGTAATGTCATACCAGTTGTGGGAAATAATCTAATATTTACTCCAATATGAATTATAGTTTGCATTAATATAAGGCTTATGGATCCAACTAAAATTAATTTAATAGTTTCATCATTTTCAAAATTAACTTTTTTAAACACTGAGTAAATAAAAATTAAAAACAATAAAAAGATTAAAATTATGGCAATTACACCAAACTCTTCAGAAATTACTGAAATAATATAATCTGTATGTGCCTCTGGGACTCTATTTTTTAAAGTCCCCTCTCCAATACCTTTCCCAAAAAAGCCTCCGCTCGTAATAGACTCTAAAGCTTTGTCTGATTGAAAATTATAAGTTCCAGTTTCAGAGTCTAAAAAAGATATTATTCTATTTTTAATGTATGTAAATTTCGAAACAAAAAAAATTAAGTAAAAAAATATTAAAACAATTGATGAAAATAAAAAAAAAAGTAAAAATATATTTATACCTGAAGTAAATATCAAAACCGACCAACTAAAAAAAACTAAAAGAGTTTGTCCTATATCTGGCTGTAATGATAATAATAAGGCGATACCTAAAGTTATTATAAAAGAAAATAAATACTTTAAATAAATGTTGCTAAATTTTTGGCTACACAATATCAAACTTATAAAAATGATAAGAAATGGCTTTACTAACTCTATCGGTTGAAATCTAGGTAGAAAGTATAGATCTATCCATCTTTTTGAACCCTTAACCTCTACCCCAATTATAGGCACTAAAATTAAAAATATTAATGATAAAAAAAAGAATAGAGAAGAATATTTTAAAAGTTGTTCTTTTTTGATTGAGGATAATAAAAAAATTATAATCATCCCTAACAAAATAAAAACTAAATGTTTGAAAAAAAATTGATAATCATTTGTGTCCAATTTATCAGAGGCAATTAATGATGTGGAAACTAAGGAAAAAAATAAACCTGTTAAAAATAATAAAACAATCAGTGAAAAAAGAAACTTATCAATATTTTTCCACCAATCATAATAGATACCAAATAAAGTATTCTTATTTTCCATACATAAATCTTTTTATTAATCGATTAAAATATAAACCTCTTTCTTCGAAATTTTTAAAACTATCAAACGACGCTGCACAAGGGCTAAATAATATCGTATATTTAGAAGATCTTTTTGTTTTGATTATAGAAAAAACGTTTTTCACTGCGTCTTCTAAATTTTTATAATTTTGAAATTTTACTTTACTTCTAAGCTGTTTGATAAAAAGATTTTTATTTTCTCCATAAATAAAAGCGGTAACATTCCTTAAATCTTTTTTTTTTAATTCTAATTTGTCACCTTTTTTATAAGTACCACCCAATAACCATAATATGTTGGAGGCTTTTTTAAACATTCCGACAGAAGATGAGAAACTGGTAGATTTTGAGTCATTTATAATAGTGAGATTCTTCTTTTGAAGAATAATTTGTTGGCGATATTTTAAACCCTTAAAATTTTTTATCGTTTTTTGTAAAAGATAGTTTTTTAGTTTTAATTTTTTTGCTAATTCTATAATGAAAGATAGATTTTCTCTATTTGACTCAGTTAAAAAATATTTATTTTTGATTTCCAGAAAATCATTATAATTTTTTTTTGTATTTACTTTAACAATTTTACAATTAAATTTTTTAGTTTTTAATTTTCTCGAAATTAGTAAGTCATCCCTTTTTACAAATGCTAAACAACTCTTAGATTGAGAATCTAAAAGTTTAAATTTTGCATCAACATAATTTTGAAGAGTTTTATGTCTTTCAAGATGATCAGGTTTAATATTCAAGATTATTGAATATTTTGAACTAAATAACTGACTGTAATCTAACTGGTAAGAAGATGCCTCTATCACAAAAATTGTATTTTTTGATATTCTTTTTTCATTTAATGGAGGGTTGCCAATGTTTCCAATAAGTCTCACATCTTTTTTTTGATCTTTTAAAACTTCATATAAAATTTTAGCAGTGGTAGATTTTCCATTAGTACCTGTAATAGTAATGCATTTATTTCTATAAAAAGTAAAAAATACATCTAAATCTGTATAAATTTTTTTCTTATTTAGTTTAAGAAATTTAGATAATTTGCAATTAAAAATATCAATACCAGGGCTAATAATGATTAAATCAAATTTTATTTTTAATAATTTTAATTTAGAAATTTGTTTTGGATGTGTGTTTTTTTTATCATCAAATAGATAAATATCAGCTTTGTTTCTTAAAAATTTAAAAGATGATATTCCACTTTTTCCAAGACCATAGATTAATATTTTTTTTTTCAAAAAAATATTTTCAACTTTTTTTTTCATCTCAGTTTTAAAGTAGCTAATCCTATCATTGCAAGAATTATAGAAATGATCCAAAATCGTATTACAACAGTCGACTCTGGCCAACCTTTTTTCTCAAAGTGATGATGGATAGGTGCCATCTTAAAAATTCTTTTTCCAGTAAGTTTAAATGAAATAACTTGAACCATCACAGAAACCGCTTCCAATACAAAAAGCCCTCCAGTAATTGCTAAAACTATTTCATGTTTTGTTATTATTCCAACAGCTCCCAAAGACCCTCCTAAAGACAATGAACCAGTATCACCCATAAAAATTTTAGCTGGAGGTGCGTTAAACCATAAAAATCCAAGGCATGAACCTATTATAGCTCCACAAAATATCGCTACCTCTCCAGTTCCCTCTATGTAAGGAATTTGTAGATAATCTGAAAATACAATATTACCAGTTACATAACTAATAAATGCGAAGCATGCTGCCACCAAAATTACTGGGACAGTTGCCAAACCATCTAGACCATCTGTCAAATTAACGGCATTAGATGAACCAATAATTACAAATATTGCAAAAGGAATAAAAAACCAACCAAGATTAATAATTAAGTTTTTAAAAAATGGAAAATATAAATTAGTTATATTTTGGTAATCTATAAAATTTACATAGATAACAACACCAATAATTGATAATACAATTTGTAAAATTATTTTAAATTTAGATGAAATTCCTGAAGAGTTACTATACTTTATCTTTTTATAATCATCAAATGCTCCTAAAAGTCCAAATGAAACAGCAACGTACACACAAAACAAAATATTAATATTTGATAAGTCTGCCCACAAAATTACTGATGTGAGTAAACCTAATAGAATAATTAATCCACCCATAGTTGGTGTACCAATTTTTTTAATAATATGATCTTCAGGTCCGTCATCTCTTATAGGATTTAAAATTTTTTGATTAGAGAAGAATTTTATAAACGGCCCTCCAATTATTAAAACTAATATGAGTGATGTGAAAACAGCTAAACCAGTTCTGAAAGTTATGTATTTAAAAACATTTAAAAATCCAAAAGTATCTACATAGTTTAATAAAAATTGATAAAGCATCTACTTAATTCCTTTTAAATCATTTATCATCTTATTAAAACCTGTCGCATTTGAGGCTTTAACCATTAAATAATCGTTATTATTCAAATCATTTTTAATGAATTTAATCATTTGAGAGTTGGTTCTAAAAACTTTACCTCTTTTTGATTTTGCGATCTTTTTGAATATTTGACTTATATAGTTTCCCTTTAAAAAAATTTTATCAATTTTTGTTTTATTAATTATTGGAACTATTGACTGGTGAAGTTTTTTGGAATGAATTCCAAGTTCTAACATATCACCAAGTAAGAGATACTTTTTTAATTTTTTGCTCTTTAATTTATCATAATTTAATATTGCAGATTTAAGGGATAGAGGATTTGAATTATAACTTTCATCTATTAGGTTTATGTTTTTTTTATTTATTTTTATTCTCGATAAATCTCCTCTTCCTTGGGGAGTTGTAAAATTAAAAAAAATTTTTTTATCTAATTTTGTAATATCAATATTAATACTCATTACCGCTAAAGCAGCTAAAATATTATAAATATTATTTTGAAAATTATTAGAAATCACAAAACTTTTGTTAAAATCTTTAGCTTTGATATTTATTTTAAAATTATTATTAATTTTAATAATATTAATTAATTTCACATCAGATTTATGATTTTTGATCCCAAATGAAATTGTATTAATATTGTTTTTGGTAGCTATTTTTTGATGTAATCTAAAAAAATTATCATCTGCATTTAAAATCACAAAACCATTTGGTTTCGTATTTGAAATTATTTCAGATTTTGCAAGTGCAATATCTTTAATATTCTTAAAATTTTTAGCATGAGCGTAATTTATATTAGTTATAACACTTATGTCTGGTTTGATAATTTTTGATAAATAATCAATTTCTCCTTTTTTATCCATGCCGACTTCCAAAACTCCATAATTATCGTTCTCACTCAAATTAAAAAGGCTTAATGGAACCCCATATTTGTTATTATAAGATTTAGGGGAAATAGTTGTTTTAGAAATTTTTTTTAAAGTTTTGCCTAATAATTCCTTAAGTGTAGTTTTTCCACAACTCCCTGTTATTGCAATTATCTTTGCATCAATATTCTCTCTGAAAATAGTTGATGTTTCGGTCAAAAATTTCAATGAATCTATTACTTTAATTTGTTTTTTATAATCTAATTTTTTTTTAACTTTATTGACAACTACTATGGAAGCTTTTTTCTTCAGAGCTTCTTCTACAAAATTATTTCCATCTTTTTTCCTGCCTCGTATAGCGAAAAAAATATCATTTTTTTTAACTTCTTTTGAATTAATTCTAGCTCGTCCCAGAGTTAAATTTGTTTTAAATTTTTTATCACCCGTTGACTCTTTAATAAGATTTAATTTCAAATTATTAGATAAATTCAAATTTTTAAATTTAATTGCGTTTAAAATTATTTTTTTATCTGAAAAATAAATTTTACGATTACCAATTTCTTGAATTTTTTCATGACCTTTGCCAGCAACTAATAAGATATTGCCTGTAGTTAAATTTTTAACCGCTTCAGAAATCGCCTTTGCTCTATCAGAAATTTCTGATATTTTTTTATTATTTATCCCTTTTTTAATATCTTTTCTTATTTTGTTAGGATTTTCCAGTCTAGGATTATCATCTGTTAAATATATTTGATCTGCATATAATGAAGCTATTTTACCCATTTTTGATCTTTTATTTTGATCTCTATTTCCACCACAACCAAACAAAAGAACAATTTTTTTATTTGGAAATTGCTCTCTTAGTGAAAGAAGAGATATTTTTAATGCATCTGGTGTGTGTGCATAATCCAAGATAACTTTAGATTTATTTTTAATGTTACCAATTTTTTCTAGCCTTCCCTCAACAGATCTTATTTTTGGAATAACTGCCAAAATTTTATCTAAACTTAAATTACTTTTTTGAGCGGCTATCATTGCCATCATTATGTTCTTAAGTTGTATTTTACCTATAAGATTGAGTTTAATATTTTTTATTAAGTTTTTATATTTGATTATTAACATTTGTTTCTCACCTACAAAATTATGAGATAAAATTTTGAAATGGTTTTTAGGATTATTTATAGAATGAATCTTTAAATTTCTCTTTAACGCAATTTTTTTTATTTTTCTAAACTCAGGTATCTTTTCATCAGTAATTACATTACCTCTAATAGATAGAAGATTCTCAAAAAGGTAAAGTTTTGCGATTAAATAATCTTCTAAGTTTTTATGATAATCTAAATGATCTTGCGATAAATTTGTGAATATTCCTGAATTAAATTTTAACCCATCCAATCTATTTTGTCTTAAACCATGACTTGAAGCTTCTAATATTACATTATTTATTTTCTGATTTTTAAGATAATTTAATATCTTTCCCAATTGAATTGGATCAATAGTTGTATTAGATAAATTGATATATTTATTGTTTGATTTAACACCCAAAGTTCCAATTGATGCAACTTTTCTTTTATTAAATTTTAATATTTGATAATAAAAATCAGCTACAGAAGACTTTCCATTAGTTCCAGTAATCGCTATAAGATTTTTTGGCTTTTTATTATAAATTTTAGATGAAACCTCAGCTAATAATTTTCTCACATTTTTTGAATAAATAATTAATACTCCATTAGGAGATTTTGTTATTTTTTTTTCAGTTACGATAACTCTTGAACCTTTATTTATCGCATCTGATATAAAATTATTTCCATCAATATTTATGCCTTTAATTGCAAAAAAGACATTATCTTTTTTTACTTTTGAACTTTCAAAACAGATGTCAGAAAAAAAAGTGTTTTCAAATTTTTTTCCAATATTTGGGAAATAATCTTTAAGCAACATTTAGAAATTAAATTCACTATATTTTGTGGCTAAAATAGGCCCAATTTTTTCAACAATTTGACCCGTAGCTTCAACTGTTGTCCATCCAGCAGTATTAAAAGGTGTCCCTTTATACTTTATATTTGATCCATCTCTATAATGATAAATATAGTTTTCATTTATTTTTGGTTCATCCAACATAACAGCTAAAACAAATTTTGGTTTAGATGTTGGAAATACCGACACAAAAGAATTAATCTTCTTATTGGAATACTCTCCATCGGCACTTTTTTTGGCTGTTCCTGTTTTACCACCAATTTCATATCCATTTACATTTGCCAGTGATGCAGTTCCATCTTTTTGTGAAACAATTTTTCTCAAGATTGGTAAAATTTCTCTTGATAAGTCTTGACTTAAAATTTTTTCTTTTTTTTCATTGCTGTTATTTTTGATCAACTTTGGTTTTATTTGATAACCCCCATTAACAACAATAGAATAAGCTTTTGCTAATTGAAGCAATGTAGTTGTAATACCATGACCAAATGATGCTGTAGCAAGTGGACATTTTCCCCAATTGAATTGTATTGGTTTTCCTACTTCCTCAATATCAAAGTCAATTTTTTCTAAAACACCAATCTTTGATAAAAATGACTTAAATTTTTCTTCACCCACTTGCTGAGCAATTCTAACAGATCCTATGTTGCCAGAACGAACTAATATTTGTTCAGCAGTAAGATTAGATGGAATTTTTTTGTCATATTCTCTTATCGGAAATCCTGCACACTTAAGAGATTTTGGTAAATCAACATATTCTGTTTCAGCAGTAATAATTTTTTCATCAAGAGCAGCGGCTAATGTGAAAGTTTTGAATACAGATCCAAATTCATAGACACCTTTAGTGACTCGATTTATATAATTTGTATCTGAGATTTTTTTTCTCTGATTTGGATCAAAATCAGGAAGAGAAATTAAAGATAGTATTTCACCATTATTGACATCCATCAAAATTGCAGCACTTCCAATAGTATTAAAAATTTTGTTGAATTTACTTAACTCTTCTCTGATTAAAAATTGTAGGTCTTTATCTACTGTTAATTGAATAGGTTCTTTACTATTTCTTAAAATTTTATCTAATGATTTTTCTAGACCTGAGACTCCGTTATTATCATTATCAATTTGACCAAGAATATGACTAAATAAGTTTTTTTCAGGATAAATTCTTGTTAATTTTTCCTCAGGTTGAATTGATTTGTCACCTAGTTTCATTACCTTTTCATAATTTTCTTCAGATATTTTTTTTTCTAAGTAAAAAAATTTTTTATTTTTCAACTGATTTTGAATTTTGACAAAATCTTTATTAGGAAATATATATTTTAAATTTATTAATAACTTTTTTTTATCAATAACTTTTCTAGTGCTTATGCCAATATCAATTGAACTTACTGTCTTACTTAGGTATTTTCCATTTCTATCAATTATGTCTGCTCTATAAAGTTTATTAGAAGTAACACTTAATTTTTCATTCATTACCTTTTTTGAGTCTCTAGATCCAAGATGTATTAAGTGTATAGAAAAAATTATAAAAATCATAAAAAAGACAAAAAAAATAAATGAAATCCTATTAAATGAGATATTAATATTTGACTTATTTTTTTGAAAAGAAAAATCATTCCGATTATCTTCTAAAATAATTTGTGAATTTTTATTTTTCATTTTCATTAAAACTTAATTGGCCAATTTGGATTTCATTTTTTTTTCTAGTAATTGTTTGAATTTCCTGGATATCAAATTTTATTAATTCATTATCAAAGTATAAATTTTGAAATTGAAGTAATTTTTCAGTGGAACTTAAATAATCAAACTCCAATTTAGTATTTTCAAAATCTTTTTTTAAATCTCTAATATTTTCTTTTAAGACAAATATTTTATCATCTACCCTTTTTGTTGAATTTTTAACTATTGCCGTTAAGAAAATTAAAGAAAATACAAAGAGTGTAACAAAAAATTTTTTCATAATTTTTCACCGAATCTTTCAATATCTAAAAGTGTTTTAAATTTTTTAGCTATATCTGTCTCAAAATTATAAAAATCATTTTTCTTTATTACGTATCTGAGTTTCGCTGATCTTGATGGAATATTTTCTCTTAATTCTTTAGCTGATGGTGTAATTGGTTTTTTCTCAACCATCCTAAATAATGTTTCAGGTTGATTTATATTTGGCATATACCTGGATATGCTTTTTTTTTCAGATAAACTTTTAAAAAAATATTTTACAATTTTATCCTCTAGTGAATGGAAAGTTACAACTGCCAATATACCATTTTTTTTTAATACTTTTGTAGCTGCAATTAAACCATATATTAATTCACTTATTTCTTTATTGACAAAAATTCTAAGTGCCTGAAAAGTTTTTGTAGAGTTATTTATCTTAAAACTTTTTCTTTTTTTTGATTTTTCTACTAATTCAACTAATTTTTTTGTATCAATTTTTTTTGTCTTTCTTTCTTTAACAATATTAAAAGCAATTCTTTTGGCTTCTAATTCTTCACCAAAAAATTTAAAAATTTTCTCTAATTCATGGACATCCAGATTATTTATTGCATCACTTGCAGAAATATTATTTAAACCCATTTGCATATTTAGATCTCCAACCGAATTAAATGATAAACCTTTTTTTGGATCTTTGATTTGCGTAAAAGAATAACCTAAATCAAAAAGTATCCCTCTGATTTTTTGATCTTTAAGTTTGAGGTTGTCTAATTGACTAAATTTTTTATGTTTGAAAATAAATCTGTTTGGGAACTTTTCAGAAGTTTTATCCGCAATTTTTTTACTTTCTATATCTCTATCAAGTGCAATTACTTGAGTGCCTTTATAACTTAAAATTTTTTTGGTATAGCCACCTCGACCAAAAGTGCAGTCAATAAATGTGCCACCATGTTGAGGGGTAATAATGCTAATTATTTCATTAAGCAATACCGGATAATGTTTTGGAGCATCCGATACCATGGTGGCTTCCATTTATTTTTTCGAAGACCATTAATTTTTTTGTCTTCGTAAAAATGCAGGTATTTCTAAATCATCCTCTTCTTGATCTTCATCTGATGATCCAAGCAAATCGTCAGAAGTTGAAGCTTGATTTTCTGTATTAAATAAATCTGGTTCATCTGTATTTACACCAAATTCCTTTAAATCATTTGAAGACTCCTCAGTATTAGATGAGCTTAATGCTTCATGTGAAAAAGAAGAATCATTGTCCTCTGAAATGTTTTCAACAATATTTTCAGCTTCTTGATCTTTTAACAATTCTTCATGATACTGATTGTTTACTTCATCAACTGACTGACTCTGAATACCTTCTGATACTATCTCATTTTCAAGTTTTAGTGCAGTTGCACCATCAGAAATTGGATTGGAATTAGTATTCTGGAAATTAAAAGAGGTTGTACCTGCAGTTGTACCAAAATCAGAATAGCCAGGATTTCGATTTTGAATACGATGTACCATGTTAATAACTGATTTTGTTTCTGGTTGTAGACCATCTAAAGATGTGGCTACAATTGAAACTCTCATTTTTCCATCAAGTTCTGGATCTGTGATAGCACCAATAATTAATTCAGCTTCAGGATCTACTTCTGCTCTTACCTTATTGACTGCTTCATCAACTTCAAATAATTTAAGATCTTTACCACCAGTAATATTGACTAATAATCCTTTTGCTCCTTTTAAAGTATAATCATCAATTAATGGATTACTAATAGCCATCTCGGCTGCTTTCATTGATCTACCTTCTCCTTCAGCTTCACCAGTACCCATCATAGCTTTACCCATTGAAGCCATAACAGACTCCACGTCAGCAAAATCAAGGTTGATCAATCCTGGTCTTACCATTAAATCAGTAATACTCTGAACACCATGCATTAAGACATTATTTGAAAGATTAAATGACTCTTCAAATGTAGTTTGTTCATTAGCTATCTTGAATAAATTTTGATTTGGAATAACTATAATTGTATCAACATGTCTTCTTAGTTCCTCCAAACCTTGTTGAGCTCTTCTCATTCTTGAGGGACCTTCATATAAAAATGGTAATGTAACCACTCCTACTGTTAAAATGTTTAATTCCTTAGCAGCCCTTGCAATTACGTGCGCAGCACCTGTGCCTGTTCCACCACCCATACCAGCAGCTATGAAAACCATATTTGCACCTTGTAGAATATTGACTATATCATTTAAAGATTCATCAGCAGCGGCTTGACCAATATCAAGTTTTGCTCCAGCACCTAGACCTTTTGTTAAATTCAAACCAATTTGAATTTTAGATTTTGCTTTGCTATGTTTTAAATCTTGAGCATCGGTATTAACTGCAATAAATTCAACACCTTGCATTCCATTATCAATCATTTCATTTATTGCATTTCCTCCTGCTCCACCTATTCCCATAACTAATAATCTTGGTTGAAGCTCTTTTATTTCTGGTACCTTAAAATTAATTGTCATTTTGTTATCCCCCGTTATTTGTTAAGTTGATGCTCCCATTTAAGGCTGGCTCGATTAAGATTAGATTTTTTTCTTGCGTTGACCTTAAATTTTTCGAATATTGTTGGTTCCCATATTTGGAATGTTTTACCCTGACCAACAAAGACCATGCTATTTTTGATTTTTGCATGTTTTAATAATTTTGAAGTAAGTGAAATTCTTCCTTCACTGTCAAATTGTAAATTTGTGCTTTCAGATAAAATTGAAGTTGCAAAAAAATCTCTTTTTTCATCAAAAGGATTTAAAGAATCTATAGAATTTGAAATTTTTTCTACTCTATCTTGAGGCCATGCCTCTATTGATTGGTTATTAAATGATGGATAACAGATTACTCCATTATAACCTAAGTTGGACAAATATGATCTATAGCTTGCAGGCACCGACACCCTTCCTTTTTTGTCCAATTTGTTTTCGTAGGTCGATAAAAACATAAACCATAAAGTCCTATAAATTCCTTATTTGGGAATTTATGGGATATTATGGGTTTTTTGGAAATGAGTCAACAAATACTATTTATAATTGAAAAATACTTAACGAAGACGAGAATGAATCAAAACGTGAACATTTAATGGATATTAAGTTTTAATGAAAAGCCAGATGAACTATAAGCCGGGTTCTGTCATTTAAACTTACCATTTGTCTAGGCTTAAGATCACTCTTAAGCTCAAGCAACTAACCCTGATGACGAGCCAAAGATAGCTTTTAGTTTTTCAACAATGTCATCTCTACTTAGTCTTGCTCCCAGTGGGGTTTTCCAGCGTTCATTGTTACCAATAGAACCGGTGTGCTCTTACCACACCTTTTCACCCTTGCCTTGTTAAGGCGGTATATTTTCTGTGGCACTATCCCTAGGGTCGCCCCTGCCAGGTGTTAACTGGCACTGCATCTTTGTAGAGTCCGGACTTTCCTCTTTAAAATTTTAAAGCGATAAGTCGTTCATCTGGCATATTCAATTTATTGCTAAAATTTGATATTTCAAGTTAAATTTTTGCTGTTAAAGAAGGTCTTTACTTATTAAAAAGCACTCTTTATCGATCCTGCCATCTACAATACTTTGTCTGAAATGTCTTTGAAAAGCAATTGTAAGGCACTTTATATTTTTATTAAATTTGAGTCCCTTTACATCATTGTACCCAATTTTATGAAGATTTTTTAAAAATATTTTTTGTTCAATATTCGTTAAAAGATTTTTTTTTCTAAACTTTTTAATTTTTTTTTGATCTAAATTGTGCCAATGACCTAATTTATTTTTTGCTAGCATTTCCCAAGGGAATTTTTCACCTGGGTCTTTTTTACGGCCTGGTGATATATCGGAATGACCAAGTATACAATTTTTTTTAATTCTATATTTTTTAATTAGAAAATTGAGCAATTTTTTGAGTGAAAAAATTTGTTTAGATGAAAAATTTCTATAACCATACCGATGACCAGGATTAGTTATTTCAATTCCAATTGAATTTTTATTTATGGATTTAAAATGTTTCCAACTTGAAACTCCTGCATGCCAAGCTTCGTAAAGATCTGGAACCAGTTTTATCATATCACCGTTTTGCCTTATAAAATAATGTGAACTAACTTTTGATTTTGGATCCTGAAGCCTTTGGATAGCCTCAGATTCTTTTTTCATGCCTGTATAATGAATAATGATAAATTTAATTCTTTTTTTTAATCTTTTAGGTAAATTAAAATTTGGAGAATAATTCGTGGCCATTTTTAAGCCAATTTTTCGATACATTTTTATATTTAATTAATAGTTAATTTACTTTATGGTCGAATATATTATAAGGATCTCAATGATCAAAAAAATACTAATTGTTATTTTTACAACCCTCGCGCTAACTATTAATGTTAACGCTGGATCTGATGGAAATTTAATTCTAAAAAAAAATGAACCTTCAGAAGTAAAGGATTGTTTTGAAAGACTTAACAGAGCAACCTTTGCTTTCAATCAAGCTTTAGATGGTGTGATTTTTAAACCTGTTGCGTCATTATATAGAAAACTACCTTCACCAGCTAAAACTGGTGTAAGTAATTCTTTAGAAAATATTTCCCATTTATTAACAATACCTAACAATGTTTTACAAGGAGATTTCAAACAAGCTGGAATTAATACTGGAAGATTTGTTATAAATACAACATTAGGTATTTTGGGAATTTTTGACGTTGCTGAGTATTTTGGACTTTCAGATTATGAAAAAGAAGACTATGGTCAATCTTTAGCAAAATATGGAGTTGGTCCAGGCTGTTACATCGTGTTACCAGTTTTAGGTCCAAGTACAGCTAGAGATACAATCGCTTCAACTCTAAATTACCTAGGTGGTGACCCTTGGTACAATGTGACGATCATGAATGATACTCAATATTTTAAAAATTCAGATTATTATTACTCCAAAGGTGCAGCTGGGGTAGACTTTAGAGCTAAGAACTACGACTCAATTGAAAACTTAGAAAATAATTCATTAGATTTTTATGCTTCTGTTAAAAGCCTGTATTTACAGAACCGACAACAAAAAATTCTTAACTCAAGAAAAATAATTAATACCCAGGATGATAGTGACTGGGAAGAGATTAACCAATAAAATTGTTTAATGTACTCCAAGAGGATTCTTTCAATAGTTTTTTTTTATTTTTTTATATTGGGTAACACCCATTCAATAGAACCAGATGTATTTGTTCAATCAACAGTCAATAGAGCTTCCAAAATACTTTCTGAAAATTTATCCAAAGAAGAAAAAATAAATCAACTTAAATTAATTGCTGAAGAAACTGTGGATATAAATGGAATAGGTTTCTATACACTTGGATCTGTAAGAAAAAACCTCGATGATAGTCAAAAAAAGAAGTACTCAGAACTTTTTAAGGAATATTTTTTGAAAAGCTTCTCTAGCAGATTGTCTGAATACACTAACCCAGAAATTGATGTTTTATCTAAAGAAGTATTGAGTGAAAATTACACCATTGTGAATAGCCTTTTAAAAGGTACATCTGAAAGGCCAGAAGTAAAAATTGATTGGAGAGTTTATACAAAAAATCCAGAAAATCCTCTAATAAGAGATCTTATCATTGAAGGCTTAAGTTTAGCTAGAACCCAAAAAGAGGAGTTTTCCTCTATTTTAAACTCTAATAACAATGATATTAATGCTTTGTTCAAAACTTTGAAGGAATTTTCTAATAATTAATATTGAGAATTGGTGGGCCCGCCAGGACTCGAACCTGGGACCAATACATTATGAGTGTACTGCTCTAACCAACTGAGCTACAGGCCCTTGAAATTAATTAAGGTAATACAACAATTTCAAGAGTTGGACAAGAACATAAGTTCTTAAAATGTTTCTGTTTGTTTCTGTCTGTAATTGCTTGGTTGGTAAACTGTTTGGTAAGTGGATTTCACTTTTCCCAAGCAGTTGGGAATTTATTCGATCGTAAATCTTTCGTTAAGAACCATACTTTAATGCAAAACGAAAGGATTTATAATTATGATTAGGCAATATAAAAAATAAGAAATCTGAGAAAAAAGAAAAAACTAGATATTAGAGAGAAATAAATGTAATGTTTTATTATGAAAAAAATAATTATAGTCAGTATGGCAATAATAATTTCGCAATTGTCGTTTTTTTCAGTTTATAGTTTTGAGGATAAAAAAACAGAGCTAGGTTTTTACTTTGGTACAAAAATTTATGAAGAAAGACATCCTGTGGATAATAGTTTTTTTATGTCCCAAGATGGATGGATGTTGGGAATTAATGGTAATTCAGAAGCATACGAAGGGTCAACTTATATAGGTTTTAAAGGTAGAGCTGCTTTCGGAGAGGTAGATTATCAATCAGCTGGAACTGGGACAATGACTGGTATCCCTGATTATCAATTAGAATATACTGGATATATTGGATTACCTTTTGAAAATGCAAATTCTAGAGTTACGTATTTTACTGGACTAGGTGGAAGATATCTTCTCAATGCAAGTGGTTTGAAACTTTCGTCAACAGGACATGCTGGTTATGATAGAGAGTCACGATACGTATACATGCCATTTGGGATTAATTATGAAATTGATGTGTGGGAATTTAGATATGAATATTTATATTTTCTTTACGGACAACAAAAAAGTTATCTAAGTGATGTAAGTTCGGCTTATCCTGATATAACAAATGACCAAGAGGAGGGTTCAGGAATGAAGCTTACCGCTAAATATACTAGCAGTGATGGATTCGGTTATGAATTCTATACGGATTATTGGGATATAGCAGACTCAAAATTAGATGTATCTGGGAGTTTTATGGAACCTAGAAACACAACATCAGAAACGGGTTTACGAGTTTTTTGGAGATACTGATTAATTACCTCTAATTATCACTAGATTAATCGTTTTTTTTACTCCAAAATATTAAATATTTTGTTCAATTTTGATTAAAAATCACTTAAAATATTTAAACTAATTATACATAATAAGGAAGGTTAAATGAGAATAGTAAAATTATCTTTAATAGGATTGCTCCTATTTCTTAATTCTGCACTTGCTGAAGTAAAAATGGGTGTAGAGGGTGGATTGACTTATGCAGATATGAGGGCAGAGGAGACAGCTCAAAGTCTTGCTAATGCTTCTGGCTCGACTGTTACGTATGAATATGATGAGGCTACTTGGCAAGGAAGAATATTTGCTGATATGGAGGTCACACCAGAAGTTCATGTTGAAATAGGGTATTTTCTGACAGGTAGTTTGGACGCAACATATACAATTTCAGGCGCTTCAGCTACAGAAGGTTATAATGCAATGGGAATAGATTTAGCAGCTGTGATTTATAGAGATGATATTTTTTTTAAAGCTGGAATGCATTCATCTGAGTTAGAAGGTAATGCAAAATTAACTATTGGTGGAACAACCTATAATGTAAGTGAAACAATTTCAGGCTCAGGATATTTAGTCGGTGGGGGAATGCAAGTGGATGATACAAGATTTGGATTGACTTATTATGCTGACGTGGGTGGTGACACAGACTCAGACATGGTAAATATATATTACGGCTTAATGTTTTAATTCATTATAAAAAATGAAAAAACTTTTTTTGGTATTTATTTTTTTTGCTTTAACTGCATGCGCAGGAACAGGTACAAAAAATTATAGCTCCATAAGTTACGAAGCTCCGTCTGATCAAGCGGTTCTTTTTGTTGGAAGAAAAAACAGATTTGTAGCAAGTGGGGCACTACCAAAGATTTTATTAGATGGGCAAGAAATAGCAAAGCTTGGAATAGGAGAAATGGAAAGATTAAATATCTCAGCTGGATCTCACAAGATACAAACTAAAATTGGAAATATTCTTCAATTAGGAACCGGCGGTGACTCAGCTTCGTTTGTGGCTGAAAAGGGAAAAAAATATTTCTTTATAATTGATTATGATCAGAAATTGTTTAGTGCTAACTGGACAATTATGGAAACTACTGAAGGTGGTTTTCAAGGTGCATTAAATTAAATGAAAAAAATTTCTTTTATTGGCTTAATTTTTTTTTTTTAAACACCAACTCGTACTCAGCAGATTTCAATCTTAAAAATTTAATTAAATTAGGATATCCAAAAACCTTTTTTTATAAAGATAATTACAGAAAAAGTAATGTTAAGTGGTTTAAATTAAGTGAAATAATTGAGCAAAAACCAAAGTTTATAGCACTAGTTGAACAAAATTTAAAATTAGATGGTGAGTTTATAGATTATAATTTTGTTTATAGTAGTAAACATAATTTTTTTAAATTAGTAACTTTAGAAGTAAAAGATAAAAAATCTCCATTAAGTAGCATTCCTTTATTAAAAAAAAGAATTTCTAAACCTGAGGATATAAATGATGAAAATACTTCTGAAAATGAATTTCTAGAAAATGTTTTAGATCATTGTAAGTACTCACCTGTTAAAAATATAAAGAAACCAGACACAAAAAAAAAAATAATATTTAAAGGATTTGGTGAATGTAAAATTAAATATTTAAATACGAAAAAAATGAACGATTTGACACTCAAAAAATTTGCAGAAATTGACAACAATAATCAAGATTCAAAGGATGAAGATACAAAAAAAGAAGTTTCGAATAAAGATAAAAACAATAAACCAAAAGAAAAAAAACCTGAAACTACGAAAGTAGAAAATGAAATTAAGCAAATAAAAAAAGAAATATCTGTTGCTTTAAGTTGGCAAAATTTTCCTAAACCAATAATTGCAAATCTAAAAATGAATAGTGAAAACTCAGGTATATTAAATATTTATATACATGAAACTCAAGAAAAATGTCTGGGTACAATAGCTCTTAATACTGATAATAATGGTAATTGGTCTCTAAGTTGCCCAAATAATGATGATAGGCCTGGAGTATTTAAAAAAGGAATGGGTGGTTCAGGGACTTTGACTAAAGAAAATAATTTTATTATAGGAAAAGGTTTGGATATTTATAAAAATGAAATTAATTTTATAGCAAAATTAGATTAAATGAATAGAAGAAAATTTATAACACTTTCAGCAGCAACATGCTGCAGTATGTTCTTGCCTAGCTGTGCAACAAACCCTGTAACTGAGAGAAAGCAATTGTTAATTTACCCTGAAAGTTTTATTAATAAACAATCAGAAGTATTTTATAAAAATTTTTTAAGGAGAAGTAAAATTAGTAAGGATGAAGAAAATACCAAACTTATGAATATAATTGCCAAAGATATAATTAAGTCCGTTGATAATTATTTTGAGAGAATTAATGTCCCAAATCCCACATCAGAATATAATTGGGAATATAAATTAATTGAGGATAAGCAAGCCAATGCATTTTGTGCGCCAGGTGGAAAAATTGCTGTTTATACGGGTATTCTAAAATACACAAAAAATAAAGATGGATTAGCTGCTGTAATGGGACATGAAATAGCGCATGCAGTTGCAAAACATAGTGCTGAAAGAATGAGTAGAGCGATAGCAACAGAAACTGGGTTTGCAGTGGCAGATGTTTTTACTGGAGGTGTTGCGGGTCAGGCCAGACAAGTTTTTTCTGATATGACTGGTCAAGATATCCTCAATATTTCAGTTATGAAAACCCATGGAAGAAAACAAGAGTCTGAAGCTGATTATATGGGCTTAGCTTTTTGTTCAATGTCAGGCTATGACCTGAATGAGTCAGTTCGTCTATGGAAAAGAATGAATGAAAAAAATAAGGGTAAAGAGATTCCTCAGTTTTTAAGCACTCATCCATCAAGTGTAACAAGAATACTTCAAATTAGAGGATGGATTCCAGAAATTAAATCTAAATTTCCTTATTCTTTATAATTTTAATCAATAAACAAATCTTATAATGGTGGGCCGTGTTGGTTACGCTCCAACTACCCCTGCAATGTCAATGCAGTACTCTACTATTGAGCTAACGGCCCAAAATCAATTTTAACTTTCTAAGAAACTTTTTAATTGTTTTGATCTACTAGGATGTTTCAATTTTCTAAGTGCTTTAGCTTCTATCTGACGAATTCTTTCTCTAGTGACAGAAAACTGCAAACCAACTTCCTCTAATGTATGATCCGTGTTCATACCAACTCCAAATCTCATTCTTAAAACTCTTTCCTCTCTTGGTGTCAGGGTTGATAATATTTTAGTTGTAGCTTCTCCTAAATTAGATTTAATAGCTTGTTCAAGCGGTGCTAGGGCTTTTGTATCCTCTATAAAATCTCCTAAGCTACTATCTTCCTCATCACCTACTGGTTTTTCTAATGATACAGGTTCTTTAGAAATTTTTAAGACTTTCCTAACTTTATCTAATGGCATTCTAAGCTTTTTTGCTAATTCCTCTGGCGTAGCTTCTCTTCCAAATTCACTTAAAATAAGTCTTTGGGTTCTCACAATTTTATTAATAGTCTCTATCATATGCACTGGAATTCTAATTGTTCTAGCTTGATCAGCTATTGATCTTGTAATTGCTTGTCTAATCCACCATGTTGCATATGTAGAAAACTTATAGCCCCTTCTGTACTCAAACTTATCAACTGCTTTCATTAACCCTATATTGCCCTCTTGAATTAAATCTAAAAATTGTAATCCCCTATTGGTATATTTTTTTGCAATTGAGATTACTAATCTTAAATTTGCTTCAACCATCTCTTTTTTTGCTATTCTTGACTCTTTTTCACCCTTTTGAACTCTGCTTACAAGTTTTTTGAAATCAGTCACAGACATTCCAATTTTGTGACTAAATTCGATTAATCTTTCTCGAATATCTTTAAATTTTTCTTTATTTTTTGAAAAAAATTGCTTCCAAGTTGAATTTGTATCTAAAAATTTTTTAAGGTTTGGGTTAATTTCATTTCCTACATAAAACTTCAAAAACTCATTTCTTGGAATTTTATTATCCATAGCTAGTCTCAAAAGATTACCCTCTAAAGAAACAATCTTTTTATTTTCTACATAATGTTTTTGTACTAGTCCCTCAAGAACAGATGGGGATAACTGCAGTGATTTTATGTCTTCTAAAATTTCTTTTACAATTTTTTCATAGCCTTTTTCCTTTGCTGGAGAAAAAATTTTAGAATTTAAGACACAATCTAATTTTTCTTTTTGATATTTAATAAGTTTATTATAATCCTTAGTCAAATTACTTACAGTTTTGAGAACCTTAGGTTTTATTTCTGTCTCCATTGCGGCTAATGTTGGGTTAAAATCTTCATCACCTTCATCGCCAGAATTGTTATCAGTTTCAACTTCGCCAGAATTTTTTTGTTTTGCACTTGGACCAGTAGACTCATCTTCCATATAATTGGTATCAATATCAATAATTTCTCTAACTAAAATTTCATCTTTTTGAAGTTTTTCATTCCAATCAAAAAACTGTTGGCCGGTTATTGGGCTTTGTGATAAAGCAATTAGCATTACATCTTTTCCAGCCTCTATTCGTTTTGCAATAGCAATTTCACCTTCTCTTGATAAAAGTTCAACTCCTCCCATTTCTCTAAGATACATTCGAATTGGATCGTCACTTTTTTCAATTGTTTTACCTTCATCTTTTGATGAACCTTCTTTTTTTCTTAAAACTTTAAAATCTGATTTTTTTTCAACTAAGGTTATCTTTTCATCTAAAATATGAATAAAAGCTTGGGCTAGATTTTGATCTGAAAGATTCCTTTTTCCAAGAGATTTACTTAATTCTTCATGGGTAATAAAACCTCTATGGGTTCCACGTCCCATTAAACGAGCAAATGATTTTGTAATTATTCTTTCCACACTAATATATTTGAAAAGATGTATATAATGGTAAATTTTAAAAAATCCATTATTAATTTAATGGTATTAATTGATATTTTGCTTTTTTTTTAGCTCTTTTAGCTCATTAAAAGTTGTCTCACTCAAATCTTTTGAAAATTTCGATTCTAATTCTTGTATCCTAAATTCTAAATTATAATTATTTAAATCACGAGCGATGTCCTCTAATAGCTCAATAATTTCATGATCCTTATTAGACTTTTTCTCTAAAATGTGTTTTATGGGTGCAAATTTTGTAATTTTATCTATTAATTGAACATCAATATCTAGCTGATCAACAGATAAATCATTTTCTGAGTCAAGTTTGAATACAATTTTTTCAAAAATTTGTTTATTTACTTCAGAAAATAATTTTATATCTTTCAGCAAATGAACCTGATCCCGCATCAAATTCAAGTTATTAACAACAAGATAAATTAACGAAAATTCTTTTAATTCTACGCCTGACAATGATTGACTTTCGTTAAAAAGCTTTTTAGTTTTCTCTAGAGATCTAGTTTTTTTTGTATAAAAGTTTTTTTGATTTTGACTTATGTATGGAGTTAATCCAGAAATTTTTTCTATGAAATACTCTAAAACGTATTTTTTTATGTAATTATCTTTTATTGTGTAAGCTATGGATCTTAATTTTTTCTCAAAAACTGCCATTGAAGATGGATTATTTTGAGTATTTTTCTTATAATGATTAAATATAAATTGATGTATTAAAATTTTATTTTGTTTTGAATAATCAAAAAAATATTCTTTTCCATTTTTATTTACAAAACTATCTGGATCCTCTTGATCTGGTAAAAATAAAAATGAAATTTGCTTTTCAGGTTTCATGTCTTTTATAGAATTTTCTGCTGCTCTTAAGGCTGCCTTGTAACCACTTTCGTCACCATCAAAACAAATAATAATATCATTAAAAAACTGATTAAGTGTAAATACTTGCTTATCTGTTAAAGAAGTGCCTAAGTTAGCAACAGCGTTTTCTATTCCATTTTTACTTAAACCAACAACATCCATATAACCCTCAACTAAAAAAATATTATCAAATTTATTAGACAATTTTCTTGCTAAATCTAAATTGTATAAGTTGGATCCTTTTTTAAAGAATAATGTTTCTGGAGAATTAACATACTTAGCCAAAAAATCACTTTTTTCGATTATTCTTCCCCCTAAAGCAATTGGTTGTCCTGAAATATTATTGATTGGAAAAATTAATCTTCCTCTAAACCTTTCAACATAAATATTCTTTTTTTCATCTAAATAAAATAATCCTGTTTCTAGCAAATCATCAATTTGATAATTTTTTTTTAATTCTTCAAATAAATTTGGATTTTTTTCTATAAAACCGATTTTAAATTTTTTAACTTGATCTTTATCAAGTGATCTATTTTTTAGATAATCTCTTGCTTTAGAATATTTTTCATTTTTCAAAAGTTGATTATGATAAAAGTCCACATATTCTAGGAAAATAGATGAGTATATTTTCCACTTTTTTTCTCTTTCTTCATCTTGTTTTGAAAAAATATAAGGTTGCATGCCAGCTAAATTTGCCAAGTGCTTTACAGCCTCACCAAATTTAAAATTTTGGGTTTTCATTACAAAATCAAAAATATTTCCATGTTCAGATGTTGCAAAACAATGATAAAATTCTTTTTCATCATTAACAGTGAAGGATGGAGTTTTCTCATTTTTAAATGGTGAAAGTCCAACATATTCTTTACCTCTTTTTTTTAAACTGACATATTTTGAAACTACTGTTGACACTTTTAATCTTGTTTTAATTTCCTCTAAATATTCTTTTGGATATTTCATGACTACTTATTAAGTATTTGTTTAATCAGCACTCCTGCTTTGGAAAAATCAATTTCATCGGCATGTTGTTTTTTTAATTCTCCCATAACTTTGCCCATATCTTTTACTGAACTAGCACCTACTTTAGCTATGATCTCTTCACATATTTTTTTTGTGTCTTCCTCATTTAATTGTTTTGGTAAAAAACTTGATAAAATATCATATTCATTTTGCTCAACTTCCAAGAGATCAGACCGATTATTTTTTTTATAAATTTCAATTGATTCGGCTCTTTGTTTCATCATCTTCTTAAATAATTTTTTAATATCTTCATCATCAGTCTTTTTTTTATTTGGACCAGATCTGTTTAGGATATCCAAATCCTTGATGGAGGATAGAATTAACCTGTAAGTTGAGATTTTAGTTTTATCTTTTGATTTAAGCGACTTTTTATATTCAGTTTCTATGGTCTCTTTTAAGGACATAATTTTTAATCTACTTTAAAGAAAAAATTCTTCAAAAGAAAAATTGTTTTTTTACAATTTTATAATACATCTCTGTTGCGATAATAAACCTTTTATTGTATTAACCTTTAACTCATGAGTTGTAATTGATCAAAAAAGCAAAAAATAATAGCTCTAAAATTTCTCAAACTCATACAGGTATTTTAGTTCTTGAAAATAAGAAAGTTTTTAAAGGTATTGGAATTGGTTATGAAGGCGTTGCAACAGGAGAAGTTTGCTTTAATACGTCATTAACTGGCTATCAAGAGATCATATCTGACCCTTCTTATGCAGGTCAAATTATTAATTTTACTTTTCCTCACATAGGAAATGTTGGAACAAACCACGAGGATCATGAGTCAGATAAAATCTGGACCAGAGGAGTAATTTTTAATTCTGAAATAACTAATCCCTCAAATTATAGATCATTTTTACATTTAGATTATTGGCTTAAAAAAAACAAAATTATTGGTATCACTGGATTAGACACTAGAAACCTTACAAATTTCATTAGAGATAAAGGAGCTCCTAAAGGTACCATTTGTTATTCAAATAAAGGAAAATTCAGTATTAACAAACTCACAAATACAACAATAAAATGGAGTGGTTTAAAAAATTTAGATCTTGCCGAGGTCGTATCCACCAGAAAAAATTATATTTGGAAAGGGCTTAAAACTTGGAAAAAAGAAACTGGTTTTGAGAAAAATAAAAAAAAGTCTTTGCATGTTGTTGCAATTGACTATGGAATAAAAAAAAATATTTTAAGATATTTTTCGAACTTTAATTGTAAAGTTACTGTTGTTCCGTGTAAGACTTCTGCAGAAAAAATATTGAGTCTTAAGCCAAATGGAATTTTTTTATCAAATGGGCCTGGAGATCCAGCAGCAACTGGCAAATATGCGATCAATATTATCAAAGACCTTATTAAAAAAAATTTACCAATATTTGGTATTTGTTTAGGTCATCAAATTCTTGCACTGGCTCTTGGGGGTAAAACAAAAAAAATGAAATTAGGTCATAGAGGAGCAAATCATCCAGTAAAAAATTTAATTCATGATAATGTTGAAATCACTAGTCAAAATCATGGTTTTGAAGTGGTTAAAGAAACGTTGCCAAAAAATATTGAGGTTACTCATAAATCTTTATTTGATGGTAGTATCGAAGGCATAAGATTAAAAAATAAACCAGTATTTTCTGTTCAGTATCATCCGGAGTCAAATCCAGGACCGCAAGATAGTGTTTATTTATTTCAAGAATTTATTCATAACATAAAAAAAAATGCCAAAAAGAAAAGACATTAAAAAAATATTAGTTATAGGAGCTGGCCCAATCATCATCGGACAAGCATGTGAATTTGATTATTCAGGAACACAAGCTTGCAAAGCTCTTAAAGATGAGGGCTATAAGGTAATTTTGATAAATTCTAATCCTGCAACTATTATGACAGATCCAGATGTTGCGGACAAAACCTATATTGAACCAATAACTTTAGATGTTTTAGAAAAAATTCTTAAAAAAGAAAGACCTGATGCAATTCTTCCTACAATGGGAGGTCAAACTGCTCTTAATCTAGCTATGGAGGCTGAAAAAAAAGGGATTTTAAAAAAATATAAAATTGAACTTATTGGAGCTAATTCAAAGGCGATTTCAAACGCTGAAGATAGAAAAAAATTTAGAAAAAATATGATAGAAATTGGTTTAGACTTACCTAAATCCGAAATTGTAAACAACAATAACCAGGCTACAAAAGTTCTAAAAAAAATTGGTTTGCCTGCAATCATAAGACCCGCTTTTACACTTGGTGGGCTTGGTGGAGGAATAGCAAAAACAAAGAGTGAATATCTTAAAATTGTGAAAAATGGATTACATGAGTCTCCTGTTAGCCAGGTTTTGGTTGAAGAATGCTTGGAGGGTTGGAAGGAATTTGAGATGGAGGTCGTTAGAGATAAGAAAAATAACTGTATCATTATTTGTTCCATTGAGAATATTGATCCGATGGGGATTCATACAGGTGACTCGGTAACAGTTGCACCAGCACTAACTCTGACTGATAAAGAATACCAGGTCATGAGAAATGCATCTATTGCATGTTTAAGAAAGATTGGAGTTGAGACAGGTGGATCCAATGTTCAATTCGCAATTAATCCTAAAAATGGTCGAATGGTTATAATTGAGATGAACCCACGTGTATCAAGATCATCAGCTTTGGCATCTAAAGCAACTGGATTTCCAATTGCAAAAGTAGCAGCAAAATTAGCTGTCGGATATACTTTGGATGAACTTAAAAATGAAATTACTGAAATTACCCCTGCATCTTTTGAACCAAGTATAGATTATGTAGTTACCAAGATACCAAGATTTACTTTTGAAAAATTTTCATCCTCTCCTGCCACTCTTGGCACCTCAATGAAATCTGTTGGTGAAGCAATGGCAATAGGTAGAAATTTTAAAGAGTCTCTTCAAAAAGCTTTGATATCATTAGAAACTGGTTTCTCGGGCCTTGATAGAATATTCAATTTATCAAAACGACAAATTGAGAAAAAACTAAAAGAAAATATTCCAAACAAAATTTTACTGGTTGCTGAAGGATTTAGAAAAAAAATCAGTTTAGATAGGATTTTTAAATTATCTAAAATTGACCCATGGTTTCTAAGTCAAATTAAAGAAATTGTTGATTGTGAAATAAATTTAAAAAAAATAGGATTACCAAGAAATTTTACAGAATTTAATAGGATTAAATCTATAGGTTTCTCAGACGAAAAATTATCAGAATTAACAAATCTTTCTGAGGATGTTGTGAGAAAAAAGAGGATAGCACTAAAAATATTACCTGTTTATAAAAAAGTTGATACTTGTGCTGCTGAATTTAAATCTTTCACTCCATACATGTATTCAACTTATCAAAGAAACTTTTCAATAGTTTCAGAGTGTGAGGCAGAGCCGACTAATAAAAAAAAGATAATTATTCTAGGAGGAGGACCTAATAGAATTGGTCAAGGAATAGAATTTGATTATTGTTGTTGTCAAGCAAGCTTTTCTTTAAAAGACGCTGGTTTCGAAACAATCATGGTAAATTGTAATCCTGAGACAGTCTCTACCGATTACGATACAAGTGATCGACTTTATTTTGAACCTTTAAAAGAAGAATTCGTTTTTAATATCATCAAAAAAGAGCAAATGAATGGGAACTTAATTGGTATAATTGCTCAGTTTGGAGGACAAACTCCAATTAAACTTGCTAAATTTTTACATCAAAACAAATTACCTATTTTAGGAACTCAATTTAGCTCAATAGATTTAGCAGAGGATAGAGATAGATTTAGAAATTTATTAAATAAATTAAAATTAAAGCAAGCAGAAAGTGGAATCGCCAAAACTTATAAAGAAGCGATCAAGATTGCTGATAAAATTGGATTACCTTTAATGGTAAGACCTTCATATGTTTTAGGTGGAAGAGCAATGGAAATAGTTTATGAAAAAGGTCAATTAAGAAATTTTATCGAAGAGGCATTTAAAGCTGGAGAAAAAAATCCAATTTTAATTGACAAATTTATTGATCATGCAATGGAAGTTGATGTTGATGCAATATCTGATGGTAAAGAGGTACATGTAGCCGGTATTATGCAGCATATTGAGGAAGCTGGTATTCATTCAGGGGACTCTGCTTGTAGTTTGCCTCCAATATCTATTAAACCATTTTTAGTTAAGGAAATTGAAAATCAAACTAAAAAACTGGCATTAGCTTTGAAAGTAAAAGGTTTTATGAATATACAGTTTGCAATAAAAAAAGACGAAATTTATGTGATTGAAGTAAATCCTAGAGCCAGTAGAACTGTACCTTTTGTATCCAAAGCAAAAGGTTTGCCATTAGCGAAAATTGCATCAAGAGTAATGGCTGGAGAGAAATTATTAAAATTCAATTTAAAGGAAAAATCAAAAGGAATGTATGCAGTTAAAGAAGCAGTATTTCCTTTTAATAAATTTCCAAATAGCGACTTACTTCTTGGTCCTGAAATGAAATCAACGGGTGAAGTAATGGGTTTTGATAAAAATTTTGGCATGGCGTTTGCAAAAAGTCAAATTGCTGCAGCGAATTCACTTCCAAAAAGCGGTCATGCATTTATATCTTTGAAAAACTCTCATAAGGATGAGGGGATAGGTCTAGCTAAAGATTTAATTAAATTAAATTTTAAGTTAAGTGCAACAAAAGGCACTGCAGAGTACATTCGAAAACATGGAATGAAGTGTAAAATTATAAATAAAGTCAGCAGTGGAACACCTCACATAGTAGATATTTTAGACTCAAAAAAAATAGCTCTTGTAATTAATACTGGTGGGGGAAATAGTGAGCATCGAATAAATGATGCTATTGCACTCAGAAGAGCAACTTTAAAAAATAAAGTTCCCTATTGTACAAATATGTCAACTGCTCAGGCATGTTTGGAGGCAATAAAATCTCTTAAAACAAAAAAAGTTGATATCATTGCACTGCAAGAACTAAAATAATATTACAATTAAAAGTTGTATAATTTTTTTTTCTCATGAATAATTGCCCAAAATGAATAATCGTTAAGTTGTATTCATCAAATTTATTTTTTAAAATTTAATTATATGAGTTCAGAGGTTCGTCAATATATTATTGAAGACACATCTAAAAAAAGTGAAATTTTTAGTGCTCAACTATTAAAACTTCCTTTAAAAAAAAGAATTTCAAAATCAAAAACCATTAATCAAGATAAATGTGCATATTGGAAACTTTATGACAAAACAAATATTCATGAAGATGGTGACCAGTTGAAAGCAGTAACAGGAATCTGTTTAGTATTGGGCGTATTTAGTTTTATTGGTTTATATTCTAGTTTATAAAGTTAATCACTCAACTTTCCAATCAGTGGGAAAGGTTACATAATTTACCTGAATACATCTTCTTTCCTTATTAATCTTCTTTTTTTCCATACCATGCCAAGTATTAGGTCCACTGGTGAATAAATATCCATAATTATGTTTGTAAGGAACTGTTTTAACCTTTTCTAATTTTTCATTATAAAAATCAGTGCCTAGATCCTCCGACTCTTTTGCATTATTAACAAAAATCAAACCTGACATTAATTTTTCTTTAATATCGCAATGCGGTTTAAGCCAAAAACCTTCACGATCACATATAATTTCAACTCTAACATATGAATTAGATAAATCTTTATCAATCATTTTTGAAATTGCATTACAAGTTTCCTTTGATTGAAGCTCGGTAATAAATTTTACCAAATTTGGAAATTGTGAAGCATTTTCTTTTGTGACAAAACATCTAAACTTAATTGCTTTTCCTCCAGATGCTATTCCTTTTCTAAATTCTGCCGCACCACCATCGATAGCTCTTGTTCCATCATAATTAAGATTATGTTTACTGATGTCAGGGATGTCTGCATTTTCAATTTCTTTAATTGCATCATCGCTTAAAGCATTATTGTATTCCCAATGATTAAAAGGGAATTCGTATTTTTTTGAGTTGTTTAAAATAGAATTAAGAAAAGTCATAATTTTGAAATCTTTTTTCTATATAACCTGCTATTCTATCAGTTTCATTAAGTTTTTTATAATCCCAACTCTCAACAGAAGAGTCTAGATTTCTTATAATATCTAAAGATTTGAACAACTCAAAAAATTTTTTGAAGCGATAATTGTTCTTAATAGCTGGCATATCTGCTACATATATAGGTTTGCCTGTTATTGCAGCTTCAGATATCATGGACGTTGAGTCACAAGTTACCACTATATGGTCTGCTAACTTAAGTGATGATAAATAAGCTTTTTTATCAACATCTGAAATAATGATTTGATCCTCATTATAAAAATCTTTAGCTTTATTAATAATTCTTTGAGGTGTTCTCATTGAAGGAATAAAAATTAATTGGTAGCCATTTTCAAGAAAATTTTTTTTGATTTTATGGAAAATTTCTTCAATTAAATTATCCTTAAAATTATAATATTTATTTGGACCACCAACAACAAGTACAACTACTTTTTCTTTTTGAATTTTTGGTTTTAGATAATTTATATTGTCATCTAATTCACTTTCTCGTAGATAGTGGATGGCCCCTTTAGTTGATAATACGTTTTCACCTTTTAGATCATCATGTTCTGGAGCAATTACAAAATCGAAATTATTTAAAGATACCTTCGGATCCTGGATATGAATATTCATGATTTTATTCCCGAACTTTTTTTTTAAAAAGATTGAGGGAATTACACTTTTTCTGCCGCAAGAGATCACAACGTTAAATTTTTCCAAAATATCATTTTTAAAAACAAACCTTTTAATTGGCGTGATTTTTGGGGGGATCATTTTCCAAAAATTATTCAGTTCAATTTTCTCGTGTATAAAATCTAAACCTAAAGCTTTAGCAAGTCCTTCAACTTGGCTAATCATGCCATGCATGCCCTCGGTCAATAATAAACCTTTTAATTTAGTCATTAATCACTATATAGCTTTCATATGAGTCAAAATCCAACTAAACACACAAAAGTGTTAATAATTGGGTCTGGTCCAGCTGGATATACAGCAGCTGTTTACGCGGCAAGAGCAATGTTAAATCCAATTTTAGTTTATGGTTCAGAGCCAGGTGGACAATTAACTACAACAACAGATGTTGAAAATTTTCCAGGGTTTGCTGATGTTATTCAGGGTCCTTGGCTTATGGATCAAATGAAAGAGCAAGCAAAGGCAGTTGGAACAGAAATGATTGAAGATCATATAAGTTCTGTCGATTTAAAAAAAACACCTTTTGAAGCTGTCGGTGATACTGGTCAAAAATACACTGCTGATAGCATTATAATTTCAACAGGTGCACAAGCAAGATGGTTAAATTTAAAATCAGAACAAGAGTTCAGAGGTTTTGGAGTATCCGCATGTGCAACATGTGATGGTTTTTTCTTTAAAGATAAAGAAGTTGCTGTTGTTGGAGGAGGTAATGCAGCTGTTGAGGAAGCGATTTTTCTTACGAAATTTGCATCAAAAGTAAAATTAATTCACAGAAGAGATAATTTAAGAGCTGAAAAAATGCTTCAAAAAAAACTTATGGAGAATAAAAAAATTGAAATTATTTGGGATAGTGTTGTTGAAGACGTTATTGGTGATAAAGATCCAAAAAATGTTAAAGGAATTAAAATTAAGAATGTTAAAACAAATAAAATTGACGAAATTAAATTAGATGGTGTCTTCATCGCAATTGGACATGATCCAGCTACACAATTATTTAAAAATCAGCTAAGTATGGATAAAGAGGGGTATTTAATAACTAAACCAGATTCAACCGAGACTAATGTACCGGGCGTTTATGCGGCTGGAGATGTAAAAGATAAAACATTCAGACAGGCAGTGACTGCTGCTGGTATGGGTTGTATGGCAGCACTAGAGGCTGAAAAGTTTTTATCACATTAAAGTGAAAAATAATCTTCATGTATTCTTAGGAGCAACAGTTGCTGATGCAGCTGCAAGACCATTACATTGGGTATACAATCAAAAAAAACTTAATTCCTATATTAAAGGTAAAAAAGACTTTACTTTTTTAAAAAAAAATAAAAGTCCTTTCTACAATATAAAAACTGGGAAAGTATCAGGTTATAATGAAATTGGACAAGTTATGTTTCAAACAATTCTAGAAAATTATGAAAATATAGAGAAAGAATTTAAAAAAAACATTCTTAAGAATTTTGGTCCTGGAAGCAAATATTGGAAAAATTTAAATCTCAGATCAAAATATAAAAAAGTAAAAGATTGGCGTGGTATGATCAAAGGACCATGGATACACCAAAATATTATAGAAACTGTAAACAATATTAAATCAAATAAGAAAATTTCGGGTGGTGTAAAAGTTAATGAATCTGATGGGTTTTGTGCTGCCCTTCCATACTTTCTTTATGGTTATGATTTCAAAAGTCTAGAAAAAATCATAAGAATTGTGACTGCTTCAAAAATTAGTTTAAAATATGCACTAGCTAAATTTTATATAATTGATTTTGCTCTTAAAGGAGCCAAGGATCCAGTTCATGAATTTATTAACAGATTTAAAAAAAGCACATCATTTAAAGTAATTGTTAATGATATTAAAAAAATAAGAAGATTAAATTCAAAATTTCATCCTATTACTATTAAAAAGCTTGGTATGGCATGTAGTTATCCAGGAACTTTTAATAGTTCAATATACACAATAATTAATTCAAGAAATTATAAAGAAGCTATATTAAAAACAATAAAGGCAGGTGGTTGCAATTGCTCTAGAGCAAATTTCACTGGAGCATACTTCGCTGCATTAAAAGGATTAAATTCAATTCCAAATTCTTGGATAAAAAAAACAATTCCAGCAAAAAAGATTTTAAGTCAAAAATAATTATTTATTCAATCCTTCACAGAAAGATTTAATTCTCAACATAGCTTTTTTTAAATTATTCATTGACGTAGCATATGAAATTCTAAAATAACCATCTAAGCCAAAAGCTGATCCTTGAACGACAGCAACATTCTCTTTTTCAAGTAATTTCTGAACAAAATGAGAGTCTGTTTTTAATTTTGTTTTTTTATTTAATAATCCTTTACAACTTGGGAATACGTAAAACGCACCATTAGGAGTCAAACAATTAATTCCTTTTATATTATTAAGACTTTTGACAACAAAATTTCTCCTCTCTTTAAATGCTTTTGCTCTAGTTTTTATAAAACCCTGCTTTCCATTTAATGCCTCAACTGCTGCTGCCTGACTTATTGAAGATGGATTTGAAGTAGATTGAGATTGAATTTTTCCAATTGCTTTAATTATTTCTTTAGGACCAGCGGCATAACCTATTCTCCATCCCGTCATTGCATATGATTTACTTACTCCATTCATGGTAAGTGTCCTATCTTTCAATTTTGAAACTTGAGCTATCGTGAAAAAATTAAAGTTGTCATATCTAACATGCTCATAAATATCGTCACTTAAAATAAAAATTTTTTTATTTCGAATTAAAATCTTAGCTAAATCATAAATTTCTTTTTTTGAATACCCTGCTCCTGTTGGATTAGATGGAGAATTAAGAATTATCCATTTAGTTTTTTTAGATATTGCTTTTTTTAATTTTTTTGGGGTTAATTTAAAACCCTCCGCTGCTGTACATTTTACTATTTTTGGTTTTCCACCTGCCAATAAAACCATATCAGGATATGATACCCAAAAAGGTGCTGGTATAATTACTTCGTCACCTTTATTTAGAGTTGCCATAAAAGCATTATAAAGAACTTGTTTACCACCTGTGCCAACAGTTATTTGATCTAAAGAGTAGTTCAGTTTATTTTCTCTTTTGAATTTTTTGATGATAGCCTTTTTAAGTTCAGGCGTACCATCAACAGCAGTGTACTTCGTGTCTCCCTTTTTGATAGCTTTGATCGCTGCATTTTTTATATTTACTGGAGTATCAAAATCTGGCTCCCCAGCACCAAGACCAATTACATCTTTTCCGGCTGCTCTTAATTCTCTTGCTTTCTGAGTAACAGCAATTGTTGGTGATGGCTTAATTCTTTTTAAACTGTCTGATATTATGCTCATTGAAATATAAATTAATTCTACTACGTTCTTTAATATATGGAAAATACATATCAAGATTTAATTACGGATATTCAGAGTAAAAACCCAAAAATCAGTGGAAAACTTGAAGGTGGTAAAAAATTTAAAATTAAATCTGATTTTAAACCTGCAGGCGATCAACCAGAGGCAATTAAAAAATTAGTTAATGGCGCAAATAAAGAGGAGTTTAACCAAGTATTACTCGGTGTGACCGGTTCGGGCAAAACATTTACAATGGCCAAAGTAATTGAGGCCACTAACAGACCAGCATTAATTTTAGCTCCTAATAAAACACTTGCTGCACAGCTATATGGTGAAATGAAAACTTTTTTTCCTGATAATGCTGTAGAATATTTTGTATCTTATTACGATTACTACACCCCAGAAGCATACGTTCCTAGATCAGATACATACATTGAAAAAGAAGCATCGATAAATGAGCAAATAGACAGGATGAGACATTCTGCAACAAGGTCTCTTTTGGAGAGAGATGATGTTTTAATTGTAGCAAGTGTATCATGTATTTATGGGCTTGGTTCCGTTGAAGCTTATAGTAAGATGACTTTAACGCTTCAAAAAAATTATGATTACAACAGAGAACAAATTATTAAGTCTTTAGTTGCATTACAATATAAAAGAAATGATCAAAATTTTTATAGAGGTACCTTTAGAGCTCGGGGTGAATATCTAGAAATCTTTCCATCTCATTTAGAGGATAGAGCATGGAGATTAAGCTTATTTGGAGATAAACTTGAACAAATTGAAGAATTCGATCCATTAACTGGAGATAAAGTTAGGGACTTAAGCCTCGTAAAAGTCTACGCTAATAGTCATTATATCACTCCAAAACCCACCATTGAACAAGCGATAATAAATATAAAAAAAGAATTAGATATAACTCTTAAAAAACATAAAGCTGAAAATAAATTACTAGAGGCACAAAGATTAGAAGAAAGAACCAAATTCGACCTAGAAATGATTGAAGCAACAGGCTCATGCGCGGGAATAGAAAATTATTCTAGATTTTTATCAGGGAGAAAACCAGGTGAACCACCTCCTACATTATTTGAATATTTTCCAGACAATACTTTAATTTTTGTCGACGAGTGTCACGTAACTGTTCCACAACTTAATGGAATGTATAAAGGAGATAGATCAAGAAAAAGCACTTTAGCAGAATATGGTTTTAGACTTCCATCGTGTATGGACAATAGGCCTCTTAAATTTGAGGAATGGGATTTAATGAGAACACAAACAGTATTTGTCTCTGCAACACCAGGGCCTTGGGAATTAGAACAAACGAAAGGTAAATTTATTGACCAAGTCATAAGACCAACAGGCTTGATTGATCCACCTGTAGAAATAAGGCCTGCAAAAAACCAAGTTGATGATTTAATGCATGAGTGCAAAAAAGTGATTGAAAATAATCATAGAGTTTTGGTGACAACTCTTACAAAAAAAATGGCTGAAGATTTAACTGAGTATCTTCATGAAAATGGTGTAAAAGTGAGATATCTACATTCCGATATTGATACCCTAGAAAGAATAGAGATCATGAGAGATCTAAGAATGGGAGTTTTTGATGTTCTCGTAGGAATTAACTTATTAAGAGAAGGTTTAGATATTCCAGAATGTGCTTTAGTTGGAATTTTAGATGCAGATAAAGAGGGTTTTTTAAGATCAGAAACTTCATTAATTCAAACTATAGGTAGGGCTGCTAGAAACGTAGATGGCAAAGTAATTCTTTATGCAGATAAAGAGACTAAAAGTATAAAAAAAGCAATTCAAGAAACTGAAAGAAGAAGAAAAATTCAATTAGATTATAATAAAAAACATAAAATTGATGCGAAGACTGTAAAAAAAGAAATTAATGATATTTTGGAAAGTGTTTATGAAAAAGACTACGTTAAAATTAGCGAAGGCTCAAATGTTGGAGGAAATCTTAAAAAACACTTGAAAGCTTTAGACAAAAAAATGAAGGAAGCAGCGTCAAATCTAGAATTTGAAGAAGCAGCCAAAATTAGAGATGAGATTAGAAAATTAGAAAGTACAGAGCTAGAAATCACATTAAATCCAAAAATAAGACAATATGACGTAAAAAATAAACTTTATCCAAAAGGTAGATCGACAATGGGGATGCCAGGAACTAAGGTTACTAAAAAAAAAGATAAAAAATGGAAGCACAGAGGATAATAATTACTGGTGGAGCAACTAGAATAGGTGCTGCAATAGCTGAAAAATTATCAGGACCAAATAAACAAATTATAATTCATTATAATAAATCAAAAGTAAAAGCTGAAAATTTAAAAAAGAAACTTCAAAATTATGGGTCTAAAATTTATTTGGTAAAAGGAAATCTTAGTAAAGAAAAAGATGTCATGAAAATTGTGAGGTTTGCTAAATCAAAATTAAAATATTTTGATTGTCTAATTAACAATGCATCTTTATTCGAGAATGATAAAATAGAAAGCTTTAGCTCAAAAAGTTGGGAAAATCACATTTCGACAAATCTTAAAGCCCCTGCCCTTTTATCAAAAGAATTCTCAAAAAATATCAGGGGAAAAAATAACAATATTATTAACATTATTGATCAACGAGTATTTAAATTAACTCCATTTTTTTTTTCATACACAATAAGTAAAACCGGACTTTATACTCTTACAAAAACTAGTGCTATGAGTTTAGCACCTAATATAAGGGTAAACGGTATAGCACCAGGACCAACAATTAAAAATAAAAGACAATCCAAAAAACACTTTAAAAATCAATATTTAGCAACACCTCTCAAAAAACAAGTTGATGTAAAAGAAATTTGTGATGCAGTTGACTTTTTTATTAAAAACAGCTCTATTACTGGTCAAATTTTAGCTATAGATAGTGGTCAAAGTTTAAACTGGCAAACACCAGATATAATGAGAGGTAAAGAGTGAAAAAAAATAATCTTAAAATTGTAAAAATTGATAAGTCCAAAAGCTTATTTAATTATGAGAAAAAGATTCTTATTAATGAATTAATTTTGAATTTAAAACTTGGATACTATGATTTTGAGAAAGAAAAACCTCAAAAAGTTAAGTTTAGCCTTGAAATTGACTATCAAGATAAAAAACCTTCAAATGACAAAGATATTAAATCTATTGTCAACTACAGCACAATTGTCAAATTAATTACAAAACTAGTAAAAAAGAAACATTATAATTTTTTAGAAACGCTTGCAGAGTCTGTTTTTGATGAATTGTTTAAGGACAAAAGGATTGCAAAAATAATGCTCAAAATTGAAAAATTAGAAATTTTAAAACAATGCTCATCAGTTGGTATACAAATTACCAAAAAAAGAAGTCATGATAAGTTCTGAAATTGGAAAAGAAATAATTAAAAAAGAACTACCATTAATACCTAAACTACCTGGAGTTTACCGCATGCTTAACGATAAAGGAGAAATTCTTTATGTTGGTAAAGCAAAAAATTTACCTAATAGACTTAAAAGTTACATTGCAGAAAAAAACCATATTATAAGAACAGATAGAATGTTATCTCAAACAAAAAAACTTGAGATTACAACTACCTCAAATGAAAGTGAGGCTTTATTGCTTGAAGCTAACTTAATTAAAAAGCATAAACCAAAATTTAATATTTTACTTAGAGATGATAAATCTTTTCCTTTTATATTTATTGGTAATAAAGATGTCTGGCCTCAGATAAGACGACACAGAGGAAAAAAAACCAAGGAAGGTTTTTATTTTGGTCCATTTGCATCAGCTGGCTCAGCAAATTGGACTATAAAGATGATACAAAAAATTTTCCATTTAAGAGTATGCGATGATACAGTTTTCAAAAATCGAGAACGACCGTGCATTCTTTATCAAATTAAAAGGTGTTCTGGACCTTGCGTTGGATATGTCGAAAAGAAAGACTATAAGAAAACTGTTGATGATGCGATAGAGTTCGTTTCAGGAAAATCAAGAAAAATTCAAAAAAGTCTTTCAGATCAAATGGAAAAAGCTAGTGAAGATTTAGATTTTGAGAAAGCTGTAATTTTGAGAGATAGAATAAAATCATTAAATATTATTCAATCTTCCCAAAGAATCAATGAAGCAAATTTAATCGAAGCCGATGTGATTGCAGGTTATAAAGAGTCTGGAAAAACTTGTATTCAGGTTTTTTTTTATCGTTCAAAACAAAATTGGGGTAACCAAGCATTTTTTCCAAAACATGATCCAGATGAAAGTCTAAGTAATATACTTAATTCTTTTGTTTCACAATTTTATGAAAATAAAAGTGTACCTTCATCGATAATAATTTCCGAAGAAATAAAAGAAAAAAATCTGATTGAAAAAACTCTCTCTAAAAAAGAGGGTAAACAAGTAAACTTATCTGTTGCAAAAAAAGGGTCAAAACTAAAAGTTATCAATCAAGCAACCAAAAACGCAAAAGAAAGTTTAAATCGAAAACTTTATGAAAGTCAGAATAATAGAGAATTATTTGACTCAGTTGCAAGTAAATTTAATCTTGAGACAAATATAAGTTTATTAGAAGTTTATGATAATAGCCACATTCAAGGAACAAATAGTGTCGGGGCCTTAATTGCATTCGGTGAAGAAGGTTTTATTAAGAAAAGATATCGAAAATTTAACATTAAATCTAAAAAGAATGAACAAGATGATTACGGAATGATGCGAGAAGTATTAAACAGAAGGTTTAAAAGAGCAATTCAAGAAAAAGACAATTATCTCTCCTTTCCTGATTTAGTAATAGTTGATGGCGGAAAAGGTCAATATTCTGTTGCAAGAGACTCTTTAAATGAATTAGGACTTCACGAAATACCGATTATTGCGATTGCTAAGGGAAAATTTAGAAATAGTGGTAATGAAACTTTTTTTCATAATGGCAAAGAATATAAATTCAATAAAAATGACCCTACTCTTTTCTTTCTTCAAAGAATAAGAGATGAATCTCATCGTTTTGCAATTAGTGCTCATAGAGCAAAGAGAAAAAGAGGGATTAGTAAGTCTTTGTTAGATCAGATTGAGGGTATTGGATCTATAAGAAAAAGGGCTTTATTAAATCATTTTGGATCTGCTCGAGCAGTAGAATCTGCTAGTCTAGATGAAATAAAATCAGTTGAGGGCGTTGAGGAAAAAGTTGCAAAAAAGATATATAACTTCTTTCACGAATAGAGATTATGCTAAGAAAAATACCCAACATACTAACAGTAGGTAGAATTTTAATTGTACCTTTTTTTGTTTTAGCTTTCTATTTGCCTGGATTTTATGGAGATCTAACTGCTTTAGTATTATTCATAATTGCATCCTTTACAGATTTTTTAGATGGAATGTTGGCTAGACTACTTGGAGAAGAATCTAAATTAGGAGAGTTATTAGATCCAATAGCAGATAAAATTATTGTAGCTGCAGCACTAATTTTATTAGTTATGGATGGTACAATTAAAAATTATGAGGTTATCGCTGCAATAATAATTTTAACAAGAGAAATATTAATATCTGGTCTTAGGGAATTTTTAGCAAAAGGAAAAATTAAATTACCTGTCTCTAATTTAGCAAAATTAAAAACAGTTTTACAAATGGTCTCAATTGGTCTTTTACTTTCTGGAGATACAGGAAATAAAATTATCAATTTTCAAGACTATAATGCTCAAACTATTGGTATAATTTTATTATGGCTATCAGCAGCTTTGACTTTGTTCACAGGGTATGAGTATATACGTAAGGGAATAGACCACGCCATATCAGAAGACAGTAAAGATTAGGCAGCTTTTTTCTTTTTAACCAAAGCTAAATAGCTCTCATTTAAATCAATTATCAAATCGCAAACTTTAAATTGATAATCTGCAATAGAAGATACAGGGGTTACTTCAGCTGCAGTTCCTGTTAAAAAACATCCAACAAAATCTTTTAATTCTTCTGGTTTTATTTTTCTCTCATGTACTTGGATATTTTTAGATTTTGCAATTTGAATTACAGTTCTTCGAGTAATTCCATCTAAAAAAGAATCTGGTATTGGAGTGTGTAGCTCACCATTTTTATCTTTGAAGAAAATATTTGCTCCAGTTGCCTCTGCAATATTATCCTCATGATCTAACATAAGTGAGTCTGTATAACCTTGTTTCTCTGCTTCGTGTTTTGAAAGAGTGCAAATCATATACAATCCAGAAGCTTTTGTATCCCAAGGAATAGTATTAGGGGCGGGTCTTCGCCAGTTTGAAATATTTAATTTGATACCTTCAACCTTAAGTTTAGGATCAAAATATGAACCCCACTCCCAAGTTGCAATCGCTACATGAATTTTTGTTTGCTGGGCTGAAATAGCCATCATTTCACTGCCTCTCCAAACTACGGGTCTAACATATCCATTCTCTACTTTTTGAGTAGAAATTATTTTATTGCTCGCTTTATTAATTTCATCTTCGCTATATGGTATCTCAATTCCCATTCTCTTTGCTGAGTAAAATAATCTTGAAGTATGTTCTTCTAATTTAAAAATTGAACCATCATACACACGTTCTCCCTCAAAAACACAGCTTGCATAATGTAATCCATGGCTGAGAACATGAACCTTGACATCAGACCAATCGACTAATTCGCCATTGTACCATATTTTACCTGATCTTTTATCGTAGGGTATCATTATGAAATAAAAAATTCTTACTGAAAAAATATCTTTGTATCTGTAATATGTCAATATAACTTACCAATAATGAAACAACTTTTATATCTAAAAGATGATCAATTAAAAGATTTGATCGAAAAGCTTTTTATAGGTTACAGAGAAACATTTTCAGACTCAAAAAAAATATTAAATAAGTATAAAATTGGCCTAGCACACCAAAAAGTCATTCATTTATTATCCATGTATGAAGGGATCACTATTTCAGAATTACTCAAAAGACTTAAAGTAACCAAGCAAAGCCTTAATAGAGTTTTAAAAGATCTAATTAAACTGGACATGATAATTTTTAAAAAAGATGAGCAAGATACACGAATAAAACATGTATTTCTTAATGATAAAGGAAAAAAAATATTTAATGAAATTTTTGAAATTCAAAAAAAAAGAATTTATAGCGCGTTACTTAACTCGAGCTCAGAAGAGGTTATTAACTTTGATAACGTTTTAAAAAAAATAATTAATGGATAATTTTGTAGCTCATATTTTAGTTGTTGATGATGATGAAGGTATCAGAACTCTTGTTAAAAAATATTTAAATGAAAATAATTACCTGGTTACAACTGCAAATAGTGCAGAAGATGCTTTTGAAAAAATACAAATAATCAAATTTGATCTAATCATACTAGATATAATGATGCCTGGAAAAAGTGGCTTAGAGTTTATTAAAGAAAATCAAAAAAAATTAGATACACCTGTGATTTTATTAACTGCGAAAGGTGAAGCAAATGAGAGAGTTGAGGGTTTAGAAGGTGGCGCTGATGACTATCTTCCAAAACCTTTCGAACCTAAAGAGTTAATATTGAGAATTCAAAATATAATTCGAAAAACAAAAAAAAGTGATCAAAAACGAGTAATACAATTTGAAAATATTAAAATTGATTTAAATAAAAAAATAATAATCAAGAAAAATGCAGAATACAAAATTAACAACACAGAGAAAAAAATTTTAGAAAAAATGATAAATAATCCTGGTAAAACTTTTTCACGAGAAGATATTGGTATTCTAACTGAGCTCGATAAAGAGAGATCAATAGATGTTATAATCACAAGACTTAGAAAAAAAATCGAAATTGATCCAAAAAACCCTAAGTTTTTACAAACAATTAGAGGAGCTGGATATGTTCTATGGATTGAGTAAATTTTTTAAAGATATACTTCCAAAGAGATTATTTTACAGAGCTTTATTAATTGTTGCTGTTCCAGTCATAGTTTTACAATTGGTAATTACTATTGTTTTTTTTGATAGTCTTTGGATCAAAACTAACAAGGGTATGACTAAAGCGTTAGTAAATGAAATTACTACTTTTATTGAAGTTTATTCTGATGAAATTTATAAAAAAGATGGAATTAAAAATGTTTTTTCAGTTTACCAAGACTTAAATATAGATTTCGTAGAGAACAAAGATTTTATTTATACTTTTGATGAAAGATGGTTTAGCCCGATAGATAGGACTTTAAGAAGGGAACTCAAGTCAAAATTTGGTAATGGAAATTATTGGTTTGATACAACCTCATACAAAGAATTAATTGATATTAGAATAAAATATCAGTCTGGGTATTTTAAGTTTTTAGTTCCAAGAGATAGAGTAACGACTTCCTCAGCTCGTATCTTTGCACTTTGGATAACAGTTCCTGCAATCATAATGATTTTAATTTCATTAATTTTTTTAAAAAATCAAACGAGACCAATAACTAATCTTGCCAAAGCAGCTGAAAAATTTGGTCGGGGAGAAGAAATTGATGAATTTAAACCCTCTGGTGCAGCAGAAATCAGACAAGCTGGTTATGAATTTGATAGAATGAGAAAAAGAATTTTAAGACATCTTAATCAAAGATCAGAAATGTTATCTGGCATCAGCCACGACTTAAGAACTCCTTTAACAAGGATGAAATTACAAATAGCATTTATAAAAGATAAAGAATTAAGTGAAAAATTATCTGAAGACATTAACGAAATGGAAAAAATGCTCAATGAATATTTGCAATTTACCAGCTCGTCATACCTTGAAAAAGATGAAGAATTTAATATTAGCGAATTAGTTGAGGAAATAGTTAAGAAATATGAAAATGAAAATATATCGTCCAAGATTACACCTAGAATTTATATAAGTGGTAGAAAAAACTTAATCAAAAGATGTGTTAACAATCTTATAGATAATGCAATTAAATACGCGGAAAAGGTAAATGTAGATATTACTAAAAGTAGTAACAACTTATTCATTAAAATTGAAGACAACGGACCAGGTATACCTGAGGCAGAATATGATAATGTTTTCAAACCTTTTTATAAAATTGATAAAGGTCGAGCTGAGACAAAATCAAGCGTTGGACTTGGATTATCAATAGCTTCGGACATTATCAGATCCCACGGGGGAAATATTAAATTAGCTAAGTCGCCAATGGGTGGTTTAGAAGCTAAGATCTTTTTGCCTTTTTAGTTTTCTTTTTTTTTTTAAGTTTTAATTGATCAATTTTTTTTTCTAAATTTTCAACTCTTTTTGAAAGAACTTCAAACTCATCTTTACTTGTTAACTTCATTTTAAAAACTATTTCATCTCTTTTAGATTTTAAAATAGTCATAATTTCATTGGCTATATCTTTTGACGATACTAAGCCTTGTTCAAATAATTTAGCAAGTTTTTCAATTACAAATTTTGAGTTTTTCATATATTAATCTAATAATTTATAATAATTATAACTTATATTTAAAAATAAAAATGTTCATTAATAATTTTGACCCAGTCGCGTTTCAAATTTTTTCATTTGAGATTAGATGGTATTCTTTAGCTTATATTATTGGTATTTTATTAGGGTGGTTTTTGAGTAAGAAATTTTTTATTTCTGATCTGAAAGTAAAGGAAAAATTTGACGATTATTTAACTTATTTAATTTTAGGTTTAATTATTGGTGGCAGATTAGGGTATGTTGTATTTTATAACTTTGAATTTTATATCAATAATTTATTAGATATCTTTAAAATTTGGCAGGGCGGTATGTCATTTCATGGGGGAGTTATAGGGATCATAATTGCAAGTTACCTTTTTGCAAAAAGAAATTCGCAAAGTTCATCTAGTTATTTAGATATTGTGTCATTTGTTGCGCCCATAGGTATTTTTTTTGGCAGAATAGCAAATTTTATAAATTCAGAGCTTTATGGTGTCGAGACAAATGTTGCTTGGGCAGTCCAATTTACACAAATAGATAATTTATATCGACATCCTACTCAGTTATATGAAGCATTTTTTGAAGGTATAGTTCTATTTTTAGTTCTATTATATTTCAAAAATAAGAGTTTCTCCAAAAGACCTGGATTTATCTCTGGTATATTTTTAGTTTTTTACTCAATTTTTAGATTTACAATTGAGTTTTTAAGAGTTCCTGATGACCAACTGGGCTATTTATTATTCAATTTAACTATGGGACAACTTATAAGTATCTTTTTTTTAGTAATTGGATGTTATTTATTAATCTCTAAATATGAAAACAGACAAAATAGTTAATTTACCCTTAGACAAGTTTATTAATATCTCTCTGTATAATAAAAAGTCTGGGTACTACATTAAAAAAAATCCATTTGGCAAAAAAGGAGATTTTATTACAGCTCCTAATATATCAAGATTATTTTCTGAAATGATTGCTATTTGGGTTGTAAGTTTTTGGAAAAGTATAGGGTCACCAAAAGAATTCAACGTAATCGAACTTGGAGCAGGAAATGCTGCAATGATGAAAATTCTTATAGAAAGTTTTAAAAAGTTTCCATCGTTTTTCAAATCCTGTAGGTTGGTAATTTATGAAATAAGTCCTACTTTAAAAAAAATACAAAAAAAAGAATTATTAAATTCAGATGTAAATTGGATTAACGATTTAAAAAAAATTAAAAAAATTCCTAGTATATTTGTTGCAAATGAGTTTTTTGATGCGCTTGCAATTAAACAATTTCAAAAAAAAGGAAATCTATGGTTTGAAAAGTTTGTTAGTTTAAACAAAAAAATAACCTCTTTCTCAGAAAAAAAGATTAATATGAAAAATTATGAAAAAAAGATTAATTTTCAAATATCTAAAAACCAGAATTTTATAGAATATTCAGAGATTGGTATTAATTATCTGAAACAAATTTCAAAAATAATCAAAGTAAGATCTGGAGGAATTTTAATCATAGATTATGGATATAATGAAGATAAAATGAAAAATACTTTACAAGCATTATATAAACATGAATATTCAGATGTTTTAGCTAAAATTGGGAACTCAGATATCACGCATAATATTAATTTCCGATTATTTGAAAAAATAATCAAAAAACTGGGTGGATTAAAGCATAGTTTAACAACACAAAAAGAATTTCTTACAAAATTGGGTATCCAAGAAAGAGCTGAGATGATTGCAAAGAATCAAAACTTTTTAAAAAAAGCAGATATTTATTACAGATTAAAAAGATTAACAGATGATAAACAAATGGGAAAATTGTTTAAAGTTATGTTAATAAAAAATCAAAAAAACAATTTTAATTTAGGATTTTGATCTGATCACTTCTCGAAAATTATTAAAAAACAAAAATATAAGTCACGGTTTTTTTAATAAAAATGGAGGTAAATCAAAAGGGATATATAAAAGTCTAAATTGTGGTCCCGGTTCTCATGATAACAGAAATAATATTTTAAAAAATTTAAAGATTGTCAAAGATAAAATAGGAAAAAAAACAAAAAATATTTATTTAGTACATCAAGTACATAGTAATAAGTTGGTTTTTCTAAATGAAAACTCTAAATTAAAAAAAAAAATTAAAGCTGACGCAATTATAACAAATCAAAAAAAACTGCCGATAGCTGTATTGACCGCTGATTGCGTACCAGTGTTATTATATGACTATGAAAAAAAAATTATCGCAGCTATCCATGCTGGTTGGAAAGGTGCGTATAAAGGGATAATCAAAAATGTTATTAATTTTATGCTTAAAAAAGGGTGTAATCCAAAAAATATAATAGGAGCAATCGGTCCGTCAATTACTCAAAAAAACTACGAAGTTAAAGCTGACTTTAAAAAGAAATTTATTAAAAAACACAAAAAAAACAAAATTTTCTTTAAAAATAAAAAAGAGTTAATTTTTTTTGATCTACCAAATTATGTCAAAACTCAACTTAAATCACAAAAAATCAATAGAATTGATATGATTAAAATTGATACATTCGATAAAAAAAATAATTTTTTTAGTGCAAGAAGATCATTAAAATTAAATTTAAATGATTATGGTAGAAATATTTCAATAATTATGATTAATTAAACTTTTCATGAAATTATTAACAGGAAATAGTAATAAAATCCTAAGTAAAAATATCGCAAAATATTTAAAATCTAAACTTGTAGAAAAAAAATTAGATTTATTTTCAAGCACAGTTAATAATAAATAATGAGTTTTAAATGTGGGATTGTTGGATTACCTAATGTTGGTAAATCAACGCTTTTCAATGCACTAACTAATTCCAGTAAAGCACAGGCTGCTAATTTTCCTTTTTGTACAATTGATCCAAATATTGGAGTTGTAATAGTTCCTGATGAAAGATTAAACAATTTAGCTAAAATTTCAAAATCAAAAAAAATAATCAATACCACTATCTCTTTTGTTGATATTGCTGGACTGGTAAAAGGTGCATCCAAAGGTGAAGGTTTGGGTAATAAATTTCTTTCTCATATTAGAGAAGTCGATGCAATTATTCACATGATCAGGTGCTTTGACTCTAATGATATTCAAAATGTAAACCCCTCTGTTGACCCGGTTAGAGATATCGAAATTATAGAAACAGAGATGATGCTTGCAGATCTTGAGTCTATTCAAAAGAGGTTAGAAAAAAAATAATAAAAAAAATGTTGATGAGGATCAAATCAAAATTCTTGAAATAGCTATGGATTGTATAAATAATAATAAAAGTTTTGATGATTTAAAGACTCAATTTAATAAAAAGCAACTTAATCAATCTGGGTTATTATCACTCAAACCTAAAATTTTTGTTTGTAACGTTGATGAAAAAAGCGTTCAAAGCGGAAATAATTACACTCAATCATTTATTGATAAATATGGGAACAACAATACTTTAATCGTTTCTGCAGACATAGAGAATCAAATCAATGAATTGGATAGTAATGAGAAAAAAAATTATATGGAAATGATTGGATTAAAGGAAACAGGATTGAATAAATTAATTAAAAAAGGTTACGAAATTCTTGACCTAGATACATACTTTACATCCGGGCCAGAAGAAACTAGAGCATGGACAATTGAAAAAAAATTGTACTGCCCCAAAAGCTGCAGGTGAAATTCATACTGATTTTGAAAAAGGGTTTATTCGTGCTGAAACTATTTCTTACGATGATTTTATATCCAATGATGGTTGGGTAAATTCAAAAAATAACGGAAAAATGAGATTAGAAGGGAAAGATTATATAGTTAAAGATGGAGACGTTCTAAACTTCCGTTTCAATACGTGACCATATTCTTTTCATACTAAAATAAACTAGGATTGTTAAAATAATTAAATACAGGATAGCTTTAAAACCCATTTGATGTCTTGACTCTAAGTGAGGTTCAGCAGACCACATCAAGAATGTTGTTACATCTTTTGACATTTGCTCAACAGAAGCTGTTGTACCATCTGAGTATTCTACTAATCCATCTGATAACTGATTAGCCATTTTAATTTTATTCCCATACATGTATTTATTATAATAAACACCATCATCTAAAGTAACTCCAGCTGGTGGGTCTTCGTATCCTTGAAGCAATGAGTAAATATAATCTACCCCACCTCCTCTCGCTTTAACTAATACAGACATATCTGGTGGATAAGCACCTCCATTTGCTGCTTGAGCAGCTTGAACATTATCATAGGGCATTACAAACTTATCTGATAATCTGCCTGGACGAGTAAACATATCACCATCTGAATTAGGTCCATCTTTGACTTCAAAAGATGCAGCAATAGCTTTTGCTTGCTCTATAGAAAATTCTGGTCCCCCTTTTTCAGCTAAGTTTCTATAACTTAAATATTTCATTGAATGACAAGAAGAGCACACCTCTGTGTAGACTTGATAACCTCTTTGAAGTGCAGCTCGATCAAACTTTCCAAAGAGTCCTTTAAAGCTCCAATCAGTTTTTAAATATTCAACTTTTTCTGCAGCTTGAATGCTCAATGAAAGTCCTGAAAATAAGATAATAAATGAAAATATTTTAAAAAAATTTTTCACTTATTTATTTAGACTTTCCTTGTTCTTTGCTGTGGCTAAATTAGGTGAACCACCTAATATTGGCTCGGTAATACTTAATGGAATTGGAAGAGTTTTTTCTTTCCAACCTAAAACTGGAAGTATCACTAAAAAGTGTAAGAAATAGTATGCTGTAGCTACTCTAGCAACTAACAGATATAATCCCTCTGCTGGCATTGCACCTACGTATCCCAAGATCAAAACATCAGCGACAAGGATCCAATAAAACTGTCTATATAAAGGTCTAAATACTGCTGATCTAATTTTTGAAGTATCAAGCCATGGAAGAGCTGCTAAAATTAAAATAGCGGATAACATTGCAACTACTCCTAAAAGTTTATCTGGGACCGATCTTAAAATTGCATAGAATGGTAATAAATACCACTCTGGAACAATATGTGCCGGAGTAACTAATGGATTAGCTTCAATATAATTGTCTGCATGACCTAAAATATTTGGCGTATAAAAAACAAAAAATGCAAAAACAATCATAAACATTAGTAAAGCAAAACCATCTTTAATTACAATGTATGGATGGAATGGTACTGTATCTTTTGAAGGTTTTTTAATGTCAATTCCAACTGGATTATTATTTCCAGGAACATGAAGTGCCCATATGTGAAGAACAACTAAACCTAAAATTAAAAAAGGTATTAAATAGTGAAGTGTAAAAAATCTTGTTAAAGTAGGATTATCAACTGAATAACCTCCCCATAACCAAGTAACAATACCCTCGCCTACTAAAGGAATTGCACTAAATAGATTTGTAATTACAGTTGCACCCCAGAAACTCATTTGGCCCCATGGAAGTACATAACCCAAAAATGCAGCTGCCATCATTAATAAATAAATGATGATACCAATTATCCAAATTATTTCCCTAGGAGCTTTGTAAGAACCATAAAATAATGATCTAAATATATGAATATAAACAGCCAAAAAAAACATTGAAGCACCATTTGCATGAATGTATCTAATTAACCAACCATAGTTAACATCTCTCATAATATGCTCGACACTATCAAAAGCCATATCAGCATGAGCGATATAATGCATTGCAAGAACTAAACCCGTTACAATTTGAGTAATCAAACAAAAAGTTAATATTCCACCAAACGTCCACCAATAATTTAAATTTTTAGGTGTTGGATAGTCCGTTAAGTGATTTGCAAGAGTTAATAATGGTAAACGATCGTTAAACCATTTTCCAAATTTTGATTTCGGTGTGTATTCGTGATCACTCATAATAATTATCCAATTTTAATTGTATTAGCATTAACAAATTCGTATTTAGGGATCTCCATATTAGTCGGAGCTGGTCCCTTTCTAATTCTTCCAGAGATATCATAGTGCGAACCATGACAAGGACAAAACCATCCATTGTATTCGCCTTTTTGATCTAAAGGAACGCAGCCTAAATGAGTGCACACTCCAAGCATGACTAACCACTCGGGGTTCGCTGCACGATCCTCATCTTTTTCTGGATGTTTTAAATCTTCTAACTTTACAGATCTTGCTTCAGCTATCTCATCTTGTGTTCTTCTACGAATAAAAACTGGTTTACCTCTCCATAAAACTGTAATTGTTTTACCTGGATTTACCGCACTTACATCAACCTCGGTGCTCGCCAAAGCTTTGACTGATGCGTCTGGGTTCATCTGATCAATCATTGGCCATATCGTTGCACCAACACCAACTGCACCAACTGCATAAGTTGCTGTGAATAAGAAATCTCGTCTATTAGTTTTTTTTTCTGACATCAATAATAGTTAAATATACTCAATATTGCTTTTTTCTACTTAAATATATGATTTCATATAATATAAAATGATAAATTTACTACTGAAAGAATGACACAGAATTTGATAAATCATGGCCCTAAAATTGCTTTATTTGAACCAGACATACCTCAAAATACAGCAGCAATAATCAGAACCTGTGCGTGCCTGGGTGCAAAACTTGAAATAATAGAGCCTTGCGGGTTTATGCTGAGTGACAGAAGATTTAAGCGAGTCGTTATGGATTATATGAATGAAAAAGACATAAAATTCCATCAAAGCTCAGACGATTTTTTTAAATCGAAAAAAGATCAAAGAATAGTTCTAATGACCACAAAAGCCTCTGTTTCTTACACAAAATTTAAGTTTAATAAAAATGACACTATTCTTTTTGGTAGAGAAAGTGCCGGAGTTCCAAATGAGGTTCACAAAAAAATTAAAGATAGACTCAAAATTCCTATGAAAAACAATAAGCGCTCACTTAATATTGCATCTTCTGTTGCAATCATATTGGCAGAAAGTTTAAAACAAACTAAATTAATCTAATATGGATTTAGAAATTAAAAAAGACATCACAAGTAATTGGTTCAAAATGCTACAAGAAGCTATTTGGCATACTATAACTAACCTTGAAAGAAAAGATGCGGATATCAAAACCACTGTTTGGAACAGAAGTAAAAAAAGAGATGAAGGGGGTGGAGAATTTAGAATTTTAGAAAATGGAAAAATATTTGATAAAGTCGGAGTAAATTTTTCTAAAGTTCATGGAAAATTCCCAAAACAATTTCAAAAAAATATTTTAGGTGCAAAAAAAAATCCCAATTTTTGGGCTTCTGGTATTTCCGTTGTGATGCATATGAAAAATCCCATGATCCCTGCCATGCATTTTAATACAAGATATATCTGCACAACTCAGGACTGGTTTGGTGGTGGTATGGATGTAACCCCGTCAATAAAAGATGATAAAGAAAAAAAAGAATTTCATAAAACCCTAAAAAAAATGTGTGATCAACACAATAAGAAATATTATACAAAATATAAGAAATGGTGTGATGAATATTTTTATTTACCTCATAGAAAAGAACCGAGAGGTATTGGTGGAATTTTTTTTGATTATAAAAAAGATAATTTTGAGAAAGATTTTAAATTTGTAAGAGATGTGGGGATCACTTTTCAATTTATTTTTGAAAAAATCATTAGAAAAAAAATGAAGAAAAAATGGACTAAGAAACATAAAGAATTACAATTCATAAAAAGAGGTCGTTATACAGAATTTAACTTACTCTATGACCGAGGAACAAAATTTGGTTTACAAACTGGTGGAAATGTTGAAGGTATTTTAATGTCATTACCTCCGTTAGCAAAATGGAAATAACATGGACAAAGAACCAATTACTTTAAATGGCTTAAATAAACTGAAAGATGAATTAATCTTTTTAAAAGAAAAAAAAAGACCAGAGATTGTAGCAGCGATTGCTGAAGCGAGGTCACATGGTGACCTAAAAGAAAATGCAGAGTACCACGCTGCAAAAGAAGAACAATCTCATAATGAGGGAAGGATTACTGAAATTAATGATATCATTGCTAGAGCAAATGTCATTGATGTTACGAAATTAAATAATGATGGAAAAGTTATCTTTGGCTCGACTGTGTTTTTAGAAAATTTAGATACTGGAGAAAAAATAAATTATAAAATTGTAGGAAAAGATGAAGCTGATCTCAAACAAAAATTAATTTATTTTCAATCACCTATAGGTAAAGGTTTAATAGGAAAAAATAAAAATGATTTAGTTGAAATAAAAACTCCTGCCGGGGTCAAAAATTTTGAAATTAAAGACGTAAAATATATCTAATTGTTAACAATTCGACTTACTTGTTTATCTGAAATTTGAAAATTATTTTTCACCCATTCTTCCTCAATAATTTTTAATTTTGCACCCAATTGTTTACCCTCAGGAATATTGAATTTTTCCATTAAAAATTCTGCACCCACAGGCATTTTTGGTATTGTTTTATCTTTGTAGAAATCAATTAATCTTTGAATATTTTCAGAATTTTTTTTTGATTTAATTAAATAATAATTGAGAATATCAGTTACAGCTTGTTTTCCATTATAATAAAAAATACCATTAAAGTTTTCCTCTCTAAAAGTTTTTGGTCCAATTTTTTCCTTAAAAAAATTATCAATAATTTTAATTCTTTTTTGATCTTTTTTAGAAATATTAAATTTGTACATAAAATAATCCGCATTATCTGTCTCATCAATAATCATTAAAGATAATAGAAAGACAAAATCAGCTTTATTAATTATTTGTTTTTTTTTTGAGTTTAATTTTGAAAAAGTTTTTAAATTATTTAATTCAGGAAAAACAATTAAAAATAATTCTGAGCTCAATTTATTATCAGCTAATTTTTCTAATATTTCTAAGTGAGTTATTTTTTTTAACTCATCTAATAGTCTCTCTTTAGATAATTTTGAGATACCACCGATATTAATTTTAAGTTTTCTGATTAATTCTGGATTATGCGGATGCTTTGAATAATGGGCGAAAAATCTTAAATATCTTAAAATTCTCAAATAATCTTCTTTAATTCTTTTATCAGCGTCTCCTATAAAATTTACGAAACCGTTTTCTAAATCTTTTTTACCCTCAAAAGGATCGAACAAGTTTCCATATTCATCCGCGTAAATGGAATTGATAGTAAAATCCCTTCTTAATGCATCCTCTTTCCAATTTTTTGAAAATTTCACTTTTGCATGTCTTCCATCTGTTAAAATATCTTCTCTCAATGAGGTAATCTCAAATTTGTACCCTTCTATAAGTGCTGTAATTGTTCCATGTTCAATACCAGTTTCGTAATAATCAATTTTATTCTCTTTCAAAACTTCACAAACCTTTTGAGGATCAAGATTTGTAGCCATATCAATATCATTTACTATTTCTTTATTAATGATTTTTCTTATGCAACCTCCTACAAATCTTACTTCACTATCTGATGAATAAGAATTTATGGCTTTAAATATTTTATTTGCTGGAGTATTTTTTGTTAAATCTCGAATACTTTGACTTATATAATTTAAATTATTTGATCTAAAAAAAATTGTATCTAAAAAATTTTTCATACTTGGCTGGGGCGCTAGGATTCGAACCTAGGATGCAGGTACCAAAAACCCGTGCCTTACCGCTTGGCTACGCCCCAATATTAAGTTCGTATAACACAAAAAAATCAAATTTATATAGTTTTTGAGGCTATACACCAGATATTTTTGTATTTTTGAATAAACCTTTTTTTCGCACGTTCACATCTTTTTTTTGTTTGAAAATATGCAACTAAAGCTGATCCCGATCCTGTCATTCTTACAAAAACTGGGTTTAGAGAATTCTCTAAATAATGTTTCATATTTTTTAATCTCGGGTATTTTAAAAAAGCTATTGTTTCTAAGGAATTTTTCATATCTTTTAAAAAATTGATATCAAACATTTTTTTGGCTCCCTTGCCAAATTTTGCTTTATCAAACTTTCTAACCTTTGAATAAATATCCTTAGTCGAACAACCAAAGTTTGGTTTTACGATTAATGGGTAAATTTTTTTAACATTATTGAAATACTTTATTTTATTTCTTGAATTTAAAATCTTACTTTTATGATTTAAGCCTAACATTACATCTGAACCAATTAACTTAGAAATTTTTAACATTTCCTTATTTTTGATATTGATTATTCTCTTATGAGCCAAATACCTTAGTATACTCGCTGCATTCATTGAGCCACCTCCAAGACCAGCTTTATCAGGTATAGATTTTTTGATTTTGATTTGAAATCTTTGGTTTTTCAAAATTTTTTTGTTTTCTAGGATCTCAAATAATTTAGAAACAGTATTTTTCTTACCTATCTTTCGACAAAATTTTCCATTGAATGAAATTAAATGTTTTTTTGATTTAATTTTTTTGATTAAAATTATGTCGTGCAAATCTACGAAGCTTATTATACTCTCTATATTGTGCAAAGATTTACTTTTGCTTATAACATTTAATGCCAAATTTAATTTCGCGTGTGATTTTATTCTGAAAAAAGACATTTAAGAGCTTTTAAGACCTTCGATCATCTTAATACTAATTTTTTCAATTAATTCTTTTTCAGTATCTTTCATTTTCAATACATTGGTCCAAAAATATCTAGCCTGGATTTTTCTATTAAGCTTCCACAAAATATCACCATAATGGTCATTCACTATCGGATCATCTGGCATCAATTCTACAGCTCTTTTCAAAAATTTTTCAGCTCTTGGATAATCATCAGTTAAGTAATAAGCCCAACCAATAGAGTCTATTATATATGGATCATCACTCTCAAGTTCGTAGGCTTTTTCAAGCATTTTAATCGCTTCATTAATTTTATAATCTCTCTCAAGCCATGAATAAGCAAGGTAATTTAGTATATAAGCATCGTCAGGTGTAATTTGAAGTGCATCAATTAAATCTTTATCGGCTTTTTCATAATTTTTAATTCGTTCATATGTACCTCCTCTTCGATAAAGAATATCTGACTTGATATCCGAATTATCATCCAAATTTTTAATAATTTTAGAGTAATATCTTATTGCTTCTTCGTAATTTTTTGCTTTTTTGTAAAAATTAGCGACATCAAATAATATTTTTTCATTTGGATTTTCAATTTTATCAAAATTAAATTTAATAAAGTTAAGAGACTCTTGATTATTTCTTTGCGCTGAAATTATTTGCGCTTCTTTTTTTAATCTAAACCAATAGTAAAAATCATCATCCTTTTTAAATTTTTTAAGAACCTTTTTTGCTTTTTCATAATCTTTATTAAAATAATGATTTTCCGCAACTAATGATAAATTAAATACAAATCTTGGATTAAGAAAATTTGATAGATTTAAATAAAAATTAGACATCTCGTAATTGTCTTGTGCAGAATACAGATTCGATATTAAAAACAAAAATTCAGCAATTAAATCATTATGATTTTTACATGAAAAGACCTCTTTAAATTTTTGTAAGTTTCCATTGTCAATCCAACTTTTACCTTGTGATAATAGCAATGTTGAATTTAAAAATTCTATTTCATCAGTAATTACTTTTGCTTCGTTTATGTTACCATTTTCAACTAAGTAACTTATATAAAAATAAATATACCTAGTAAAATCCGACTCAGAATCATTTATCAATTTTGAGAAATATCTCCCTGTATTAGGATCATCCAAATAACACTTTTGAAATGTTTCTGAAATATAAGATAGTCTTCCAAAGTTTTTCTTATCGTCTAAAAATTTTTTTTCTTTAAAGAGGTAAACATATTGTTTTAAGCTTTCTAAAATTGCTAAATTAAACCTGTCCTGTTCTGCGAAGTTATTTGCAATAGAAATGTATTCATAGGCAATATCTAACTCATTTTTTTTTAAACTATCAATTATTAATAATAAATAAGAGTCGAAAAAATCTATATTTTCATTTTCATAATTTTGTTTAATAATTTGTATCGCTTGCAATACTTTATTCTCCAATACTAATGAAGATACATACCTCTTTAAAAATGGATCATGAGCATTAATCAAAATTTTAGATGAATTAAAAAAATCTAAAGCTTCAGAATTTTTTTTATTACCAAAAGCAACTATACCTGAAAAATATTTTGATAAATTTTTAGAATCAATCTTTTCAAAAGAATTACTTTCCGTAAACAAAGTGTTCTGATAAAATAATAATATAATAAGTATAAATTTTATATTTTTAAGAACCATTACTACATTGTATGATTAAAAAGACTTTAAATCAAAATGCTAAATATGCTCAAGAATTCATGAAAACAATTGAAACTGATTTTATTTTTAGTGATAAACCAATCAATAGGTTTAAAGTCAATTTAGCTGAAAATAAAAACACCTCAATAAATAAAAATAAATTGCTAAATGATCTTAAAACAAAGATTAATTCAATTGAAAATTGTAATTTAAAAAATAATTCTAAGAATTTGGTCCTGGGCGAAGGTAACATTAATGCTGATGTGATGTTAATTGGAGAAACTCCAGGCGAAATAGAGGATGAAACAGGTTTATGCTTTCAAGGAGAAGTTGGCAATCTCTTGAACAAAATGTTACTAGCAATCAATATAAAAAGAGAAAATATTTACACTACCTACTCAATTAATTTCAGACCACCAGAAGACAGAAAACCCACCGGACAGGAGATAAAACGTTATGCAATATTTTTAAAAGAACACATTACGATAATAGATCCAAAAATTTTAATTTTAATGGGCAGCACAGCAATGGAGGCAATTACAGGATTAAGCAAAATATCTAATGAAAGAGGTAAGTGGAAAGAAATAATTTTAAAAAACAAAACTATTCCTATCATGATTTCTTTTAGCCCCTCCTATCTAATTAGATTTCCAGAAAATAAAAAATTTTCATGGGAAGATCTAAAAAAAATTAAACAAAAAATTCAAGATTTAAATATTAGGATTTAATGAAAACTATTGCTGGAGTTGATGAAGTTGGCAGGGGTAGCTTAATTGGACCTGTTTATGCAGCAGCTGTAATATTGAACAAGTCTATTAATAAAAAGTTGTTGAAAGACTCAAAAAGTTTGAGAAAAAATAAACGAGAATTTTTAGCTAAATACATTAAGAAAAACTCTATTTGGGCTACAGGTAAAGCTTCTGTCTCAGAAATTGAAAAAATAAATATTCTTCATGCAAGCCTATTAGCTATGGAAAGAGCAATTAAAAAACTCAAAAAAAAACCAAAACTGATTTTGGTCGATGGAAATAAAACACCAAATTTAAAAAATTACAAACTTCAATCAGTCATTAAAGGTGATCAAAAAATACCATCAATTTCTGCAGCATCAATTATAGCAAAAGTTACACGTGATAAAATGATCTCTAAGTTAGGGAAGAAATTTAAAAATTATTACTGGAGTAAAAATTATGGATATGGAACTAAACAACATCTTAAAGCTATAAAAAAATTTGGGATTACTTCTCACCATAGAAAAACCTTTTCACCGATCAGCAAGTTAAAATAGGTTTCACGTAGAAACACCAGATGTAGTTGTTGTGAACCACCATCATACAAATGGAATCCAAATAATTCAATCCTAGGTTGACCCAAGAATCTTTTTGGAGTCTAATTTATTTTTATAAAATGAATTTGGACTTTAAAAATAAATTAATAAATGGAGATAGTTTAAGGGAACTTAAAAAAATTCCTAGTGAGACTTTTGATTTAATTTTTGCTGACCCTCCTTACAACTTACAATTAAGAAATGAGCTTATAAGACCCGATAGGTCTAAAGTAAATGCAGTCAATGATAAATGGGATCAATTTGAAAATTTTAAAAAGTATGATGAATTTACCTACTCGTGGTTAACAGAATGTAAAAGAATTTTGAAAAAAAATGGTGCTATTTGGGTGATCGGCAGTTACCATAACATTTTTAGAGTTGGTACCGCTATTCAAAATTTAGGTTTTTGGATTTTAAATGATGTCATCTGGAATAAAAAAAATCCTATGCCAAATTTCAGAGGGACACGTTTTACTAATGCACATGAAACGTTGATTTGGGCATCAAAATCAGAAAAATCAAAATACACTTTTAATTATCAATCTTTAAAATGTTTAAATGATGATCTTCAAATGAGATCGAACTGGGAGTTGCCGATTTGTAATGGTTCTGAAAGACTTAAAAAAAATGGTAAAAAAGTGCATTCTACTCAAAAACCTGAGGCTCTACTTCACAGAATTTTATTAGCAACCTCAAATAAAAATGATTTAGTTTTAGATCCTTTTTTAGGATCAGGAACAACAGCAACGGTTGCAAAAAAATTGGGTAGAAATTATTACGGAATTGAAAAAGAAAAAACCTATCATAAGGCAGCTGAACAACGACTAAAAAATACAAAACCTATAGAAGATGATTATTTAGATACTTTGCAAAATGGTAGATCTAAGCCAAGAGTACCTTTTGGGTCATTGGTTGAATTAGGAATAATTAAACCAGGCACTACTATTTTTGATAATAAAAAGAAAATCAGTGCAAAAATTATGGCTGATGGAAGTATAAAACATGCCAAAAAAGAGGGCTCTATTCACAAGGTAGCTGCATCAATATTAGGAGCAGAAAGTTGTAATGGCTGGACTTATTGGCATTATAATCTTAATGGGCAAATAGTGCCTATAGATAATTTAAGACAAAGATTAATTTCAAAAAATTAATTATTATAAATTTTACCTAAATAAGAATCTAAAAACTTTTTGTTTTTAATAAATTTTTTCAAAAAAATATTTCTAAAAAAAACAGCCACAGGATTAGACAAATGAAATGCGAATTGATTTAGTTTAGATCTTTTATTAACCATTTTAGTTTTATTAACTCTATTCGTAAAGAAATCTCCTTCTAAGTTATTTTCAATACTTTTAAATAATTCATAAGCACCCTCTATGGATTGAGATGCCCCTTGAGCAAATGAAGGTGGAAAAGCAAAAAAAGCATCACCTATAAAATTAATATTATCATCATTTGTTTTAAAAAAGTCCTTACTAACAAATACTGGGAATATTTTTAATTCCTGAATTTTATCAAAAAATTCTTTATTTTCTTTTGGAACCTTTTCTAAAACTTTTCTAATGAAGGAATTTTCTTTGAATAAAGAATAATTTTTTTGTTGTTCTAAAGTAAGTTCATACTTCATAATTGCTATAAAATTTAAGTCTCCATTTTGGTTTACTGGATAAATTACCTGATGAAAATCAGAGCCTAAAAATAATGAAATATTTTCATTATCGATTTCAGAAAAATTTGTTATCTTTCCTCTAATGGCTAGTGTGTTGTTGTATTTTGGTTGACTTTTATTGTTGGAAATCAAACTTCTACTTTTTGAAAAAACTCCATCTGAAATGATTAAATAATCACATTCAAAAATTTCATTGTTCTCAAAAGTAAGTTGAATTTTCTGATTTTCTTTATTTATACTCGAGACATTATGATTAAATTTAATTAAATTTTCTATATCCTTTTTCAAAAAATTTATTAAATCAGATCTTTTCAAAGTAGTGTACTGACAATTCTCTGAATTAAAATCAGAGATATTCAAATCACATATCTTTTTGAAGTTTTTAGATGAAAAAAAAATAATCTTTTTTGGATTAAACTTTCTTGCATTTTCAAATTTGTTAAATTCAATTTCGTTCAAAAGCTTGACACTATTAACGGATAATTGAATTCCATAACCTTCCTCAAGATTAATCGAATTACTTTTCTCATAAATTACCACTTGATAATCTGAGTTTTTCTTGAACAAATTAGCAATAAATAATCCTGAAATACCAGCTCCAATAATAGCTATTTTTTTCATAAGTTGCTCTCTAAAAACTTAACAACTTTTTTTGTAAATGTTGGCAACATAGAATTGGCAATTTTTTTTTGATCAACCCAATAAGAAGAGGATATTTCTCTAACAATTTTTGGATATTGAATTTTGATATTCATATTCATGTTGGACATTTTAAAATTTATTGTTTTATTAAATTTTTTGGGTTTAGATAATTCCTGCATTGGAAATATTCTTAAGTTTTTGAGAAATTTAAATTTTGTATTTTTAACCAACAGATATTTTTTATCTTTTTTATAAACATTTAAAATAAAATACTTATCTATATTTTTTTTACTGTTCTTTACAAGTTTGAAATCTTTTTTACGAAATGATTCACATTTTTTTGAGATTGGACATTTTAAACAGTTAGGATTTGTAGGTTTACAAATTAAAGCCCCTAATTCCATTAAAGCCTGCGCATAATCGCTAGACCTTGGGGATGTTCCTAATATTGATTTTTTTTTGTGGAGATTTTCCTTAGTAATTTCTTTTTCTTTTTTTAGAAAAAGATATCTTTTTAAAACTCTCTCAACATTTCCATCTAGTGGTATGAAAGACTTATTAAATGCAATCGCCAAAATTGCACTTGCGGTATAATTTCCAATTCCTGGTAAAGAAATTAAATCATCAAAAGTATCTGGTAATTTCCCTTGAAAATTTTTTTTTACAACTTGAGCAGTTTTTCTTAAATTTTTTACTCTAGAATAATATCCAAGACCTTCCCAGAGTTTATATAATTTTTTGTCACTAGTTTTGGCAAGTGAGCTAAGATTTGGAATGCTTTTAATGAAGCGATTAAAATAAGGAATAACTGTTGCAACCTGAGTTTGTTGTAACATAAATTCACTTACTAATGTAAAATATTGCTTTTTAGTGGGTGAAACATTTTTTCGCCATGGTAATGATCTTTTATTTAAATCGTACCAATTAAGAATTTTTTTTGTTACAAATTGATCTTTCATATGCAATATAAAAAATATATTAAGCAGAGAACTGGTAGCATTCAAGGATTAAGGTCTTTCAATGACACTTTGCCAAAAAATATTAAAAAGTTTATTAATAAAAGAGGTCATATTTATTCCGAAACACTCAATAATTGGAAATTCATTGCTGGTGAAAAATTATTTAAAGTTTGTTATCCAAAGTCTTTTAAGAATACTAACAAGTTCAGTGTAAGCACGCTCTTAATAATGGTGCAAAGAGGTCATGAAGTTGAGTTAGAATATTCAAAAAAAGAAATTATGGATAGAATGAATGCTTTTTTTAAAGATGAAGTTGTAAAACGGATTAAATTTACAAGTTTTAACGATGAAAATAAAATAGACAATCAGAAGATAATTCAGAATAAACCTGTGACAAACAATAAATATAAAAATAAACTTAATGATGTTAAAAATGAAGAAATCAAAAATTCTTTAATTGAATTAACTAAAGTTTTTAAAGAAAAATGAATAAATTATTTCTATTTTTAATATTAATTTTTGGATTAAGTACTAGTGCTAACGCAGAAATAAAGAGAATAGTTTCAGGAAATCAAAATGCGAAGATTACAATAATTGCCTACGAGTCTCTAACATGTAGTCATTGTGCAAATTTTCATAAAGATGTTTATCCCTCTCTTAAAAAAGATTTCATAGATACAGGACTAGTCAAAATAGAATTTCGACACTTTCCTTTAGATATTGCTGCTTTAAATGCTTCAAAAATTTCTCTGTGTAAACAAGATCAAAGCTTAGAAATTTTGGAAAAACTTTACTCTAATCAACAAGCTTGGATAAAAGGTAAGGAAATAGAAGAAGTAAATAATAATTTGAAAGAATTTCTAAAAAAAGCTGGGTTTGATATTGATTTTGAAAAATGTATTAACAACAAAGAAATAGAGGACTATGTTTTAAATGATCGAATCGAGGGGACAAAAAATTTTAAAGTTAATTCTACTCCTACGATAATAATTAATAACGAAAAGTTCGAAAAATCTCTTAATTATAAAAATTTAAAAAAAACATTGGAAAAGCTGATATAAGTTAATCCATGGAGTTTAAAAAAATCCAGCTCAATGGATTTAAGTCATTTGCAGATAAAACTAATTTCTTAATTGAAAATGGTTTAACAGGCATTGTTGGCCCAAATGGTTGCGGAAAATCAAATATTGTTGAATCTTTAAGATGGGTAATGGGTGAAACATCTGCAAAAAGCATGCGAGGATCGGGCATGGAAGATGTCATATTTTCAGGAACATCAAACAAACCTTCTAAAAATATTGCTGAAGTTTCGGTAACTGTTGCCAATGAAAATAACGAGGGTCCAGTGCAATTTAGAGAGTTAAACGAAATAAATGTTAGAAGAAAAATAGAAAAAGATAAAGGTTCGAAGTTTTATATCAATGATAAAGAAGTTAGAGCAAGGGATGCTCAAATGTTTTTCGCAGATTTATCAACTGGAGCTCACTCTCCATCAATGATTAGTCAGGGCAGAATTGGTGCCCTTGTTACCGCAAAACCTACTGATAGAAGAGCAATTTTAGAGGAAGCTGCAGGAATTTCTGGGTTACATGTTAGAAGACATGAAGCTGAACTAAGGTTGAGCGCTGCAGAAAATAATCTAAAGAGAGCTGATGAATTAAGAAGGCAACAGGAAAGGCAACTAGCAAATTTACAAAAACAGGCTGAAGAGGCTACAAAATACAAAAATATTTCTGATGAAATAAAAAAAATTGAAGCAGGACTATATTATCTAAAATTACTAGAGATCGATAAAGAAATTAAAATAGAAAATGAAATTAATACAGAAGCAGAAACTGAAGTCAGTGGTTTTAATAATAAAATTAACGAATTAGAGAAACTGATTAAAACTGAGGTTGATAAAATAACTCCATTACGAGAAAAAAATATTGAAAATTTATCGAAGATACAAAGGCTAAACTTAGAACTAAAAAGTCTAGATGAGGAAAATACTAGAATTCAAGACGAAATAGAAAACGTAAAAAAATCTCTACAAACAATAGATGATGATATTAGTAGGGAAAGAGGAATAGTGATTGATGCAAACTCAAATGAAAAAAGACTGAAAGAAGAAAAAAGTGAGCTTATTGAAATCGACTCAAAATATTATCAAACTGAGAAACAATCGAATGAAGATTTGGAAAATAGTAAGAATAGGTTAAAATCAGAAATCGATAAAATTAAACAATTAATTAATTCAAAAAAAAATGATGATGCAATTAAAGCGTTAGATGATTGTCAATTTGTCATCGAAGAATACGCAGATAGTTATAGTAAAAATCAAAGTATCAAAAGAGAGTCTGTCAAAAGAAATGAAAGAATTGCAATAATTGATAAGGAGATTGAGAGTTGGAAAAATCTTTTATCTAATTCGGAAAAAATGGTTGCAGAATTAAGTGATAGAAAAAATAAACTTAATGTGCAACGAGATAAACTTGATAATCAACCAAAATTTCAGGCAGAAAAAAAAGGACAAATTTCAGAAAATTTGAGAATTTCTGAAAATGAAAAAAATGAGAATGAGCAAATTATCAATACCACAGATGAAAAAATTGAAAATCTTAGAAAACAACTAAACGAGATACAAGAACAATCTATTCAGATAAGAGAACGAAAAGCAAGTTCAGGGGCAACAATTGAAGGTCTAAAAAAAAGAAAAAATGATTTAGTAGATAGAATTATTTCTGAGCTAAATCTTACAGAAGAAAATATTTTAGAAAATTCAAATTTATTTGGTGTGGAAGAACTGCCTGATGCTGTTAATCAAGAAGATTTATTAGATAAAAAAAAACAAGAGAGAGAAAAATTAGGCTCGGTTAACCTGAAGGCTGACGAAGAGACTGTAAAATATGAAACAGAAATTAAGAAAATGGAACAAGATAGAGCAGACTTAGTTACAGCAATTGTAAAACTCAAAGATAGTATTAATGAGTTAAATCAAAAAGGAAGGGAAAGACTAATTGAGGCCTTTGATAAGGTAAATAGAAAATTTAATGAGGTTTATACAAAATTATTTAATGGAGGAAATGCTAAGCTTGAATTGGTTGACTCTGATGACCCTTTAGAAGCTGGTTTAGAAATGTTAGTAAGTCCTCCTGGAAAAAGACTTCAATCAATAACTTTATTGTCAGGTGGTGAGCAGGCTTTGACTGCACTATCTTTGATTTTTGCAGTTTTTTTAACTAACCCCTCGCCTATATGTGTTTTGGACGAGGTTGATGCACCTTTAGATGATGCCAACGTAACAAGATTTTGTGGCTTGCTTGAGGAACTAATAAAAATTACAAATACTAAATTCATCATAGTTACTCACCATGCTTTAACAATGTCAAAAATGAATAGACTTTATGGCGTCACCATGCCTGAAAAAGGAATTAGTCAGCTTGTGGCTGTTGATTTACAAAAAGCAGAAAGCATGGTCGCTTAAGTAATTAATTAAAATGTCCAAAGATCCATTCAAAACTCGCTTAGAGATTGCAAAGAAAAAGGTTTCAAAAAGAGATCTAGAAAATAAAAAAGATAATCAATCTCCAATTGGCACTGCTTTTAAGCTAAGTACTGAGCTAGTTTCAGCAGTCGCCGTAGGGACAATTATTGGGTTTCTTTTGGACAAGACCTTTGGTACTAAACCCTGGTTAATTTTAATATTTTTTTTTGTAGGGGTAGTTGCAGGGATAATTAATGTAATTAGATCCGCAAAAAAAATGCAAAAATAGATAAGGATTTATGGCAGCTAACCCAATGACTCAATTCGAAGTTTATAGAATTGGTCCAGAAATAAAAGTAGGCGCTTTTGATATTTCTTTTACCAATGCTAGTTTATTCATGGTCATAAGTTCTCTCGCGATTTTAATAATATTTAATCTTGGTTCAAAAAAAAATTCAATACTTCCGAATAAGATCCAACTCTTAGCTGAATTAAGCTATTCATTTGTCTCAAAAATGATCAGCGATACTGCTGGTTCAAAAGCTAAACCATATTTTTCATTTATATTTTCATTATTTATGTTTGTTTTGTTTTGCAACATGTTCGGCATGATACCTTACACTTTTACAGTGACTAGTCATATCATTGTAACTTTCATATTAGCAGCTTTTATTTTTATTGGAGTTACAGTTATTGGTTTTATAAAACATGGCTTTGGTTATTTAAAACTATTTGTTCCAAGTGGTGTTCCAATCGTACTTTTACCATTAATTGTGGTCATTGAAATTATTTCATATTTAAGTAGACCCATCAGCTTATCCGTAAGATTGTTTGCAAACATGATGGCTGGACACACTATGATGAAGGTTTTCGGGGGCTTTGTCGTAAGCCTCGGAATTGTTGGTGGATGGCTTCCACTGAGTTTTTCAGTTGCTTTAACTGGTTTGGAGATACTAGTTGCTTTTCTTCAAGCTTATGTTTTTGCAATTTTAACATGCATTTATTTAAATGATGCATTAAATTTACACCATTAACTTATAAGGAGGATATAATGGAATTAGAAGCAGCAAAAATGATTGGAGCAGGACTTGCAGCAATAGCTTTAGCTGGAGCTGGAGTAGGTATCGGAATAATTTTTGGAAATTATTTATCTGGTGCAATGAGAAATCCATCTGCAGCCCAAAAACAATTTCCTAATTTGCTTTTAGGATTTGCTCTTGCAGAAGCAACAGGATTATTTGGATTAGTTGTTGCATTGATAATTCTTTTCGCGTTTTAATTAATGTTTAAAAAAATATTTTTATATTCATTAATTACTAATTTCTTTTTTACAAAAAAGATTTTTGCAGCGGAGAGTGGAGGAATGCCTCAATTAGATCCAGAGTTTTGGATTTCACAAATTTTCTGGCTCGTACTAACTTTTGGAGTGCTGTATATTGTTTTATCTAAACTTATACTGCCCAAAATAAGTGCAAACTTAGAATTAAGAAAATCACAAATCCAAGAAAATATTGAGGCAGCTGAAAAACAAAGAGAAAGTAGTGAGGCTAAACTTAAAGAATTTGATGGGATTATTCTTAAGAGTAAAATTGAAGCAAAAAATATTTTTAAAGATGCTAGAGAAAAAGTAATCAAAAATATTAATTCTAAAAAAGAGACTTTAGATAAACAAATTGATGATGAAATTAAAAAAGCTGAAGTAGAAATAGATACTTTAAGACAAAGTGCTCCAGAAAAAATTAATAAAATTGCAGTTGTAACATCTACTGAAATTCTAAAAAAATTAATTGGAGCAGAAGTTAATAATAGTAGTATCTCTGCGATTGTTGATGATCTAGTGAAAAAAAACGGAGATAAATATTATGGTCATTGATTCAACTTTTTGGGTCGCAGTTTCTTTTGTAATATTTTTTGGGGGTCTGATATATTTAAAAGTACCTCAAAAAATTAATACTATTCTTAATAAATTAATCTCAGACATAAAAAATGAGATTGATGAAAGTGAGAAACTGAGAAGTGAAGCAAAGATATTATTAGATAATGCTCAGAAAAAATTGGACACAGCGCAATCTGAAAGTAAGGAAATACTTGATCAAGCAAAGAAAGATGCTGATAAATTAATCATTGAGCTTAATGACAAATTTCATAAATCTTCAGAAATTAAGAAAAATTTGGCTAAAAATAAAATTAATCAAATGAGAGAGGTAGCAATTAAAGAGATTAAAGATGCATCTGTTAAAATAGCTATAGACTCTGTAAAAAAAATAATAACAACCTCAGTTGATAAATCTAAACTTGATACACTGTTTCAGAAAAATTTAGAAGAAACTAAAGAAGAGTTAAAAAAAATTAACTCATAATACTTTTTACAATTTATCCAAAAAAATATAAGTTATCATGATGAATTCTGTAGTTATAGGTTCTGGTTTTGGTGGTATAGCAGCTGCTCTTCGCCTTAAAGCTAAGGGTCACAATGTTACATTAATTGAAAAACACAAAGACCTAGGTGGTAGAGCAAGAGTTTTTAAAAAGAATGGGTTCATTTATGATGGTGGTCCAACAGTAATTACAGCTCCATACTTAATAAATGAATTATTTGAATTATTTCAAAAAAATCCAAATGATTATATTAAATTAACACCTCTTAAAGTTTGGTACCAATTTATTTTTGAGGATAAATCAAAGTTCAATTACTCTGGTGACGAAAATGAAATGAAAAGACAGATTGAGCTTATTAATAAAGAGGATGCTCAAGGATATGAAAAACTTGTAAATTTCACTAAAAAAATTTTTGATAAAGGTTTTACAGAACTAGCTGATGTGCCCTTTGACAAGCCCTCAGTGATGATGAAACAATTACCCGCATTACTTAAACTCAAAAGCTATAAGTCAGTATATTCACTAGTATCATCTTATATTAAAAATGAAAAATTAAGAAGAATGTTGAGCATGCATCCTCTTTTAGTTGGTGGAAATCCATTTACCACAACTTCAATATATGGATTGATTTTATACCTAGAAAAAAAATGGGGCATTCACTATTCTATGGGTGGAACAGGAAATATTATAAGTGGTTTTGAAAAATTAATGAATGAAGAAGGTATCGAGGTAATAAAAGGTTCTGAGGTAACTCAAATAATTTCAAACCAAAATGAGATTACAGGTGTTCAATTAGACAATTCAAAAAAAATAAGCGCTAACAAAGTTGTTTGTAACGCAGATCCACCGGGTGTTTATGAAAAAATGTTAAATGGCCAGAGTAATAATTCTTTTATGTTTAAGTGGAAAAAAAATAGAATGGAATATTCAATGGGTTTATTTGTTTATTATTTTGGAACCAAGAAAATTTACGATAACGTTGAACATCACACCATTAAATTTGGCAATAAATATAAAGAGCACCTAGATGACATTTTTAATCATAAAAAATTAAACAATGATATAAGTTATTATCTACATAGACCCACTGCCACTGATAAATCCATGGCACCAGATGGACATGATTGTTTCTATGTTCTAGTTCCTGTTCCTAATAACCAATCAAAAATTGATTGGTCGTTAGAAGGTGAAAAAATGAAAAATTTAGTAGTGGAGAAAATGGAGAAAGACTTAATGCCAAACTTAAAAGAAAATATTGTTGAAGATTTTTATCTGACTCCTGACTATTTTGAAAAAGATCTCAATACAAAATATGGTTCTGGTTTTTCTATACAACCAAAATTCTCGCAATCTGCTTACTTTAGATTTCACAACAAATCTGAAATTTATAACAATTTATATTTTGTTGGTGCGGGAACTCATCCTGGGGCAGGTGTACCTGGAGTTCTTTCCTCAGCAAAGGTTTTAGATAAGATTTTATAATGTCGTCTAAAAATTATTTATCTATTTACGCAAAATCGTTTAATTGGGCTGGTTTTTTTTTACCAAAAAAAACCTATAAAAATTGTTCTTATTTATACGATTTTTGTAGAGTTGTAGATAATATTGCAGATGACGAAGGCGAAATAGAAATAAAAAAAATAAAATTCCAAAAATTTGTAAGTGATTTTAAACAAAAAAATTTTAAAGATCCTGTTATTCAAAATATGTGGAATATTATTCATGAATTCAATATTTCTCTCGAAATAATTTATGATTTATTTGATGGGATAGAGTCAGACATAAAACAAAATATAAAAATAGATACTCGAAAAGATCTTTTAATCTATTGTTATAGAGTAGCTGGAACAGTCGGACTGATGATGGCAAAAATTTTAAAAGTGAGTAAAAAACAATCCCTTAAATCTGCAATCGATCTTGGTATAGCAATGCAACTCACTAATATATCAAGAGATGTGATTGAGGACTCAAAAAAAAATAGATCTTATATAAATGGAAATTTTGAGGAAATTAACTCAACTATTAAACTTGCAGATACATTTTATAAAAATTCATTTTATTCAATAAGAGAAATTCCACTAAGCTTTAGATTTAGTATCTTAGTTGCTAGACGAATATACAGAAAAATTGGATATAAAATTTTGAAAAAGAAAACCTTTGAAAATTATAGTAAATCTGGAAAAATTTACGTTTCAAACTTTGAAAAAGTTTTGGAGACGATTTTATCAATTTATGATCTAATTATACTTTCTTTATTAAATAAAAATGATGATCAAATTGAACACGATCATTTATTGATTAATAAAGAAATTAATCTTGATGAAAGAATTTGATTACATAATTATCGGGGGTGGTTGTGCTGGTTTATCTCTAGCCTATGAATTAGAGATCCATAAAAAATTAGAAAATAAAACCTTAGCAATAATCGAGCCTCGAGATGAGTACAAAAGAGATAAGACCTGGTCTTTTTGGAAAGTATCTGAGCATAATTTTGATGATTGTGTTATAAAAAATTGGAAAAATTTTTCAGTTAATGCACCTAATAAAACTAATTTTCTTGATTGTGAAAATTATCCATATCAAAGCATCGATAGTGGTTTGTTTTATGAGAAAATAAATAATTCATTAAAGAAAAATAAAAATATCTTTTTTTTAAAAGAACTGAAAGACATCAACACCAAAAATTCATTTATATTCAATAGCGTTCCTTCTATCAAAAAAGACTTTAGAAATTTATGGCAACACTTTTGTGGAGTTGAAATAGAGACAGAGAATAATTATTTCGATGAAAACATTTTTAATCTTATGGATTTTGATTGTGATCAAAGGGAAAGTGTCCATTTTTTTTACACCCTTCCCTTCTCACAAAAAAAGGCATTAATTGAGAGTACTTGGCTTTCAAAAATGAATGATGACTCTCAAAAAGATTATGATCAACAAATTAAAGAATATATCGAAAAGAAATTGAATTTAAAAAATTATAAAATTACTTATAAAGAGATAGGTGCGATTCCACTTTTTTACCCATCATTTAAAAATGAAAAAAATAAAATTAATATTGGAACTGCTGGCGGTATGACAAGATTAAGTACAGGATATACTTTTTTGAATATACAGGAACATAGTAAATTTATTAGAAAAAATATTGAAAATATTCATCATACTAAAAAATTTGAAATCAGTAAAAAGTATCAATTTTTGGATGAAGTATTTTTACGTGTTCTTGAAAAACATCCAAAAAGGATGTCAGAAATTTTTTTTAAAATGTTTCAAAGTTCTCCTAAAACAATTATCAAATTTCTCTCCAATAAGAGTAATTTTCTTGAGGATTTGACTATAATTTTAAAAATGCCAAAATGGATTTTTATTAAAGCTTTATTTTATTAAACCTAAATGAATATGAATATAAAAAAAATAAATCTTAATCATTCTTTTATTTTTTTTTTATTTTGTAACATTTTTTCTTTAATACTATTTAAATTTAGTAACTTTATATTATCACCATTATTTTGCTTATTTTTAATTTTAATTATTGGTGTATCACATGGGTCTTTAGATCATGTTAAAGGTGGTAAGCTTCTAAAAATTTTTAAAATTGAAAATATAACTCTATTTTATCTTTCATATATCTTATTGGCTGTAATGGTTGTAACACTTTGGGTTTTAATACCATCTATCTTATTAATAATATTTCTACTAGTTGCCTCATATCATTTTGGTAAAGAAGATACACAATTTTTGCATAACTATAATTCACACTTTATGGGGATACTGTATTTTCTAAAGGGATCTCTCGTTATTTGGGCACCATTATATTTTCATTTTGATGAAACTATAGCAATATTTAAATTATTATTAATTGATAATAAAAATTTTTATTCAAGTTTAAGTTTTATTGAGAATAATAGATTAATAGATTTAGGGATAATCTTAAGTTCTATTTCAAGTATTATTTTGTTTATTAAAAAATTTACTTTTAAAAATTTTTCTATTTTTTTTGATTATTTTTCTATATTAATTTTAAATTACTATCTCTCTCCTTTAATAGCATTTACTGCTTATTTTTGCTTTTTACATTCTGTAAGACATAGCATCACATTAATTTACGAATTAGATAATAATAATATTAAAAATGGGTTATTGAGTTTTATTCAAAAGGCTATGCCACTTACGATATTAACTGCTATTATTTGTTTAGTTGGTATTTATTTGCTCAATTTTAAATATGATTTTGATAACTCGATTATTAAAGTCATTTTTATAGGTTTGGCGTCTTTAACATTTCCACATATATTACTTGAGTATCTTTTAGATAAAAATGAAAAACAAAGAACTTAAAATATTATTATCTGCTCCACGAGGATTTTGTGCCGGTGTTGAACGGGCAATTGAAATTGTTGAAAAATCAATTCAAAAGTATGGTTCTCCAGTTTATGTTAGACATGAAATAGTACACAATAAATTTGTTGTTGATGACCTAAGGAATAAAGGTGCAATATTTGTGGAAGAACTTGAAGAAATTGAAGACAAAACAAGACCAGTTATTTTTTCTGCACATGGTGTTCCAAAAAAAATTCCACAAGATGCAAAAAACTATAATATGACTTATGTTGATGCAACATGTCCCTTAGTTTCTAAAGTTCATAGAGAGGCTGAAAATCTTCATAAGGCTGGATACCATTTAATCTTAATAGGGCATGAAAATCATCCTGAAGTAATTGGAACAATGGGGCAACTGCCTAAAGGATCAATCGACCTTATCCAAAATGAGGACGAAGCAAAGAATTATGATCCAAAAAATTTTGAAAAAATTGCCTATGTTACCCAAACAACCCTATCAGTAGATGATACAAAAGAAATAATATCAATACTTAAGGAAAAATTTTCAAATATTAGAGAGCCTGCAAAAGAAGATATTTGTTACGCGACAACTAATAGACAAATGGCTGTTAAAAACATTGCAAAAAAGTGTGATCTATTTTTCGTTATTGGAAGTCGAAATTCATCTAACTCAGTAAGACTTGTTGAAGTTGCTAAAAAATCGGGCTGTGAAAACTCAATACTGATCCACTCACAAAGTGAAATTCCATTCAACTTAATTGAAAATTCAAATATAATCGGAATTTCATCTGGTGCGTCTGCCCCTGAAATACTTGTCGAAAATTTCATTAAAGAATTGAAAAATAAATTTACAGTCACTATAGAAGAAGTGGAAATTATAAAAGAAAACGTTGTTTTTCGTGTTCCAAAAAAATTAAATTAAATGGCTGTTTACACAAAGATAAATAAGAGAGACATATCGTCTATTAATAAAAAATTTGAAAATCATAAATTTTTAAGTTTTAAAGGTATCAAACAAGGTATTGAAAATACTAATTATTTATTAAAATCAAAAAACAATAAATTTATACTAACTATATTCGAAAAAAGAGTTCAAAAAAAAGAAATACCTTTTTTTATAAAATTAATGGATCAACTAAATGATCTAAAGATAAGATGTCCAAAACCACTAAAAAATTATGATGGAAAGTATCTATTTAAAATAAAGAATAAGGTTGCTTGTGTTGTTTCATTTCTTGACGGAAAAGATAAAAAAAATCTTAGTTTGAAAAATTGCTATGATATTGGGAAAACTGTAGCTCAAATGCACTCTTCGTCAAAAAAAATAAGATTATTTAGAAAAAACTCAATGAATATAAAAAATTTAAATCCATTATTAAAAAGTATTAAATTTAAGTCAAAAAAATTCATTAATTTAGAAAAATTTCTCAAAAGTAATTTTAGAGAAATTAAAAATAAATGGCCAAAAAAATTGCCAAATGGAATAATACATGGCGATCTTTTTATAGATAATATATTTTTTAAAAAAAATAAGATCTCTGGAATTATAGATTTTTATTTTGCCGCAAATGATTATTTTATGTATGAAATAGCGATATGTATCAACGCTCTTTGTTTTGATAAGAAAAAATCACAATTTAAATTAAATAAAAAAAAGGTTAAAAATTTAATTAGAGGATATGAAGGAATTAAGAAGATCTCTGGAATTGAAAAAAAATCATTGAATATTTTATGCCGCGCTGCTGCGATGAGATATTTTCTGACAAGACTTTACGACTACACAAATACTCCAAAAACTGCTTTGATAAAAATTAAGGATCCAAGAGAATATTATCAAAAACTGATAATTCATAATAATTTAAAAAACTATAAGGATTATTTAGTTTAATGATTAAAATTTATACCGATGGTTCGTGTCTTGGTAATCCAGGTAATGGTGGTTGGGCCGCAATAATATTAAATGATGGAAAAAAAACTGAACTCAAAGGAAGTAAAAAAGATACGACAAATAATCAGATGGAATTATTAGCACCTATAGAGGCGCTTAAAAAAATTCCAAAAGGAAGCAAAGTTCAAATTTTTACAGACTCTAAATATGTAAAGTCTGGAATAACAGAGTGGATACACAATTGGAAAAAAAATGGATGGAAAACTGCAAACAAAAAAGAGGTAAGTAATAAAGCACTTTGGACAGAATTAGATCTACTAAATAATGAGTTTGAAATAAGTTGGAACTGGGTAAAAGCCCATTCAAATGATGAATTAAATAATGAAGTAGATTTACTCGCTAAAGATGCTGCTAACTTGTAGTCAGGTCACCTGGCAACAGAACTGCCCTACTTAAATTAGATTATTTAATAAGTTTTCTGCTGAAGTTAAACCACATTCTTTAGTTTCTTTTTCAACATGGATATTAACGACCGTGAAATTTTCAATCACCATTAAATAACGATTTGATCTAATTCCCATTCCTTTAGCATTACGATCAACTTCTGCTCCAATTGCTTTCGTAAATAATAAATATGGGTCAGATAACATTTTAATTTTATCTCCAGTATTATTAATCTCTCCCCAACCATTCATTACGTAAGGATCATTTACTGATAAACAAAATATATTTTCTATTCCTTTTGCTCTAATTTTTTCTGCATTTGCTACAAAACCCGGTAAGTGAAGTTTGGAGCAAGTTGATGTAAATGCCCCAGGTAAACCAAACAAAACAACTTTACCATCACCAATAGTTTCTCTTAATTTGCTTTTTTGAGGCTCTCCATCAACAAGTTGAAAAATCTCTGTATCTGGGAGTTGATCTTTTATTTTAAGTTTCATATCGAATTCATTACATATTTTTTAACTTTTTCAATATCATTTGATAGAAGTTCAAATTTTTCTTTTCTGTCATTAACGTATTTAAGACTATCTGGTAAATTTTCAGTTTTTGAAATTGCATCTTCTATTGCTTTTGGAAATTTACATGGGTGCGCAGTTGATAATACAACACAATTTTTTTCCAATCCTAATTTTCGCACCGCACCAATCCCTACAGCAGTGTGCGGATCCACTACCATCTGATATTCGTCATTGATAGTTTTAATCATTTCAACAGTTTCGTTTTCATCAAGCATTTCAGATATAAAATTCTTTTTAATTTTATCCAAGTCATTTTTATCAATTTTATAAGTATTATTTTTTATTTCAGCCATTACATCTTTTGTAACTTCTGAGTTACAATCTTTGACGTCGTATAAAAGCCTCTCAAAATTACTTGCTATTTGTATATCCATACTTGGAGTATTTGTTTCCTCTACTTTCTTTTGACTATAATCACCACCAGATATAGCTCTGTGCAGTATGTCATTTTTATTTGTAGCTACGATTAATTTATCAATTGGAAGACCGAGTTTTTTCGCTAAATAACCAGCGTAAATATCACCAAAGTTTCCTGTTGGAACAGAATAAGATAGTGGTTGGCCATTTCCAATTTTAAAGTAAGCGTAAAAATAATACACCGATTGAGCAACTATTCTTGCCCAATTAATTGAATTTACACCCGACATATTAATTTCTTTAGAAAATTTTTCGTCATTAAACATTGCTTTTACTAAATTTTGGCAATCGTCAAAATTACCCTCCACCGCAATGTTAAATACATTACTCTCCTCATGTATTGTCATTAGTCTTCTTTGAACAGGCGAAATTTTATTATTGGGATGTAAGACAAAAACATTTAAATTATTTTTTCCCTTCAAAGCGTCTATGGCAGCTGCACCTGTATCGCCTGAAGTTGCAACAATTATATTAATTTTTTTTTGATCACGGCCTAAATGATATTGATAAAAATTACCTATTAGTTGCATTGCGATATCTTTAAATGCAAGTGTAGGTCCATGGAACAATTCTAATACTTTTAAATCTCCTAGATCTGATATTTTAACAACATCGTCGGATCTGAAATTTGAATATGATTTTGAAATCAAAGAGATTAGATCATCTTTAGACATGAAATCTCCTATAAATGGATAAATTATTTCAGCCGCTAAATCATTGTAACTCAGGTTTTTTAAATTATCTAATTCCTCTTCTTTAAATGGTTTAATTGATTTAGGTACAAACAGCCCCCCATCGTCTGCCAAACCTTTGAGGAAAACATCTTTAAAAGTAAAGTTTTTCTGATTATTTCTTGTACTAATATAATTCATTTAATAATTCTTTTTTCTAAAATATAGATATAGTAAAAGAATTGAAATCGCTAATGAAAACCATGTCATTGCATATTTTTTATGATTGTTAGAAATATTAGCAGTAATTTTTTTTGGTCTAGGAAACTGATAATTTCCATCTAAATATATTATGTACTTAGAAAATTCTTTACCAGTAAATTTTGAGATATCTTCTCTATTCAAACTAAACCAGTAATTTTCTTTTATATCATTATCTGGTTTAAATATATTTTTTCTTCCCTGTGTTTTAAGAGTTCCTTCTATATTATTTTGATCCAATATATTTATCTCTGGTGTATCTTTTTTTTCAAATGGTATCCATCCCCTATTGAGCAAATAATTTTCACCATCTATTACAATTGGATTTAAAACTTCAAACCCAGGTGTTCCAGAATCATTCAAATTATATAAGTAAATTTGTTTCTCAAAATCAACGCGACCTGACGTTTTGATTTTGAGAAAATTTTGTTGATTAGATTGTGAAAGTTGAACTGGAGGATTTTTTAATGAATTTTCAATTTCTAATATGAGATTGTTCTTCCAATTTAAACGAATTATCTGCCAAGTGCCTAATGCAATAAAAACAAATATAAAAAATATGATAAAAACTGAAAATAAAAATTTATGTTTCAAGGTGCAAAATTAGCTTCCCCAAATATAGATCGCAGCAAATAAGAATAGCCAAACTACGTCGACAAAGTGCCAGTACCATGCTGCCGCCTCAAAACCAAAGTGATGATCTTTGTTAAAATGACCCAGCTTTCCTCTCCACAAACATACAGCCAAGAAAATTGTACCGACGATCACGTGAAAACCATGAAATCCTGTTGCCATGTAAAATACTGAACCATATATGTGATCTGAAAATGCAAATGTTGCATGATGATATTCGTAAGCTTGTAAAGCAGTAAAACAAACTCCCAATATAACTGTTAAAACTAATCCTTGAATAAATCCTTTTCTATCATCCTCTAAGAGAGCATGATGAGACCAAGTTACAGTAGTTCCAGATAACAAAAGAACCAATGTATTTATTAATGGTATATCCCAAGGATCAAAAGTTTCTATATCTTTTGGCGGCCATACATTTCCAACAAAGTCGTTTGGAAAAAGACTCACATCAAAGTAAGCCCAAAACCAAGCAACAAAAAACATAACCTCAGAAGCGATAAATAAAGTCATTCCGTAACGATGATGTATTTGAACCACAGGTGTATGATGTCCTTGATGCTCAGCCTCAATAACTACATCTCTAAACCACATGTATGCTCCATAAATTAATAAAGCAAATCCAAGGTACATTCCCCAGGAAACCTCATAATGCATGTAGTAAACAGCTCCAACAGCTAAAATTAAACATGAGAATGAAACATAGATAGGCCAAGGACTTGGGTCTACTAAATGGTAATCGTGTTTTTTTTCAGCTGACATTTTTTTGGATTATGATTGTTTATAGTAATCTGTCGAGAAAAAAGTATACGACATAGTTACATCCTGTAAATTTTTTACTGTTGCATCATTGACCATTTCCGGGTCTAAATAAAAAGTCATCACGTAGGTAGCAGTTTCACCAGCATTTAATTCTTGTTTTTCAAAGCAAAAACAACCAAGTTTGCTATAATATTTTCCGAAGCTTGAGGGTGAAACATTAAAACTTGCTACACCTGCAGTTGGTTCATTGCTATTATTGGTTACCTCAAACTCAATTTTGTTTACTTGACCCACTTTAACATCCATCACATTCGATTTTGCTTTAAAATCCCACGGTAAATTATTAACATTGGTATCAAATCTTACACTAACTACTTTATCTAAAACAATTTTCGGAGCTTTATCTGCTACTTGAGTAGTTCCTCCAAAACCAGTAACTCTGCAAAAAATCTCATACAAAGGGACCGATGCGTATGACAAACCTAACATCAAAACAAAAATCCCAGCTAAAACTAATGGTGTTAATTTCTTCTTTTCTATCATATCGACCTATCAAATACCCCTGTGTTATATAATGTAAAAAAGAAAAGAAAGATCATAAACGCAATAATAGCTAATGCCGTAATAATATTTTTTCTTTTTGTTTTTTTATCTGGTGTAATCATATTATTTTATCAATCAAAAAAAGAACAAAAACTAAGAATAAATACAATATAGAATATCCAAAGATAGCTTTTGCTTTCTTAGAGTTAAACCTATTTTTTTTATAAACCAACAATTCATAACATAAAAAATTGTAATAAAAAGTTAATAGCAATGATGGAATTAAAAATGTTAAACCAACAAAATTAATTAAATATGGAAAAATAATTACCGGTATCATCAATAAAGAATAAATGAATATATTGATTTTGGTACTTTCTATTCCATTGGTTAGTGGCAGCATTGGTATTTTAGCTTTCTTGTAATCATCGGACTTGTATAAACTAAGTGCCCAAAAATGAGAGGGTGTCCAAAAAAATATAATCAAAAAAAATGTTAATGGTTCAAGTGATATAGAGCCTGTAGCAATAGTCCATCCTATAACTGGTGGAAAAGCACCAGCTGCCCCACCAATAACTATATTTTGTGGAGTTCTTCTTTTTAACCAGATTGTATAAACAAATACATAAAACAATATTGTTAATAATAATATTGCTGCAGAAATTCTGTTTGTAAAATAATCTAAAGCTACAACTGAAACTATTGATAATGTAACACCGAATATCAAAGCTTGATTTCTATTGACTTTCCCTGTTGGGATTGGTCTTAAACAGGTTCTGGTCATTAAAGCATCGAGATCTGACTCATACCACATATTTAGAGCACCAGCTGCTCCTGCACCTAATGAAACGAGAAGAATTCCAATAATTGCGTCTTTAGTTGAAACAATGTTAGGCGCTGTTAATAAACCTACGGCACAAGTAAAAATTACCAATGACATAACTCTTGGCTTCATCAATTTAAATAATTCTGAAAGATTAAATAAATCTTCTTGGCTTAAACTTCTTTTTTTTAGCCTTGAATTATCCATCGGTTCTTAATGCTCTTATTTTATTAGCCGTGCGATTTTTGTGTACCCTGACCATCTTCAAATTTTGGCAATTCCTCAAAAGTATGGAAATTTGGTGGAGATGGCACAGTCCACTCTAACGTTGTTGCTCCCTCACCCCATGGATTTTGTGCAGCTGCTTTCTTTTTTGCAAATGCATAAATTAAATTCATAAAAAATACAGCTAGACCAGCTACAGCCACGTAAGACCCTATTGAAGATATATAATTCCATCCGGCAAATGCATCAGGATAATCAGCATATCTTCTTGGCATCCCAGCTAATCCTAAAAAGTGCTGAGGGAAGAAAATCAAGTTAACTCCAATAAATGTTAACCAGAAATGTAATTGACCCATCCACTCAGAATATTCATAACCACTCATTTTTGAGAACCAATAATAAAAGCCTGCAAAGATTGCAAAAACAGCTCCTAGAGAAAGTACATAGTGAAAATGAGCAACTACATAATAAGTGTCATGCATTGCAGTATCAACACCTGCATTAGCTAAAACAACTCCAGTTACTCCACCGACTGTGAACATAAAAATAAATCCTAATGCCCATACCATTGGTGTTTTAAAAGATATTGAACCACCCCACATTGTTGCGATCCATGAGAAAATTTTTATTCCTGTTGGTACAGCAATAATCATTGTTGCAGCTAAAAAATATGCTTTTGTATCTGTGCTTAATCCAACTGTGTACATATGGTGCGCCCATACAACAAATCCGACAATTCCAATAGCTACCATTGCATAAGCCATTCCAAGATATCCAAAAACAGGTTTTTTAGAAAATGTAGAAACAATATGACTAATCATTCCAAATCCTGGAAGGATTAAAATGTATACTTCTGGATGACCAAAAAACCAAAATAAATGTTGGAATAAGACTGGATCACCCCCTGTCTGGGCTTCAAAGAAGGCAGTACCGAAATTTCTATCTGTTAATAACATTGTTATTGCTCCAGCTAATACTGGTAAAGATAATAATAATAAAAATGCAGTTACTAATATAGACCATGCAAACAAAGGCATTTTATGTAATGTCATACCTGGAGTTCTCATGTTTAGAATAGTAGTAATAAAATTAACTGCTCCTAAAATTGATGAGGCACCCGCTAGGTGCAAACTTAAGATAGCTAAGTCCATCGCTGGTCCAGGTTGTCCAGCTTTTGAGGACAACGGAGGATAAATAGTCCATCCACCCCCTACACCGGTTTGTCCTGGAGGGCCATCTGCAAAAATTGATAGAATTAATAAAGTTAAAGAAACAGGTAGTAACCAAAAAGAAATATTGTTCATTCTTGGAAATGCCATGTCAGGAGCTCCAATCATAATTGGCACAAACCAATTACCAAAGCCACCAATCATTGCTGGCATTACCATGAAAAAAATCATTATTAAACCATGTCCAGTAACCAACACATTATATAAGTGATAATTACCACCTAAAATGCCATCACCAGGATGCATTAATTCCATTCTCATTAAAACAGAAAAAGCAGTTCCAATAACTCCTGCAACAATTGCAAAAATCAAATACATTGTCCCAATATCTTTATGGTTAGTAGAATACGCCCAACGTTTCCAACCAGTTGGAGTATGATGATCGTGTGATGCTGTTTGTGTATACATAATTTATTTACTCGCTAATTTAAGTTTATTATTTTCAATTTCTTCTTTTGCAAATTTCACGCGCGCCTCAGATAACCATTCTTGATATTCATCTTCACTAACTACTTTTACTGCAATAGGCATAAATGCGTGTTTTATACCACAAAGTTCTGAACATTGACCATAATAAGTACCAACTTTTTCAGCCTTGAACCACGTTTCATTAATTCTTCCAGGCACCGCATCCCTTTTTACTCCAAATGAAGGTAAGGCCCAAGCATGTAAAACATCATTTGCTGTGATTAAAACTTTTACTACTTTGCCAACTGGAACTACAACTTCATTATCAACAGCTAACAATCTTGGTTGATTTGCTTTTAAATCTTTTTCCTCAATCATGTATGAGTCAAATTCCAAATTTTCGTCTGGATACTCATAACCCCAATACCATTGATAGCCTATTGCTTTGATTGTTAAATCTGCTTTTGGGATTGTATCTTGCTTATATAAAATTTTAAATGATGGAACCGCCATAACAATTAAAATTAAGCAAGGAATTAAAGTCCATAAAACTTCGACAGTTACATTGTGTGTTCTCTTTGAGGGATTAGGGTTTGCTGAGGCTCTAAATCTTACACACGCATAAAGCATTAAAAATAAAACAAATACACTTATTGCTATTATTATCGGTAATAACAAGTTATCGTGAAAGGCTACAATATCTCTCATCGATTCTGATGCCGCTTTTTGGAAACCTAGTTGCCAATCAACAGGTTGGTTTGCAAAAGCATTTTGAGAGATAAAAATACTTGAAAATATAAATATAATTTTTTTCATTTTTACTAGCTATATAAAGCCCTTTTGTAAAAATTACACTTTAGTTTTCGCGACAATTTATCAATTAATCACATAATTTATGATCGAAATTGCAGATATCACTGCAGTTTCTGATCTTAAAATATTGTCATTAATTTTTAGTGCTTGTACTCCTTTAAATGAGAGAATCTCCTGCCTTTCATGTTCTGAAAAATCTCCTTCGGGGCCTATAATGATACAAATAGGTTCATCTGAAAACTTTGTTTTTTCAATTTTTTTATTGTCTGAATTTAAATCTGTGAAAATTAAATTCATTGAATTGGAATTTAAAAAACTTTTTAAATTTTGTGCTTCCTCAATAGATGGGACGCTAATTCGATTTGATTGTTCACATGCTTCTATAACTATTTTTTCTAACCGATCTTTGTTAATCTTTCTTACAATAGTTCGATCAAAAATTATTGGTAAAAATTTTGAAACACCTAATTCAGTTGCTTTTTGAATCATAAAGTTTTGATAATTTGATTTAATCGGTGAAAATGCTAACCATAATTCTTGGGCATTTTCTTTTTGTCTTAATTGTTTGGTTGATTTAAATTCAACAAAATCTTTTGTAATATTCAAAATTTTTGCTTCCCATTCACCAGTTTTATTAAATAAAGAAAAAATATCATTTTTTTTTAGCCTCATTACTTTTGTCAAATAATGAGATTGCGATTTATCTAATTTATCAATCATATTTTTTGATAATGTATTTGAAAAAAACAATCTAATATTACTCATATATGTTAAATTAATTTATGAAAAATATTAAAGCAATAATTTTTGATGCTTATGGAACGTTGTTTGATGTCAATTCAGCTGCAGAAAAATGCAAAGATAAAATTGGAGAAAAATGGGAGAGATTTGCAAACTTTTGGAGGACCACTCAATTAGAATATACTTGGCTTAGAAGTCTGATGGATAGACACAAAGATTTTTGGCAAGTTACAGAAGATAGTTTAGATAAATCAATAAAAGTTTTTGATATTGATCCTTCAATGAGAAATGAATTACTCAATTTATATAAAATCTTATCACCGTATAAAGAAGTTCCAGATACCTTGAAAGCTTTAAGAGAAAAAAAATTTAAATTAGCTATTCTATCTAATGGTACTCCATCACTATTAGATGAATTAGTAAAAAGTAATCATTTGGATAATTTATTTGATGATATATTTTCCATTGAACAAGTTGGCGTATATAAACCAAGTTCTAGAGTTTATGATTTGCCAATCAAAAAATATAATATAAATAAAAGTGAAGTTGCATTTTTAAGTGCTAATACTTGGGATGTTTCTGGTGGTGGAAATTATGGTTACCAATCTATTTGGGTAAATAGAAATAATAACATTTTTGATAACTTAGATTTTAAACCAAAATATCAAATTACAGATCTTAACAAACTAATTCAATTAGTTTAATATTTTAAAATAATGATCAAAGGTGACAAAATATTTTTTTTTGTGCTTGCAAAGAATGTTACAATCCGCCATTGTATTTATTAAGATTAATTTTACATGATTAAAGCATTAGATTTATTTGGAAGAGTTTTAATTTCTGCGTTATTTTTTTTAAATGGAATTTTTAAAATCAATAATTATGAGGGAACCATTGGTTGGATGGAAAGTTTTGGACTACCTGGTATTTTAATTATACCCGCAATTGCTCTTGAAATAATTGGACCCATTCTAATTGTAATTGGTTATCAAACTAGAATTACTGCTGCGGCTTTAAGTTTATTTTGTTTTGCAACAGCTATTATTTTTCACAATGATTTCGCTGATCAGGCACAGGTTACTGCTTTTCTTAAAAACATTGCTTTAGCTGGTGGTTTTTTATTCTTGGTAGTTAATGGTGCTAAAGGTTTTTGTTTAGATAAAAAGTGATCTTGAAATTAATAATTAACTCGTTAATTAAAGCGCATGAAAAATATTGAAGTAAAACAAATCATCGATCCAATCCCAGCTTCAGATGGAGCTGGTGTAAAATTAAAAAGAAGTATTGGAGTTGAACCCAATTATTTTGATCCTTTTTTGATGCTAGACGAATTTGGCTCTGAAAATAGTGATGATTATGTAGCTGGTTTTCCCCCACACCCCCACCGAGGAATTGAAACAGTGACTTACATGCTTGCTGGTGATTTTGAACATAAAGATAGTACAGGCGGTGAAGGTAAAATGACTGCTGGTGATGTCCAATGGATGAAAACTGGAAGTGGTATTATCCACTCAGAAATGCCTGCAATGAAAGAGGGTAAACTTCATGGTTTTCAGCTATGGATCAACATGCCAGCAAAATTAAAAATGAGCAAACCTGAGTATATTTATATCGATGCAGATAAAATGAGCGTGCATAAAGATAATGATAAAAAAATAAAAGTTATAGCTGGTAAGTTTGAGAAGGCAGAAGGTCCAGTCAAAGGTCACAATGTTGAGCCAGTTTATTTTGATATCGAACTAAATAAAGATAAGAATTTTAATTATCTTCTACCATCTACACATAATAGTTTTATTTATTTAATAGATGGCGAAATAGAAATAGGTAAGCAAAAACATGATGATGTCAAAGATAGTACTTTAATATTACTAACACGAGGCGAAAATTTGCAAATAAGAGCAAAATCAAAGGCAAAATTTTTAGTTATTTCTGGAAAACCAATAAATGAAGAAATTGCAAGAGGTGGTCCGTTTGTAATGAACACTAAAGCAGAGATATTGCAGGCCGTTCAAGATTATCATAACGGCACATTTGTAAAATAAAAAATGAAATCAATACAAATAGAGAAATTTGGTGGACCAGAGGTTTTGGTTATTAGAGATATAGACATAGGAAAACCGGGTCCGAAAGAGGTCTTAATTAAAAACAAATCAATAGGTCTTAATTTTATAGATGTTTATCACAGAACAGGTCTCTACCCTATCCCATTACCCAGCGGTATTGGTCTTGAAGCAAGTGGTGTAATTGAGGAAATAGGATCTGAAGTAAAATTATTTAAAATTGGTGATAGAGTTGCTCATGCATCAATGCCAATTGGAGCATATTCAGAAAAACAAATTATGCCCGAAGAAAAATTAATTTCTGTTCCAGATGGTATTTCTGATGAGGTGGCATCTTGTATAACTCTTAAGGGTATCACTGCAGAGTATCTATTACATAGAGCTTATCCATTAAAAAAAGGTGATAAAGTGCTTTATCACGCTGCAGCTGGAGCTCTTGGTCAAATCTTGTGTCCTTGGGCTAATTCTTTAGGTGCAGAAGTAATTGGAACAGTTGGTTCAAAAGCTAAAGAGGAAATTGCCAAAAAAAATGGCTGTCACCATGTAATTAATTATTCTGAAAAAAATTTCTCAGAAGAGGTTGAAAAAATAGTAGGGAAAAATGGTATTGATGTTGTTTATGATGGTGTTGGGATAAAAACATTTAAAGGTTCAATTGAAACACTAAAAATAAGAGGAATGATGGTTGCATTTGGAAATGCATCTGGGTACGTTGATACTATTGATGTAAAAAAAGATATAAATGCTAAAGGATTATTTTTTACTCGACCGTCCATTGCACATTATACAATCAAAAGAGAAGAATTAGTTGAGTCAGCAAAAAAAGTTTTTGATGCGATTTTATCTAAAAAATTTAAGGTAGAAATTTCAAAAAAATACTCTTTAACAGATGCTGCTCAAGCTCATAAAGATTTGGAGGCAAGATTATTGACTGGTCCAGCAGTAATTATTCCTTAAATTGAATATCCATATCAGAAAGATGAAGTCGAAGCGCTTTAGTTGAGATCTGAATTTCAATTATAAAAAATATGATTGATATCATCATTGATAAACAACATGAGCCAAAAATTATTCTTGCAATAAAAAGTTCTTGTAAATAAAGACCAAAAACAGTGAGCATATTGAACAAAAATCCAAAAGCAGCAAATAGAATACTTAATTTTAGAACACCAATTCTTTTCTCTAAATTTATCAATTGATCTTTCCATTCAGGTGGGGTGTGTTTTTCAAATACGTACTCATCATGTATTTTTCTTATTAAAGAACTTAAAGTATGAAACCTATTAGAATACACTCCCATGATCAGTGGGATTGCTGGAAACATTAATGCAGTAACTGTGTAATCTATATTCATACGAATCAATTTGATTATCAATCTTGGCTTTGTTATTTACAAGTAAAATTTTATGAACCAATTAAACTTATTTATAGAACTTACTAGGCTAAAAAAACCGATCGGTTACATGTTGTTATTTTGGCCTTGTATATGGGGCTTAACACTTGTTTATGATTTCTCACAAAATAAAAATATTTATTTTTACTACTTAATTTTATTTTTCCTTGGCGCAGTATTGATGAGATCTGCGGGGTGTATTGTAAATGATGTGTTGGATAGAAAATTTGATAAATTAGTTGTTAGGACAAAAGATAGGCCCATTGCATCAGGAAAGGTTTCCGTAAAATTAAGTTTATTTTATGCAGCTATACTATGCTTATTAGCATTTATTGTTTTAATAAACTTTAACCTTTTTACAATCTTATTAGCGTTAGCCTCAATGCCATTAGCTTTTTCTTATCCGTTGATGAAAAGGTATACTTATTGGCCACAACTATTTCTAGGAGTAACATTTAACTATGGCTTAGTGCTAGCCTGGACATCAATTTCAGGAAGTTTGAATCTTGTTCCATTAATATTTTATATAGGAGCCATATTTTGGACACTAGGATACGACACAATTTATGGATATCAAGATATAAAAGATGATGAAATAATAGGACTTAAATCAACGTCAATAAAATTTAAAGGAACTGCAAAAATATTTTTAATTATATGTTACTCTATTTTAATATTTTCTCTTGTAGCAGGAGGTTACCTAATGGATTTTAGTTTGTATTATTTTTTATTTTTGCTAATGCCATTAACACAATTATTTTTATATCAAATAAAGACTTTTGATATAAATACCCCAAGCATATGTTTAAAAGTTTTTAAAAGTAACAATTTTTTTGGTCTTTTAGTTTTAATAAATATTTTGATAGGAAAAGTCTTATAATGGAAAAATCGTCAACATTAAAAAGACTCTTTAATGAATATACAAAGAAATATATCAAAAAAATTGCGATAGCAGTATTTTTTTCTCTTTTAGTAGCTGCAAGCACTTCATCAATTGCTTGGTTACTTGATCCAGCCATTGATAAGATTTTTATAGAAAAAGATCAATCATTACTAATAATTATACCATTTTTAATAATCATTGCTTTTACAACTAAAGGAGTTTCTCTTTATTTAGCAAAAATTATAATGATCAATGTTGGGGAAGATATAAAAAAGAAACTTCAATTTGATATGTTAAATACTTTAATAAGTGCTGATACTCAATCAATAGATGAAAAGCATACAGGAAAATTTATTTCAAATCTTACTTATGATGTATTACATATTACAAATCTTCTTAGTAATGGTATTTTAAACCTTTTTAAAGATAGTTTAACACTAATAGGACTGCTTACAGTAATGTTTTTACAGAATTGGAAACTTTCATTAATTGCAATTATTTTAATTCCAATAGCAAGTACCGCAGCAAGAAGTTTGGGTAAAAGAATGGGTAAAGTGACAACTGAAGCGCAAGAGAAATCTAGTTTTTTAACTAGGTATTTGGTTGAATTATTCAAAAACCATAGACTTACAAAAATTTTCCAGAAGGAAAACTATGAGTCAAATAGAGCAGACAATTATTTAAATCAACTCAAAGAAAAGAATAAAAAAATTGGGCATGTAATAGTTAGAATTTCTCCAATAATGGAAATATTAACCGGTGTCATGATAGCTGTTCTGATTTTTTATTCAGGAAAATTAATTGCAGTAGGAGAGTTAAGTGTAAATAATTTTTTTTCATTTCTTGCAGCAATGATGTTGGCTTATCAGCCAGTGAGGTCCTTATCGACATTAAATGTAATTCTTAATCAAGGTCTTTCAGCAGCATCAAGAATTTTATCTGTAATTGACACCAAAAAATCAATAAAAAATCCAGAAAATGCCAAAGAAATTAACGTAGAAAAAGCAAATATCAAATTTAAAGATGTGATGTTTAGCTATAATAAATCTGACGGTGAGGTTCTAAAAAACGTAAATCTTGAATTTGAAGGAGGCCAAATGACTTCTTTAGTTGGACATAGTGGCTCTGGCAAATCAACAATTTTAAATTTAATACCTAGATTTTATGATTGCGGATCGGGTGATATTTCTGTAGATGAACAATCGATATATAGTGTCACTTTACACTCCTTGAGAAAAAATATTTCCCTAGTCAGTCAAGAGACAACTCTTTTTGATGACACAATTAAAAATAATATAAAATATGCAAATTTGGATGCGAGTGATGAGGAAATACTTAGAGCAGCAAAACTATCACATTGTGATGAATTTATAAATAATCTACCAAAAAAATATGAAACTGTGATTGGTGAGGATGGTGTAAGATTATCTGGCGGTGAAAAACAAAGGATTTCAATAGCTAGAGCTATGTTGAAAAAAAGCTCTATTATACTTTTGGACGAGGCCACATCATCTTTAGACTCTGAGACTGAAACAAAAATACAAGATGCATTAAAAATTTTAACAAAAGATAGAACTACTATTGTTATTGCTCATAGACTTTCGACTATCTTAAACTCAAACAAAATATATGTAATAGACTCTGGAAAGATAATTGATAATGGTAAACATGAAGATTTGTTAATTAACTCAAAAATTTATAAAAATTTTCATGACAAACAATTTCAGAGGTGATGATTTTTTTTATTTACCAATTTTTACTTTCAATTATAATATTTTTTTCTCCATTCATAATTATCTTTAGAATTTTTAAAAATAAAGAGGATAAATATAGATTTAAAGAAAAATTTTGTTTTACATCAAAAAAAAGAGGGACTGGAAAACTTATCTGGTTTCATGGATCTAGTGTTGGTGAAATATTAAGTGCTATCCCAATAATAAAAAAGTATGACAATGACAAATCTATAAATAGAATATTAATAACATCCAGTACATTAAGCTCATCAAAAATATTAGAAAAAATCAAATTCAAAAAAACTATTCACCAATTTTATCCTATTGATCACATATTATTTTCAAAAAAATTTTTGGATCATTGGAAACCAGATATAGCAATTTTTTTAGAGTCAGAAATCTGGCCAAGCATGTTTCGATCTATCAAAAAAAGAGGTGTCCATTTAATTTTACTAAATGCTAGAATTACTAAAAAATCTTTTCAGCGTTGGTCAATAATTAAAAAATTTTCTCACTCAACTTTTAGTTTAATAGATAAAGCCTACTCTCAAAATACTGAGACAAATTATTTTTTGAAAAAATTAAAAGTAAAAAAAATAACTTCTATTGGAAATTTAAAATTTATCGAACATGACAATTTTGAGACTAATCAAGCAGATAAGAAATTATTCTCGCAATTTAGAAAATATAAAACTTTTGTGGCAGCAAGTACACATAACACCGAGGAATTATTTGCAGCCAAAACGCATATTATATTAAAAAAAAAAATAAAGAATATCATTACAATTATAATACCAAGACATATTAATCGTGTTGACCGGATTATTTCACAAATTAATGAACTTGGTTTAAATACAATATCACGTGGATCAAACAAAAAAAAATTAGATAATATTGATATTTACCTAGTTGATACCTTCGGAGAGTCTAAAAAGTTTTACAAATTTGCAACAACAGTTTTTTTAGGCGGGTCAATTATTAAAAGAGGTGGACAAAATCCCTTGGAACCTGCTCGATACGGTGCAAAAATATTGCACGGACCCAATATTAATAATTTTAAAGATGTTTACAAATATTTAAATTTATTAAAAATATCATCTTCAATCAATTCTCCTCAACAATGTGCTAATTCAATAATTTTTAAAAAAAACATGAAAAAAGTAAAAAAAATGAAATATCTTGGTACAACAATACTTAAAAAAACCTTAAATGAGTTAGACAAATCAATTCATAATGAAATTTAAAAAACCCAAATTTTGGGATTACAATAAACCTAACATTCTTTCTTATTTATTTTTCCCCGTATCATTATTCCTCACAATTTTAAAATCATTCAAAAACCTAATTATAAAAAAAAAGAAATATTCAAAAATTAAAACTATTTGTGTGGGAAATATTTATCTAGGTGGAACTGGCAAAACCTCTTTGAGCTTGAAGATTAATGAAATTTTAAAAGATAAAATAAAAACTTGTTTTATTAAAAAATATTATTCAGATCAAATTGACGAACAAAAAATATTATCAAATCACGGAAAATTATTTAAATTTAAAGATAGGTCATCCTCTATTAAACAAGCAATTGATGAAAATTTTGAACTTGCAATTTTTGATGATGGTTTGCAAGATCCATCAATAGATTATGATTATAGCATTGTTTGTTTTAATATTGATAATTGGATTGGTAATAGTTTTACTATTCCAGCTGGACCGCTCAGAGAAAATATTAAAAATTTAAAAAAATATAAAAATGTTTTTCTAAATGGAAATAATGAAAATATAAATAATATTATAAAATATATTTATAGGTTAGATCCTAATATAAATATTTATCAAGGAGAATATGTTCCACTGAATATCAATGAGTTTGATAAAAGCAAAAAATATTTAGTTTTTTCAGGTATAGGAAATCATAAGACTTTTATATCAATGTTAAGAAAAAATAACATAAACATTGTTAAAGAAATTGAATTTCCTGATCATTATAGATACTTACAAAAAGAGATCGACGATATCATTTCAATGTCTGAAAAATTAAATTGTAAAGTAATGACTACCGAAAAAGATTACATGAGACTAAACAACAACGATAAAATTTTTTATATTAAATCAGAATTAAAAATTCTAGACCAAGAAACTTTTATTAATAATATTTCAAAGGTTTATGAAAATAATTAAATACTTAATACAATTTATTATAATTTGCATTTTTTATGTGATATTCAAAATTATTGGAGTTAAACTCTCATCTTTTCTAAGTGGAAAATTATTCGAAATTATAGGTCCAATTTTTAGATCAAAAAAAATAATCAATAATAATATAAAAAAAGCGTTCCCAGATTATAATTCTAAAGAATTTAATAAAATTAAATCTTCAATGTGGAATAATTATGGGAGAGTTTTTGCAGAATATCTTTATATGAAAAATTTTAGAAATGGTAATCTTAGTAAAAATATTTCTATAGAAGGTGAAGATGTCCTTTTAAATATTAAAAATCAAAATCAAAAAGTTGTATTTATATCAGGGCATTTCAGTAACTTTGAGCTTATGGCAATGCAGATAGACAAAATAGGTATTAAAATTGGAGCAATCTATAGACCACTAAACAATATTTTTTTAAATAAATTCATGGAGCGAATAAGAAAAAAATATATCTGCAACAATCAAATTAAAAAAGGAATTGGCGGATTAAAAGAATTAATAAAACTTAATAACCAAGGTTTTTCAACGGCACTTATGATAGATCAAAGAGTTTCTCAGGGTATTAAATCAAATTTTTTTAATGAGAAAGCGTTTACTACTACAATTCCAGCACAATTGATTAAAAAATTTAATATGCCAATTGTGCCTATCTTTATAGAAAGATATGAGGGAATTAAATTTAAAATGAAAGTTCATAAACCAATTCACTTCACAAACGAAGATACTATTGAAAATATTACAAACGAATTAAATAAGATTCTTGAAAAAATGATACTTGCTAATCCTAACAACTGGATATGGTCCCATAATCGTTGGAAATAATGCTATTTATTGTCTAATTCCTCTTTTTTTTTAGAAGCCTCAACATATGAATAATACGGTTCTTGAAGTTCCACGTTCCAGTAAGTCAAATTTTCAAGACTAATTACTTTACCCGAAACTGCACAAATTACATGATCACCTTTTTCAATTACTTGAAAATTATTTGGTAAATATTTTACTTTTGCTAATTTTTTATTCATTTATAGTTTATATGTTTATACATGATTGTAGGGATTATAGGAAGCGGGGGTAGAGAGCATGCCATTTGCCATGCATTAAATAAGTCAAAAAAAATTGATAAAATTTATTGTTTTCCTGGTAACGCTGGGACCGATGCAATTGCTGAGAACATTAACCTAGATATAAATAAATTTGAGGAAATAAAAAATTTCATTTTTTCAAAAAAAATAGAATTAGTGGTAATCGGCCCAGAAAAACCTTTGGTTGATGGACTTACAGATTACTTGGAAAGTTTTGATATTAAGGTTTTTGGACCTAGTAAAGTTGCTTCACAATTAGAGGGGTCTAAAATATTCACAAAAAACATCTGTAAAAAATATAATATTCCATCAGCGAATTTCGGTGTATTTAGTGATATTAATCAAGCTAAAAATTTTTTAGATAAATCTAATTTTCCAATAGTCATTAAAGCAGACAATTTGGCTGCAGGGAAAGGTGTTTATATTTGTGAAAATAAAGAGGAGTCTTATCAAGCAGTTAAGGAAATATTTGATGGAAAGTTTGGTGCTGCTAAAAATGTTCTTATTGAAGAATTTTTAGAGGGTGAAGAAATGAGTTTTTTCATTTTAAGTGATGGTATTACTTACAAAAATTTTGGTACGGCTCAAGATCATAAAAGGGTTCAGGAAGGTGATAAAGGAAAAAATACTGGTGGTATGGGTGCTTACTCACCATCAAGATTAATAAATGAAGAGCTCGAAAAAAAGATTTTGAATAATATAATTGATCCAACCTTAAGAGCACTTAAAGATTTAAAATCTTCATATAAAGGCTTTTTATATGCGGGGCTCATGATAAAAAATAATGAACCTTATTTAATTGAATATAATGTTAGAATGGGTGATCCAGAGTGCCAAACTATTCTTCCTAAGCTAAATACAGATTTTGGTGAAATTATTGACTCATGCTGTAATGGAAGATTAAATGAAAGCAAAATTAATTGGAATGATAAAAAAAGTATATGTGTTGTCTTGTGCTCAAAAGGTTACCCTGACACCTATCAAAAAAATGTTGAAATCAAAAATATCAATAAAATTGAATTAAACACTGATGATCACTTATTTCATGCTGGCACTATTAAAAAAGGTGATGTAACTTTAGCGGTGGGTGGACGGGTTTTAAATTTTGTTTCTTTATCAGATAGTTTTGAAGAATCAAGAAATAGGATTCATCAACTTCTCAACAATCTAAATTGGTCAGATGGTTTTTTTAGAAAAGATATTGGTTATAAAGTAATAAAAAAATGAGAATAATTGGTGGAAAATTTAAAGGAAAAAAAATTTTACAACCAAAAGACAAAGAAACAAGACCTTTAAAGGACTTAGCAAAAGAATCTATTTTTAATATTATTAATCACTCAAATAAATTTAAGATTAATATTGAAAATTCAATAGTTTTAGATCTATTTGCAGGTGTTGGCTCATTTGGTTTAGAGTGTCTCTCAAGAGGAGCTAAACATGTTACTTTTGTAGAAAAATATAATGGTGTTTTACCAATTTTAAAAAGAAATCTTAATAATTTAAATATGGGAGAAAAATATGAGATTATAGAGAAAGACTTAATATCTAACTACTTTTTGAAAAAAATTCAGCTTAAATTCAATATCATATTTTTAGATCCTCCATATAAAGAAAAAAGATTGTCAAATATTATTGATAATATTTTTCAAGAAAAAATTCTCAATAAAGATGGGGTCATTATTTTGCATAGGCATAAAACAGAAAATGATGAGTTTTCAAAAAATTTTAGAATTCTAGATCAGAAGAAATATGGAATATCGAAAATTATATTTGGAAATTTAAACTAAAATTTTCTTAGTCTCTTTTTTAATTAACTCAACAGCAGGTTGATTGTAGGGGTTTATTTTCAAAGCTCTTCCAATTAAAATAGTTTCCAACATAAAAAAACAAAATAACTCACCTAAAGTTTTTTCATCCCTTTTTTTAATTTCAAAGCTTCTAAAAGGTATATTTTTCTTTATAAAAATATTTTCTGTAGCTTTTTTTTGCGCGTAAGTAATATTTTGAATATTTTTGTTTTTAAGAAAATTTTGTGAGGGTAAAATAAGTTTATTATTTATTTTAGGGGTATTATTTTCATGAACATAAAAAAACGTATAAAAATTATTTTTAAAACCATCCAAATAAAGTTGCATTACGCTATGATTATCTTTTGGCATGTTAGATACGACTGGCAATAAACCTTTTCTCTTTTTACCTAAACTTTCAGCTACAAGTTGTTGATACCACGAAAAAAAGTTTTGGGATTTTTCATCATAATTTATGATAATTGAATTAAATTTTCTTTTTTTAATTAAATTTAGTGTAGATCCCACATTAGATATGAGCGCATTCAAATATTTTTGATTTTTAATTAAATTATTATATTGTCTAAAACTTTTAGAATTAAGACCCATTAATTCTGCAGGCAACATTCCAACTTCTGATAAAACTGAATATCGACCACCTATAAAATCATTGTGATGAACAATATCTGATTTTAATTTATGAGCTAATAAATTTAAATAATTTTTTTTATATTCTGTGATAAAAATATTTTTATCACTTTTTTTGATTAGAATATTTGAATTAACTATTGTTTCTAAAGTATTGCCTGATTTAGAAATGATTAAATTTAAATGTTTTCTATTTCCAGATTTTTTCTTGAGAGTTGATAAATTATCAAAAAATAATACGTTTTTTTTAATTTTATCTTTGAGAAAACTATAAATAGTTTTTGTGCCCAATGACGAACCTCCGATTCCAATTATACGAATATCATTAAATCTTTTAAAAATTCTTAAATTTTTGATCTTAAATTGGTCTTTATAATTTTTACTAAAAGATTGAAGGATTTGACTATTTTCTTTAATTAATTTTTTAAGATTTTTTTTAACTTTAGAATTTTGTTTACTGCCCTTAAAATTTTTAAAAAAAATTCCCGAAGTTATCATTGATTATTTTTAATTTTTTCTAAAATGGAATTTTCAAAATTTGTGTCTTGATTAGTGCTTTGATTATCTAAATCTGTATCCTTGTTGTCAGTAAGTAATGATTTAATATCTGCGTTCTTTTCATTTTCAGTTACTTGATTAGTTTGCTGCGGTAATGGTAATTCATTAAAGTCTGGAGGCATCACTAAAGGTGATTTCTTTTCAACCAAAAATTCATCTATACTATTTTTTTTCTGTGAACTAAAACCTTCTTTAATAGTTCCACATGAATTTAAAGCTAAAATTGAAATTATTATTGTGGTTAGTTTAAATATTTTTTTCATCAATTTTATTTTTTTGATTATCAATTATTTCAAAAATAATCAAAAATATTACTCCTAATGAAATAAATATATCCGATACATTAAAAATAAACCAATGAAAATTTCCAATATGAAAATCAATAAAGTCCGGCACAGCTTTAAAAAAAATTCGATCATATAAATTACCTAGGGCTCCACCAAATATCATTAAAAGTGAATATTTTTTAAGACCATCACTTTTTAAAGTCATAAAAAAAATAATTAAAATTACAGCTGCAATTAAAATTGTTAAAATGTTGTACATATGACTTTGATCAAATGATAATAAACCAAATGCTATTCCTTCATTATAAATTAAATTGATATTCAAAAATTTTGATACAAATAACTCAGACGAAAGATTTTTTTCATTTTCAGAAATCACATAGACTTTGGTAAATCTATCGAGACCAAAAATAATCAGAATAATAAAAAAATTTATTACAAAATTTTTATTTAAGAAATTTGACATTTAGGGTGTCTTTCACATGGGTCTTCTCTAATCTTCCAACAAACTGAGCATTTATTTCCAGAAGCTTTTTTTGTCTCAACTAAAATATCTGACTGATTATCAAAATTAATAAAAGTTTTCGACACAATACATAATTCAGATAAATCCATATCTGCAACTATTTCCTTATATTTTTCATTAAGTTGAATATTAAGATCTGCTTCTAAACTTGAACCTATTTCTTTACTAGCTCTTTTTTCCTCAATACTTATGTTACACACATCTCTAATTTTTATTAATTGAGACCATCTCTTAGTAAGCTCTTCATTTTTAAATTTATCTGGAAAAGTGAGAAATTTTTCTAAATGGATGCTTTTACTTTCCTTTGATATCAGTTGATGTATTTCCTCAGTTGTAAAAGACAATATTGGAGCGAACCATCTCAGTAAAGATTTTAATAAAACATTCAAAATAGTAACACAAGATTTTCTTTTCTCAGAATTAATCGGATCACAATATAAAGTGTCCTTTCTTATATCAAAATAGAATGCCGACAAATCTGTTGTGCAAAAATTCAACAATTCTTTATAAAGATTGTGAAAATCATATTTTTTGAAATAACTTTCAAATTTGTTGTTAAGAGAATAAATCTTACTTAACATAAATTTCTCTAGCTCCGGCAAGCTTTCAATGTCGATTTTATCTAAATTAATATCCTCATATTTGTCATTTATATTCCCTAATAAATATCTAAAAGTATTTCTAATTTTACGATAAGACTCAGAATGTTGATCCAAAATAGAATAATCTATTCTTAAATCTTCAGCATAATTTGATGCAGCAACCCAAATTCTTAAAATATCGGCACCGTATTTTTTCAAAATATCCTCAGGTGCAATTACATTTCCAAGAGATTTTGACATTTTAAGACCTTTTCCATCCACAACAAACCCATGAGATAATATAGACTCAAAAGGCGCCTTACCTCTTGTTCCGCATGACTCTAATAAAGAGGAATGAAACCAACCCCTATGTTGATCAGAACCCTCTAAATACATTGATGCAGGCCATTTAAGGTCTTTTCTCTTCTCCAATACAAAAGAATGGGTTGATCCACTATCAAACCAAACTTCAACAATATCACTAAGCTTTTCAAAATCTTCTGCTTTATATTTACTACCTAAAAATTTTTGAGGGTCATCTGAAAACCAACAATCAGAACCTTCTTTCTCATAAATATTAGCAATATTTTCAAATACTTTATCGTCTATTAAAATTTCATTAGACTTTTTATTTACAAAAATAGGAAGTGGTACACCCCAAACTCTCTGTCTTGATACACACCAATCTGGCCTTGTCTCAATCATTGATTTTAATCTTTCTTTGCCCTTACTTGGATAAAAAGTCGTATCATCTATTGCTTTTAAAGCCTTACTTCTCAGTTTATGACTTTCCATAGAAATAAACCATTGTGGTGTCGCTCTATGAACTAAGGGTGCTTTTGATCTCCACGAATGAGGATATGAATGAACCAATACACCATTTGAAAGAAGTTTATTTTGATCTTTCAATTTTCCGATCACAATGGGGTTAGCCTTAAAAATATGTAAACCTTCAAATAGAGAAACATTATTTGTATATTTTCCATCATCATCAACTGTCTCAATTGCCTTTATTCCGTTATTTAAACAAAGATTAAAATCGTCAGGTCCATGGCTTGGCGCACAATGAACTATTCCCGTTCCTTGTTCAGTGGTTACAAAACGTGCCCCTAACATTGGGATATCGTAATCATATCCTAAATCATAAAATGGATGCTTACAGATAGTATTTTTTAAATCTTTACCTTTAAATTTCTTAAGGTTTTCAAATTCTTTAATCTCACAATCTTTTAAAACTGATTCCAATAATGCTTCTGCAATAACAATTTTTTTATTTTTAAAATTTCCTTCATCATTAATTTGAATTATTAAGTAATCTAAGCTTTCATTGTATGCTAAAGCTTTGTTCGCCGGTATCGTCCAAGGAGTGGTTGTCCATATAACAATATTACAATCATTAAGTTCTTTTATTTTTGATGATTTAACTGGAAAACAGGCATAGATCGTATCAGATTTATGGTCTTGATATTCAACCTCGGCATCAGCTAGGGCAGTTTTTTCTACAGTTGACCATAAAACTGGTTTAAATCCTCTGTAAAGACTCCCTTCTTTTAAAAATTTTCCAAGCTCTCTTACAATTTGTGCCTCTGCATCATAGCTCATTGTTGAATAATAGTTTTCCCAATCACCAACAACACCTAATCTTTTAAACTGGTCTTTATGAACCTCTATCCATTTTTCAGCAAACGTTCGGCATTCCTTTCTAAATTCTACAATTGGAACATCATTCTTATTTTTTTTATTTTTTTTGTATTGTTCCTCAATTTTCCATTCGATTGGTAAACCATGACAATCCCAACCTGGAACATAAACAGAATCTTTGCCATCCATTTGGTGGAATTTTACGATAATATCTTTTAGTATTTTATTTAATGCAGTGCCCATATGTATATTTCCATTTGCATAAGGAGGACCATCATGGAGAACAAATTTTTCCTCTCCTTTCCTTGAATTTCTTAACTCTTTGTAAAGATCAATTTTTTTCCAAAGTTCTAAAATTTCTGGTTCTCTAATTGGTAAATTAGCTTTCATTGAAAAAGCTGTTTTAGGTAAATTAATTTGGCTTTTACTCATTTCGTTTTTTTTGCTGTTACTAAATCAATTTTAATTTGTTTTTTTAATTGATCTACATTTCTGAATTTTTTTTCAGCTCTTATAAATTTTAAAAATTCCACTCTTAAATACTTATTATATAAATTTCCAGAAAAATTAAATAAATGAACTTCTAATAATATTTTTTTTCCATTAAATGTAGGTCGATATCCTAAATTGGCTATTCCTTTAATATATTTTGAACTTTTTATTTTCTTAGCTTGGACGGCATAAACACCTGGTTTTGCCAAAACATAATCTTTGATATCTATGTTGGCTGTTGGAAAACCAATCTTTTTTCCTAGTTGTCTACCTCTTATAACTTTGCCATCGATAGACCATTTTCTATTTAAAAGTTTATTGACTTTATTAAGTTCACCACTCTGCAAATATTTTCTTAATAATGAAGATGAAATAATTTTTTTCTTGATTGATAAAGGTTGTGGATTAACTATCTTATATTTACATAATTTCTCGTGATAAATTAATTGTTTTACATTGCCTTCTCTTTTGTTTCCAAATCTGAAATTATTACTTACGAAAATAAATTTAGGGCTTAGTCTTTTGCCTAAAGTTTCTTTAATAAATGAAACTGATTTTGTTTTTGAAAATTTACGATTAAATTTCTTAGTAATAACAAAATCAACATTGAGCTTAATTAAATTTTCAATTTTTTGATTTAAATTAGATAATCTAAAATTTTTTAAGTTGGAGTTAAAAAACATTTTTGGCATCGGCTCAAAAGTTAAAACACCAATCTTTGAAGAATATTTTTTTTTATATCTTTTTGCTAATCTAAATAATTTTTGATGTCCCAAATGAAGTCCATCAAAATTTCCAATCAAAATAATTGAGTTTTTATGATTTTTTTTAATATTAAAACTATTATATAATTTCACTTTCACCATTTTAAATCTGATTGAATATAATTACAGATTGTTTCATAAGATTTCGCAGTTGCTTCAATTCCTTTTTCTTTAATTTCATTTTTATGAATACCATTTGAAATAATTAATGAGTCAAAATTTAAAAGATTCGCGCCTTTTATATCTGTATTCAAATTATCACCAATTGAGAGTATTTTTTTATTAGTGTTATCTATTGATTGATTATACACTTCTGGGTATGGTTTTCCAAAGTAAGTAACTTTTCCTCCCATTTTTTCAAAAACTATAGCAACTGAACCTGCACATAATTCTCTTTTTTCACCTTTATCAACAACTAAATCAGGATTAGTACAAATCATCTTTTTTGAAATTGAGCTTTCTAAAATATTTTTATAATAATTTAAATCAGTCTTTTGCTCATCAAACAAACCTGTGCATAATAAATATGATGCATCATTTATATTGCTTGTTTTATTTTTTTTAAAATCTTCAAATAAATCAAAATCTCTTGGAGGGCCAACATGAAAAAATTTATCTGAATATAAATTTTTTTTTAAATATTTAATTGCTGCTTCCCCAGATGTAAAAACATATTTTGATAAAGTTTTATCCATTCCAAGTTTTTCACAAAAATCTCTAACATTTTTATTCGGCCTCGGTGCGTTTGTTAAAAGAACAATATCTTTTTTTAATTTTAAAATTTCTTTAAGAGCAGAAATTGCATTTTTATGGACATTTATACCGTTATGAACTACCCCCCAAATATCCACATAAAATAATTCATAGTCATCTGCAATTGATCTTAAACCCTCAATGTCTAAATTTTTCGTCATTAAAATAATCTATAAACCAAAAAATCCACAATTTCCTACGTTTTTTTAATAAACTAAATATTAAGTATATCTTGAAATAGTATTACCAATCTCTATATGAACTCCATATTTATATAGGAGAATATATGAAATTTATACCGTTACATGACAGAGTTTTAATAGAAGTTTTAGATAGCAGCGAAAAGACTGCTGGAGGAATAATCATACCAGATACTGCACAAGAGAAGCCTCAAGAGGGAAAAGTTGTTGCTGTTGGTGGTGGTGCAAAAACTGAAGATGGAAAAAAAATTCCAATGGATGTTAAAGTTGGAGACAAAGTTTTGTTTGGCAAATGGTCAGGAACTGAAGTCAAAATTGATGGTAAAGAATACAGCATAATGAAAGAGTCTGACATTATGGGTATTTCAAGTAAATAATATAAGTTAAAGGAGAAAGTATAATGGCAAAAGTTGTTAAATTTGACGCTGAAGCAAGATCAGCAATGATAAGAGGAGTAAATATCTTAGCTGATACTGTTAAGGTAACGTTAGGGCCTAAGGGCAGAAACGTTGTGATGGACAAATCTTATGGTGCTCCAAGAATTACCAAAGATGGTGTTTCAGTTGCAAAAGAAATTGACCTTGAAGATAAGTTCGAAAATATGGGTGCCCAAATGGTTAAGGAAGTTGCTAGCAAGACAAATGATGAAGCTGGTGACGGAACAACAACTGCAACTATTTTAGCTCAAGCGATCGTTAAAGAAGGTGTAAAATATGTTACAGCTGGAATGAACCCAATGGATGTAAAAAGAGGTATTGATGCAGCAGTAGATGTTGTAAAACAAAACTTAGTTTCTTCAGCCAAAAAAGTAAAAGATAGTGATGAAATTGCTCAAGTAGGAACTATCTCTGCAAATGGAGATAAAGAAATCGGTAGTATGATTTCAAAAGCAATGCAAAAAGTTGGTAATGAAGGTGTGATTACAGTTGAAGAAAATAAAGGAATTGAAACAGAACTTGATGTCGTTGAAGGTATGCAGTTTGATAGAGGATATTTATCACCATACTTTATTACGAATAGTGATAAAATGACAACAGAATTAGACAATCCTTTTATTCTTTTACATGAAAAGAAATTAACAAATCTACAACCAATGGTTCCACTTTTAGAGGCAGTGGTGCAAGCTGGTAGACCATTAATGATTATATCTGAGGATGTTGAAGGCGAAGCTTTAGCAACGTTAGTTGTAAACAAGTTAAGAGGTGGTTTAAAAGTAGTAGCTGTAAAAGCCCCAGGTTTTGGTGACAGAAGAAAAGCTATGCTTGAAGATATTGCAATCTTAACTGGTGGAAGTGTAATTTCTGAAGATTTAGGAATTAAACTTGAAAATGTTAAGTTGGATGATCTTGGATCATGTAAAAAAGTTAAAGTTGATAAAGATAATAGTACTATTGTAAATGGTAGTGGTAAAAAATCTGATATCGAAGCTAGATGTTCCTCAATTAAACAACAAATTGATGAAACAACTTCTGATTACGATAAAGAAAAACTTCAAGAAAGATTAGCCAAACTAGCTGGTGGTGTTGCTGTAATAAAAGTTGGTGGCGCTACAGAAGTTGAAGTTAAAGAGAGAAAAGACAGAGTTGAAGATGCACTTAATGCAACAAGAGCTGCTGTTGAAGAAGGTATTGTAACAGGTGGTGGATGTGCTTTGTTATATGCTGCTCAAGAGCTTGAAAAAGTAAAAGCCAAAGGCGAGGATCAAAAAGCTGGTGTTGATTTAGTTAGAAGAGCATTAGAAGCTCCTATTAGACAAATTACCAAAAACGCTGGTGTAGATGGTTCAGTTGTCGTTGGTAAATTGTTAGAACAGAATAAAAAAACTCACGGCTATGATGCACAAAATGAAGAATATTGTGACATGTTTGCTAAGGGTATTATTGATCCAGTCAAAGTTGTTAGAACTGCACTTCAAGATGCAGCATCAATTTCTGGATTATTAGTAACAACAGAAGCAATGATAGCTGACAAGCCAGAAGAAAAAGATGCGGCTCCTGCTGGAATGCCTGGTGGAATGGGTGGCATGGGTGGCATGGGAGGAATGGGCGGCATGGGTATGTAATCATTCCGATCCAAAACAAAATTCAAAAAGGCGAGTTTTTTCTCGCCTTTTTTTTTGTCTGTACTAAAAATCTTCAAAGAACTTTACAAAGAATGTTCAAAGAACCTATCTTTGCTGAATTCCCGTTCCATTTATAGAATTTAAGTGTTAAGATTATCTAATGAACTTTGGTCAATCTATCTCACATTGTTTTTCAAATTACTTTAACTTTAATGGTAGAGGTTCTCGTTCTGAATATTGGTGGTTTTTTCTCTTCGCAACAATGCTAGAACTTGGAGGCAGTATTTGGGATGCTTCTATGGGTGATACTTCAGGAAATGGAGTAATGTACTGGATCGCAGTTGCTGCCTGTTTTTTTCCTTCTATCGCAGTAGGCGCAAGACGCCTGCATGATGTTGGTAAATCAGGTTGGTGGCAATTAATTGCAATTACAATCATTGGAATAATCCCGCTTGTAATTTGGTTAGCAACGGAGGGAACTAAAAAAAACAATTCCCACGGAAAACCAATTAAATTAAAAAAAAATTAATTTAAATTTAGTAGTAAATGGGTGAAATGGACATGTAATTCCCATTAATCTCAAACAAAAATTCAAAAAGGGTAGTTTTTACTGCCCTTTTTTTTATTTTCTAAAAAAATTTATAAGTAAATAATTAATTTTTAGATAAAACTGAATTTTATCCAGAATGGAATTTACAAGAACGTGGTCAAAAATATCCTGAAAAAATCTACCAGCTAATGAATCAATATAGGGAATTTAGAAAAAATGATAATCATTCACTCACTGAAAATAATAACGAATTGATTTCACATTTTAGAAGGTGCAAAGATTATAATCTCGTGTGATTTTTTAATGTGGTCATCACCTTTTTCAATTCTATTTTTTCCAATTCTGGTTTCTCCTTGACCCATCGTATATTGCCAGCTTGGAAAATAATGCTTAAATCCTTTGTAATATTTTCTAATTGTTGGGCAATCGTTGTAAGATAATATAAATCCTCCTTTATGTTTTTTTAATATATCTCTTAATTTTTCATGTGGGAAATCTTTATGATGAACTGGAATATTTCTCATCGGATAAACACCTTTAAACATTTTAGAGTCTGAACCAATATAATAAGGAGGATCGCAGTACAAAAAATCATTTTTATGTTTTTTTAAAACTTTTTCAAAATCTCCATGTTTGACAGATAATTTTCCAGGTTCGAAGTTTCTTATTTTTTCTAACATTGCTTGGTATTTTTTTTTGTTTAAATAAATTTCTGATGTCCACCCCATAAACCCCGGCCCATAAGATAAATTAAAATTATAAACGTAATAAACAGCCAAGGTAAGTGGATCTAATTTAACTTCTTTTTTCCAGACCTTGTTTAAGATTTTTCGTATTCTCTCAAATTCTGAAAAGGTAGGTTTTAGTTTATTTAATCTTTTAAAAAGTATTTCAGGTTTTTTAATTTGAAAATTCCAATAATTACAAAGAATATCAAAAATATCATAACCAACTACATTAAGTCCTAAAACTTTACTCATAGCTATTTCAATAGAACCACCACCGAAAAATGGAGAAACTACTTTTTTCACATTATTTGGTAATAATTCAAAAAAATGTCCTACAGCTAAAGATTTTCCTCCCGCGTATCTAATAGTTGATAAAGCAACTCTTTTGTATTTATTCTGACTTTTGCTATTTTTACTTAAAATAGACCTTAAAAAAATTTCTTTTTTTTCTTTTAAATTTAATGATTTATTTTTATTAAATAATTCTAGTTGCTGATTCTGCATATATAAATATAACACATCATTGTTTATAAAAACTTGCGATAATGTCAAAAAGATATAGTGGAAAATCGTTTAAAGACTCTAGTGTCAAAAAAAAACCTAAATTAAGTTTAAAAGAAAAAAGAAAACTTAAACGCAAAAAGCGAAAAAATTCGAATTAAAAAAAAAATACTTAATTTATTCAAGCCTAGTATGAGTTTTTTTAAGTTTTCAAAAGTGTTTAAATATGTATAAGAACCCAGATTTATGAATAATACTATAAGAAACATCACCATAATTGCCCATGTTGATCATGGCAAAACAACCCTGATTGATAACCTAATGAAACAAAGTGGCTCATTTAGAGAAAATGAGGTTGTGGATGAAAGGCTGATGGACTCTGGAGAATTAGAAAAAGAAAGAGGAATTACAATATTAGCTAAACCAGCCTCGATTAATTGGAAGGATTCTAGAATAAATATAATTGATACCCCCGGCCACAGAGATTTTGCTGCTGAAGTTGAAAGAGTACTTAGTATGGCTGATGGAGCATTATTACTTATAGATTCTGCTGAGGGTGTGATGCCTCAAACAAAATTCGTTTTAGCAAAAGCATTAAAACAAGGTTTAAAGCCAATTGTGGTTATAAATAAATTAGATAAATCAGATCAAAGAGCTAATGAAGTTCTAGATGAAACATTCGACTTATTTGTAAGTTTAGATGCTAATGAGGAACAACTAGATTTCCCAGTTTTATATGCCAGTGGAAGATCCGGATGGGCTGATCTTGAAGTTGATGGTCCAAGAGAGAATCTTAATCCACTTTTAGATAAAATTATAGATCATGTTAAACCAGCTGAATTAAACAAATCAAAACCTTTTGCTATGCTTTCTACACTTCTTTATGCTGATAGTTTTTTAGGAAGAAGTTTAGTAGGTCGAATTTCTCAAGGAACAGCAAAAGCTAATCAAGCAATTAAGGCAATCAACTTAAAAGGAGAAAAAGTTGATGAAGGAAGATTAACTAAAATTTTCAGATATGAAGGTACCAAAAAAGTTCCAATTGAGGTTGGTGAAGCTGGAGATATTGTAGTTGTTGCCGGTTTAGAAAAAGCTAATGTTGCAGATACTATTTGTGATCTTGAAGTTAATGAGCCAATAGAAGCCACTCCTATAGATCCCCCAACTATGTCAATTACCATCACTGTAAATACATCGCCTTTGGCTGGCACAGAGGGTAAAAAACTTACAAGTACACAGATTAGAGATCGATTAGTTCAAGAGGCACAAAATAATGTTGGGATTACATTTACTGAAAATGAGGGAAATGATTCTTTTGTGGTTAGTGGACGTGGTGAATTAATGTTGGAAATTTTACTTACTCAAATGAGAAGAGAAGGTTTTGAAATGACTGTGAGCCCTCCAAAAGTTCTTTATAAAAAAGATGAAAATGGAAACAAACTTGAACCAATAGAAGAAATTACAATGGATCTTGATGAAGAGCATTCATCAAAAATAATTGATTCAATGAATAGAAGAAAAGGTAAATTAATAGAATTAAAAGATACTGGTAAAAATAAAAAGAGACTTATATTTCATGCACCGACAAGAGGTTTGATGGGATATACAAGTAGATTTTTAACGCTGACAAAAGGAAACGGTGTCATCAATAGAATTTTTCATGAATATGGTCCATTTGAAGGTGAAATGGAGGGCAGAAGAAATGGTGCTCTAATTTCTATGGAACAAGGAAAGGCAGTTGCTTTTGCAATTTTTAATTTACAGGCAAGAGGAGAAATGTTTGTAACTCATAACGATCCTGTTTATCCAGGAATGATTGTGGGACTATCACCTAAGCCAGGAGATATGATTATTAATGTCATGAAGGGAAAAAAATTAACCAATATGAGAACGCAGGGTACTGATGAAAATGTTGTCTTAACTCCTGTAAGAAAAATGTCGATTGCTGAACAATTAAGTATGTTAAATACAGATGAGGCTTTAGAAATTACTCCAGAGTCTTGTAGGTTAAGAAAAGCTATTCTTGATCCTCATGAAAGAAAAAGAAGTGAAAAATCAGGCGCTGCTGCCTAATCAAAAATTTTATCAACTAAAAATAAACCTAGAGCAACGCACGGACCAATACCAAAAGCGAATAAAAGAGTTCCAACCCCTACTGTTCCACCTAAATACCAACCAATACTTACAACAGAAATTTCTAAAAAAGCTCTAACGGCTGCCACTGGTAAATTAGTTACTTTTTGTAAACCAATCATTAATCCATCTCTTGGTCCCGCACCAAGATTAGAAACTAAATAAATGCCCCCACCTATTCCAACCATCATTACAGAAATTACCGCTAGGATTAATTGATTAAAATAATTTGATGGGGTTGGTACAAATTTAATACAAAGATCAATCATAAAGGCTATAATTAAGGCATTAAATATTGTGCCCATTCCTGGTTTTTGACCCAAAGGAATCCATAAAATTAAAACAGCAATACTTATTAAAAGAGTAATTGTTCCAATACTTAAATTAACATTTAAGGAAATACCTTGAGCTAAAACACTCCATGGAGAAGCGCCTGTAAAGGAAACAATCAATAACCCTTCACCAAGACCAAACAACGTCAGACCAAAACATAAAAAAAAGAAAGTAGAAAATTTTGGTTTGAAATTATATGGCTTATCAGAACTCCAATTTACTTTTGGTATTTTCTTTATTTTTAAAAACATTTGAACAAGTTATTTCTATTATAGATAAAATACACTAATGTAATTACTAAATGAGAAAATTTATAGCCATTTTGTTTATTGTTATTTTTCCAGTTATTTCTATGGCGCATATAGGTCACTACAATAAATATAACAATATTGAAATGGAGATTTACAGAAATGGTGAACTAATTGGATACAATTATTATTTTTTTGAGAGAAATGGTGAAGAAACTATCATTAGAAATCAATTTAAATTTTCTGTTGATCTATTAGGAACTACAATTTTTCAAGTTGAGTCATATGGTAAAGAAAAATATATCAAAGATCAATTGATATCCTATAATTCTAAAACTCTTCAAAATGATAAAGAAAAATTTGTAAATTTAGAATTAAATAAAAATAGTAAAAAATTTGATATTAAAGGCTCCTCATTCAATGGCGAGGCATCCATTAATAATGTTATTGGAAATTGGTGGAATCATAAAATTTTACAAGCAGGATCTCAAATAAGTCCAATATCAGGAAGTATTAAAGAACAGGTTGTTACTTTTATAGGAAAAGAAAAAATTGATCTTTATGGAAAAATTTATGATGCAGATCATTTTACACTTAAATCTAAAGATATGAATATTCCTAAAGATAAACGATTAGACTTTAATATTTGGTACGATCAAGAAAATTTAAGAATTTTAAAAGTAACTTATTCCAGGATGGGTAATTGGGAATACAGATTGAAAAGCTTTGATTAATTTATCTTGAAATTTTTTTAAATAAGTCCTGGGCACTTATCCATCCCGACTCTAGTCTTGGCCCTACAAACCAATCAGCACAAACGCCTATTTTTTTCTTTGGATCCCAAAAACTTTTAATTTTGAAAGGTTTTGAATTGGAAGAATATTTCCAACCATGATTAAGAGAGAAGTTTATTTTCGTTTTTTTAATTTTTGAAAGTTGAAAGAACTTATCAATCATAATTTTTGAATTCTCTTTCTTATTATTTTTATTTTGATTAATTTTTTTATTTGCCCAATTAAACGTACTTTGAAGGGTCCATAAATCATATTTTGATTTAAATCTTTTTTTTGAATTTTCATTACCAGCCCAACCAAGAATTGGATCTTCAAAAAGAAAGCTACTATTTGATTCCTTGTTTTTTTTTATAGCAATCATAGTAGTTATATTTGCATCCATTTTAATTGATTTTTTTAAAAAAGAATTATTTATGAATCTTTTAGAGAGTTTTTTTAATTGCGGGAAAGGACAGGTCAAAATAATACTTTTAAAAGATCTCAATCTTCCATCAGCAAATGATAAATGCCAAAGTTTGTTTTTATAATGAATTTTTTTTAATTCACTTTGATAGTTACAATTGATTTTTTTTAATAAGTACTTGCTAATATCATTGTTTCCATTTTTACCTATAATTTTCAGATGTTTTTTATTTTCTCTTTTTTTGGAGTTAAGAAAAATATGTTTACCACCCCAAACCTTTAAAATTCTTTTTTTAATTAAATCTTTGGTAAATTTTTTAAATTCTTGGGTTTTTGGCGAAAAGTATTGAGTACCATGATCAAAACCTATATTACCTTTCATTCTTTTGAAAGATGCACGTCCTCCTGGACCTCTCGCTTTATCAAATAGGATTACTGAATTTTTTTTATTAAGAAGATTCGCAATTGTAGCTCCGGAAATACCTGAGCCGATTACGCAAAATTCACTCATTTACCAGCAACAACCATTCCCTCAATCATCATGGTTGGTGAATTGGTTGAATATTTAAACTCTAAATCATTTGCGAGAGTAATATTCTTAAACATGTCTTTAAAATTACCTGCAATAGTAATTTCATTTATAGGATACTTAAACTCTCCGTTTTCCACTAAAAAACCTGTTGCACCTACAGAATAATCACCAGTTACAATGTTACTTCCGTGTCCTATAGTTTCTGTAATATAGAGACTTTTTGATTTTGAATTCAATAAATCTTTAAAACTAATATTTCCATTTTCAAAATAAAGATTGCTTGTCCCTCCACATCTTCCATTTGATTTAAGGTTTAATTTTTTTCCATTGTAAGTATCAATCAAATAATGTTTTAAAATTCCTTGGTCTACTAACTTAAGAGTATCAGTTTTAACCCCCTCGCTATCAAAATTTCTTGAGCCTAAACCTTTGAGTATATCCGGTTTATCTAAGACATTAATTTTATCAGAAAAAATTTTTTGGTTAACTTTATCTTTTAAAAAAGAGGTTCCTCTTGATATTGCTGATGATGAAATCGCACTTGCAAAAGTACTTAGTATTCCCTTAGCAATTCTTTTGTCAAAAATTATAGCAATTTTTTCACTACCTATTTTTTTGGGGCTTAATTTTCTAATTGTTTGATCAGCAGCTTGTTTACCTAATTCTCCTGCGTCATCCAAGTCTTTCAGAAAACATTTACTAGAATATTCATAATCTCTCTCCATACTTTTTTCATCTTTGGCAACTGTGACGCTCGAAGCTGTAAATGAAGATGTTTTGTAGCCAGCACAAAAACCTTCACTATTGGCTAAAATAAAATTTGATTTATTTTGAGTAAAACTAGATTCTGTATTAACAATCTTTTTATCATTGGAAGCAGCAGATTCTAATTTTTTCAAATAATCTATTTTTTGATCGTTTTCTATATGGGTATCGTCATAAAGATCTAAATCCTTAATTTCTTTGGCCAATAAATCTTTATCTGGTAATGAATTAAATTCATCTTCAGGAGTATTTTTTGTTGTCTCAACACATTTTTCAATCAAAATGTTTAGATTATCATCAAGTAAATTAGAAGAAGATATTGATGACTTTTTTTTTCCAATGTAAGTGGTAATGCTTATTCCAAGATCATCTGATCTATTAGACTCGTCTAGTTTTTTATTTCTAAAATTAACAGTTTCAGATACAGAGTTATTAACAATCACACTGGACTCGGTTGCGCCTAATTTCTTAGCTAAACCTAAACAATATGATGCTTTTTTCTCTAGAAATTCTTGATCTTTGACCATTTAAAGTTTTGTGCCACCAACAGTCATCTTATTAATTAGTATAGATGGTTGAGCAACGCCTACGGGAACACCTTGGCCAGCTTTTCCACATGTTCCAATACCTGGATCCATCATCATGTCATTCCCAACCATAGAAACTTCTTTTAAAATTGAAGGTCCATCTCCAATAAGTGTTGCACCTTTAATTGGAGATCCAATTTTGCCATTAACAATCTCATAAGCCTCAGTACAATTGAATACAAATTTTCCAGAGGTAATATCAACCTGTCCGCCACCAAAACTCACAGCAAAAATACCTTTGTCGACAGCTTTAATCATCTCATCTTGAGTCTGATTACCACTCAGCATCATCGTATTTCTCATTCTTGGAAGAACAATATGTCTATAGTTTTCTCTTCTTCCACTACCAGTAGATTTGGTTTTCATTAAACGAGCGTTTAGACGATCTTGCATAAAATTTTTTAAAATCCCATTCTCAATTAAAACAGTTTTTTCTGTCGGGGTTCCCTCATCATCAATTGTAAGACTACCTCTTCTGTTATCAATAGTACCATCATCAACAATTGTAACTCCCTCACTTGCAACTTTTTGGCCCATTAAATTATGAAAAGCTGAGGTTTTTTTTCTGTTAAAATCCCCTTCTAAACCATGACCAACAGCCTCATGAATTAATATTGCCGGCCAACCAGGTCCTAGCACAACTTTCATTTCACCAGCTGGTGCAGGTTTACTCTCTAAATTTACCGAGGCTATTCTCAAAGCCTCATCACAAACACTTTTCCAATTATCATCTTTTAAATAAGAGTCATAAGATTGTCTTCCCCCAACACCATACACACCTGTCTCTTTTCTCCCATTTTTCTCAAGCATGACGGATACATTAAATCTTATTAAAGGACGAACATCAGTTAAAGTTTCTCCACCAGATCTGATTATTTCAACTGATTTTTGTTCTCCCAAAAAATTAGCTGTAACTTGTTTAATGTTGTCATTTTTTGAACGTAAATAATTATTTACCTCATTAAGTATTTTAATTTTTTCATTAAGAGATATTTGTTCAATTGGGTTAATGTTTTCATAATATTTCTTATTAGATTTAGGAATTTCATGATTGTAGGTACCTTTGACAGATTTAAGTGTCGACTTTAAATTTTCTGAAGATTGCTTTAAGGAGTTTTTTGAAATTTCGTTAGAGTGAGAATAAGCAACTACTTCATCGGAGATAGCTCTAAACCCAAATCCTAAATCTGAATTATAACTAGAATTTTTTATCTTATTATCATCTAGTAAAATTGACTCGGATTTAGAATTTTCTAAGTACAACTCACCATCATCACATTTTTGAAGAGTATCCGAAATAATATTTTCAGCCTCACTTCTTGATAGGTCAGATTTTTCAAAGAAATTGCTCATAGAAGATATTAAATAGATTGTTTCAAAGATTTTTCAACTAGAGTATTTTACGCATGTACATATATGGGACAAATTAGTAATAAAACATCTAATTATGAAAGTTTATTTTAATAATTCTTGTAAAATTTGTAAGGCAGAAATTGATCTCTATAAGAAGGAAGAAATAGAGGAAATTGATTGGGTTGATATTACAGATAATGAATTAGCAGAACAAGAAACCTCTAAAGATAGTAAACAACTTTTGAGAAGACTGCATGTCAAAGATGGTGAAAAAGTTATTGGAGGTGCGGAAGCTTTTTTATTATTATGGAAAAAAATGCCAAAATATAAATTTCTATATAAATTTTTTAAGTTACCAATCATCTTTAATATATTTTCACTTGTATATGAAATAGTAGCTTTTTTTCTTTACTTAAAAAATAAAAAGCAACTTAAAAAATCTAACTTGTAAAAAATAATAAAAATTTACTTAATAGAGACATAGAAGATACAAACATCACCAAGACTATTGAGTACATTAATAAAATAATTTTATTCTTTTTTCTTCTTAATCTAACAAAGTCCTTATCATCCAAATCAGAGATATCTCTCTCACCAACTACTGGATAATCATACGTAAACCGCCATGTACTATCACCAAGTCTTGGGTCCAAATTATTAAAATATGTGATCCACGCAATAATGTATCTGAAAATTAAATATAAAATTATTAGAAAGGCAGATCCTAAAATCATTACAGATAATACCTAATTTAATATAAATGTTTAATTGTTATTTTTGGCTCTTTTCCTTGCAATGAGTTGCGTTAAAGAGTCTACCATTGTATCTGACGCTTTGAAAATATCTACATTTCTAAACTCATGAGAAAGATTTTTTTCAGGATTAGTTTTATCTTCAATAACAATTCCTTCATCTGGAGAATTATTTTTAATATAAATTAATAATAACCAGTCATCATCTTGTGACTCATCCCATTTAATAAAAACTTCACCAGTTTCAAATCTTCTGTCTATACAACGAAAAATAGACATGTCGCGGGTGATATGTCTTTTATTTAACTGAAATACTAGGCTACTTGCACTTCTGTAAAAACTTTCTAATGCAAATTCAATTTTTTGTCTTGCTAAAGTATATTCTTTTTCTTTTTCTAATAAGGTTTCTCTATCTTCATCACCTTGAAGTTTAACCCCTAATGCTTCAACCCTTTCTTTAATTTTTTGATCTCGAAGTAATCGATATTTTTCCTTAAGTTTATCAATTCTTTCTTGTAAACCTGCATAGTCTTCTCTTTTTTCTTTTAAAGAAATTTTCTCAAGTTTTTCTAGTTCCTTGACTTCTCTAATTCTGAATTTTTCAATTTGTTTATCTAGTCTTAATTGTTTTAAAAACTGTTTTTGTTTTTCAGCTTGCTCAATTCTCAAAAGTGCTTGCTCTTTTCTTAGGAATAATTTTATATCTTTTACTCGTTGTTTTTCTAATCTAGCTTCTTCTTTAAGTGTTTGTTCTTTTAGTTTGACCCTGAGAGCTTGTTCTTCCTCTTTTTGTTTAGCCAACTCAATTTTTTCTGCCCTCTCTCTTTCAATTTTTTCTATCTTAATTCTTCTTCTTTCATCACGTTTTAAAACTTTATAACTTGAAATTGTCTCTGAAATTTTATCAAAAAAACCTTGAATATGTTTTTCTAAACTAAAATTAAATTTAAAATTGAATTGAGGTTTCAGGGATAGCTGTAATTTAACTAATTTTAAAACTATACTTTCGTTTTGGGTTTTTTTAATTTGTTTTAAATAATTAGTTTTTTTTAATTTTTTAACCTTATTTTTCCTTTTTTTGATAATTCTTTTTTTTTTGAATCTTTTAACAACCCTTTTAGTTTTTTTACTTTTTCTTCGAAACTTATAAGATTTGGCTTTTTTTAATACTTTTCTTTTTTTTTTTGATTTTTTTTGTTTTTTTTTCATTTCTGAGAAGAAATGATTCTATCAATAATTTATTGATAAATATAGTCTCTAGTCACGGGGGTTGATCTATAATTTTTAGTGAGTTGAAATTGATAAACAACTTGATCACCCCACTTAAATGCCATTTCACAACCAGCGAGATAAAACTCCCACATTCTAAAAAATTTTTCATCGAACATTTGGATTATTTTATCTTTATTTTTTAAACAGTTTTCTTTCCAGTGTCTTAAAGTATGGGAATAGTGAAGTCTTAAAACTTCAATGTCGGTTACAATTAAGCCAGCTTTTTCAATAGGATTCGTCACTTCACTTAAGCTTGGTGTATAACCACCAGGAAAAATATATTTTGTAATCCAAGGATGAGGATCTCTTGGTGGGTTAACAGACCCAATAGTGTGAATTAACGAAACTCCATCATCTTTCAACAATTTTTCAATTTGTTTAAAAAACTTTTTATAAAATTTCCTTCCAACATGTTCAAACATGCCAACACTCACTATTCTATCAAATTTCTCATCCAGCTCTCTATAATCCATCAGTTTAAATTTTACTTGGTTCTGTAAATTCATTTCTTTTGCTTTTTGATTACAATAGTTTATTTGATTTTCTGATAGGGTTATTCCTGTAACTTCACACTTAGCATTTTTAGCAATATCAATTGCTAACGATCCCCAGCCACATCCTATGTCTAGAACTTTTTGGTCAGGTTTAATATTTAATTTTTTAATTATATGTTGAATCTTATTATTCTGTGCAGTTTCAAGACTATCATTTTCATTTTTAAAATAAGCACATGAATATTGTCTTTTAGGATCTAAAAACAAATCATAGAGATCATCTTTGATATCATAATGATGTGAAACATTCATTTTGGATTTTTTGATAAAGTTAAAATTGGTAAGATATCTGTAAGACCCCCTTAGTTTATTTAAAAGATAACTAAAAATGTTTAACTCGTTTCTTCCAATATTCATCAATGCTAGATCTAAAAAATCTGTAAGAGATCCATTTTCGATAACAATATCTCCATTTGTATATGCCTCCCCAAAGTAAAGATCTGGATGGAATAGTAATTTATAATGAAGTTTCTTATTTAGAATTTTTAATTTAATAGGATCATCAGTTGGCTGACCAATAACATAATCCTTGGAGTCAGCATCGGTAAGGATAAACCCTCCTTTTTTAAACACTTTATTGAGAAATCTCGCTAAATACATCTCAAGCTGCCAATTGTGACTTTGTTTCAAAATTTAAATCTTTTAAACTCTTCAAAAGATTTCTCTCATCAACTTCGCTAAGTAGACTTAAAGGTGGTAATAGATTTCCATAAATTTTGTTCTCCTTTGAGAACAAAGTATGAAGAGCTGAAATTAAATTATATTTTTCAAAAGTATTTCTGACATTAACTAATTTTTGGTTAAAAGAATGATCTTTCTTTTCTTTAAAATCATCGTAAACTTTTCTAGCTAATTGAGATGTAGCATTGCAAGTTGCAGTAATAATGCCTGAACAACCATTTTCTAATCCTTTAAGTAATTTTGACTCTGAACCTGGCATAACTGAAAAATTTTCCAACTTTAACTTTTCAAATAAATTGTAAGAACTATCCTTCACACCGACAATTTGATCAGGAAATTTTTGAACTAATTTTTCTACACATTCAATACTAAATTTATATCCACACAATTTTTCAAAATTATAAAGTATAATTTTAGAATCTGGTATTGCATCAATAATTTTTGTGTAAAAGTTTATTACATCCTTATCTTGATATTTATAATAAGCTGGTGGCATGATTAAAAATTTTTTAAAGTTTAGCGACACTGAAATTTTCATCAAATTAATTGTTTCATTTAAAGAATTTAAACCTGTCCCAATTAAATGTTTTTCTTTGTATTTACTTTCTGAAAGATGATTTAATAATTTAATCTTTTCAGCGATAGGAATTAATTGTGCTTGGCCAGTGCTTCCAAATATTGCTGTGCCATGACAACCTTGATCAATTAAATTTTCTGCATGTGATATGGTTTTTTCAATATTTAAGCTTAAATCAGAGTTCAAAACTGACATTGAAGCTGCATATATCCCACTTATTTTTGTCATATTAAAAATTTATATAAAATATAAAAATTAGTAAAGTTTATAAATCGAATATGAAAATATTAGCTGTCCAAAATAGAATGGGAATCGGTGATACTGTGATCTTTTTACCTTTCATAAAGGCTATATCTGAAAAATATAATTCACCTATAAGTTTATTGGTAAAAGAAAATTCTAAGGCTAATGAGTTTTTGTACGAGACAAATTATATTGATGAAATTCTTATTTTAGAAAGGGGTAAAAATTCTTATAAAAAAAGACATAATGGTTTTTTTGGTTCAATAAATTTAATTAAAGATTTAAAAAAATCTAATTTTGATAAAATTTTTATTTTTAATTCTTCTCTAAGATTTAACTTAGTTGCAAAACTATCTGGAATATCTGAAATTTATCAATACCCATTATTTAGTAAAACTAACCAGCATATAATTGATACTCCAAAAAAATTTTTGAGAGATAAATTGAATATTAATGAGATTGGGGATCCTGAGATTCATATAAACGATGACACAATTTTACAATCAATTAAAAAATACAAAATTGATAAAAATGAAATTAATATACTTTTAGGAATTGGTGGCTCTGGACCGACAAAAAGAGTTCCTCCCAAAATATTTATCAATTTTATAGATAAAATTTCAAAAGTTAAAAAATGTAGATTTTTTCTTGCTACTGGAAAAAATAGTGATGAACAAATTATTTTAAATGAAATAATTGGATCAAAATTTAGAGACATATGTTTGCCATTGGATGATTTACCAATCAAAGAAATATTGCCGATTATAAAGAACTGTAAACTATCTGTTTGTAATGACTCCAGTTTTAGTCACTTGTCTGCAGCTTTAGGTATTAAAACCATAACTTTAATGGTTGATACTCCAGTGATTTATGGAAATTATAATTCTAAAATGTTTCCCATTATTCCAGATGGTGAGGTAACAGTAAGTCATTTTACCTCTGGAAAAGACAAAATTAATCCACAGAAAATATTTGATAAAGCTATAGAGATATTAAATTAGGAAATATCGTTCAAAACTATATCTTTTGCTTCATTTACAATTGAAGACAATCTAGCAGTCTCCGGTGAAATATCTGGATGGATTTTTTTTTGTATTTTAACATAAGCTTTATTTACATCTTCTTTTGTAATTTTTTTATTCACATCTAAATTTAATATTTTATATGCTTCAGTTACTGAAATTGAAGATGAGTTATTTAGGTTCGATTGATTAAAAGAAAATCTTCCTGATCTTCTCAATGTTTGAATTAATCTATAAAGTGATATTAATTGAAAAATAGATAGACCTTTTAATTTCAATAATGCAAGACTAGCTAATGTAAAAGGCAACGTTAATAAAAAACGCCCACCGATGGCAAATAAAATTGCTAATACAATAAATCCAAGTATTAATAAAATCCTTAGACCCTTTGATATTTTTTTTGAAGAAATCTTAGTTATAAATTTCAATAGAAAGTATAAAATAGTCAAAATGACTAATGTATAAATTATGATATTCATATAGTTCTTCTTTTTTATGAAAGTACCACAACTTAGAAAAAAACTGGAAATAAAATCTTGTCACAACACAAGTTGGGAAGATAATTACAGCTGGATACATCAAAAAGATATTCTTGAAGTCTTAAAAGACAAAAATAAGTTAAATCCAGAAGTAAAAAAATACTTGATTGAAGAAAACAATCATACTGACTATCATCTTAAAGATACTAAAGACTTACAGAAAAAACTTTTTGATGAAATAAAGGGGAGAATAAAATTAGATGATGAGTCTCTTCCTTTTAGAGACCATACTTATGATTATTGGACAAAAACTACAACAGAAGGAAATTATTCTATCAAACTACGTAAAAAAATTAATACAGATAATGTTGAAGAAATTTGGAACGGAGATAAAGAAAAAGATAAATTAGGTGTTGAATATTTTGGATTGGGAGATTTAGAAGTGAGCCATAACGATAAATTACTTGCATATTCTCTGGACACCAAAGGGTCGGAATATTACAAAATCTTCATAAGAAATATTTCAACAAATAAGTTGGTCACAAAAGAAATTACGGACACATCTGGTAGTATTACTTTTAGTCTAGACGATAAATATATTTTTTATTCAAAATTAGATGAAAATCATCGTGCCCGAAAAATATATAGACATAAAATTGGAGACCTTTTAAGTGATGATTATTTAGTCTTTGAGGAAAAAAGTGAAGCTTTTACAGTTGGAATAAGCTTAACCTCTGACGAAAAATATTATCTTATAACAACTTCTGATCACAACACATCAGAACAATACTACTTTAGTGTTGATGAAATAACTCCAAAGCCAAAATTAATTATTAAAAGACAAAGAGGGATTTTATACTCTATAAATTCTTGGGCTAATAATTTTTACAATCATACAAATAATAGTGCTGAGGATTTTAAGATTGATATCTCTTCAAGCTTAGAGAACCAAAATTGGAAACCTTTTGTACCTTCAAAAAATGAGGTTTTAATTGGTGGTTGTGTGTTTTTAAAAAATTGGATAATTCGATCAGAAACTTCTGATGCATTAGATAAGTTATTTATTAGAAATATATCAACAAATTTTGAGGAAGAATTAATTTTTTCAGATGAAAAAGTATACGTACCAAATATTTCTCTTAAACAAAAAGATCGAAACACAGACGAAATTTACCTTGGATATTCATCGCCGAAAACTCCTTCAAGAGTTTATTCATATAATCTTTCAGATAAATCTAAAAAATTAGTTAAAGAACAAGAAATTCCATCAGGCCATAATTTAGAAGATTATATCGTAGAGAGAATTGAGTATAAATCTCATGATGGAAGAATGGTTCCTTTAACAATAACAAGACATAAGAAAACTAAGATTGATGGAACTGCAAATGTCTTACTGTACGGTTATGGTTCATACGGAAATTCAATGAGCCCTAGTTTTTCATCTACACGTTTGAGTTTGATCAACAGAGATATCATCTGGGCTACAGCTCATATTAGAGGTGGAATGGAAAAAGGCATGAAATGGTGGAAAGAGGGAAAATTAACAAACAAAAAAAATACTTTTGAGGATTACATTTATGCAGCTAAATATTTAATTGAAAATAAATATTCTTCTGCTGGTAAGATCATTGGTATGGGTGGATCTGCAGGTGGATTATTAATGGGAGCAGTGGTAAACCAATCTCCAAAATTATTTTTAGGAATTATAATGGCGGTTCCATTTGTTGACTCTTTAACTACTAACCTTGATCACTCTCTACCATTAACAGTTGGTGAATTTGATGAGTTTGGTAATGCCAAAGATAATAAAGATCACTTTGATTATATATTTTCTTATGCTCCTTATAATAATATAAAAAAAATGGACTACCCTCATATGTTAATCACTACTAGTTTAAGTGACAATAGAGTATTGTTTGATGAGCCTGCTAAATTCACTGCCAAGCTAAGAGACTTAAAAACAGATAATAATTTATTACTTTTAAAAACAGAAATGGATGCGGGTCATGGTGGAAAATCAGGTAGAGATGGTGCTATAGAAGAAATAGCTTTAGACTATGCTTTTGCACTAAAAATTTCAAAAAAAATTTAATTTCTCAATCTTGAAAAAACTTAAATCGTTCCTACATAAAAGAGGTAGGTCGCCTAATGGGGCTTATAAATAAACTTGCTTAACAAAGGAGGATATATGACAAGTAAGGATCTATCTATATTTAACTCATTAAGACCATTCTCAATTGGGTTTGACGATATGTTTGATCAATTTGAGAATATGCTGGGAAATGGTGCAATGACAATGCAATCCAATTACCCACCATACAACATCAGAAAAACTGGTAAAGATAACTACGCTATTGAAGTTGCTTTAGCAGGATTCAACAAAAAAGATGTTGAGGTTGAGTTCGAAGATAATTTATTAACTGTAAGAACAAAACAAATTGATAAATCAGAAAATAAAAATGCTGATGGAGAGATCATTCATAAGGGAATATCTCAAAGACAATTTGCTAGATCATTTACAATTGCTGATGACGTTAAAGTAAATGGTGCTGAGCTCAAAGATGGACTTTTAACAATATCTTGCGAGAGAATTGTACCAGAGCATAAGAAGAAAAAACTAATCGAAATTAGATAAGTTAAAGCCTTGCTTGCGGGGTAACTAGCTCCGCAAGTAAACTAAAAACATCCTTTTGATGAAAATCCAATCACCACTGAGTTAGTGTCTACTTCGAATTTTCTTTCACAAGAAATACCATATTTTTTTGTTTTATAAACAAGAACTTGATTTCCTTTTTCATTCTTAAAATCTTCATCAGGATTTCCCAGATCAATTTTAAGTTCACTGGATAATTGACCTATGTATTTACCCAATCTTTTATTTTCTTGCTCAACAATTTTGTCAGTTTTTTCTTGTACGGTCTGGCATGCAGTAACCATTAGGAAGAAACTAAGTAACAACAACATTAATTTAAAATTTCTCATTTTCACTTTCTAGCTTCTAAATATGACCAAAATATAAACTTGTTAGTTGAATTATGTTAATAAAATTAGATTTAGCTAGGTATTTATCAAAAGAATCATCTATTTAGTCAGAATAGGAGGAATAATGTTAGACAAATATTTTGAGTACAAAAAACACAAAACAGATTTTAAGACAGAAGTAATAGCCGGGACTACTACTTTTTTAACCATGGCCTACATTATGTTTTTAAATCCGTTTATTTTATCAGGTGAATTTGCCGGACCCGAGAAAGGTTTCTTTGATTTCGGTGCAGTTTACACTGCAACTATTTTAGCAACTGCTTTAGCTTGTTTCATAATGGCATTTCATGGAAAAACTTGGCCGATTGGTCTTGCGCCAGGAATGGGGATTAATGCTTTTGTAGCTTTTGGAGTTTGTGCAGGTATGGGATATACACCACAACAAGCTTTGGGTGCTGTATTAGTTGCTGGTGTATTATTTTTAATTATATCATTAACACCAATAAGAGCATGGCTTATCAACTCTATCCCTAAGAGTTTAAAGTTAGGAATTGGCGCAGGAATTGGTTTGTTCTTAGCAATTATTGGTCTTCAGATAATGGAAGTAGTTGTTGATAATCCTGTAACTTTAGTACAGCTTGGAAATTTAAGTGATCCACTTGTTTTATTAGGATGCGCAACTTTTATTGCAATAATTGTTTTAGATAAGATGAACGTTAAAGGTAATATCATTATTGGTATTTTGGTATTTAGTATAATTGCTTGGGCTACGGGTCTTGCAAAGTTTAATGGTATCGCAAGTGCTCCTCCTTCAATGACTTATCTTTTTGAATTTGATTTATCTGCAGCTATGACAGCTGGAATGTCTACAGTCATATTTACTTTATTGTTTGTAGACTTTTTTGATACTGCAGGAACTTTAACTTCAGTTGCCAATGTAGCTGGAAAAGTGGGCAAAGATGGAAAAGTTAAAGACATCAATAAAGCAATGTTATCAGACAGCGTAAGTACTGTTGCAGGAGCTGTAATGGGAACCACAACGGTAACTAGTTACGTTGAGTCTGGGGCTGGGGTAAAAGCTGGTGGAAAGACTGGCATGACCTCTTTGGTAATTGGTATATTATTTTTAGCATGTATATTTTTTGCGCCCTTAGCAACTAGTTTGCCAAAACAAATTGATGGTGCTGCTTTACTTTTTGTTTCAGTCCTATTTATAAGAAATATTACTGATATAGAGTGGAACGATGTTTCAGAGTCTGCTCCAGCAATTCTTGCAATGATCGCTATGCCTTTAACTTATAGTATAAGCAATGGTATTGCTCTAGCTTTCGTATCATATGCTTTAATCAAGATATTCACTGGTAAATTTGCAACTACTTCACCAGCTATTTGGGTAATAGCAATTTTGAGTGTTGTAAGCTTTGCAGTTGCTTAAATATTAATTGAACAGGGCTAGTTTATACTAGCCCTGTTTATTTTTTCTCACAATCTCCTCAATTGACAATTCTTCATAATGTTCTGTAGGTTGAACAATCCAAGGGTCTGAGTCTAATCTGATAGGACAAAAATCAGGTTCAAAAGTTGACGATTTCTTTTTCCACAAACAAGCAGTTTTTACTTCTTTTATATAATCTTTAGTTGGGCCGTAATTTTTCAACCACTCAATGCTTTTATTAAGCGTTAAACCAGTATCTGAAAGATCATCTATTAGAAGAACCTTATTAAAATCTTTGTTATTTGCCAAAGAACTTATTTCTCTTGCAAACATCAATTGGCCCTGTTGATCCTCTAAACCTTTACCTGAATAACTTTGAATAACAATATATGCGATTGGTAATTTCAAAATTCTTGATAAAATATCAATAATAGGAGCTGCCCCTCTCATAATGCCAACTAATACAGTTGGTTTATATTTTTCATGAATTTGTATTGCTAACTTTTCAACAATTTGAGTATATTCATCAAAACTGATAATTAATTTCTCTGCCATGAAATTTATTATCATAATTAAAAATAATTAAAAAGGAGAAATCATGAAAGCTTATTGGATAAGTATGTATACTAAAGTGGATGACCAAGAAAATTTAAAAAAGTATGCAGAGACAGTAACTCCAATTATTAAAAGTTATGGTGGTCTACCTTTAGTTAGAGGTGGCAAACATACAACTTTCGATGGTGATGATTTTTTAAGAACTGTGGTTTGGGAATTTCCAAATTTCGAGCAAGCTTTGAAATGTCATCAATCTAAAGAATATCAGGCTGGTTGGGATTTAGCCAAAAAGACCACTATAAGACACATGCAAATCGTTGAGGGATTTAATACTGAATAGGTTCAGGATCTATACTTCTCCACAAATACCATGTAGCTACTGAGCAATAAGGTGAAAATCTTTTTTGAAGTAAAGACACAAATTTTTCCGGTGGAAAATATCTTTTATTATAATTTTTAGAAATCGCTCTCAAGAGCCCAATATCTTGTATAGGCCAAATGTCAGATCTATTATAAGTAAAAAGTAAAATCATTTCAGCCGACCATCTACCTATTTGTCTTAAATTAGATAAATAAACTATAGCTTCCTCATCACTCATATTCTTTATTAATTTAGGATTAAAGGATTTATTAAGAATTTGTTTGGCTAAACTTTTTATTCCTAAGACTTTTTGCCTACTTAATCCACAATTTTTAAGTTGTGTTGTTGTCAATTTAGATACATTTTTAGGATTAATTTTGTTTTTACATTTTTTCTTAAATTTTAAAAAAACTGAATTTGCTGCAACAACACTTATTTGCTGACCAATAATACTTTTACACAATGAAAAAAAAATATCCTTTCTTGAGGTTAGAATCGTTTCATTGGGACTTCGATAATTTTTGATTAATCTTGACATTATTTTATCTCTTTTGGACAAATATCTTTTAGCTTTATTCCAGTATTTTGGAACTTTAGTCATTGATTGTTTTAGAGGTAATTATTTTTTTATTGTAAATTTCTCTTCTAAAAATAATTAATGTTGAAATAATTACCAAAGAGGCTCCGAGAAGAGTTTTGATTGTTGGAACCTCACCCCAAATAAAGTATCCAAAAATTATTGCAAACAAAAGAGCTAAATATTTCAAAGGAGTTACCAAAGAAACCTCAGAATACTTATATGACTGACTTAACCATAAATTTGCAACACCTCCAAAAATACCTATAAAAGATAATAAAATAAAATCCTGTAAATTGGGCATAACCCATCCTTGTGGAATAGTTAAAAAACTCAATAGTGTTATTGATAAGGAAAAATAGAATGAAATTAACCAAACTGGTTCCGTGGTTGATAATTGTCTAATTGATATTGCTACATAAGATAGACCAAGACAAAATATTATGGGAAAAATATAATAAATGTTAAGTTCACTTATCCCTGGTTCAGTGATTACTAATATTCCTATAAAACCAACTATCACAGCTAACCATCTATAAATTCCAACTTTTTCACTCAATAAAAAAATTGAAAATATAGTTGTAAAAATTGGGGCAGCAAAAGAAATACTTACCACAGTTGCTAGAGGTAATTTTCTTAAAGCAATAAATATTGCTACTAAAGCAATTAAACCCGACAAGCACCTTAAAGCATGCAAGCCTGGTCTTTTGGTTTGATAAAAATTGAGAAGTCTATCTCTTGGTATAATGAAAAAATAAAATAGTATCCCAAAAAACCCTCTAAAAAATAAAACCTGTCCGATTGGATAATCGACTGACCACTTGACAATTATATCCATTAGTGAGAATGCACAAACAGACATAAACATGTACAAAAATCCCAATTGATTTTTACTAAGCATACGAATAATTTGTAAATTAATTTAAATCATAATCAATGGAAATAGCAGTTTTAGCACTTGGATGTTTTTGGGGGCCTGAAATCAAATTCAGCAAAATTAGTGGCGTTATCAAAACTGAAGTTGGCTATTGTGGTGGTAATAGTTCACAAACCACCTATAAAGAAGTTTGTACAGGAAGTACAAATCATGCTGAAGTTGTTAAAATTGATTTTGATGAGAAGGTAATTACTTATGAAGAAATTTTAAAAATTTTTTTTGAAATTCATGACCCAACTACACTAAATTCTCAAGGACCAGATTTTGGTACACAATATAGAAGTGAAATCTTTTATTTGAATGACAATCAAAAAAAAATTGCAGAAAATGTTCTTGACCAGGTCAATAAAAAGTTATCAGGGAAAGTTGTAACAAAAATTTCCCTTCTAAAAAACTATTGTATTGCTGAAGAATATCATCAAAAATATTTAGAAAAGAGATAATGTCATTAGTTGAAACTGATTGGCTCGAAAATAACAAAGACAAAGTAAAAATAATTGATTGCTCGTGGCACATGCCACAAACGAAAAGAAATGGTTTTGAAGAGTATAAAACTCAACATATCCCAGAGTCCATTTTTTTTGACCTAGATGATAATTCTGACAAAAATACAAATCTTCCGCATATGTTAGTGAATAAAAATGAATGGGAAAAAATAGTCTCAAAGATGGGAGTAAAAAATGAGGATATGATTATTATTTATGATAATTCTGATGTTGTAAGCTCATGTCGCTGTTGGTTTAATTTTATCTATTATGGTCATGATCCTAAACTTGTTCATGTCTTAAATGGGGGTTTAAAAAAATGGCTTGAAGAAAAAAGAAAAGTAACAAATAATTTATCTGAAGTTATGAAGTCAGACTACAAAAGTTTTGAAAATCGGGAATTAGTAAAAAACAAAGATTCAATTAATCGAAATATAGAAATCCAAAAATTTAGGGTTGTTGATGCGAGAAGCAAAGAAAGATTTGAAGGAAAGGTTCCTGAGCCTAGAGAGGGATTAAAAAGTGGTAATATTAAAAATTCTGTATGTATACCATTTGGCTCTTGTCTTAATCAGGATAGAACTTTTAGAAATAAACAAGAACTTGAAAAAATTTTTCAATCTTCCTTAAAAAACTTAAATGATAAAAATATTGTTTTTTCATGTGGATCTGGCGTAACCGCGTGTGTTTTGGCACTAGCTTATTCTTTAATAAATGATAAATATCGACCCTGTATTTATGATGGTTCTTGGGCTGAGTACGGGTTAATTTAAAAAGAATGAAAAGATCAACTAAAACTATATCAATTATTTTAATATTTTTTCTAATCATTGCGGCAGTAATTATTGGTAGAACAATGATTGGAAATCATTTCAAAAAAAAATTTAGTAAAAGACCCCCTCCAGGAATAATTGTCACTGAAGTAGTAAAAAAAGAATTTGCTGAGACAATAGAGACCTTTGGCACCGCAATTTCAAAAAAATCTGAGACTTTTAAAATAAAAAAAGATGATCTTTTTGAAGATTTTAAATTGAAAGACTTTGTTAAAAAAGGAGACGTAATAATCAAGTTGAAAAGTGGAAATATTATAGCTCCATTCAGTGGAGTGCTCGGTTATACAGGTCTTACGGAAGATATTCTTGTATCTAACAATATATTCATCATAACATTGGATGATAATTCAACTATTTACTCAGACATCAAAATTCCAGAGAATTATTCTGCATCTATTAAAAAAGGTCTTCCAGTTGATGTAAAATTATCTAGTTTTAAAGACAAAACTTTTTCAGGTGAAGTTGATTTTGTATCAAGCAGGATTAACGCTGATACAAGAAGTATATTGTCCAGAATTAAAGTGCAAAATAGTGATCTCGAACTAATCTCGGGATCTCTTTTAGAAGTAAGCGTTAAATTTAATCTTAGAAACGCATTAAGTGTACCTGATACAAGTGTGATGATTGAAGGCGACAAATCCTATGTTTACAAAATAAATGCCGAAAATGTTGCAAATAAAACTGAGGTTAAAACAGGTCTAAGAAGTAATAAAAATATCGAGGTAATTTCTGGATTAAGTGAAGGGGAAATAATCGTCGCAGAAGGATTAAAAAAAGTAAGACCTAGAGGAAAAATAAAACCTATTACAAAATAAATGTTTATCACTGAACTAAGCATAAAAAGACCAGCTGTTTCTTGGGTAATGTCTTTAATCTTAATTATTTTTGGTTTATTTGTCTTTTGGAAATTACCAGTTAGAGAATTACCCAATGGAATACAACCACCTGTAGTCCAAGTCCAAGTAGATTACAAATCTGCATCAGCATCAATTGTGGATCAAGAAGTTACTCAAGTCGTTGAAGACGTTATTGGAGGTGCTGAAGGTATAAAAAATATAGATTCAAAATCTGAGAATGGAAGAAGCACAATTAACGTAGAGTTTGATACTAGCATTGATTTAGATAACGCTGCAAACGATATAAGAGAGAGAGTTGCGAGAGTTGTAGATAATTTACCATCTGAATCTGATCCTCCTCAAATATTAAAAAGGGCAGCTGGTTTTACCACGACTATGTGGTTGTCGTTATCGTCTGCAACTTGGAGTGATCTTGAATTAGGAGACTATGCAGAAAGATATTTAGTTGATCAGTTTTCTAGTATTAAAAATGTTGGAAGAATTCTTGTTGGTGGTCTTAGAGAATTAAGTATCAGAGTTTGGATAGATCCAATTAAACTTGCTGCAAATGATTTAACTATTAAGGAAGTCGAACTTGCAATGCGTGGAGAAAATATAAGTCTTCCAGCTGGTACTCTTGAGGCAGATAACATTGACCTGACATTAAATTTAGATAAATCATATAATGACATAAATTCGATAAAACAATTACCAATCAAAAAAACAAATAATAGAGTCATTTTGTTATCTGATGTTGCTGATATTGAATTTGGACCTGTTTCAGAAAAAACACTTTTTAAAGCCCAAACAAAAGATCAGGTTAATTTAAGGACTGTGGGTATTGGTATTTATGCGAGAAGTGGAGCTTCAACAGTCGAACTTTCGGATGAAATCAAAAAAAAGATAGTAGAAGTTAAAAAATCTTTACCAAGTGAATTAGATTTAAGAGTTTCATTTAATAGAGCAAACTATGTGGAGGCTGCTATAGAAGAGGTATATAAAACTCTTTTGATTGCTTTTGTATTAGTAGTGCTAATAATTTATTTATTTCTCGGGAATCTTAAAGCTGTAGTTGTTCCAGCAATCGCTCTTCCAGTAAGCTTAATAGCATCTTTTTTAGGTCTTTATATTTTTGGATTGTCGATAAATATATTTGTTCTTTTAAGTTTTATTTTAGCAATTGGAATAATTACTGATGACTCGGTGATTATGACTGATGCAATATATCGAAGAATAGAAAATGGAGAAACTCCACTAGTTGCTGCCTATAAAGGATCTAGACAAATTTCGTTTGCAATTATAGCGACAACATTAATTCTGGTAGCTGTATTTTTACCACTGATATTCATCGAGGGAATTTCAGGAACATTATTTAGAGAAACAGCTATTGCATTATCATTTTCAATAGTCGTCTCATCGTTTGTTGCTCTTACTTTATCGCCAATGCTCGCAAGTAAATTTTTAAATAAAAAAACTTCAAAAAGAATTTTTATTCGAAAATTTGAAAAAATATTTTTAGGATTTTCAAAATTCTACAGAGAGACTTTAGATGTCATTGCTCACAAAACAAAATCAGTAGGTTCTTTTATTATATTTGTAGTTATTAGCTCTGTATTACTGTTTAGTTTCTCAAAAAAAGAATTATTACCAATGGAAGATCGCGGTGCCTATTTAATTATTGGTGCAACAGATGAAGGAAGCTCTTTTGAGTACACACAAGAACAAGCACAAAAAGTCGAAGCTAGATTAATTCCACTTTTACAAGCTGAAGATAGCCCATACTCAAGATTCATCATGAGAGTACCTGGTTTTGGTAGTTCCGCAAACTCATATAATAGTTTTATCATAATTGCACTTTTAGATGATTGGAAAAATAGAAAAAAAGGACAACAGGTTGTTTTAAGAGAAGCTATTGGAAAAATTGTTACATTACCTCAAGCTCTTGCTTTTCCAATATCTCCACAATCAATCAGGGTATCTAATTATAATAAGCCAGTACAAATGGTTATTTTTGGGAGTACCTATGAGGAACTTGAAGAAATTCAAAAAAGAGTAATTAAAAAATTAAGATTAAATAAAAGTCTCTCAAGAATTGAGTCTGATTATAATCGAAACAAACCTGAGGTGAAATTAGTTATTAATAAAAATAAAGCTAAAGATTTAGGTGTTTCAACAAAAGCTATAGGAGAAACACTTGAAACTCTTTATGGTGGAAAAAAAATTACAACTTTCAATAAATTAGGTAAAGAATACCCAATTGTAGTTCAGCAATATTTATCTGATAGAAGGAATAAAGAAGGAGTTTCTAAAATTTTTGTTCGTTCTGAGACAAATGGAAAACTAATCTCTTTGTCAAATTTAGTTAGTTTTAAAGAGGAAGGTTCAGCAAAACAACTTGCAAGGTACAATAGGCAACGAGCAGTTACGATATCTGCAAATATTAATGAAGGATACACCTTAACCGAGGCGATAAAATTCTTTGAGAATATCATGGCAGATTTAGCTCCAAAAAATCAAATTACCTGGAAAGGTAAATCAGAAGAAATTAAAGAGACTAGTAATGAATTATTTGTAATTTTCGCTCTTGCATTGCTCACAGCTTACTTGGTGATGGCAGCAACATTTAATTCATTCATTCATCCATTCATTATAGTTTTAACTGTTCCTTTGGCAATTTTTGGTGGGTTAGTATTTATTTTGTTTTTAAATAGTTCAGTTAATATTTTTTCTCAGATCGCTTTGATAATACTTATCGGTATCTCGACTAAAAATAGTATTTTAATTGTTGATTATGCCAATCGAATAAGGACTACAGGAAAAAGTATTGAATTAGCTGTGAAAGAGGCTTGTGCAGTAAGATTTAGACCTATCATTATGACATCATTAAGCACAATGATCGCAATGATACCTTTGGTTATAGGAAATATTGGCCCAGGCGCAGGTGAAGGATCAAGATTAGCTGTGGGAGCAACTATCTTGGGTGGTATGATAATTTCAACTTTTTTCACATTATACGTTACTCCGTCAATGTATTTAGCTTTGGCAAAGAATACTAAAAGGATTGATGTAATAGATCTAGAGTTAAAAAAAGAACTTTCTAAAAAATAATATATTTATTTTTATTTAAAGAATTGCTGCAACTTAATAATTGTTTTTTATAAATGTTAGATTGTTTCTCTACTTTTTTAGCTAATTTAATAACTTTTTTATTTTTTTTATAATGCTTAAAATTTCCCCAGCCCTCATGATAGGCCAAATATTGTTTAAAAGCGTCTTGTTTGGAAATTTTTAAAATAGTTTCTGATTTACTGGTATACCAACCAATAAAATCAACACTATCTTTAAATCTAACTCTTGTTGCTAACTTGTTTCCTGTTTCTTTTTTATATTGTTCCCAAGTCCCTTTAATTGCCTGAGAATATCCAAATGAACTTGATGGACGTTTATAAGGGATTACTTTAAATATTTTTTGTCTAGCTGGCTTAGCTAACCAGTCAAAATCTGACTCCATTTTTATTATAGCTAATTGAATATAAATAGGAGTACCCCATTTTTGCTCTGTTTTTTTTGCATACTTATACCAGAGATAACGCTCATTAAATATTGAACAACTATTTGCAGTATTTGATGGAATTGATGAACATCCCGTTAAGAAGAAAATAAATAATATAACAAATTTATTTTTTAGTGATCCCATATTTATTTATAAGATTCTTAACAAAAATTACAACTACCACCCCTAATAAATTTCCAAACAGATCTGACCACTGAAAACTCCTTTCAGGAATTGCTATGTGAAACACCTCTAATAGAACTGAAATTACTAAAAGATAATATAAAACTTGTTTTAATTTTTCTGAATTTAAAAAAGTCAAATATCCTAAAATAGTAACTAATCCAAAAGCGCAAAAATGGTTAGACGATAATATAAAATCTGATGTAATTTGTGGTTGAACTTTACAATTATCAAAAAAAATACATCCCAATAAACTCCCAGGGAATAAATATAACACAATTAATAATAAATTAATTACATAAAAAAAAATTTTAAATTTTGAAAAAAAATTTATCATTTAATTTGATAGTTTTATTTATAAATTTAATTTAAAGATAATTATATGAGTTTTTTAATATTAGTAAGGCATGGACAAAGTACTTGGAATTTAGAGAAAAAATTTACTGGTTGGGTGGATGTAGATTTGACCGAAAAAGGTATATTGGAGGCAAAAAAAGCAGGATCCTTATTGAAAAACAAAAACATCAAAATTGATTTTTATTACACTTCTCTTCAATTAAGAGCAAATAACACTCTCAAAATAATTCAACAAGAATTAGATGATAAAAAAAATTTTACTAGAGCTTGGCAATTGAATGAGAGACATTACGGAGCACTAACTGGTTTGAATAAAATTGAAATGAGTAAAAAAATTGGTGAAGATAAAATTCATGAGTTTAGAAGATCATGGGATCTAAGACCAGATCCACTAAAAAAGGAAAGTCCGTATCATCCACTTAATATTGATACTTATAAACAAATTCCAAGAGAATTATTACCTAACACTGAGTCTTTAAAAGACACTTATGAAAGAGTTATAAATTTTTTTGAAGAATACGTGAAAGAAAATTTAAAAAATAATAATGTTTTAATATCTGCACACGGAAACTCTATCAGAGCTCTATGTAAAAATTTATTTAATTTAGATAATACACAAATTTCTAATTTAGAAATACCGACTGGAAACCCTATGTTGATAGAATTTAGAAAAAATTTTGCAATAGCGAAATGTGAATATCTTGATAAGGAAAGAGCTAAAGATCTTTTAGTTTTTTGAAGACATCTAAATTTGTTAAATGATAAAATTTTTTTTTACTTTGAAAGCCATTTAATTTATTTTCTTTTTGAAGATTGTTCCATATTTTTGTAATAGAAAAATTTGATACTCTATATTCTTTAAATAAACTTTTGTTCAGAATTTGACAACCAATATATATCAAATTATTTTTTTGATTTTTTTTTAGCAAATTATTTTCCAATGTGAAATCACCTAAAAAATTTTTGTCGAAACTCAATTCTTTATTTGATAGCAGAAGAATATTATCTAATTTATTAGAAAAATAAAAATTTTGCATTTGAGTGATTTCATGAAGATAATCTTTATGCCATAAAGTATCAGGGTTAAAAATTATGAAATCGTTGTCATCCGAATAATTGATCAAATTTAATATTCCTCCACCTGTATTAAGTATCTCATTTTCCTCTTTGATTATTTGAATATTTATTGGAAACTTTTTATTTTCAATAAATTTTGAGATTTGATCACTTAAATGAAATGTGTTGATAAAAATTTTTTGAACACCCAGTTTCATAGTTAGTTTTATGCAAACCTCTAACATTGTTTTATCATTTAATTTCAAAAGAGGCTTGGGTGTCTTTAAAGTAAGGGGATTTAACCGCGTTCCGAGGCCTGCACATAATATCAAAGCTGTTTTAATTCTCATTTAATCTTTTTAAAATTTTGACTTAATAAATTTTTCAAATCAACAAATTTTTGGTTTTGATCAATACGCATATTAATCAGTTGCCAAGTGTAGGGAATTAATCTTAGGTAATTTTTTTTTCTATCCCTGAGTGATAGACGGGTAAATATTCCAATAATTTTTAGATTTCTTAAAACTGACAATATTTCAAAATCATTCTTGAATTTTTTAATATCCAATTTTTTTTGTTTTTTTATATAAAGTTTAAAGATTTTATCTTTAAATGAGTTAGAAGTTTTAAGTCTCACATCATCTATCAAAGAAGCTAAATCATAAGCTTTGTTACCAATTAATGCGTCCTGACTATCAATAAGACCTATTTGGTTTTTAACTGACATTAAATTTGAAACATGAAAATCTCTGTGGACGAAAATATTATCTTTTAATTTTAATTTCAAAGTTAATTCTTTAATAATCTTTTTAAAATTTTTACAAAATCTTTTTTTCCTTAATTTTGATAAATTATTTTTTGCATACCAATCACAAAATAAATTTGCTTCATTTATTAAAATATTTTTATCATATTTTGGAATTATATAATTTTGATTTCTAAAATTTTTTACTTTTCTATGTTTGATAGACTGTATTTGTATTAACAATTTAATTATTCGATTAAAATAGCTTAGTTTATTTTTACCCTTTTTTTTTAATGTTTTGAAAACAGTTTCATTTCCAAAATCTTGTATTTCAATGAAATTTTTATCATATCTCTGGGTATATAATCGTGGTGCTAAAATTTTGTTCTTGTTTAAAATTTTATTTATTGCATCGTATACAAGTAAATTTTTAAATTTTTCTTTTTTGGCATAAACAACGATAGAGGATTTACCATTTACTTTTTTTCTAAAAAAACTTCTAAAAGATGCATCTCCCTTTATTTTTATTAATTTTGGCATTCAGGAATAGAAGCTATAAACCTTTAATTTGAACAGATCTAGTTTTGTGATCTTTTCCATACTCGAAAACTAATTCTATCAAATTTTTTGGTTTTTCTTTAATTATTTGTGGCCATTCTACTAAAGTAATTGTGTTTTTATTATCCTCAAATAAATCTAAATTTTTAATTTCCTCAGTAGATTTTAATCTAAATAGATCATAATGATTTATCTTGAAATCATTTATTTGATACTCATTTAACAAATTAAAAGTGGGACTCGTAACTTCTGTTATCTCCAATTTATTAAGTTTTTGAAATTGATTAATAAGATATCTAATAAAAGTAGTTTTTCCTACTCCGATTTCACCATATAAAAAGATAAAGCATCCAGGCTTGATTTTTTTTAAAAATGTACTGGCGAGTTCCTCTGTTTCTTTTTCTGAAGATAAATCTATTTTATCACTTTTAATAGCGGTAGGCATTAGGTTTAAAAGGACCTTCGACTCCGACACTTATATAGTCCGCCTGTTCTTTTGATAATTTGGTTAATTTTGCTCCAACTTTCTTAAGATGAAGTGTGGCAACCTTCTCATCTAAATGTTTTGGTAAAACATAAACTTTGTTCTCATAGTTTTTATGATTATTCCAAAGCTCTATCTGAGCAATCACTTGGTTAGTAAACGATGCGCTCATTACAAAACTTGGATGACCTGTGGCACAACCTAAATTAACTAATCTACCTTCTGCTAATAAAATAATCCTTTTTTTACTTGGTAATTCTATCTCGTGAACTTGAGGTTTTACTTCAGTCCATTTATAATTTTTCAAAGCTTCAACTTGAATTTCGTTATCAAAGTGTCCTATGTTACACAAAATTGCTCTATCTTTCATTTCTCTCATATGATCAGCTGTAACAATATCTTTGTTACCAGTTGCTGTAACGACGATATCAGCTTTGCTAATTGCCTCTTCCATCAAAACCACTTCGTAACCCTCCATTGCTGCTTGTAATGCACAAATTGGATCAGCTTCTGTAACTAATACTCTAGCACCACTTTGTCTTAAAGATGCGGCACTTCCTTTACCGACATCTCCAAATCCAGCAACTATAGCAATTTTTCCAGACATCATAACATCTGTAGCTCTTCTTATGCCATCAACTAAACTCTCTCTACATCCATAGAGATTGTCAAATTTAGATTTGGTGACAGAATCATTTACATTTATTGCAGGCACTAACAAAGTTTTATCTTTTTCCATTTTATTAAGAGCTTTAATGCCTGTTGTCGTCTCCTCTGAAACACCTTTCACATTTTTAAGTAATTCTTTATACTCTTGATGCATCATTGCAGTGAGGTCTCCTCCATCATCTAAAAGCATGTTAGGCGCCCAATCTTTTTTACCCTCAATAGTTTGTTTAATACACCAAATATATTCCTCTTCAGTTTCTCCCTTCCAAGCATATACCGGAATCCCAGCTTTGGCGATTGCAGCTGCTGCATGATCTTGGGTCGAAAAAATATTACAAGATGACCATCTTACCTCCGCACCTAAAGCAACTAGTGTTTCAATTAAAACAGCTGTTTGAATAGTCATGTGCAGACATCCAATAATTTTCGCTCCTTTTAGCGGTGACTTTCTAGAGTATTCTTCTCTTAAAGCCATTAAGCCAGGCATTTCACTTTCTGCTATTGAAATTTCTTTTCTTCCAAACTCAGCTTGGGTCAAATCTTTTACTTTGAAATCTTCCATGGTGCGTCTTCTAGCAATAAAGAATTAATTAATCAATATAACTCTTTAGGCATTTGGAAATATAATTTCCATACTTGCTCCTTTTTTGTCTAATCTGTTAGATGCTCTTATTGTAGCATTATGTAAATCGACTAAATTTTTAACTATATTTAAACCAAGTCCTGAATGTTGTCCAAATTTATCAGGTCTATTACTATAAAATCTTTTAAATATTTTATTGGTATCTTTTTCTTTAAATCCTTGTCCTTCATCTAAAATATTGATTGAAACTTTATCATTTTCTAATTTTGAAACCTTAACAATTACATCTTTATTATCACCACTGAAAGATATTGCGTTATCCAAAAGATTAGCAACTATTTGTTCAATTCTATTTTCTATTCCATTTATCAAATATTTGTTTTTTCCATCGTTCGAATAAGAAATATTTATTCCTCTTTTTAATTTATAAATATTATTAAAATCATCTACGACTGATTTAATAATTGGCTCGATATCAAGTTTTTTAATTTTTTCTCTACTTAATGCAACTTCATCTTTTAGCATTTGTGAATAATCTGTAATTAATCTTTCAATTCTTTGAACATCATGACTCAAAATATCAATTAATTTAATCCTTTGCTCAACATCAGTCGTATCATGTAAAATTTCAGACGCACTCTTGAGAGAAGCTAGAGGATTTCTTATTTCATGAACTAAATCTGTTGAAAAATTTTCAGCATGTGAAATCCTTTTAGTTAATTCATTTGTCATATCATCTAGTGATTTTGAGAGTAATCCTAGTTCATCATTTCTTTTTTTTAAAATATCAAGATTAGTAACTTTCGGATCTTTATTTCTGATTGTTTCAGTGTACGTTACTAAATTTTTTATTGGTTTTAAGAAATATCTATTTAAAACAAAGGAGAAAATTAATATTACTAAACCAATAGCTAAAGCTGTTCTAATTACAAAAGTCTTTCTTTCATCTATAGCTGCTTTAACATCATTTGCATTTTCTGTAATAGCTAAATAGCCAATGTTTTCACCTTTTTGCATTACATTTTTAATTGTTGTCAGCTTAAATTTATTGAACTCTTCTTGGGTAAAAGTAAAAGGTGTTCCAAAATTTTTAGAAGATGCGTAATTTAAAAGTACATCATTAAGAGAAACAACGTTATTATTTCCAACATCAATATTTTTTTTCTCAGTGATTTCTTTAGTTTTTTTTTCAGTTAACACTTCAAATTCAACAATATCTAATCTTTGTGAAAACGATCTAGGATCAAGATCTAAGGTATCTGTATCACCAATTAAGTTTAGTTGATTATCAAAAAATATCACTCTATCTAAATTTTGAAAAAGAAATCTTGTGGAAAAAAGAAATTTCCTGATATCGTCTTCTACAAATTCGACATTTAGTCTTGTCAAATTATCAATAGTATTATTAATCACTTCAATGTGATTAGATGATTTTTTTTTTATCAAATTTGGTTGAACATTTTTTAAGTAAATAAAAAGAAAAATTCCAATAAAAGTAAAAAAAATAAAATTAATAAATAAAAATTTTTTTAATATAGATAAGTTTTTAAGAAGGTTGCTTAACATTAGCTAACATTCCACCTATATCCACTTCCATATCTAGTTTCTATAGCTGAAAATTCAGGATCAACCTTTTTAAATTTTTTTCTTATTCTTTTCACATGACTGTCTATTGTTCTGTCCTCTATATCGGTATCTTCTCTGTAGGCTATATCCATCAACTGAGCTCTTTCTTTGATTATACCTGGTCTTTTTGCTAATTCCTTAACTAATAAAAATTCGGTCGTTGTAAGTTTATCTGGCAATTGTTTACCATTCCATTCACACTCTAATTGTGAAGGATCTAGTTTTAATTTACCATGAGATATTATACTTTTGTTTTCCTCTATAATTTCTTTTGAATCTTTCTTTCTGAGTTGCACTCTTATTCTCTCAATCAACACTTTAATTGAAAAGCCTCCAGATTTTTTTATGAAATCATCTGCTCCTAACTTCAATCCAAGCAATTCATCAATTTCATCATCTTTAGAGGTCAAAAAAATAACTGGTAATGAAGTTTTTTTTCTTAGCTTTTTAAGTAGCTCTTCTCCATCCATTTTTGGCATTTTAATATCAACGATTGCAAGATCCGGTGGGGTTCTAGTTAAACCAATTAAAGCGCTTTCACCATCAATATATGTTTGAACTTTAAATCCCTCTTTCTCTAAAGCTATACTCAGACTTGTTAAAATATTTCTATCATCGTCGATAAGGGCAATTGTTTGTTTCTGCATACTCGATTATAAAAATACTAAATTGTTCTAATTTGGGCAATTAAATTAATGAAGTGTACCCCAATTTTCTCCGGTATTTAGATCAACTGTTAAAGGTATGGAAAAAGAATGCTGTTCACTCTTAACAACACTAGACATTTCATCAATTATAATTTTACTGATTCTTTTTGCTTCTTCTTTGGGAGTTTCAAAAATTAACTCGTCATGTATTTGCAACAACATTTTTGTATTTTGATTTTTTTGATCACTTAATTTTTTATCAAGTCTTATCATAGCTAATCTCATTATCTCTGCAGCTGAGCCTTGAATTGGAGCATTAATTGCTGCGCGCTCTTGGAAATTTCTAATATTATAGTTTTTATCATTGATATTAATAAAATGTGATCGTCTTCCAAAAATATTATTCACAAATCCGCTTTTTCTACAAAACTTTATTGTTCGGTCCATATAAATTTTAATTTCAGGAAATTTCAAAAAATAAGCATTAAGGAATTCCTCAGCTTCATGATTTGTGACATTAATTTGTTTTGCTAATCCATATTGTGAAATCCCATATATTATTCCAAAATTTATAGCTTTAGCTTTTCTTCTCTGATCCTGATTTACTTTTTTTATATCAACATTAAAAATTTGACTAGCTGTGAGTGAATGAATATCTTCGTTGTTTTTAAAAGCTTTTTTTAATCCTTTGACGTCAGCCAAATCAGCTAAAATTCTCATCTCAATTTGATTATAATCTGCAGAAATTAAAACATGATCTTTTTTGGCTATAAATGCTTTACGAATATCTTTACCATCCTCAGATTTAATCGGAATATTTTGTAAGTTTGGATCGCTTGACGCTAATCTGCCAGTTGTAGTAGCTGCTAATAAAAAAGAGGTATGAACTCTTTGTGTGTTAGGATTGATATGTTCCGGCAAGGAATCTGAGTAGGTATTTTTCAATTTAGATACCTGTCTCCAATCCAATACTAATTGGGGAAACTTATGACCTTTAAATGCTAAATCTTCTAAAACCGAAGCGCTTGTTGCAAAACTCCCTTTTTTTGTTTTTTTTAAATCTGCAATTTTAAGATCATTATATAATATTTCCCCAAGTTGTTTTGGTGATGCAATATTAAATTCTTTTTTAGATATTTTAAAAACTTCATTTTGAATTTTAACAATCTTTTTTTCAAATTTAGTGGATAATGATTTTAAAAATTTATTATCTATTTTAACTCCCTCAATTTCCATAAAAGCAAGAATTTTTAATAAAGGCTTTTCAAATATCTCGTAGATATTTATCATTTTTTCATCCTTTAAACTTTTTTGAAATTTTTTGTATAATCTAAATGTAATATCAGCATCTTCGGCTGCGTAATCTTTGGCTTTTTCAACATCTACTTCACTGAAATTAATCTCCTTTTTTCCTGTGCCAACTAAATCTTTAAAAGATATTGTTTTATGGTTTAAATGAATTTCTGACAATGTATCCATATTATGTCTATTTTTTCCTGCATCAAGAACATAGGACATCAGCATAGTATCTTCCATTGAAGTCATATTAATTCCGTGTTTGAAAAAAACTATAAAATCAAATTTTATATTTTGACCTATTTTTTTGATACTAGGATCCTCAAGTAAAGGTTTTAACTTTTTTAAAACTAAATCTTTTTCGATACATTTGTTAGATTTATGACCGATAGGTATATAACAAGCTTTTCCAATTTTTGAGCTTAATGAAACACCGACTAGTTCTGCCTGATGAGGATCTAATGAATTTGTTTCGGTATCTACTGCAACTTCACCTAACTCCTCAGCTTCAGTTATCCAGTTGTCGATTTGTCCCAAATTTTCAATTAGATAATATTCTTTTTTATTGATTGCTTTTTGATTTTTTTCAATTTTAACCTCGTTTTTGATACTTGTTAAATTTGGTTCTCCATATGCAGAGATAGCTGAACTCAACAATCTATTAAATTCCATCTCCCTCAAAAATTTATAGAGTTTATCTTTATCAATACTTTTTAATTCAAGATCAATTAAATTTTTATTTACGGGAGCATCACTTTTTAATGTCACTAGTTTTTTACTTATTAAAGCCTTATCTTTATTCTCAATGAGTGTTTCTCTTCTTTTGTTTTGTTTAATTTCATGAGCAGATTTTAAAAGTTTTTCAAGGTCTCCATATTTATTAATTAATTCTGCAGCTGTTTTAACACCAATTCCAGGAACTCCTGGTACATTATCGCTGCTATCACCAGCTAAAGCCTGGACATCAATTACCTTACTTGCACCTACACCAAATTTATTTTTAATATCTTCCTCTGAAATAAACTTATTTTTCATTGGATCATAAATTCGAACGTTTTTTTTATATAATTGCATTAAATCCTTATCTGAGGACACTATTGTTACTTTTGCACCTTCTTTTAAAATCATTTCAACATACGTTGCAATTAAGTCATCAGCTTCATAATTTATCAATTCCAATGAAGGTAAATTAAAAGCCAATACTGATTTTCTGATGTAATCAAATTGAGGAGCTAAATCATCAGGTGCTTCAGCTCTATTAGCTTTGTAATCACTATAAATTTCGTTTCTGAAAGTTTTTCTAGCAGAGTCAAATATAACTGCAAAATGTGTTGGTTTTTGTAAATTTTGATTTGACTTTGAGTCCTCTAGAAGTTTAAAAAGCATGCTGCAAAATCCACTCACTGCACCCGTCGGTAATCCATCACTTTTACGCGTTAATGGTGGTAACGCATAATACGCTCTAAAAATGTAACCTGATCCATCAATTAAATAAAAATGATCTGTTTTTTTAATTTTTCCCATTAGAAATTAATATAGATTATAGACAGAAATAAGAGTATTATTTTTTATGGAACTTATAAAGCAAAATACACAAGCCCAAATAATTAAATCAATACTTGTAATTTTTTTAGGTTCTGTGTTACTTGCTGTCTCGGCAAAAATTAAAATTCCTTTCTATCCAGTTCCAATGACAATGCAAACTTTTGTAGTTCTTTTTATTGGAATAAGCTTTGGATATAAAATAGGTGTTGCGACAATTGGTTTATATTTGATTGAAGGAATTGCAGGTCTTCCTGTGTTTTCAAATTCCCCAGAAAGAGGAATAGGTTTAGCTTATTTTACAGGTCCAACAATGGGATATCTAATTGGATTTCTTTCAGCTTGTTTTTTAGCTTCTTTTGTAAAATTAAAAGATAATTATTTAATCATTTTCTCAAAACTTATTCTTGCAGTATCAACAATCTATATTTTTGGTATTTTGTGGTTAGGGACACTAATTGGATGGGACAAACCTATATTCGATTTAGGTGTTAAGCCTTTTCTATTAGCTGAAATATTTAAGATAGTTTTACTTGTGCTTATTGCCAAGAAAATTTTTAAATTAAGAAAACTTATTTAGGTGATCTTTTAGATAAAATTCTTTGAAGAGTTCTTCGGTGCATTTTTAGTCTTCTTGCTGTCTCTGAAACATTTCTGTTACACAATTCAAAAACTCTGTGTATATGTTCCCATTTTACTCTATCTGCTGACATTGGATTTTCAGGTGGAGCCGCTTTTTTAGCAGGATCAGCTAAAAGAGCTTTTTCAACATCATCTGCATCTGCAGGTTTAGCCAAATAATCTATTGCACCCTCTTTTATTGCTGCAACAGCAGTTGGAATATTTCCATATCCTGTTAACATTATTATTCTACTTTCAGGATTAGAGGTCTGTATTTGTTTTACAACTTCTAAACCATTGCCATCGCCCAACCTCAAATCAACAACAGCGAATCCTGGTTTTTTTGCTTTGACTGTATCAATTCCTTTTTGCACACCTTCAGCTTGAATAACTTCAAAACCCTTTTTTTCCATAGCCCTAGCTAATCTTTCTCTAAATGGATTGTCATCATCAACAATTAATAGTGATTTGTTGTTGAAATCAGCTAAATTTTGTAATGGGCCTTCATTTTTCATAAGTTCAATATGGGAATTTTTTTCCACAATTCAATAGGTCATTATTTGCTTTACATTAGGTAAGTATTGAATTAATTGCTCGATTCATTAAAGTTTTTTTAAATAAAAAGACTTTTTTTTGTTAAATTTTTTTTGGGGGGCATGAAAAATGCAAAAATTTAAGTCGGTTGAAGAACTAGTTAATCAACTGAGACCAGACAAACCGGTTTATTGTATTAGAAAGAAATCAATTCTTTCGGCTTCCAAATTTTTTCAAAAAAACTTTCCAGGTAAAATTCTATATGCTGTCAAAACAAATCCTCATCCTGAGGTAATTAAAACTTTATTAAAAAGCGGTATTAATCAATTTGATGTTGCCTCAGTGGAGGAGATAAAAGCAGTCAGAAAATTTGATCAATTATCTAAGTGTTCTTTCATGCACACAATTAAAAGTAGAGAAGATATAAGTGAAGCATACTTCAAATACGGAGTCAAAACATTTGCACTTGATACTAAAGATGAATTGATAAAAATTATTGAGAGCACCAGCAATGCAAAAGATTTAGAATTATTTGTAAGAGTGGCTGTATCAAATGAACATGCTGAAATTGACTTATCAAAAAAATTCGGTGCTATAAATTCAGAGGCGGCAGGACTTTTAAGATTAGTAAAACAACATTCAAAAAAGATTGGATTAAGTTTTCATGTAGGATCGCAATGTATGCATCCAATTTCATACTCAAAAGGGATTTCCGAAATTGTAAGTATAATAAAGAAAACGAAAATTGTTCCTGATTATTTAAATATAGGAGGCGGCTTTCCAACTATCTATCCAGATTTAATTCCACCCTCTTTAGAGAGTTATTTTGATGAAATTAAGAAAGGTTTAGAAAATTTAAAGATTGAAAAATTACCAGAAATAATTTGTGAACCAGGTAGAGCCTTAGTTGCTGAAAGTGGTTCAACTATAGTTCGGGTTAACTTAAGAAAAAAACAAAAACTTTATATAAATGATGGAACTTATGGAACACTTTTTGATGCAGGAACACCAAATATTGTTTTTCCATCTAAAATGATAAAAGATAATTCAAACAAAATTATTTCAAAAAAATTAACTGCATTTGATTTTTATGGACCAACATGCGACAGCATGGATTACATGAAAGGTCCTTTCCTTTTACCTAATAATATTAAAGAAAATGATTATATAGAACTTGGTCAATTAGGTTCATACGGCCTGACCTTTAGAACACAGTTTAATGGTTTCTATTCTGATAAAATTTATGAAGTTGAAGATAATGCTATAATGAGCCTCTATAACAAAGACAGCAACAAAGATACTTTAGTTGCTTAATGTCAAAAAACAAAAATCTAGGACATAATAGTAAAAAAGACTTTCTTAAAAATCCAGTTGAACATATAGATATTACATCTTTTGACTCTAGAAAAATTATTTCATCAATGGAGAAGATGTCATTTGTATCAAGAGAAACTGCAAATGCAGCAAACATCTATAATGAAATGTTAAAAGATAAAGATTGTACAATTTTTCTTACCTTAGCTGGTTCGACCTCAGCAGCTGGTTGTATGAATATTTACAAAGATTTAGTCAAATACAATATGGTAGATGCAATCGTTGCAACTGGTGCTTCGATAATTGATATGGATTTTTTTGAGGCATTAGGATTTAAGCATTATCAAGGCTCTCAATTTCAAGATGATACTGAACTTAGAAAAAATTATATTGATAGAATATACGATACCTACATCGACGAAGATGAATTACAAATTTGTGATAAGAAAATTTGTGAAATAGCTGATAACTTGGAGCCTAGAAGCTATACCTCTAGAGAATTTATTCACGAAATGGGGAAATATCTCAAAAAAAACTCAGTAAAGAAAGATTCTTTAATTGAAACTGCCTATGATCACAATGTGCCAATATTCTGTCCTGCTTTTACAGACTCTAGCGCTGGTTTTGGTTTAGTAATTCATCAAGAAAAGAACCCGAAATCTCATATTACAATAGACTCTATAAGAGAATTTCGAGAATTAACTGAAATAAAAATTAAATCAAAAGGTTCTGGATTATTTATGATAGGTGGCGGAGTGCCAAAAAATTTTATTCAGGACACAGTCATATGTGCTGAACTTTTAGGTAAAGATGTTGAAATGCATAAATATGCTGTGCAAATTACTGTAGCAGACTCAAGAGATGGTGCGTGTAGCAGTTCAACTTTAAAAGAGGCAAGTTCATGGGGTAAAGTTGATGTCACGAAAGAACAAATGGTTTTTGCTGAGGCAACAAGTGTATTACCTTTGATTGCAAGTGATGCATATCATAAAGGTGAATGGAAAAATAGAGATAGAAAAAACTTTACAAAAATTTTTGGATAAAACATTGCAATATCTTTCAAATAAAAAAGGGTTTCTTGGAATAGATAATAAATTCAATTTTAAAGAAAAAGTTGTAATTGTTCCTTTTGGTCTGGAAAAAACTGTGAGTTATGGTGGTGGGACTAAAAATGGTCCAAAAGAGATAATTAAAGCTTCACATCAAGTTGAATTATATGATGAGGAATTAAATTGTGAACCTTACAAAAAAATAGGAATTAAAACTTTAAAACCTTTTAAGATTGATAAAAATATTAAAAAAGCTCTAAAAAAGATAGCTAACATAAATAAAGAAATTCTTAATAATAAACTTTTTCCAATGACTTTTGGTGGTGAACATTCAATCACACCAGGATGTATTGTTCCATTTGTTAAAAAACATAAAAATATCTGCCTCTTACATTTCGATGCTCATGCAGATTTAAGAGAAAGTTATAATGGTGAAAAATTTTCACACGCATCTGCTATCAGAAGATGTTTAGATTATAAAAACGTTTCAATAATCTCATTTGGAATTAGAAATATTTCTAAAGAGGAGATACCTTTTTTAAAAAAAAATAAATCTAGAATTAGTATTTTTTGGGCAAAAGATAAGGCAAAATGGAATTTAAAAAAATTTAAAAAACTTATTAAAAATAAGACTGTTTATCTAACTTTCGATGTAGATGGATTAGATTCGAGTATAATGCCTGCAACTGGAACACCTGAACCTGGCGGTTTATTATGGGATGAAGTTTTAGATATAATTAAGATTGCAGCCAAAAACTCAAACATCGTCGGCGCAGATATAAATGAGCTCGCACCAATCAAAGGATTTAATTCCTACAATTTTCTAGTAGCAAAGTTGGCTTATAAAATATTATCTTATAAATATTTATATTAAATCTAAACTGGTTTAAGTGTTTTCAACAGTAGTCTGAAAGGGATTAACATCATCAAAGCAACAAAAATTTTTACACTTAAATCTCCTAAAGACAATGTGATCCAAGGAATGCCTGTTCCATAAAAAGATATTGAAAAAAATATAAACGTATCAATTGTTGAACCTATCAAAGATGACGTTAAAGGTGCTACAAACCATTCTTTTTTTCTCAATTTATCAAAAATTTGAACATCTAAGAGTTGGGCAACTAAAAAGGCAGTACCCGATCCAATTGCAATTCTTATAGATATCAAGTCTGTAAAGTTTGTTGAGAATAAAAGCGTAAAGCTAATACCTATAGCAAAACCAATATAAACAATTTTTCTGGCAACTATCTTGCCAAAAGATCTGTTGGCTAAATCTGTGATCAAGAAAGCAATCGGATAGCTAAAAGCTCCATAAGTTAATATTTCTTCTAAACCATAATATTTTATAGGGAACTGAACTAAATAATTAGATGCTAAAACAACTGCTCCCATTAAAAATGAGAGTATAAAAAAAATTTTATTCATTAAGCTGTCTTAGATTGAACTTGTTTTTTTTGAAATGGAGACTTTATTAATAAACTTTTTTTCATCTTCTTTAATCTTGGAGACAAATTTTTATTTTTTACAGTCTTTAAAAACTCGTCAAAACTTCCTTTTTTATCTACAGATCTTACACCAGCATTACTTACAGTAAGTTTCATGCTTCTCTTTAAAAGTTCACTTGTAAATTTTACTTTTTTCAAATTAGGTAAAAATCTTCTCTTTGTCTTATTATTAGCATGACTAACGTTATGACCTTTAAGGGGAATTTTGCCGGTAAGTTCACATTTTTTTGACATAATATTTTCGACTATATAAAGTGAGTTGATGATTGCGTCAAGTTTATAAAATTTAAGAAGTTGTTTTTTTCCCTATGATTTCACTATAATGTTTAACTCCATCTCTTATCAATAATTCCTTAAGCTCTTTTTTAATAAGGTTTACAATATTTGGTCCTCTGTATACCATACCTGTATAAAGTTGAACATAACTCGCGCCAGCTAAAAACTTATTGTACGCACTTATTCCAGAGTCTACTCCACCAACTCCAATAATTTTAATTTTATTACCAAAAGTTTTATAAAATTTATTAATCAGCATTGTAGATTTTTCTTCTATTGGTTTACCTGACAAACCTCCTTTTTGATGCTTTTGAATGTCATTTAATTTATCTCGAGTAGAGTCAGAGGTGTTCGATAAAATGACTGCTTTTATATTATTGCTTAAAAGAACATCAGAAATTTTGGGTATTTCCTTATCTTTAATATCTGGTGAGACTTTTACTACAATTGGAATTTTTGAATTTAGTTTTGTTTTTTCACTATTAATTATATTTAACAAACTATTCAATTTTTCCTGATCATGAAAATTTCTCAGCTCTTCGGTGTTGGGAGATGAAATATTAATCGTAATATAGTCTGCAAATTCATGGAAAGTTTTTAAACATTCAACATAATCCTTCAATCTATCATTTGTATCTTTGTTGGGACCTATGTTAATTCCAAGTAAACCAATTTGTTTATTACTTGAGATCCTATCAACAATGTTTTTTGCACCTAAATTATTAAAACCCAATCTATTAATTAATGCCTCATCTTCGACTAATCTAAAAACTCTTGGCTTGGGGTTACCATATTGTTTAAGAGGTGTAACTGTGCCCACCTCCACAAAACCAAATCCCAATTTAAATAAAGAATTATAAACCTCAGCATTTTTGTCAAATCCTGCTGCCATTCCAATTGGATTTTCTATTTCTTTTTCAAATAATTTAGTCTTAAATAAATGGCTATTTTTATTTTTATCCAAAACATTTGGCACAAAATTAAATTTTAATGACTTTATTGCCAAACCATGGGCTGTCTCTGGATCAAGTTTAAAAATTAGAGATCTTAAATTTGAAAACATTATTTAATTTTATTTATTATAAGATCTTTAGTTTCTTTAACACCAAAAAAACTTATAAAAAAACCCATTCGAGGGCCATTTTCGACTCCAAATACAACTTCATAAATTAATTTAAACCAGTCTCTCAAATTTTCTGAATACCCATTTTCTTTTCCTGTTGAATAAATTAAAGTTTGAATTTCCTCAGGAGGCATTTTGTCATTACATTTATCTAAGGTTGATATTAGAGCCTCTAGTGCTTTTTTTTCTATTTGATCAGGTATTTTATATTTTTTTTTGGCTTTTATTATATCGTTAAAATATTTAATAGCATAACCAACTAGATTATCAAAAATGGGGTGATCTTTTTCAGAAATATTTTCCTTATATTTTTTTACGAACTTCCATAATAATTCTTTGTTTTCAGCATTACTTGTCTCTACAAGATTTAATAACATAGAAAATGACATAATCATTTTTTCTTTTGGAACACTACCATTATGAACATGCCATACTGGATTCATCAGTAACTGAAGCTCATCTTGGGTTTTAGCCTTTTCAATAAATTCCAAATATTCATCGACCGCTTTTGGAACTATCTCATTATAAAGTTTTTTAGCTCTCTTCGGATTTTGATACATATATAATGATAAACTTTCTGGTGAGGCGTACTCCAACCATTGCTCGATTGTTATTCCATTCCCTTTTGATTTAGAAATCTTTTCCCCTTTCTCATCTAAAAAGAGTTCATAAGCAAAACCAGATGGGTTTTTTTTTCCAATTAATTTGATAATTTTAGTGGATAATATTGCACTTTCTATCAGATCTTTTCCGTACATTTCAAAGTCAACATCTAACGCATACCATCTCATGGCCCAATCTACTTTCCACTGAAGTTTACAATGACCATCTAATATGCTTGATTCTAAATCTTGACCTTTATTATCAAACACAATTTTAGACTTAGAATTATCAATTTCTTTAACTGGAATTTCCAAAACATGTCCTGTTTCTGGACAAATAGGAAGAAATGGACAATACGTTTTTTGACGTTCTTTTCCTAAAGTAGGCATAATGATATTCATTATTCCATCATAATTATCTAAAATAATTTGAAGTGTTGGATTAAAAAAACCTGATTTATACAATTGAGTAGAGCTTTTGAAATTATATTTAAAATTAAAATTATTTAAAAACTTTTTTAATTTCTCATTATTATGTTCACCAAAACTATTATATTTTTCAAAGGGATCTGGTACGTCTGTCAAAGGTTTATGAAGGTTTTTTTCTAACAATTCTTTGTTGGGTACATTGTCTGGTACTTTTCTAAGACCATCCATGTCATCAGAAAAAGTGATAATTTCTGCTGGAAGATCAGTTAATTGTTTTAACGCATTAACCATCATAGAAGTTCTAGCAACTTCTCCAAATGTCCCTATGTGAGGAAGTCCACTTGGGCCATATCCAGTCTGTAGTGTAATTTTACCTTTTTTTTCTATAAAAGATTTTCTTTCTCTAAGCATTTTTTTTGCTTCAACGATTGGCCAAGAGCTTGTTTTTTCTAAGTTTTCTTTTTTTATCATGAATAATTCAACAAAATCTATAATTAGCGAACTACTTAATTCTTATAGAGTTGAAATTTATTTACCATAAAATAATGTTCTTTCAAAATGTCTAATTATAAAACAGTTTTTTTCACTCTTGGAATTCTTCAAATAATTCTCGGTATTTTTATGCTTGTTCCAATAATTGTACAATTTATTTATGGTCAAATAGACTCTTCTTTTTTTGGTGCAGCAATTGTTACAATTATTTTTGGAACCTTATTTTTTCTCTCCAATTTAGATCATGAAAAAAAACTTAATTTACAACAAGCATTCCTTCTAACTGCATTAGCATGGTTAAGTATTGCTATATTTGGTTCATTACCCTTTATATTCTCTAATTTGGAATTTTCAGTCACAAATGCCTTTTTTGAAAGTATGTCAGGTATTACAACAACTGGTTCAACAATCATATCAAATTTAGAGAATATGCCTAAAGGGATATTATTTTGGAGAGCAATACTTCAATGGTTGGGGGGTATTGGTGTCATAGTGATGGCGATTACATTAATGCCCATAATGAATGTTGGGGGAATGCAATTATTCAAAATTTCAAACAATGATTCATCTGAAAAAATTCTTCCAAAGTCTAAAGAGGTTGCTCTAAGATTGATTTATATTTACTCTGGATTAACAGCGCTATGTGCAATCACTTACAATATTTTTGGAATGAATATTTTTGATAGTATTACACATTCGATGACAACTATAGCAACTGGTGGATTCTCTAATTATAATCAATCCATTGGTTTTTTTAATAGCTTAGCGATAGAAACTACGGCTATGATATTTATTATTTTAGGAAGTGTTCCATTTATCGTGTACATTAAATTTTTGAATGGCAATAGGTCTATTTTTACATCAGATTCTCAAATCAAAACTTTTATTAAGATAATATTTATATCGATTTTTATTTTATCGATTTATCTTACTTTAAACAATTCAAGTTCATTTGATTTAAGATCAATTTTCTTTAACGTTATTTCTATTCTAACCGGAACTGGTTATGTCAATGCTCAATTTGACAATTGGGGTAGCTTTCCTCTAGTATTATTTTTAGCTTTGATGTTCATAGGTGGCTGTGCTGGTTCAACAACATGTGGCATAAAAATATTTCGTTTTCAAATTCTTTATTCATTTGTAATTAATCAACTAAAAAAAATTATTTACCCTAAAGGTGTTTTTGTGTTGAAATACGATAAAAATCCAATTGATGATAAATTCATAGCATCGATCATTTCTTTTATTTACATGTACTTAATAATATTTTTTTTATTGTCCGCGTTATTATCTTTAAATGGACTTGATTTTATAACCGCAATTTCAGGTGCTGCGACCTCTATTTCAAATGTTGGTCCAGGTTTAGGATCAATAATTGGACCTAATGGTAATTTTTCCTCATTACCAGATTTTTCCAAATGGATTTTAACAATCGGCATGATCTTAGGCAGACTGGAGTTATTTGCTATATTAGTGTTATTTTTACCTTCATTCTGGAGGAATTAAAAAATGATAGAAATTAAAAAACAATCCCTTTCAGAAACATTTTCAGTTTATTTCGATAAAAGAATGTTAAAAATATTATTGCTTGGTGCTATCTCTGGTTTTCCTTGGGTATTAATAGGTAGTAGTTTAAGTTTATGGTTAAAGGAAGATGGATTAAGCAGATCTACAGTTGGTTGGGCTGGTCTTATATTTGCAGTTTATGCATTTAATTATTTATGGGCTCCTTTAATCGATCGTATTCAAATACCATACCTAACAAAAAAAATTGGACATCGAAGAGGATGGATTGTCCTAATGCAGATATTAATCTTAATCTCCTTATTTTTGTGGAGTGTAATTGATCCTTCAGAAAATTTAGCCCTTGTAATATCAGTAGGTTTACTAATTGCAATTGCTTCAGCAACACAAGATATTACTGTGGATGCTTTAAGGATTGAGCAAATTAGCGAAAACGAGGGTAAATCAATGGCTGCAGGCGCAGCAATGGCTGTCGTTGGGTGGTGGAGCGGATATAAATTAGGCGGAGTTTTGTCATTGTTTTCCGCAGATTTTTTAGAAAATTTAGGTTTTCAAAATTATTGGCAACTAACTTTTTTAATCTTAGGAATTTTAATAATTCTAATGAATATTGGATTAATGTTTGTCAATGAAACTGACTCGACTGAAAGACAAATTAATCAGAAAGAAAATGATCAATTAATTGCTGGTAAATTCCAAAATTCAAATTTTCTTACTAAAACTATAACTTGGATCAGTGGAACAATCAGTGGACCTATAATAAGTTTTTTTAAAAAAAATGGCTTTCAAATAGCTTTGGGGATCCTAGGGTTTGTTTTTTTATTCAAAGTTGGAGAGGCTTTTTTAGGGCGTATGTCTATTATCTTTTATAAAGAAATTGGTTTTAGTAAATCAGATATTGCTATTTACTCAAAAACTTTAGGATGGATAACAACTGTCATCTTCACTCTGCTAGGCGGGCTATTTGTAATAAGATCTGGTGTTTTAAAAGCAATGTTTTTAGCAGGAATTTTAATGGCGAGCACAAATCTATTGTTCAGTCTTTTAGCGTGGAGTGGTAAATCTGAGATACTATTTGCAATTGCTGTAATCTTTGACGACATTGCAGCAGCTTTTGCCACTGTTGCATTTGTTGCATTCATATCATTGCTAGTTGATAGAACTTACACAGCAACTCAATATGCTCTATTAGCCTCAATAGGTACTGCTGGAAGAACCACATTAGCATCATCATCGGGTGCTCTAGTTGATTGGCTTAATGGGGACTGGGGGGTATTTTTTATCTTAACTGCTATAATGGTAATACCATCTTTAATTATATTATGGATAATAAGAAATAAATTAAAGATTAATGAAAAATAATTTTTTTTATAATTTTTCACTTGGAAATATAAATGCAAAACCTTCTAATAACTCTGAAACTTTATCGCAAATCTTGTATGGTGAAAAATTTAAGGTATTAAAAAATCAAAAAAACTGGGTTAAGATTAAAACTAATTTTGACAATTATATTGGTTATATAAAAAAAAATTATTTTTATAAAAATTTTAAGCCGACTTTTAAGATAAAAAAAACAAAATCTAGAATATTTATTAAAAAGAAAAATAAGTTTTTGCCAACAAAAAATTATCTTTTCTTTGCATCTGGCATATCGGTTTTAAATAAAAATAAAAGGCTAATTGAGTTTAAAAAGGACAGATGGATAAAAAAAAGTGATATTGTCAAAATTGATCATCTTGAAAAAGATTTTTTAAAAATAATGAAATTATTTAAAAGTAGTAAATATCTATGGGGTGGAAAAACATCTGATGGTATTGATTGCTCTGCTTTGATCCAAATTTACTTTTATTATAACAGAATATTTTTTCCAAGAGATACAAAAGATCAGATAAAGTTTTGTAAAAGAAAAAAAGGTAAAAATTTAAGTAAAGGAGATATAATATTTTGGAAAGGACATGTCGGTATATGTTTAAGTAAGTCTAAATTTATTCATGCTTATGGACCAAAAAAGAAGGTGGTAGTAATGCCAACTAAACAAACAATTGAATTAATTGATAAAACTGCAAATCTAAAAGTTAAAAAAGTAAGTAATATTGGTAATTATTAATCTCTACCAAAGTCAGGTTTATTTACATCCTGTTTTAATTTGATTATTTTAGACCTAACTTTTTTTGTTTGAATTAATTTTTTAAGAATTGATTTATTATTTTTTGAATTAATATCTGTCTTAAAAGATCTTAAATTTTTGATAAATATATCAATTGCTCTTGAAACATTTTTTCTATTATCAAAAAAAATGTCTCTCCACATAATTTCATTTGATGCAGCGATTCTTGAAAAATCTCTTAATCCACCTGCACTATATTTAATTAAGTCATATTTTTGCTTTTTCTCAAAATCTTGAGCTGATTTAACCAAATTGTAAGCTATTAAATGTGGTAAATGGCTTGTAATTGAAAATATTTTATCGTGTCTTTCCGCATTCATGATTACAGTTTTTGAACCCATTTTTTTCCAAAAAGAATTTAAAAATTTTAAATGTTTCATATTTATTTTCTTATTTTTAATCAATACACACCACTTATTTTCAAACAGATTTTCCTTACCATGCTCAGGCCCACTTACTTCTGATCCAGCTATAGGATGACTTTGAATCCAGGATATTTTCTTTTTTAAATTTCTTTTGATTATTTCTGAAGATTCTATTTTTGACGAACCAACATCAGTAATAATTTGTTTTGAATTAAAATTATTGTTTAATCTTAATATCATCTTTTTGTATTCACTCATTGGCGTACAAAAAATAATTAGATTTGATTTTGCAACTACCTCTTGTAGTTTATTTACAAGAATTCCTGGCAACTTTAGTCTTTTGATCTTTGATATATTTTTTTTAGATTTTTCAAAAATAAAAATTTTTTTTGCTAATTTTTTTTTTGCAATTCTTTTTACTAACGAAGATCCTAACAAGCCACAGCCGATGATGAGCACATTTTTCATTAATTAAACATTCCTTTTACTGCTCGCATAAATTTTAAATTATCTGTTTTTGATCCAATGGTTAATCGTAACATATTTTTTATATTGTAGCCATTTTCCGTTGATCTTAAGATAATTCCTTTCATCTTTAATTTTTCATAAAAATATTTCGCTCTAAATTTACATTTCTCAAAATTTAATAATAAAAAATTGGCCGATATATTATTTGAATTAATTCCATATTGGTTAAGAAAATTTTTCAATTTTTTTGCATAAATAATATTGTGTTTAACTGAACGAGTTATAAACTTAGTATCCTTAAGAGACTCAATGGCAGCTTTTTGTGCTACCTCATTAACATTAAAAGGTGGCTTAATAACATTCAGTGCTTTAATAATTTTTTTTGAACCATATCCCCACCCTACTCTTAGAGAGGATAAACCGTATATTTTAGAAAATGTTCTTAAAATAAAGACATTTTGTTTATTTTTAAATAATTTTAATCCACTTTTATAATCATTATTTTTCATATATTCTGCATATGCATCATCCACTACTAGCAGAATATTTTTTCTCAATTTTTTTCTAAGTTCTAAAAGCTCAGAACTTGTTAGGTATGTTCCAGTTGGATTATTAGGATTTGCTAAAAAAACAATTTTTGTTTTTTTTGAAACATTTTTAATAATTTCTGGAATTGATACTTTGAAATTATTTTCTTTAGCAAAAATAACTTTTGCACCAACTATTTTAGCATAAATCCTGTACATTAAAAAACTATACTGAGGAAGAATAACTTCATCCTTAGGATTCAAAAATAATTGACATAGCATTTGAATAACCTCATCAGATCCAGCGCCACAAATAATTCTATCTTCATTGCATTTAAACTTTTTAGATATTTGTCTTCTTAAGGCATTAGACTTGCCATCTGGGTACCTAAAAAAACTTAAATTTTTATTAGACAAAATCTTTTTAGCCTTTGAGCTGACACCTAAGGCTGACTCATTTGCAGATAGCTTTATAACTTGATGAAATCTCTTAAGACTGGATTTACCAGGCTCATAGGTTTCAATATTTAATTTCTTAAATCTCATGGTAGCCAACTTTTATAAATTTTATGCTCTTTATAAATAAAAAAACATTTTTTTATATAGTTTAAGTGTAATTATTTTTAAAAATTGACATACTAAATAACTTCTAGTACAAAATTTATGCGCTGATTTACCTGAATTGCGAGCGCTTTAAAAAAACCGCTAAAAAAGTTTTTTTTCTCACAATTCAACTTTCAGCTTTTATTATGAATATAAAACAAAATATAAAAACGTTGATTGTTGAAAAACCACTCAAATTAGATTGTGGTCAGACTATTAATAATTTTCCTTTAGCGTATGAAACTTATGGCTCACTCAATAATGAAAAAGATAACGCAATTTTAGTATTTCATGCTTTAACAGGTGATCAATTTGTAACAGGTATAAATCCAGTGACCAAAAAGGATGGTTGGTGGTCTTATGCGGTAGGCTCTGGCAAGTCGATAGATACAGATAAGTATTTTGTAATCTGTGCAAATGTAATAGGTGGGTGTATGGGATCTTTTGGGCCTAGCCATGAAAATCCCAAGACAAAAAAAATTTACGGAACAGATTTTCCAGTCATCACAATTAATGACATGGTGAATGCACAAATTAATTTGTTGGATTTTTTTGGAATAAAAAAACTTTTTTCAGTTGTAGGTGGTTCAATGGGTGGAATGCAAGTCCTACAATTTATTAGTAATTATCCTGATAAAGCTAAAACAGCAATACCAATTGCTTGTACTTCAAGCCATTCTGCGCAAAATATTGCTTTTAATGAACTTGGCAGACAAGCCATTGCGGCAGATCATAATTGGTCTGATGGAGATTATAATTCAAAAAATATTGTACCCGATAAAGGATTAGCTGTAGCTAGAATGGCTGCACATATTACTTATCTCTCAAAAAAAGGGCTTCAAGAAAAATTTGGTAGAAAACTTCAAGAAAGAGATGATTTAAAATTTGGTTTTGATGCTGACTTTCAAATTGAAAGTTATCTTAGATACCAAGGTTCGGTATTTGTAGATCGGTTCGATGCGAATAGCTATTTGTATATTACTAGAGCAATGGATTATTTTGATTTAGTAAAACAATTTAATGGAAATTTATCTGATGCTTTTAAAAATACAAAAGCGAAATTTTTTATAATATCTTTTACCTCAGATTGGCTTTATCCAACACAGGAAAATAAAGACATTGTAATTGCCTTAAACGCAATTGGTGCAAATGTAGGTTTTGTTGAAATTGAGTCTGATAAGGGGCACGATTCTTTTTTGCTTAATGTCCCTGATTTCTTAAAAGCTCTAAAAAATTTTTTAGATAAATCTTATGCAGAAAAAAATTTATGAAACCAGAATATAAAATTATTTCAGATTTGATTGAGAAAGATGCAAAAGTTCTTGATGTAGGATGTGATGATGGAACTTTAATGGAATTTTTAAAGACAAATAAAAACGCTAATATCAGAGGAATTGAGATTTCAAAAGAAAAAGTGCAAATTTGTATTGCTAAAGGGCTGACTGTTATTGAGGGGAATGCAGAATTTGATTTAAAACAATTTCCAAATGACTCTTTTGAGTATGTTGTTCTTGGACAAACTTTACAAGCTTTTATAAATCCTGAGACTGTAATTAGAGAGCTTTTACGAGTTGGTAATAAAGCTATAGTAACTATTCCAAATTTTGGGCATTGGAAAGTAAGATTAAATTTATTATTTAAAGGAACAATGCCAATTACAAACTCTTTACCTCATGATTGGTATAACACACCAAACATTCATATGTGCACGATAAAAGATTTTGTCAGATTTTCTAAGATTATTAACTTTAAAATTTTTAAATCTTTAGCGTTAATTAATCAAAATGTTTCTGATATTAACAAATCAAATCTTATTTTTAAAAATTTATTTGGAGAACTTGGTATATTCTTAATAGAAAAATAAATGAAAATTGAAATTATTAAATGTCTACAGGATAATTATAGCTACTTAATTATTGATGAAGAAAATCAAACTGCTTGTGTTATTGACCCTAGCGAGTCTGCACCAATAATTAATTATCTTGATAACTCAAAAATAAATTTAAAATTCATACTTAATACACATCATCATTACGATCATGTGGGTGGAAATATTGAATTAAAAAAAAAATATAATTCTAAAGTGGTTGGATTTATTGGAGATAAAAATCGTATACCTGAGATTGATATATCTCTAGAGGACAACCAAATATGGAAACAAGACAATTTTGAGGCAAAAATTTATCATGTTCCAGGTCATACATCTGGTCATATCGCTTTTCATTTTTTTAAAGAAAAAAAAATTTTCACAGGTGATACTCTATTCTCTTTAGGATGTGGCAGAATTTTTGAAGGCACCTACGAACAAATGTATAATTCACTCAAAAAAATTAAATCATTACCAAAAGATACAGAAATATATTGTGGCCATGAATACACTTTACAAAACTCAAATTTTTGTATCGCCAATGACTCTGGTAATTTAAAATTAAAAAATAAAATACTAGAGATTAACAAGAAACTTAAAAATGCATTACCAACAATACCAAGTACTTTAGCTGATGAATTAGAATGTAATATATTTCTTAAAGCAAAAGATTTAGAAAGTTTTTCAAAATTGAGAGATTTAAAGGATAATTTTTAGTTAATAAGCTTGACTAAAGAAATGCCCTGACTATATTGCCTGATAAAAAAATCTATTTTATGTCATACGCAGTTATACAATCAGGTGGTAAACAATATAAAGTGAAGTCTGGTGAAATTTTAAAAATTGAAAAATTACCAAATTCAAAATCCGACACTAAAATTGAGTTTAATGATATATTGGCATATGGGGATAATAAAGTAATAGAAATTGGTTCGCCAACAATTCAAGGTGCCAAAGTTGAAGCAAACCTAATAAAAAATAGTAAAAATAGAACTGTACTTATTTTTAAAAAGAGAAGAAGACAAAATTCAAGAAGAAAAAATGGTCATAGACAAGAATATTCTATGATAAGAATAAATAAAATTTTTTCAAAAGATGGTAAGATTTTATCTGAGGCTGAGAAGATTTCTAAACCAACAAAAAAAGATTCTGAAAAAAAGGAATTGAGTAAATAAAGGAATAAAATATGGCTACGAAAAAAGCTGGTGGATCATCAAGGAACGGTAGAGATAGTGCCGGTAGAAGACTTGGTGTAAAAAAATATGGTGGTCAAACTGTTATTCCTGGCAACATAATTGTTAGACAAAGAGGTACTAAGATATTTCCAGGAGAAAATGTGGGTATGGGTAAAGATCACTCAATTTTTTCAGTAATAAAAGGTAAAGTTGTTTTTAAAAAAACAAAATCCGATAGAACTTTTGTTTCAGTAAAACCCAATTAATATTACAACTCAAAATAGCGTTGTATTATGAAATTCTTAGATCAAGTAAAAATTTATATTAAAGCTGGCAATGGTGGTGATGGCTCTCCAAGTTTTAGAAGAGAAAAATTTATCGAGTATGGTGGACCAGATGGTGGCGATGGTGGTAAAGGTGGTTCAGTAATTTTAAAAGCTGAGAGAAATTTAAACACTTTAATCGATTTTAGATATCAACAACATCATAAAGCAAAAAGAGGTAACAATGGTTCTGGACAAAACCGGACTGGTAAAAGCGGAGATGATCTCATTCTCAAAGTTCCGTTAGGTACTCAGGTTTTTGAAGAAGATAATAAAACCTTAATTTTTGACTTTATAAAAGTTGGGGAGGAGTTTGTTGCTGCTGCAGGTGGTAAAGGTGGTTTGGGCAATACTAGATTCAAAAGTTCAACAAATAGAGCTCCAAGAAAATTTACTAAGGGTACTCGAGGTGAAGAATTTACTATATGGCTTCAATTAAAAACAATTGCGGATGTTGGAATAATAGGATTACCTAATGCTGGTAAATCAAGCTTACTAGCAGCTATTACTAATGCTAATCCTAAAATTGCAAATTATGAATTTACAACATTAAATCCTAATCTTGGTGTGGCAAGCTATGATGATAAAGAAGTTACAATTGCAGACATTCCCGGATTAGTAGAGGGAGCGCATAAGGGAACTGGTTTAGGGATACAATTTTTAAAACATATAGAGAGGTGTAAATCTCTTTTACACATGATCGATATCACAAACGATGATATAAAAAAAAGTTACAACCAGGTAAAAAAAGAATTAAAGAGCTATAGTTCTAAACTTGCAAAAAAAAGAGAGCTTATTGTTTTAAATAAAACTGATTTAATTGATGATAAAGAAATGAAAAAAATTGAGAAAAATTTAAAGAAAATCACTAAGTCAGAAATTATCACAATTTCCACAATAAAGAAAAAATACATTTCCAAAATTAAAGCAAAATTAGTTGGTTATGCATCTTAAAAATTCAAAAATTATAGTAATAAAAATTGGATCATCACTGATTGTAGATAATAAAAAAAAAATAAGAAAAAAATGGCTTTCTTCCTTCGCTAAAGATATTCAAAAACTAAAATCTAAAAATAAAAAGATTATCATTGTAAGTTCTGGAGCAATTGCACTTGGATGTAAAAAGATGAATTACAATAAATCAAATTTAAAACTTGATAAAAGTCAAGCAATAGCCTCTGTAGGTCAAATTGAACTTATGAATTTATTTTCTCAAACTTTTTCAAAATTAAAGATTAATATTTCACAAATTTTGTTAACTTTGGATGATACCGAGGAGAGAAGAAGATCGATAAATGCTAAAAGGACATTTGAGAACTTATTTAAGTTGGATTACATACCCATCGTTAATGAAAATGATACAATTGCAACATCAGAAATAAAATATGGTGATAATGATAGACTTGCATCTCGTGTTGCACAGATAACTAATGCCGATACTTTAATATTATTATCCGATGTAAATGGTCTTTTTACAAAAAATCCAAAGTTATTTAAAGACGCAAAATTAATAAAAAAAGTGTCTAATCTAGACAAAGATATAAAAAAAATTTACATAAAAGGGGTAACAGAGTTTGGCAAAGGTGGAATGAATACCAAAATTGAAGCTGCTAAGATTTGTAATTTGGCAGGATGTAATATGATTATTGCAAACGGATTATATTTAAATCCAATACAACAAATTGAAAAAAAGAATATTTGTACTTTATTTGAGTCAAGAATATCTAAATTACATGCACGAAAAAAATGGATAATAAGTTCTGTTTCACCAAAAGGGACACTTGTCATAGATGATGGTGCTAAAAAAGCACTAGTTGGTGGTAAAAGTTTATTAGCAGCAGGGATTATTAATTTATCAGGGAAATTTAATAAAGGTGATCATATAAAGATTCTCGATACTAAAAATAAAGAATTTGCTAGAGGTCTAAGCTCTTTTTCCTCTGAGGAAATAAATAAGATAATGGGTTGTCATTCAAATGAGATTGAAAAAAAACTTGGATATATAACAAAATCTGAAGTTGTTCATAAAGATGATATGGTTGAGGTTTAATGCAAAAGCTACTAACTGATATTGGAGAAAAATCAAAAAAAGCTATTAATAAAAGATTAAGTACAAAAAAAAAGGACAAAGTTTTAAAAGATTATCGTCTTCTAATCTTAAAGAACAAAAAATTAATAATTAATGAAAATAAAAAAGATATTAAGAATGCCTACAAAAAAGGTATTAAAAATAATTTAATCCAAAGATTAATATTAAATGACAAAAAAATAATTGCGATAACCAATTCTATAAAAAAAATTATTAGTTTAAGGGATCCTATAAATGTCATTTTAGAAAAATGGAAAAGGCCAAATGGTTTGGTAATATCAAAAGTATCTATACCTATTGGTGTAATTGGCGTTATATACGAAAGTAGACCCAATGTTACAGCAGATGTTGCATCGTTATGTTTTAAGTCTGGGAATGCCGTCATTTTAAAAGGTGGATCTGAAGCTTATTATTCTAATCTTATTCTCACAAAATTCTTTAGAAAATCACTAAAAAAAAATAATGTTGATGAAAATTTTGTTCAGTTTTTAAAACTTAAAAAAAGAAGTGTTGTTGATTTTCTTCTACAAAAAATGAGTAAATTTATTGATGTAATAATTCCAAGAGGTGGGAAAGGTTTAGTTAAAAAAGTACAGGATTTGTCATCTGTTCCAACAATTGGTCATTTGGAAGGTGTTTGTCATTCTTATGTAGATAAAAATGCAAATCCTAAGATTGCAAATAAAATAGTTCAAAATGCTAAAATGAGGAATACCGCGATATGTGGAGCAACCGAAACAATTCTTTTACACAAAAAAATAATTAAGAAATTTGGAAATAAAATTTTAAAAAATTTAGAAGAAAATGGATGTAAAATTATTGGTGATAATACGATAAGAAAACTTTATGATAAAAAAATTCAGAAAGCTTCGATAAAAGATTGGTCAAAAGAATATTTGTCACCTGTTGTATCTGTGAAATCAGTAAAAAATATAGATGAGGCTATAGCGCATATTAACAAATATGGAACCATGCATACGGATTGTATTATTACTCAAAACAAAAAAGCAGCAAAAAAATTTTTAAATGAGGTAAAAAGTTCAATAGCTATGCACAATACTTCAACACAATTTGCAGATGGAGGTGAATTTGGGTTTGGTGGCGAAGTAGGAATCTCAACCAACACACTTCCACCTAGAGGTCCCGTAGGACTTAATCAACTTATTTCCTATAAATATCAAGTCACCAGCAAAGGCCAAGTAAGGAAGTAATTTGAATTTGAAAAAAAAAAGAATTGGAATTTTAGGTGGTTCATTTGATCCTGCTCATAATGGTCATCTAGCTATATCTAAAGAAGCAGTAAAAAGATTTAAACTTGAAAAGATTATATGGGCCATTACAAAAAAAAATCCTTTTAAAACAAAAAGTTCTTTAAGCCTGCAATCTAGAATTAAAGGGTGTAAAAAGATTATTAAAAAAAATAGATTTATTGAGATCAAATTTTATGAAAATAAGATAAAATCAAATAAAACAATAAATCTAATTAATTACTTCAACAAAAATAAAAAAAATGAAATTTTTTTTTTAATGGGTGCAGATAATTTAGTTAATTTCCATAAATGGCATAAATGGAAACAGATTTCAGAAAAATGTAATATCTTAGTTTTTGATAGATATGGATATAAGAAAAAATCATTAAATTCAAAGACATACAAAACCCTTAAAAGTGAGAAATTTAAATTTGTTTATTTTAATAAAGTCAATATTTCATCTTCTAAATTAAGGAAAATTTGATAGTCTAAAATTAATTAATGGATAAAATTTCAGATCTTAAAAATTCTATCATAAAAACATTGGATATTAACAAGGCTCAAGACATAATAAGCATAGATCTCAAAGACAAAAGTTCTATGGCTGATTTTATGATTATTGCGAGCGGCACTTCATCTAGGCACATACAATCTTTATCCGAGCAAGTTTTGGAAAAATTTAAAGATAATGGCATTAAAAATTCAAAAATTGAGGGCGCAGATAGTAGTGAATGGAAATTAATTGATGGTATAGACTTAATTGTTCATATTTTTCACCCAGAAAAAAGAAGATTTTATGAACTTGAAAAAATGTGGTCTGAGCTAATACCTAAAGAAAAATTGATTATCTAATGAAAAAAATATTAACATTATTTTTATTTTGTTTTCTATTTCAGCATGTCAATTCTGCTGAAAATGATATTTACAAAAAAATTGATTTATTTGGAGAAGTGCTTGAAAAAATCAATAAAGAATATGTAGATGAAATTAATCAATCTGAGAGTATGGATTCTGCAATCAATGGCCTTCTACAATCTCTGGATCCTTACTCGGCATATATGTCTCCAGAAATATTTAATGAAATGCAGACTGAAACTAGTGGTGAATTTGGGGGTCTTGGTATTGAAGTGAGTATGGAGTCCGGTGTTGTAAAAGTCATTTCTCCTATAGATGATACGCCTGCATCTAGAGCAGGAATTAAAGCTGGCGACTACATCGTCAAAATTAATGATGTCCAAGTTCAGGGCAAATCTCTCAGCGAAGCTGTTGATTTAATGAGGGGGCCAGTTGGATCAGGAATTGAACTCACAATTCGAAGACGGGGAGAGAGAAAAGCTCTTATATTTAATGTTGTAAGAGAGATTATACAAATTCAATCTGTAAAAGCTGACATTTTAGAAAAAAGTATAGGTTATTTAAGACTAACCTCATTTAATGAAAATAGTGGCAAACAAATAGAAAGAGAAATTAAAAAATTAGAAAAAAATAAAGATGTTAAGTCATACATTTTAGATTTAAGAAACAATCCTGGCGGACTACTTTCTCAAGCAATAAAAATCTCCGACTTTTTTTTAGAAAATGGAGAGATCGTATCCACAAAAAGTAGAAAACCTTCTGAAAATAGAAAATGGTTTGCAAAAAAAGGTGACCTTACAAATGGAAAAGTCTTGATTGTTCTTATTAATTATGGATCGGCTTCAGCATCAGAAATAGTTGCAGGAGCCCTTAAAGATCACAAAAGAGCAATTTTATTAGGTGAAAATAGTTATGGTAAAGGTTCGGTGCAATCTATTATCCCCCTTAAAAATGATGGGGCAATTAGGCTTACAGTAGCTAAATATTATCTTCCTTCCGGAAAATCTATTTCTGAAGTTGGTGTATCTCCAGATATAGAAATTGATGAGGAAAACGATGATTTCAGAATCAAAACTGAAACAGACAATCAGTTAGAATACGCCATCAAACTTCTCGAAGGCTAATATGGAAGAAAAATTCAGAAATCTACCACTTAGAAGTGGAGTGGGAATTGTTGTCCTTAACAGAGAGAATAAAGTTTTTGTAGCAAAACGAATTGATAATCCAAAAAATTTTTGGCAAATGCCACAAGGAGGTGTAGATGACGGGGAAGATTTTTTAGCTGCTGCTTATAGAGAATTAGAGGAGGAAACGAGTATCAAAAATGTAGAACTTGTGAAAGAAATAGAAGGCACAATTACCTACGAGCTACCTAAAAATTTATTGGGTATTATTTGGAAAGGTAAATACAAGGGACAAAAACAAAAATGGTTTTTAATGAGATACCTGGGTAAAGATGAAGATATAAATGTTAAAACAAATAAACCAGAATTTTTAGAGTGGAAATGGATTGAATTAGATAAAATAACTGAAGTGGTAGTAGATTTCAAATATCATGTATATAAAGAACTTAAAGAAAAAATAAAAATAATAATTAATTGATAGACTTTAAAGTTTCAACTTTTTGATCAGCCAAATATTTCAATTGATCGCTAATTTCTGGTTTATTAGATTCTTCCTCTGCATTTTTCAATAATTCCAGCAATTTATTTTTCTCAATATCTTTTAAATTAAGGATATAGCTAGTTAAAATGGATAAAGTATTATTTTTAAATTCGATAATTCCATCCTCAACATAATACTTTTCTTCACCAGATTTTGCTTGAATGGTGATAATACCCGGTTTTAAAAATGAAATTATAGAAATATGATCTTTTAGTATTCCCATTTCTCCCTCAAATGCAGGAACAACAACCTCATTCACATCCTCTTTTGATAAAAAGGATTTCTCTGGATTAACTATTTCTATTTTAAATTCATCACTCATTAAGCTGCTGCGTCTTTGGACATTTTTTCAGCTTTTTCTATGGCTTCTTCAATGGTTCCAACCATATAAAATGCTGCTTCCGGAAGATGATCATATTCACCTTTGCAAATTGCATCAAAACCTTTAATCGTTGACTCTAAATCAACTAGTTTTCCTGGTGATCCTGTGAACACCTCAGCCACAAAGAAAGGTTGAGATAAAAATCTTTGAATTTTTCTAGCTCTTGCTACGACTAGTTTATCTTCCTCTGATAATTCATCCATACCTAAAATAGCTATAATATCTTGCAACGATTTATATGTTTGTAATATTTTTTGTACTTCACGAGCTACTCGATAATGTTCATCACCAACAATTCTAGGATCAAGTATTCTTGAAGTTGAGTCTAATGGGTCAACTGCAGGATAAATACCTATTTCAGCTATTTGTCTTGAGAGAACAGTTGTTGCATCTAAATGAGCAAATGAGGTTGCTGGTGCAGGATCAGTTAAGTCATCAGCAGGCACATAAATTGCCTGTACTGATGTAATAGAGCCTTTATTGGTTGTAGTGATTCTCTCTTGTAAATTTCCCATATCAGTTGCTAATGTTGGCTGATATCCCACAGCAGAAGGTATTCTTCCCAATAACGCTGATACTTCAGAACCCGCTTGAGTAAACCTAAATATATTATCAACGAAGAATAGAACATCCTGTCCTTCTTGATCTCTAAAATATTCTGCTACAGTTAATCCTGTAAGTGCCACTCTTGCTCTTGCTCCCGGAGGCTCATTCATTTGTCCATAAACTAAAGCTGCTTTAGAACCAGGTCCTTCAGATTTTATTACCCCTGACTCCATCATTTCATGATAAAGATCATTTCCTTCTCTAGTTCTTTCACCAACGCCCGCAAAAACTGAAAAACCACCATGGGCTTTAGCAACATTGTTTATCAATTCCATGATTAAAACAGTTTTTCCAACACCCGCACCACCAAATAAACCTATCTTTCCTCCTTTTGCATATGGAGCTAAAAGATCAATAACTTTGATACCAGTTACAAGTATTTCTGTTTCTGTCGATTGATCGTTAAATTCTGGAGCTGGTCTATGAATTGGCCAATTTTCTTTTGTTTTTACTTCTCCTCTTTCATCTATAGGCTCTCCAACAACATTTATAATTCTTCCTAAAGTTTCAGGTCCTACTGGTACTTTAATTGGAGCATTTGTATTTATTACCTCATCACCTCTTTTTAGTCCCTCGGTAGCATCCATTGCAATTGTTCTGGCAGTAGACTCTCCTAAGTGTTGAGCTACTTCAAGCACCAATCTATTATTTCCATTTTTACATTCTAAAGCTGTTAATATCTCTGGTAAATCACCTTCAAACTTTACATCAACAACTGCTCCTATAACTTGTGTTATTATTCCCTTGCTCATAATTATAAACTTTCTGCTCCTGATATTATCTCTATTAGTTCTTTTGTAATTGCTGCCTGACGACTTCTATTATATTCAATAGTAAGTTTATCAACCATTTCACCTGCGTTTCGAGTTGCATTATCCATTGCGCTCATTCTTGCACCCTGCTCACTAGCTGAATTTTCTAACATCGCTTTAAATATTTGCGTCGAAATATTTTTTGGTAATAAATTACTTAAAATTTCATCCTCGTCTGGTTCAAATTCGTAGTTATCTTCTGAATTATTTTGATCATCACTTTTTGTATTTAATGGGATGATTTGTTGAGCCTGAGGTATTTGGGTTATTACGTTTTTAAATTGATTGTAAAAAATAGTACAAATATCAAATTCTTCTTTTTGAAACTTTTCAATTATAATTTTTCCAACTTTTTCTGCATCAAAGTAATTTGCGTTTTTTGAATTTTTAAAAGAAATATTCTCAATAATTTTATTTCCATAGACTCTTTTTAACTGGTCGTTACCTTTAGAACCAACAGTAATAATCTTCAATTCCTTACCCTCTTTATTCAATTTAGCAAAATAACTTTTAGCTTTTTTAATTATATTCGCATTAAAACCACCACATAAACCTCTATCTGACGTCAGCACAACACAAAGATGAACTTGTTCTTTCCCTGATCCAGATAGTAATTTCGGAGCTGTTTCTTTGTCAGAGATACCACTAGATAAATTTAAAATTATATTATTCATTTTTTCAGAATATGGCCTTCCTTTTTCTGCACTATCTTGAGCCCTTTTTAGTTTAGCTGCAGCTACCATTTTCATAGCTTTTGTAATTTTTTGTGTAGATTTTACACTTGTTATTCTTTTTTTTAGATCGTCTAAACTAGCCATAAATAAATCAAGATTTAAAATTTTTCTTAAGATTAGTAATTACATCAATTAAGCTTTTTTCTGTTGCCTCTTCTAATTTACCTGAGCTCTGAATAGACTCGATCAAATCTGGTTTATCAGATTTACATCTCTCAATGATCTTGTTTTCAAATTCAGCAATATCTTTTAAATCAATATCATCTAAATATCCTTTTACTCCACAAAATACAGATATAACCTGTTCAGCAACAGTCATTGGTGAGTATTGTTTCTGTTTTAATAACTCAGTTAATTTTGATCCTCTGTTCAAAAGCTGTTGAGTTGAGGCATCTAAATCTGATCCAAATTGAGCAAAAGCTGCCATTTCTCTATATTGTGCTAATTCGAGTTTCATTGATCCTGATACTTTTTTCATCGCTTTTGTTTGCGCAGCTGATCCAACCCTAGAAACAGAGAGACCAACATTAATTGCTGGTCTTATACCTTGGTTAAATAACTCAGTTTCTAAAAAAATTTGTCCATCAGTAATTGAAATTACATTAGTTGGAATATAAGCAGAAACGTCTCCACCTTGAGTTTCAATGATCGGAAGAGCTGTTAACGAACCTCCGCCGTGATCATCACTTAATTTAGCAGCCCTTTCCAGTAATCTACTATGAAGATAAAATACATCACCTGGGTATGCCTCTCTACCTGGTGGTCTTCTCAAGATCAGTGACATTTGTCGGTAAGCAACCGCTTGCTTAGATAAATCATCATAAATAATCAGGGCGTGCATTCCATTATCTCTAAAATATTCTCCCATTGCACATCCAGTGTAAGGAGCTAAAAACTGAAGTGGAGCTGAGTCAGATGCTGTTGCCGCGACTATAGTTGTATACTCCATCGCTCCAGCTTCTTCCAAAGTTTTTTGAATTTGTCTTACAGTTGATCGTTTTTGACCAACGGCAACATAAATACAATAAAGTTTTTGTTTTTCATCACCCGACTCATTAATTTTTTTTTGATTGATAATTGTATCAACTGCTACAGCAGTTTTACCTGTCTGACGATCTCCAATAATTAACTCACGTTGACCTCTTCCAATTGGTACAAGACTATCAATTGATTTTAGACCTGTTTGCATTGGTTCGCTAACAGATTGTCTTGGAATTATTCCTGGTGCCTTAACTTCAACTCTACTTTTTTTAATGCCTTTGTCCAAAGCACCTTTCCCGTCGATTGGATTTCCTAATCCATCTACCACTCTACCTAACAACTCTTTTCCAACAGGGGTATCTACAATGCTTCCAGTTCTTTTTACAACATCACCTTCTTTAATATTCCGGTCGTCACCAAAAATTACAACTCCAACATTTTCACTTTCTAGATTTAAAGCCATTCCTTTCGATCCATCAGAAAATTCAACCATTTCTCCTGCTTGAACATTATCAAGGCCATAAATTCTTGCTATACCATCACCTACAGACAATACCTGTCCAACCTCAGAAATTTCTGCTTTTTCTCCAAAATTTTTAATTTGTTCTTTTAATATTTTTGTAACTTCTGAAGGATTTATTTCCATTTATGCCTCTATCATTCTATTTTCAATTTGTTGTAATTTACTTTTTATTGATGTATCAATCATAGTACTTCCCACTTGAACGACCAAACCCCCAATTAAACTTTCGTCTTGTATATAGTTTAATTTTATTTGAGATTTGAAGTTATTTGATAATTCATCTGTAATTTTTTTAATCTCATCTTGATTAAGTAATTTTGCAGATTTAATTTGTGCTTTTAATTCACCTCTTTTTTCTGAACATATTTCAATAAATGTTTTTAAAATTTGCTCTAGATAAAAAAATCTTCTTTTTAAGACCAAAAAATTTACAAAATTTTTAAAAAGGATTTCCAACTTAAAATTATCTGAAATCTTATTAATTACATTAGTCAAAACTTCTCTGTTTAATGTAGGATCCTTTATAAAATTTTTAAAATCTTTATTATTTGAAATTAAATTTAAAAAAGCTTTTGCATTTATTTCTACATTAACCAATGAGTTAGAATCTTTCGCTAACTCATACAAAGCTAAAGAATATCTATTAGCTGAAGTATCTGAAAATCCTTTATTTTTACTCAATTTTAACCCTTTAAATGAATATGATTAATTTAAAATCACGATTTAATTAGCACATGCCTTTATAGTCTTCAAGTAACACATTAGCTAAAAATTAGTTTTTTTGAGCATTAATTAAAGCTAATTGGATCAACATCAACTGAAAGTTTTATTCCTGAGGCAAATTTATATTTTGGAATTATTGATGCTAAACTATTTTGTAATTGAAGAGTTTTGGCACCTCTTATAAGTAATCGCACACGATATTTGCTCTTTAATTTAAAGATAGGAGCGCTTACTGGACCTAAAATTTTTCCATTAATATTATTAGAAATGAATAGTTTGAATTTTAAAGCTTCTCTTTCTAATTCATTTTCCTTATTACCTGTCAAAATCAAAGAGATAAATCTTTGAAATGGAGGTAAATTATTTTTTTTTCTAATTTCTATTTCTTTATCTAGAAAAATTTCTGGATTTTTGTTTGTAATATCATCAATCAATTTTGTATTAAAATTATAAGTTTGGAAATAAATAATAGACGGACTTCCTGTTCTTCCAGCTCTACCTGATAACTGATGATATAATTGTAAATTTTTCTCTGCACTCCTTAAGTCGTGACCCATCAGTGATAAATCAATATCAACTACAACAATGCAATTCAAGTTTGGAAAATGAAAACCTTTGGAAATTAGTTGTGTTCCAACTAAAATTTCAATTTCATTATTTATTATTTTTTCTAATTTTTCTTTTGAGCTTTTTTTATTCATTGTATCACTAGAAAAAATTTCAATTTTTTTTGATGGAAAACTTTTTTTTACTTCTTCTGAGATCCTTTCTACACCGGGTCCACAAAATATAAATTCACAAAATCCTTCTTTAGAACATTCTCTTTTCAAAAAACTTTTAAATCCGCAATAATGGCACAATAAATTATTTTTATTTTTGTGATAAACTAAATTTATTGAGCAATTTGGACATGAAAAATTATTGAAACATTTTTTGCACAAAACACTTGGGGAAAATCCTCTTCTATTAAGAAAAAATAAAACTTGATCATTCTTTTTAAGGTGAAAATTTACTTTTTGAATTATCTCTTTAGAAAGCCAAGATTGTTTATCCATTTTAACATTATTCAAATTAATTATTTCATATTTAGGTAAAGAAGCATTTTGATATCTTCGAACAAGTTTTGAACAGGTGTATTTTTTTTTCTTTATATTTTCGTATGTTTCTATTGATGGAACAGAAGTGATTAAATTTATTGGAATATTTTCAAAAGATGCCCTAGAGATAGCCATATCTCGAGCATTAAATATTATCCCTTCATCTTGTTTGTAAGATTGATCATGCTCTTCATCAACTATTATTAACCCTAAATTTTTAAATGGTAAAAATAAAGATGATCTAGCTCCAATAACAACGCTTATTTCACCATTCGTAATTCCACTCCAAATAATTTCTTTGTTTTTTTTTGTTATACCAGAGTGCCAAATTGCTGCTTTGAAACCAAAAAATTCAAAAAATTTTTTTTCAAATTGATTGGTTAACCCAATCTCTGGCAACATTATTAATCCTTGATAACCTTTTTGCAAGATATGCTTTAAAGTTTCAAAATATACAATAGTTTTACCTGAACCAGTCGTTCCTTGTAAAACATGAACATTAAACTTTTTATTCATATTATTCATCTCCTTAAGAGACTCTTTTTGTTCTACATTCAATTCAAATGAATTTTTTTTTAATTTAAAAGGAAAATCTTTATAAAATTTATTATCAAGTTTTTTTACTGGTCTTCCACTCAATAAAGTTAATTTGAGTGCCATTCCTTTTGGAACAATATTATATTCTGAAAACCAATTTAAAAAATTTATTGTTTCTTTTTTTAATTTTGGAATTTCTAACTTTCTGATAATCTTTTTAATCTTAAAATTTTTATTCTGATTTTTTTCAAAATTATTCCACACAACTCCGATAATTTTTGTTTTTCCAAAAGGAACTTCAACAAAATCGCCAATGCTTAATTTTATATCACTTTTATAGGTAAAAGGATGGTTAAATATGTTAGGTAAAAGAATCGGAAAATTCATATTTAGATAATATGAAAAATTATTAAGAGTGTATTGCTCTTTTATCTACAGATAAAGCCGCCTCCTTCACTGCTTCTGAAAAAGTAGGATGGGCATGACAAGTTCTTGCAATATCCTCGGAGCTAGCACCAAATTCCATAGCAATACCAATTTCTCCAATTAATTCACCAGCATGAGGTCCAATTAAGTGTGCGCCTAATACTTTATCAGTTTTTTCATCAGCAAGAATTTTCACAAAACCCTCAGCTTCATCAATGGCTTTTGCTCTAGAGTTAGCCATAAATGAAAATTTTCCAATTTTATAATTTATTTTCAGTTCTTTTAATTGTTCTTCTGTTTTTCCAATAGAAGCAACTTCTGGACTCGTATAAATCACACCAGGAATAGTATCATAGTTAACATGACCTGATTGACCTGCTATATTTTCTGCAACTGCTATTCCCTCATCCTCAGCTTTATGAGCTAACATAGGACCACTTATTACATCTCCTATCGCATAAATATTATTTTGATTAGTTTTAAAATTTTTGTCTGTTTTTACTCTCTTTTTTTCATCTAATTCCACACCAATTTTTTGAAGATTTAGTCCCTCTGTATTTGGCTTTCGACCAACAGATATTAATACTACATCACATTCAAAATCTTTTTTGGTACCATTTTCGTTTAAAGTTGAAACAATTGCATTATTGTTATTCTTTTTAATTTTCTCTACTTTATGCTGCATATGAAAATTGATACCTTGTTTTTTTAAAATTTTCATAAACTCATTTGAAATCTCTTTATCCATACCTGGTGTGATATGATCTAGAAATTCGACTACATGGACTTCTGAACCAAGTCTAGACCATACAGATCCCATCTCTAAACCTATGTATCCTCCACCAACAACGACCATTTTTTTGGGGACTTGTTCTAATTTAAGTGCCCCAGTTGATGAAACAATTACTTTTTCATCAATTTCAATTCCTGGTAATAATACTGGAACTGAACCAGTTGCAATTATAGTATTTTCAGTTTGTATAATTGTCTCTTTATTATCGTTATCTTTGATTACAATATCATTTTTAGATTTGAAACTTCCGGTACCTTTAAAATAGGTGACTTTGTTTTTTTTAAGAAGAAACTCCACACCTTTAGTCAAAATTGTAACCGCTTTGTCCTTATTCTTCATCATTTTTGACAAGTTTAATTTTACCTCACCAATTTCAATTCCTTTATTCGATAGACCTTGTGCTTTATGAAACTCTTCAGATAAATTTAATAAACTTTTAGAGGGAATACATCCAACATTCAAACAAGTTCCGCCTAATGAACCTCTAGATTCTATACATGCAGTTTTAAGGCCTAATTGTGCCAATCTTATTGCACAAACATAACCTCCAGGTCCTCCACCAATTACTACTGCTTGAAATTTATCTGTCATTTAAATGTCCAAAAAAAGTCTTCTTGGTTCCTCTAAATTTTCTTTTATCATTTTTAAAAAAGATACAGACTCTTTACCATCAACAATTCTATGATCGTATGATAATGCCAAGTACATTATAGGTCTGATCTTAATTTCTCCATCCACTACGATTGGTCTATCAACTATATTATGCATACCTAAAACACCTGATTGTGGAAGATTAAGAATTGGGGTTGAAAGCATTGAACCATAAACTCCTCCATTACTTATAGTAAAAGTTCCTCCTTGAAGATCTTCAATTGTCAGTTTTCCATTTTTTGCTTTTTCAGAAATTTCTTTGATATTTTTTTCAATATCTGCAAAAGACAATTCATCTGCATTTTTTAGAACTGGAACGACTAATCCTTTTTCAGTTCCAACTGCAAAACTTATATTATAATAATTTTTATAGATAATTGTGTCATCCTCAATTTCGGCATTTATCGCAGGGAAATTTTTTAATGCCACTATACTTGCTTTAACGAAAAAGGACATGAAACCCAATTTTACACCATAGCGATTTTGAAAATCATCTTGATTTTCTTTTCTCATCGCCATTACATTTGACATATCAACTTCATTAAATGTTGTCAGTAGGGCTGCGTTATCCTGCGCTTGTTTTAATCTCTTTGCAATAGTTTGTCTTAATCTGGTCATCTTAATTCTTTCCTCTTGACCATATTTTATTTTTCTTTCAGATGGAGGAGGATTGATACCCATTAAATTTATTAGATCACCTTTTAAAACTCTGCCATCTTTTCCTGAACCTTTGACAGAGCTGATATCTATCTTATTTTCAGTTACAATTTTTCTTACTGCTGGAGACAAAGTCTCATCAATTTTTATTTCAGCTTCTACTTTTAAAGGTTCTACCTCTTTAGTAAGAATTAATGGTTTCTCCTCTTCAAAATTATCTTGAAAAACTTCCATCTCCTCATTTTGATCATCTTCATTTATCAAATTTTCCTTATCAACTTTCACAGTGGGTTGTATTTTTTTAATTTCCTGATTTTCTTTAGATTTAGTCTCACTCTCGGAAACAGATCCTAAATCGGCACCAACTTCAACGACCGATCCATTTTTTGAATTTATTTTAATAAGAACCCCAGATACTGGAGAAGGAACCTCTAAATTTACTTTGTCAGTTTCTAGTTCAACAAGTGGTTCATCAGCTTTAACAGAGTCACCTTCATTTTTTAACCACTTTGAGACAGTTGCCTCTGTGATACTTTCCCCAAGAACTGGAACTAATATCTTTTCACTCATCAATATTTATTCAAAAACTTTCTTTATAATTTCTTGTTGTTGAGAAACATGTCTTTTGGCATATCCTGTTGCAGGTGATGCATCTGGACTTCTTCCAATATAAGAAATCATACTATTCTTAGCCTTTATATTATCTAATGTCCATTGGATATAATCTCTGACTGAAAACCAAGCACCCATATTTTTGGGCTCTTCTTGACACCAATAAAATTTTGCTTTTTTAGCATATGGTTTGAGCTCATTAGCAAGTGCTTTTGCAGGAAAAGGGTAAAGTTGCTCTATTCTATATAACACTACGTTTTCTTTTTTTATTTTTTCTCTCGCTTCAAGTAGGTCAAAGTAGACTTTTCCAGAACAAAGAATCACTTTTTCAATATCTTTTGGTTTTTTTAATTTGATAAACCCTTTTACTTTCGGATCAATGGCATGATCCCATAAAACTCGATGAAAAGAATTTTTTTTACTAAAATCATCTAAATTAGAAACGCAATGTTTATGACGTAATAAAGATTTTGGTGTCATAATAATTAATGGTTTTCTAAAATCTCTATGCATTTGTCTTCTCAAAGCATGGAAATAATTTGCAGGGGTTGTACAATTCATGACTTGCATATTGTCATTCGAACATAATTGTAAAAACCTTTCTAACCTCGCTGATGAATGCTCAGGTCCTTGACCCTCATATCCATGTGGTAACAACATTACTAAACCAGAGGCTCTCGACCATTTTCGTTCACCTGAAGCTATGAATTGATCGATAACTACTTGCGCACCATTAGCAAAATCTCCAAATTGGGCCTCCCAGATAGTAAGAGTATTAGGTTCCACCAAACTATATCCATATTCAAATCCTAGAACAGCTAATTCTGATAAAAAACTATCTACTATTTCAAAATTTTTTTGTTTGTTAGAAATATTATTTAAAGGGATATATCTCGAATTATCGATTTGATTTCTTAAAACAGAATGTCTTTGACTAAATGTCCCTCTTCCTGAATCTTGACCTACAAGTCTTACTGGATAACCTTCTTCCAATAGTGACCCAAAAGCTAAGGACTCCGCAGTAGACCAATCTATGCCTTTACCATTAGAAACTGAAAGTTTTCGATTATCTAAAATTTTCATAATTGTTTTGTGAATATTTATTTCAGACGGTATTGAATTTATTTTATCAGAGATATTTCTTAATTTTTTGGTATCAGAGCCTGTAACTCCTCTTTTGTCTTTTCCCCGCTCTGGTCTATATCTTGACCACGTTCCCTCAAACCACTCTATTTTTGGTTTATAATTTTTTGCATTTTTAAATTGGTCATCTAATAGATCTTTAAATTTTTTAATGGAATTATTTAAAAAGTCATTTGTAATTGATCCTTCACTTACCAGTTTTTCACCATAAACTTTGATAGTTGAGGGATGAGATCTTATCTTTTTATACATTAAAGGCTGAGTGAATGAAGGCTCGTCTCCCTCATTATGTCCAAATCTTCTATAACAAATCAAATCAATGACAACGTCTCTATTAAATTTTAATCTAAAGTCTGTTGCAATTCTTGCTGCATAAACAACCGCCTCTGGATCATCACCATTCACATGAATAATCGGTGCCTCAACCATTTTTGCTATATCAGAAGGATATGGCGAAGATCTTGCAAATCTTGGGCTTGTTGTAAAACCTATTTGGTTGTTTACTATAATATGAATTGTGCCACCTGTATTATGTCCTGGGAGACCAGACATTGCAAAACATTCAGCTACCACTCCTTGTCCAGCGAAGGCTGCATCTCCATGAATAAGAATCGGAATTACTTTTTTTCTCTCTTTATCTTTGTGAAAAAATTGTTTTGCTCTAGTTTGACCTAAAACGACTGGATTGACTGCTTCTAAATGTGAAGGATTATCTGTCAAACTCACATGAACTGAATTTCCATCGAACTCTCTATTAGATGAAGCACCTAGATGATATTTAACATCTCCAGTATCATCTTTAGACTTTGAACTTATTTCTCCTGCAAACTCATTAAATATTCTTTTGTAAGATTTTTGAAGAACATTAGCTAATACATTTAGTCGACCTCTATGAGACATCCCGATTTTAACTTCTTTAACATTTGACTGACCACCAATTTTAATTATTTGTTCAAGTGCAGGTATTAAGCTTTCACCACCATCAAGACCAAATCTTTTAGTCCCAACATATTTTGTATGAAGAAATTTTTCAAAACCCTCAGCTTGAATCAGTTTGTTAAGAATTGCCTCTTTACCATTTTGTGTAAAATTAAAATCATCTGCCTTTTCAACACGATCTCTAAACCACTTTCTCTCAGTAGGATTTGAAATGTGCATATATTCATAACCTAAAGAACCACAATACTTTTCTTTTAAGAATTTTAATATTTCATTAATATTTGAGTATTGCTTATTAGTGACATTGTCTAAGAAAATTTTCTTTTGATAATCTTCTTTTTTAAATCCATAAGACTCTGGATGGAGTTCCTCTAAATAATCTGATTTTAACAATCCTAACGGATCAAGCTTTGCAATTAGATGACCTCTTTGTCTATATGATCTGATCATCGCAACGGCTTTAATTGAATTTGTGTTTGATTTAATTATATCATCATTATTTTGTTCTGTGATTTGATTTTCAAAATTTTCCTTTTTATTTATTGAAACTTTCTTAGAAGGACTCCACGAAGGACCATTGATTTCATTTACAATTATATCGTCTTCATCTCCAACTTCTTTAAAATATTTTCTCCAGCTATCAGGTAATTCAGGATCATTATTTACAAATTTTAAGTACATTTCTTCGATGAAAGCACTGTTTGATTTATTGAGAAAGGCTGTTTTTTTAAATTCTAAATTTTTAGAGGAAGACATTACGTTTAATCAATATAAACTGACTAAGAAATTTTTCAATCAGACAATTTATCGAACAATGTTTTTCCAATTTTGGAGGGGGAATTTGCCATTGTTATTCCACAATCTTCCATCTTTTTAATCTTATCTTTAGCACCACCTTTACCCCCAGAAATGATTGCACCAGCATGGCCCATTCTACGACCTGGTGGTGCTGTTATACCAGCTATAAAGCCGACAATTGGTTTTTTTATTTTGTGATTTTGAATAAATTCTGCTGCTTCCTCTTCGGCTGTTCCTCCGATTTCTCCTATCATTAAAATAGACTCTGTTTCGTCATCATTCAAAAATAAATCTAAGCAATCAATAAAATTTGTACCATTTATTGGATCTCCACCAATACCTATACAAGTAGATTGACCTAGTCCATTTTCTGTGGTTTGAGCAACTGCCTCATAGGTTAAAGTCCCAGATCTAGAGACAATACCAACTGAACCTTTTTTGTGGATATTGCCTGGCATAATACCAATTTTACATTCATCAGGAGTTATTATTCCTGGACAGTTAGGTCCAATTAATCTGGAATTTGATTTTAGTAATTTCTGTTTAACTCTCAACATATCTTGAATTGGGATTCCTTCAGTAATGCAAACAATTAACTCGATTGATGCCTCTATTGCCTCAATGATTGCTGCAGCAGCAAACTTCGCTGGCACATATATCATCGTGGCGTTGGCGCCCTCAGAGTTTTTAGCCTCTTTAACTGTATTAAAAACTGGTAATCCTAAATGTTTTTGTCCTCCTTTTTTAGGAGTTACTCCACCTACTAATTTTGTTCCATATTTAATTGCTTGCTCAGAGTGAAATGTTCCATGTGACCCTGTGAAACCCTGACAAATTAATCTAGTTTCTTTATTTACAAGAACTGACATTATTTTATAGCCTTAACAATTTTACTTGCTGCATCATCTAGATTTTCAGCAGAGATAAGTTTTAATCCAGAATTGTCTAATATAGTTTTTCCTTCTTTAAAATTTGTACCAGCTAATCTCACTACCAAAGGAACATTGATATCGATTTCTTTTGCTGCATCAACCACACCTTGGGCAAGAACATCACATCTCATGATACCACCAAAAATATTGATTAAAATACCTTTAACATTTTTATCTGATAAAATTATTTTAAATGCTGCAGAAACTTTCTCTTTTGAAGCCCCTCCACCAACATCTAGAAAATTCGCTGGCTCTTCTCCGTATAACTTTATTATATCCATTGTAGCCATTGCTAAACCAGCACCATTTACCATACAACCAATACTTCCATCTAATTTTATATAAGCTAAATCGTGTTTACTAGCTTCGATCTCTATAGGGTCTTCCTCATTTAGATCTCTAAGATTTAAAATCTCTGGATGTCTAAATAAAGCATTGCTGTCAAAATTAATTTTTGCATCTAGACAAACAATCTTTTTTTCTTTTGTTAAAATTAACGGATTAACTTCAACCATATTTGCGTCTGTTTTAACAAACATTTTAAAAATCGATTTTATTAAAGAAATAGCTTCCCTCTTAGAGCTGTCCTCTAAATCGAAAATTTTGATTATCTTTTCACACTCTGTATCAGAAATTTCTTCTGTAAGATCAACTTTGTTCGTCAAAATTTTGTCTGGAGATTTTACTGCTACTTCTTCAATATCCATCCCTCCCTCATTGCTAGAAATAAATGCAATTTTAGATGTGGCTCTATCAATTAAACATGATAAATAAAATTCTTTCTCTATATTAGAGGAAGTTTCAACATAAAGTCTTTTTACTTCTCGACCTTCTGGCCCAGTTTGATGTGTAATTAATTTTTTCCCAAGAAGTTCATTGGCCGATTTTTCTAATTCATCTAAATTATTTAAGATTTTTACTCCTCCCGCTTTCCCTCTCCCACCTGCATGGATTTGTGCTTTTAAGACATATTTATCAGTTTTTAGTTTTTTACATTTTTCAATTAAATCTTTAACAGTAAACGCAAAGACTCCCTCTGGGACAACTGCACCAAACTCTTTTAAGATTTGTTTAGCTTGGTGTTCGTGAATATTCATTTTTTAGCTAAATCAGGATCGATTTTAGAAGCCGCTACCCATAGTTTTTTTACCGCTTCAACTGAATGTAAAAATTCAGACTTTTCTTTTTCATCTAAGTTAATTTCCTCTATTTTTTCAACTCCACTTTTTCCAATGATAATTGGCACACCAGCATAAATATCTTTTATTCCATACTCACCATTTAATTGAGCTGCACACGGAAGCATTTTTTTTTCATCATTGAGATAAGCTTTAGCCATTTCAATTCCGGAGGCTGCAGGTGCATAAAAGGCAGAACCCTTTTCTAAAAATTTTACTATTTCAGCTCCACCATCTCGAGTTCGTTGATTTATTTCTTCTAATCTTTCTTTTGAAATTTTTCCATCATTAACCAAATCTAATAAAGGTTTTCCAGATACTTTGGTAAATCTTGGAAGAGGAACCATTGTATCTCCATGTCCTCCCATAACCATCGCGTCTATCTCTTTTACTGGTACATCAAATTCTAAAGATAAAAATAATTTGAATCTCGAGCTATCTAAAATACCGGCCATTCCAACAACTTTGTGAGAGGGTAAACCTGAAAATTTTTGGAATGCCATTACCATTACATCAAGTGGATTGGTTATACAAATTACAAAGGCATCAGGAGCATTTTCTTTTACTCCATTAGCAACTTGTTTAATTATCTTTAAATTAATACCTAATAAATCATCTCTGCTCATACCAGGTTTTCTTGGAACTCCAGCAGTAATTATTACTACATCTGATCCCTCAATATCTTTGTAATTATTAGTCCCAGAAAATTTCACATTAAATCCATCTACAGATGAGGACTGGGCAATATCCAAAGCTTTTCCTTTAGCAATTCCACTTGCTACATCGAATAAAACTACTTCGTCAACTAATTCTTTAGTCCCTATTAAGTGAGCTAATGTTCCTCCAATTTGACCTGCACCAATTAATGATATTTTACTATTTTTTTTTGTCATTTTTTTTATTTCATTGTAGGCATCACAAATTCTGCATTTGACCTGATGCCTGAGGGCCATCTTGAAGTTATTGTTTTTAATTTTGTATAAAATTTTATACCCTCCATACCATGCATTGCACTATCTCCAAATAAAGATCTTTTCCATCCACCAAAACTGTGAAAGGCCATTGGTACAGGAATTGGTACATTAATACCTACCATTCCAACCTGAATCTTACTCGCAAAAGTTCTTCCAGCATCTCCATCTCTTGTGTAAATGCTCACCCCATTTCCATATTCATGATCATTTATTAAATTTGCTGCATCCTCAAAAGTTTTTACTCGAACTACAGATAATACTGGTCCAAATATTTCCTCTTTATAAATTCTCATTTCTTTTTTAACATGGTCGAATAAACAGCCACCAATATAAAAACCATTTTCATATCCTTGTAATTTTAGGCTTCTGCCGTCTACAACTAGCTTAGCTCCCTCTTTTACCCCTAAGTCTACATATCCTCTTACTTTTTCTAAATGCTCTTTTGTTACTAAAGGTCCCATTTCGGAATTTTTATCCATTCCTGGTCCTACTTTTAAAGCTTCTGCTTTTTTTGAAAGTCTTGAAACAAGTTCATCACCTATGTCTCCAACTGCTACCGCAACTGATTGTGCCATACATCTTTCTCCTGCAGACCCATATGCAGCTCCCATTAAGCCATTCACCGCACCATCTAAATCACAATCAGGCATCACTACCAAATGATTTTTAGCACCTCCCAAAGCTTGAACTCTTTTTTCATTCTTGGCTGAATTTTCATAAATATATTTTGCAATTGGGGTAGAGCCAACAAAACTGACTGCCTTTATATCTGGGTTTGTTAAAATAGCATCGACAGATTCTTTATCTCCATTGATCACATTAAAAACGCCATCGGGTAAACCTGCTTCTTTTAAAAGTTCAGCTAATTTAATGGAACAAGAGGGATCTTTTTCAGATGGCTTCAATATAAAAGTATTTCCACAAGCAATTGCAATTGGAAACATCCACATCGGTACCATTGCTGGAAAATTAAAAGGTGTAATGCCCGCAACTACACCTAATGGCTGTCGCATAGACCAGCTGTCAACATTTGTGCCAACATTTTCTGAAAATTCACCTTTCAGCAAATGAGGAATACCGCAAGCAAATTCAACAACTTCTAAGCCCCGAGTTAGTGAACCTTTTGCGTCCTCATAAACCTTTCCATGTTCATTCACAATTAGTTGTGTGAGTTCATCTGAATTTTTTTCAATAAGTTCCTTGAATTTAAACATGACTCTAGCTCTCACTAAAGAAGGTTTTACCGACCATTCTTGAAAAGCTTTTTTTGCTACTTCTACCGCACTATCCAAATCTTTTTTAGACGCGATTCTTACTTCTTTTTCTTGATCACCAGTTGCTGGATTAAAAACTTTACCCTTTTTATTTGATGTTCCGGGAATTATTTTTCCACCTACAAAATGTTCAATTAATTTCATGAATAGGACTTTTTAGATTAAAAATTGTTATTAGTCTATTGTTTAAATATTAGCTGTTGCTAACATTTTTTTTATTTCAGCAATTGCTTTTGCAGGATTTAAACCTTTTGGACAAGCGCTAGTACAGTTTAAAATTGTGTGACACCTATAAAGTTTAAGTTCGTCTGCCACCTTTTTTAATCTTGAGTTTCTCTCTTCATCTCTACTATCTATGATCCATCGATAGGCTTGTAAAAGTACTGCTGGTCCAAGATATTTATCACCATTCCACCAATAACTTGGGCAAGAAGTTGAACAACACGCACACATTATACATTCATATGCGCCATCTAGTTTAGCTCTATCTTCTTTAGATTGAAAAATTTCTTTAGTTTCTGACTTTGAATTTGATTTTAACCATGGTTCAATTGATTGATATTGTTTATATAAACCATCCAAGTCGCCTATAAGATCTTTTTTGACCTTAAGGTGTGGTAATGGGTAGATATTGATATCACCATCTATTTCTTCATGAGGAGTTGTACAGGCAAGGCCATTTTTTCCATCCATATTCATTGCACACGAACCACAAACTCCATGAGCACAAGATCTTCTATAAGCCAAAGTCGGATCTATTTCATTTTTAATTTTATTTAAAATATCTAAAACTTTTGAAGGACAATTATCCATATCAACTTCATAGGTATCAATTCTAGGATTTTCCTGTGTAGACGGGTCCCATCTATAAACATTTACTTTTCTAAGATTTTTTGAACCAGTTTTATCCTTAAAATATTTACCTTTTTTTACTTTGGAGTTGTCAGGTAGACCTATTTGAGCCATCAATAAACTCTTTCCTGAGGTGGAAAATATTGCACTTCATTAGTCAATGTTGATTTGTGAACTTCTCTATAACTAATTTTTGTATCTTTTCCGTCACACCAGGCAAGAGTATGTTGCATAAATTTATTATCATCTCTTTTTGGAAAGTCTTCTCTCGCATGTGCTCCTCGACTTTCTTTTCTGTTATAGGCTGAATCAACTGTCACTACAGCTTGTCTTATTAAATTATCAAATTCTAAAGTTTCAACTAAATCAGTGTTAAAAATTAAAGATTTATCTTTAACTGATAAAGAGTCTAGCCCGTCATAAGTTTTTCTTATTTCATTAACACCTTCTTTAAGAGTTTTTTCAGTTCTAAAAACAGCACACTTAGACTGCATAGTTTTCTGCATTGACAACCTTAGTTCAGCTGTTCCGATGTCACCCTGTGAATTTCTTATCTTATCAAAACGATCTAAGCATTTTTGGGTTTCTGTTTCACTGATTTCCTCGTGGGAAGTTCCTGGTTTTATTAGCTCTGCTGCACGTTTAGCGGCTGCTCTACCAAAAACAACTAAATCAATTAATGAGTTTGAACCAAGTCTGTTTGCACCATGAACTGAGACACACGCTGCTTCACCTATTGCCATTAAACCTGGAACAGTTTTTTCTGAACCATTAACGGTTAATACTTCTGCTTTATAATTTGTTGGAATACCACCCATATTATAATGAACTGTTGGAACAACCGGAATTGGTTCTTTAGTAACATCTACATTAGCAAATAATCTCGCAGCATCAGTTATGCCAGGTAACCTACTTTCGATAATATCCTTATCTAAGTGACTTAAATTAAGATGCACATGATCTTGATCTTTTCCAACCCCTCTTCCTTCATTAATCTCAATTGACATTGATCTACTCACAACATCTCTTGATGCTAAATCTTTTGCTTTAGGGGCATATCTTTCCATAAATCTTTCACCCTTAGAATTTGTAAGATATCCTCCTTCACCTCTTGCGCCCTCTGTGATCAAAGTGCCATGACCATAAATTCCAGTTGGATGGAACTGCACAAATTCCATATCTTGCAAAGGTAAACCTGCTCTTAATACCATCGCATTACCATCACCCGTACAAGTATGGGCTGATGTTGCAGAATAATATACTTTTCCATAACCACCTGTTGCAATTATAACAGTGTGAGATCTAAATCTATGAATAGTTCCATCATTTAAATTCCAAGCAATTAGACCTTTGCACGCTCCATCTTTCATTAATAAATCTAATGCAAAATACTCAATAAAAAATTCTGTATTATGTTTTAAAGCTTGTCCATACAAAGTATGTAAAATTGCATGACCTGTTCTATCAGCGGCTGCACAAGTTCTTTGTACAATTCCATTGCCGTAATTTTTGGTCATACCACCAAATGGTCTTTGATAAATTTTTCCATCTTCAGTTCTGCTAAATGGAACACCATATTTTTCTAGCTCTATTACAGCCTTTGGTGCCTCCTTACAGAGATATTCAATACTATCCTGATCACCTAACCAATCAGCTCCTTTAACTGTGTCGTACATATGCCAACGCCAATCATCCTCACCCATATTTCCTAAAGCAGCGGAAATACCACCTTGTGCTGCAGAGGTGTGACTTCTAGTTGGAAAGACTTTTGAAATACAAGCTGTTTTTAAACCAGCCTCACTTAAACCGACCGCGGCCCTTAGACCAGAACCACCTGCTCCCAAGACTACCACATCGTATTCATGATCGATTATTTTGTAAGAACTCATAAGTTAATTAATAATATAATTGTAATTAATGGAATTACCACAGCTGATACGTACAAAAAACCATTTGCGACATTTTTGATTTTATAATCTTTTATATAATCCTCAAAAACTTCACTAATACTTAATGCCGAAAAGAAATATGCAGTAATAATAAATAAGCTAAATAAAAACTTAGATAATGGATTCATAAAAAATTCCAATACTTCTGAATAGCTCTGATCATAAATACTTATAAAACTTAGAATAAACCAGGCCATTAATGGAACTAATATTGCTCCACTAATTTTTAAAAAAATCCATTTTTTTGTTGCAGCAATCATTTCAAAATAAATTTTTACCAATCAAATATAAAATTATAGTTAAAAAGATTGACCCTATGATTACTAAAAGACCAGTTATTTTAGTTGTCTTAAGTTCAAATCCATAACCTAAATCCATTATCAAATGTCTAATCTCACTTAAAATTTGAAAACAAAAAGACCAGGTCAAACCCAAAGTAATAAATTTTCCAATTTGAGAATTTAATAATAAATTAACAGCCTCATAACTATTTTCACCTAATAATAATAAAGATGCCCACAAACAAATTAATGTAATCCCAATTATATTTATTATGCCCGTAATTCTGTGTGAAATAGATACTAAAGACGAAATATGCCATTTATAAACTTGTATGTGAGGGGATAATGGTTTTTTATTTTCCATGGTAATTGTTTTTAATTACTGTTTCTGCAATTTCTACTGCATTCAAAGCCGCGCCTCTCAAAAGATTATCTGAAACGATCCATAAGTTTAATCCATTTTTAATTGTTTTATCTTCTCTTATTCTTGAAATAAAAGTTTCATCCATTCCCTCTGCTTCAATTGGAGTTGAATAACCGCCATCATTTCTTTCATCAATAACTTTACAACCTTCAAAATTATTCAAAGCATCTCTTACCTTTTCTAGAGTAAAAGGTTTTTCAAATTGTAAGTTGACTGACTCAGAATGAGAAACAGAGATCGGTAATCTCACACATGTTGCCGTTAAATCAATTTTGGTATCTAAAATTTTTTTGGTTTCGTTCATCATTTTTAACTCTTCCTTAGTATAACCATCATCTGCAAATTGATCGATATGAGGGATGGCATTAAAAGCTATTTGTTTTGTAAAATTTTTAGATGATACTTTTTTACCATCTAAAACTAGTTTAGTTTGCTCAATAAGTTCATCCATGGGAGCTTTTCCACCTCCAGAAACTGATTGATAAGTAGATACGATAATTCTTTTGATAATAAATAGATCGTGTAAAGGTTTAAGAGCAATCACTAATTGAGCTGTTGAACAATTCGGATTTGCAACAATATTTTTTTTAATTTTTTTTAGATCATCTGAATTTACTTGTGGAACTATCAAAGGTACGTCTGGATCCATTCTAAAAAAACTAGAGTTGTCAATTACCAAGCAATTTTTGGCTGCTCTTTCAGCAAATTTTTCAGAAATTTTTCCACCAGCTGCAAAAAAAGCAATATTAACTTTTGAGAAATCAAAATTTCCTAAATCAAGGACATCCATTTCCTTACCTCTAAAATCAATTTTTTTTCCAACACTTTTTGAGGACGCAACTAAATATAAATTATCTATAGAAAATTCTTTTCTCTCCAAAATTTCCAATGTTTTTCTACCAACATTTCCTGTTGCTCCTACAATTGCAATATTCATGATCTAAGTTTTATACTAGATGAAAGGTAAATCGCAAACTTTAAGAGCTAAAGAATTTCCATCAATTTCTATTGTTCCGGACGAAGATGCTTTGCAATATGGTTCTTTTATCATTGCAATACCAATAACTTTTTTAAAATGAGGCGAATAACAAGCGGATCTTAGTTCTCCAATTATATTTCCATCATTATTCTTGATGTTTAAAGAACTAGTGAAAATAATCTTGGTTAAATCTATCTGAACACCCACTAACTTTCTATCAATTCCTTTTTCTTTAATTTTTTTAAGTTTATCTTTACCTAAAAAGTTTATATCGGTCTCTAAATCGATATATTTATCAAAACCACATTGAAATGGATTGTCGTTGTTGTCAAAATCATTCCCATAAGAAAGTAAACCACTCTCAATCCTTTCGATTAAATTTGGACATCCAGGTCTAACATTGAATTCTTTACCAATTTCAAAAAGATGATCGTATAACTTCAAACCTGAGTCAGTGTTTTCAACATAAATTTCAAAACCACCTTGTTTTGACCAACCAGATCTTGCTATTAAATGTTTTGCCCCATTAAAAGTGAAATAATCAAATCCAAAAAATTTTAACTCTTTTATTTTTTCACCAAAAACCTTTTCCATTAAATCAAAAGATTTAGGACCTTGAACTGCTAAGATATCTACGATTGGTTCAAAAATTTTAACATCAAATTTATTTCCTGAAGCAAGACCTTTTGCAAAAAAAATTACATCAGAGTCAGCAATTGATATCCACCATCTATCTTCAGATAATTTTAAAATAACAGGATCATTTACCAAATTTCCATTTTCATCGATTAAAGGACAATAATAACATCTTCCTACTTTGGATTTCGATAAATCTCTACAAGTCATGAGTTGTACAAGTTTTGCAGCATCTTTGCCTGAAATTTCAACCTGTCTTTCTGCAGCTACATCCCAAATTTGAACATTCTTTTTTAAATGATCACAAGACTCTTCCAAGGAACCGAAAGCTGCTGGTAAAAGCATATGATTATAAACAGTATAAGCGGTAACACCTTGTTTTTCTATTCTAGAAGTATAGGGTGTACTTCTAACTCTTCTTGATTTTGCTATCGGATAACTTTTCATTTAATTAAAAATTCTAAAACCTTTTCTCTCATTTCAAATGCTTTTTCAATCATTATCATATGACCACAACCTTTAATTACATGAGTAGATGAGTTTTTTACTAAATTTGAAAATTTTTTCCCTGCATCTAAATTGATCATTTTATCTAACTCTCCGAAAATAAGTAATGTGGGAAGATCTAAAACTTTTGTTGCCTCTAACCCATTTGAGTAGTTATTACACGCATTTAAATCAACTGCTAAAATTTCACTAATATCTCTTGGGGACTGAATTATTTTTTCTACTGGATTACCACCAATAAATTTTTTTGAGCCTTCATAACCCCATTTCATCATTAATTTTACGGCATCAGAGTCACCATTATTTGCAAGTTCTATTAAATCAGGATGAACTGGCATTTTATTTGAGCCGCCAACGAAAACTATTTTATTTAACCTGCTTTTATATTTAAAAGCATATTCAAGTATTTCTAAACATCCTTGAGAATGACCAACTAAAATCAAATTTTTTAATTGCAATTTTTTAAATACACTTTCAAGCCAATCAGCAATTTTTTCTATGGTATCTAAACATGGTCCATCTGAATTTCCATGACCAGGAAGATCGATAGACAATACATTGAAATTTTTATTCGAAAAAAATTGTTCAGTTAATGACCAAACTATGTGTGAAAGGCCACTTCCATGAAGAAATACTATTGTTTGTTTTTTTGGATCTATGCCTTGACCTGCATCAGATGCATGAATAGTTTTATTTTCTATTTCAAATATCAATCAATTACCTAAAATTTTTTTCTCAATTCAAATTTTTGAATTTTTCCTGTCGATGTTTTAGGTAGTTCACAAAAAACAACTTGTTTTGGCACTTTGAAACCTGCGAGGGTTTCTTTACAAAAACCAATTAATTCTTTCTCGGTTGTTGGTTTATCCTTTACCATCTCAATAAATGCACAAGGTACCTCTCCCCATTTTTCATCTGGTTTAGCTACAACGGCTGCAATAGATACTGAGGGATGTTTTGCAAGAGTATTTTCTATTTCTATAGAGGATATGTTTTCACCTCCAGAAATTATTATATCTTTAGACCTATCCTGGATTTTTACATATCCATCTGGATGCATGACAGCTAAGTCACCAGAATGAAACCAACCACCAGCCATTGCTTTATTTGTAGCATCCTTATCCTTAAAATAACCCTTCATGACTACATTTCCTTTAATCATTATTTCACCAATCGTCTTTCCATCTTTTGGAACTTCTGTCATTGTTTCTGGATCCATCACAGCAATCCCTTCTGTATTTGGATATCTAACTCCTTGTCTTGCTTTAATTTCGTTCTGCTTTTCCTCATCGAAGTCATTCCAAGCATCATTCCACGCACATTGAGTTACATGTCCATAAGTTTCAGTTAATCCGTAAACATGCATAACTTCAAAACCAAGTTCTTTCATTTTTTTGAAAATTATACTTGGCGGTGGGGCTCCTGCAGTAAGAACGTATACTTTTTGCTTTAATTTTTTTCTATCTGACTCTGGTGCACCAGTGATCATATTTAGTACAATAGGCGCTCCACCAAAGTGAGTAACATTATGTTTGTCTATTAATTCAAATATTTTTTTTACATCTATATTTCTCAAACAAATTGTTCTTCCATTTAACATAGGTATAGTCCAAGGATAACCCCATCCATTACAATGAAACATTGGAACGATAGTTAAAAAATTAAGTCTGTTTGGCATGTTCCAGGCAACTGCACTGCCCGTGGACATTAAATATGATCCCCGATGATGGTAAACAACGCCTTTAGGGTTTCCAGTAGTTCCAGATGTATAACTCAATGATATTGCTTGCCACTCGTCCTCTGGCATTTTCCAATCAAAATTTTCATCACCAGTATCTAAAAAACTTTCGTATTCTAGATCACCAATTTTTTCACACTTTGATTGGTCTGCAAATTTATCAACTATATCGATAATTATGATTTTCTTTTTTAAAGTGCTTAACGCTTTTTTAACTTCTATGTGTAATTGTCTGTCAACAACAAGAACTTTAGCATCACTATGTTCTAAAATATAAGCAATAGTTTTAGCATCTAATCTTATGTTAATTGTATTTAATACTGCACCAGACATAGGAACAGAGTAATGCCCCTCAAAAATTTCAGGTGTGTTGAAAGCTAAAAATGAGACAGTGTCTCCTTTTTTAATTCCAATTTTATTAAGGGCGCTTGCAAATTTAATAGTACGTTTGTAAACATCAGCCCAGGTATATTTACGATCTTCATAGATAATTGCTTCATAATCAGGATAAATCTCTTTTGCTCTCTTCAAAAAAGTCAAAGGAGTTAAAGGAACATAATTTGCACTATTCTTATCTAAATTAGTATCGTAATGACTCATTTAATTGAATTTAAAATTCATAATATTGGAGCTTCCAGAAATTGCTGATTTGTAATGTTGTTCAGCTCTTGGTAGAACTTTTTCAAAGTAAAACCTAGCAGTATCAATTTTGTCATCATAAAAGTTTTTATTTTCATTATAATCTTTAAAACTTACCTCTAGTACTTTTATCCATGCGTAAGCAATCGAGACAAATCCGAGAGTTTTAAGATAATCATTAGCAGCAGCACTTACATCATCTTTATCTGTTTTAGATTTCTCAATCATCCAATCACTAAATTTTTTTAATATATCTAAATAATTATTAAAATCTGAGATGAATGGTCTTATTTTTTCGTTGTTAGAATTACATTCATTTTTAACCTGATCTAAAAATTTATTAATTACATTCCCGTTCTTATTTGATAATTTTCTAAAAACTAAATCAGCAGCTTGTACAGAATTCGTACCCTCGTAAATTGGTGTGATTCTATTATCTCGATATAACTGTTCTATTCCTTGATCTTTAGTATAACCATACCCACCATAAATTTGCATTGCATCACTAGTGATTTCCATTGCTAGATCTGTAAACAAGGATTTAACTACTGGAGTCATTAATGAGACATAATCAGATGCCTCCCGCCTAGCTTTTTCATCTGGATGATATAGGCTTACCTCAGTTTGTTGAGATAACCAAAAACATAAGGCTCTCTCGCCCTCAATAATAGATTTCATATTTAACAACGATCTTCTAATATCTGCATGCTCAATTATAAAATCAGCACCATTTTTAGATTTTGAATTATTCGACTTACCTTGCTTTCTCTCTTTTGCGTATGAAAGTGAATTTTGATAAGCAATCTCTGATATACCCAAACCCTGTATCCCAACAACGATCCTCTCAAGATTCATCATCGTAAACATTGCACCCAAACCTTTTTCCTTATCACCAATCATGTAACCAGTTGCTTCATCAAAATTAAGAACACAAGTTGCTGATCCTTTAATTCCCATTTTTGTTTCGATAGAACCAGTTGATATTCCATTTCTTGGACCAACATTCCCATCTTCTTTTACAATAAACTTTGGAACTAAAAAGAGACTGATACCTTTAGTGCCAGCCGGAGAGTCATCCACTCTTGCTAAAACCAAATGAATAATATTTTCAGTTAAATCGTGATCACCAGAGGTAATAAAAATTTTCTGTCCAGTTAATTTGAATGTACCATCAGATTGTTTTTTAGCCTTTGTTTTTAGTAGCCCTAAATCAGTGCCACATACTGGCTCAGTTAAGCACATTGTTCCACTCCACTTACCTTCTACAATTTTTGGTAAATATCTATTTTTTATTTCATCGCTAGCATGATGATTAATACAATTATAAGCACCAATACTAAGTTCACTATAGAGTTTAAAAGAAAGGCTAGCAGAGGATAGCATTTCATCAAAAAATGCGCTCACTGTTTTTGGCATACCTTGACCCCCATATTTTGGATCACATGATAAAGATGTCCAACCATCCTCAATATATTTTTTATAAGCCTCTTTGTAACCCGGAGGCGTTCTAACAACTCCATTTTCTAAAATTGCAGGATTTTCATCTCCAACTTTAGCTAATGGTAATATTAAATTTTGATTTATTTTTGCTGCTTCCTGTAGAATGTCTTTTACTAAATCTGGGGTAACTTCCTTATATTTTTCCAATTCATTATACTCTTTGTTGTTTCTTAGTTTTTCAAAAAGAAACATCATATCTTCAACGGGTGCAGTATAAGTTGGCATAATTTGATTCTAAAATAATTAATTAATTATTGCAATTTTGAAATGATCGCATCACCCATTTGTGATGTAGTCACCTCTTTTGTACCTTTTGATAAAATGTCTTTAGTTCTCAAACCATCATTTAATACATCTTGCACAGCTTTTTCCAGAGCTTCTGCCTCTTTATCTAAATCTAATGAGTATCTCAAAGCCATAGCAAAACTTAAAATTGTAGCTATTGGATTAGCAATACTTTTACCAGCTATATCTGGAGCCGAACCATGAATAGGTTCATACATAGCCCTCATTTCTCCATCCTTATTTTTTGCACCTATAGATGCAGAAGGTAAAAGACCTAGTGATCCAGTTAACATTGAGGCTTGGTCAGATAACATATCTCCAAACAAATTATCTGTTACAATTACATCAAATTGCTTTGGATTTCTCAACAACTGCATAGCACAATTGTCTGCAAGCATATGACTTAGCTCAACATCTTTAAATTCTTTATCGTGTAATGTCTGAACCTCTTCTTTCCAAAGTTGGCCTGCCTCCATAACATTTGATTTTTCGCAAGAAGTTACTTTGTTTGATCTTTTTTTTGCTAAATCAAAGGCAACTCTAGCAACTCTTATAATCTCATTGCTTGTGTAAGTGTGAGTATTAATCCCTTTTCTTTCCCCATTTTCTATTGGTTTAATTCCTCTAGGCTCACCAAAATATATTCCTCCAGTTAACTCTCTTACAATCATAATATCTAAACCTGAGACAATTTCAGGTTTTAATGTTGAGGCATCAACTAGTTGTTTAAAACATATCGCTGGTCTCAAATTAGCAAATAGTTTTAATTCTTTTCTTAGTTTTAAAAGTGCTCTCTCAGGTTTTTTGGAAAACTCAACATTATCCCACTTTGGTCCTCCTACAGCGCCTAACATAACAACTGCACTTTCTAATGCTTTATAAAAAACCTCATCTGTAATCGGTGTACCATGCTTATCGTAAGAGCATCCTCCCGCTAAATCTTCATCCGTCTCAAAATCTAGAGACTTTTTATCATTGAACCAACTGATAATTTTTTTTACTTCACCAATAACTTCTGGACCAATACCATCTCCGGGAAGTAATAGTATCTTTCTCTTTTTTACCTTAATCACTTATAATCCATGGCTTAGAGCTTTTTAATTTTTGCTCAAAACTTTTTATCTTATCAGACTTATTTAAAGATAGCGCAATATCATCTAAACCTTCGAGAAGACATTTCTTTTTAAAGGAGTCTATTTTAAATTTAATTTCATTATTACCATAAACTATTTTTTCTTCTTTAAGGTCTACTGAAATTTCTTCTTTTCTATAAGCATATTCAGACAACTCTTTTATTTTTTCCTCATCAACAATAATTGGTAAAATTCCGTTTTTAAAACAATTGCTATAAAAAATATCAGCAAAACTGGAACTAATTACACATGTAATACCAAAATCTAATAATGCCCAAGGAGCGTGTTCTCTTGAGGATCCACAACCAAAGTTTTTTCCTGCTATCAGTATTTTTGAATTTGTAAATGGATCTTTATTTAATATAAAATCGCCTATTTTATTTCCATTATCATCATACCTCATTTCAAAAAACAAATTTTTTCCAAGCCCAGTTCTTTTAATTGTTTTTAAAAACTGCTTTGGGATAATCATATCAGTATCGATATTTACTATTGGTAAATATGCCGGAATACTTTTTAATGTAGAAAATTTTTGCATTAATTTTGATACTTTCTTACATCATCCAAATTTCCAGAAATTGCTGCTGCAGCTGCCATTCCTGGGCTCACAAGGTGCGTTCTTCCACCTCTACCTTGTCTTCCCTCAAAGTTTCTGTTTGATGTAGATGCACATCTTTGCTCTGGTTTTAATTTATCAGCATTCATCGCTAAACACATAGAACATCCTGGTTCTCTCCATTCAAAACCAGACTCTTCAAATATTTTATGTAAACCTTCTTGCTCTGCTTGTTCTTTAACTAGACCAGATCCTGGAACAACCATTGCGTGCACATGAGAGGCTATTTTTTTATCTTTTAAAATCTTTGCTGCTTCTCGTAAATCCTCAATTCTTCCATTAGTGCAACTACCTATAAAAACCTTATCTATCTTAATATCTTTAGCAGCCATATCAGGTTTTAAACCCATATATTTTAGAGCTCTTTCAATAGAATTTTTTCTATCCTCATCCTTTTCATTGTTTGGGTTTGGTACTTTATCCTCAATAGTAATGACATCTTGAGGTGAAGTTCCCCAGGTAATCATCGGTGAAATTTCATTAGCTTGAAGACTTATTTCTTTATCAAAATTTGCACCATCATCAGATTTTAAACTTCTCCAGTACGCTAAAGCTTTATCCCATTTTTCACCTTTGGGTGACATAGGTTTTCCCTCCAAATACTTGAAAATTTTTTCGTCTGGTGCAATCAAACCTGCTCTTGCTCCACCCTCTATAGTCATGTTGCATATAGTCATTCTTTGCTCAACACTCAATGATCTGATTAAATCACCAGCATACTCAATAACACATCCTGTTCCACCTGCTGTTCCTATTTTTCCAATTATTTGTAAAATTACATCTTTTGAAGTAACACCTAACGGAAGTTTTCCATTAACATTAATTCTGAAATTTTTTGCTTTTTTTTGCACTAAAGTTTGTGTTGCTAGTACGTGTTCAACCTCTGAGGTGCCTATACCAAATGCTAAAGCACCAAACGCTCCATGTGTAGCTGTATGACTATCTCCACAAACTATAACTGTTCCAGGTTGAGTAAATCCTTGTTCAGGACCAATTATATGAACTATGCCTTGACGCTTATCCTCCATTCCAAAAAGTTGGATATCAAATTCCTTACAATTCTTTTCTAATGTATCAACTTGAATTTTAGATTCTTTATCTGAAATACCATTGGTTCTATCAGTAGTCGGGACGTTGTGATCTGCAACGGCCAATGTAAGCTTTGGGTGTCTTACTTTTCTTTGAGAATTTCGTAAACCTTCAAATGCTTGTGGACTGGTCACTTCATGAACGAGATGCCTATCGACAAATAATAAAGCTGTTCCATCATCTTGCTGATCAACTAAGTGTTCTTTCCAAATTTTATCGTAAAGAGTATTAGGCATTGAAAAAAAAATTATTTTTTTTCTGGAGAAGTTTCAAGTTTTTCTTCAGTTTTAGGTTTTGTTTCAACTTTGGCTGTTTCTTCTTTTTTTGGCTCTTCCTTAGGATTTTTTTCTTTCTTAGCCTCTGCCTTAGTTACATCTTCTTTATTATCAGATGCTTCTGTTGAAACAGGAGCTAAATTTTCTTCAGTTACTGTTTCTGGTTTTACATCTATATCAATACCAATCTTCTTTCTTATTTTTTCGGCAATTCTAGCTGATTTACCAGTTCTATCTCTTAAGTAATATAGTTTAGCTCTTCTAACTTTTCCTGAACGAATAACTTTAATTGAGTCGATTACTGTACCAAATAGTGGGAATGTTCTCTCAACACCTTCACCAAAAGAAATCTTTCTAACTGTAAAAGAAGAATTTAAATCTCTGCTTTTTTTCGCAATACATACTCCTTCAAAATACTGAATTCTCTCTTTTTTTCCCTCTGTAATTCTTACACCAACTTTTACAACATCACCTGGAAAAAATTCTGGAATCTTTTTTTCCGAAAGAATTTTTTTTACATTATATTGATTTATTTCTTCAATCGTTTTCATTTCAATGTTTATCAAGTTAATTCTTCTTATATTTTTGCCACAAATCTGGTCTTCGGACGCGTGTTATAGCCTCAGATTGAGATAAACGCCAGTCTTTAATTTTGCTATGATCCCCTGATAATAAGACATCTGGTACTGATTTTTCCTCCCAAATTTGAGGTTTTGTATATTGAGGATACTCTAAAAGACCATTTTCAAAAGTTTCCTCCGAAGATGATTTATCATTACCTAAAACTCCAGGCAAAAGTCTTAACACACTATCAAGAACTACAAGAGCAGCTGTTTCCCCTCCAGAAAGCACATAATCTCCTATACTTATTTCCTCAATATTTCTTGTGGATAATACTCTTTCATCAACACCTTCGAAATGTCCACAAATTAAACTGAATGATTTTTCTTTTGATAAATCTTGAGCAAGTCTTTGATCAAATTTTTTACCTTTTGGCGAAAGATAAAAAATTCTTTCCCCCTTCTGGATATTTTTATCAATTGATTTTGCTAGTATGTCTGGTTTTAACAGCATACCTGATCCACCACCATATGGAGTATCATCAACAGTTTTGTGTTTATCTGTTGCTGCATCTCTTATGTTTACTACATTAAGACTCCATATCTTTTTAGCCATGGCCTTTCCATATAATCCTTTGTTTAACGGACCGGGGAAAATTTCTGGATAAAGTGTTAACACTTGTGTCTTTAACATAAGTAAACCTTAAATTACTTTTTTTCCTCTTTTGGGGCTTCTGCTTTTGGAGCTTCTTCTTTTTTAGCTTCTGCTTTTGGAGCTTCTTCTTTTTTAGCTTCTGCTTTTGGGGCTTCTGCTTTTGGAGCTTCTTCTTTTTTAGCTTCTGCTTTTGGAGCTTCTTCTTTTTTTGCTCCATCTGTCGGAGCTGCGTCTGATTTTGCTGCCTCTTCCTTTTTAGCATCATCAGACCCTTCTTTTTTTCTATCTTTTTTTGGAATAGCTTTTTGAGGATTATTACCATTTGCAGGCATTGGCATTAACTCATTTTCACCTAAGATTCTTGCTACTCTTGTAGTTGGTTGTGCACCTTGGCCTAACCAATATTTAATTCTTTCAGCCTCTAATCCTATTCTTTCTTTTTTTTCTTTAGGTAATAGAGGATTAAAAAAACCAACTTTTTCTATGAAACGTCCATCTCTTGCAAAACGACTATCAGCTACAACAACTTTGTAAACTGGTCTTTTCTTCGTTCCACCTCTTGATAATCTAAGTTTTAACATTTACTCTCCTTTTTTATTTTAATTGATTAAATAATTCTGGAGGTATTCCTTTATCAGACATACCTTTCAGATTTCCTTTAGACATCTTTCTCATCATTTCAGACATCATTTTAAATTGTTTTAACAATTTATTGATAGTGGCTGGATCAGTTCCAGAACCATTAGCAATTCTTTTTTTTCTAGAACCATCAATTATTTTTGGGTTCTCTCTTTCTTTTTTTGTCATCGATAAAATTATAGCCTCGTTCTTAGTGATAACACTCTCGTCAATACCCGCAGCATCCATTTGTGATTTAACTTTAGAAATACCTGGCATAAAAGACATGATTCCCTCTATTCCACCCATTTTTTTCATCTGTCTTAGTTGAGTTAAATAATCTTGCATTGAAAATTGTCCCTTTTTTAAATTCTCTTCTGTCTTTTTAATGTTTTCTTCACCTAAATCTTGTGCTGCTTTTTCAACTAGAGATACAATATCTCCCATTCCAAGAATTCGGTTTGCAATCCTATCAGGATGAAACACCTCAAAATTTTCAATTTTTTCTCCTACCCCTAAAAACTTAATTGGAACCTCTGATACAAATTTCATACTTACCGCGGCACCACCTCTGGCATCACCATCAGCTCTTGTTAAAATAATTCCTGATAAACCTACAGTATTTTTAAATTCTTTTGCAACTGATGCTGCTACTTGACCAGTTAAAGAATCTGCAACTAAAAAAGTTTCAGCAGGATTGATTATATTTTCAATCTGCTTTATTTCACTCATCATTTGAAGGTCTATTTGTGTTCTGCCAGCTGTATCAAATAAGATAATATCAGCACCATTTAAATTTGCAGCGCTTATTGCTCTCTGACAAATATCTGCTGGTTGTTGACCTTCTATAATCGGTAAAGTTAAGATATCATTTTGCTCACCTAAAGATTTCAACTGTTCTTGTGCAGCTGGTCTATAAATATCTAAGCTGACCATCATTACCTTCTTTTTCTTTGTATTTTCTAAATATCTTGCAAGTTTAGCAGTAGTGGTAGTTTTACCTGAACCTTGTAGACCAACTAACATCATTGGCACGGGAGGAACGGCGTTTAAATTTACATCAATGTTTTTTTCACCTAATAAATTAACTAATTCGTCATAAACGATTTTTACAACCATATCACCAGGAGATGTAGATCTGATAATTTCTTGACCTAAAGCTTTAGGTTTAACTTTTTCAATAAAATCTTTTGCGACCTCAAGTGATACATCAGCCTCTAGTAGGGCTTGTCTAATAGCTCTAAGGCCTTCATCAACTTGGCTCTCATCAAGCGAAGGAGCTTTTTTCAAAGAGGAAAAAACTTCCTCAAATTTATTTGTTAAATTTTCAAACATATTTATTTCACACAGCAGTAATCGCACTAGTGGGCGAACCCTCGCTGACTAGTGTCGATCTCTTTGTTTCCAAAGACACCGCAAATTGAACATTTTTGCGGAAACTGCCACAAACTATAATAGAGGTTCAAAAAGTCAATAAATAAGTTAAATAACTATATATGGATATAAGGGCTTTTAAAATGGATGGATTAGGTAATGATTTTGTAATAATTGATAATAGACAAAAAATTACCAATTTAACTAAAGATCAAATCATAAAAATTTGTGATAGAAATTTTGTTGGCTGTGATCAATTAATATTTATTGAGTCTAGCAAATCAAGTGATGCAAATTTAAAATTTTTTAATTCTGATGGAGGAGAGTCTGGTGCGTGCGGCAATGGTACTAGATGTGTTGCAAAATTAATCTCCGAGGAGACAAAATCTGAAAACATCATTTTGTCAACTTCAAATGGAAATTTAGAGTCACAAATATTAGATAAAAATATTGTTACGACTGAAATTGGTAAAGCTAAATTACAATGGAACGAAATTCCTTTATCAGAAAAACTAGATACAAAAAATTTAAATATTAAGATTATTGACTCAAATAACAAAGAACATTCAGGTGGGACGGCGGTTAATGTTGGAAATCCACATATTGTTTTTTTTGTAAACGAAATTGAAAATTTTAATATTGAAAAAATTGGACCCGAAGTTGAAAATCATAAAATTTTTCCAGAAAAATGTAATGTTACAATTGCTACAATAATTAATAAAAATTTAATTAAAGTGAAGGTATGGGAGAGAGGAGCGGGGATGACCAAAGCATGTGGAACAGCTGCATGTGCAACAGCATTTGCTGGTAAATTAAATAATCTTACTGAAAATAAAACAGACATAGAATTTCAAACAGGTAAATTATCAATTCTTATAGATGATAAAAATTCAATCCACATGAAAGGACCCGTTTCAGAAATAAAAGAAATTGAGTTCAAACTATAATGGGAATTTTTGATAAATTTAAGATAGGCTTTAAAAAAAGTGCATCTGCACTTACATCTGGACTAAAAGAAATTATAATAAAAAAAGAGATTGATGATAAAAATTTAAATAAAATTGAAGAATTTTTAATTGAGTCAGATGTAGGTGTCGAGGCTGCATCTGAGATCAAGGAAATCATTTCAAGTAAAAAAATCGATCCAAATAAAGATTTATCAACCGAGATAAATCTTATTTTGAAAGAATATATTATTAATCTGATGAAGCCTTTAGAGAATAATTCTTTTTTTGAAAAAAAAGATAAACTCAATGCAACATTAATCTCAGGAGTGAATGGTGTTGGCAAAACAACAACTATTGGAAAAATAGGTAAAATTTTAAAAACTAAAGGAAACAAAGTTATGTTTGCCGCTTCTGATACTTTTCGAGCAGCAGCTATTGAACAATTAGAAAATTGGGCAAATAAAATTGACGTTAAAATAACTAAATCATCTCAAGGTTCTGATCCAGCATCAGTCGCATATAAAGCAGTTGAAGAGGCAATCAAAAATAATTTTCACCAAGTATTAATCGATACTGCTGGAAGACTACAAAATAAAAAAAATTTAATGGAGGAATATAAAAAGATAGCCAATGTAACAAAAAAAATTGACCAGGATGCCCCTCACAACATTATTTTAGTTTTAGACGCAACATCGGGGCAGAATGTAATTAATCAAGTAGAAGAGTTTAACAAAATTATTCCATTAACTGGTTTAATCATGACCAAATTAGATGGAACTGCCAAAGGCGGTATTCTACTGGCGATAGCAAAAAAATATCAACTACCTATTATTGCTTTAGGCTTGGGTGAAAAAGAAGACGACTTACAATTATTCAATGCAGAAAAATTTGCTGAGGCTTTTACGCAGGTTAATTGATTAAATTACTCGAGATTAAAGGTTTATAAATACTACACCTATAATTATCTTTAAATTTATAATGCCCACAATCCTTGGAAAAAGACGAAATAATAAAATCAAATTTTCCTGTAGTGGGGTAAAGCTCAAGTTTTTTATTAAAAATATCATACTTAAAGTTTGCATTTAAACTTTTAACCGCACTAATCATCACCAGTGTTTTATCATCTTTTAAAAGATAATAAGCAAAGTCGTCTGGAAATACAGGAAAGTCATATTCCTCTAAATGAAACTTGGCTTGAGAGGGAAACCAATCATAAGAGATCAATGGTGAAGAAGACTTTGTTGAATAATTATAGATATAAAGATCTTTTGGATAATCATTTATATAATTACTTTCTTCACCTCTAGCTAAAATCGATTTCTCTCGCCCCTTAAAATATAGCGCAAATTTTTTATTGTGTGAGTCCATATGATCTATGTGAAATAAATCGTCAGGATAAAATGAATTATCTTTCGAAAAAGCAAAGCTTTTTAATGTTATGAATAAAATTATAATAATAAAAACATTTTTCACTTTTTAAGCATAATCTTTAATCTTGAAAAATATTTGTTTAGAATATGGCTTAATTTAAATTAATCAAAAAAGAGTTTAGTGCTTTTACAAGACTCTCGTCATACTCCATCATATGATTGTCATATTTGGTAAAATACGAATATTTGGGTTCATTAGCTATTTCAAACATCTTTTTACCCATTTCAAAAGGAACAATTTGATCTTTTTCGCCATGCATTATCAAAATTGGAGATTTAATATTTTTAATTTTATTTTTATTTTCAAATTTATCTTTGAGTAAAAGACCAACGGGTATATATGGATAAAATTTTTTAGCCGCATCAATCATTGATGTGAATGGAGTTTCTAAAATAACACCTGCAAACTTTTTGTTCTGAGATAAATGTGTTGCAACTCCTGTTCCTAATGATTCTCCATAAATTACTATATTTTTTTCATCTACACCTTTTTTTACCAACCATTTAATTGCACTTTCACCATCCTCATATAATCCAGATTCTGATGGTTTACCCTCATTTCCACTAAAACCTCTCCAAGCAATTATTAAAAAATTAACACTCATGTCTCTAAAATGATTTAATTTATGAATTCTATTTTCTAAAGAGCCAGCATTTCCATGAAAAAATAGAATTGTTTTATTTTTTTTTATATCTTTTTCATGATACCAACCCAATAAATCTAATCCATCTTGAGTTGGAACTTTTACTTTTTCAATATAAACTGAGAGTTTGTCGTCAAAATAATTATTTTCATCAGGATGATACATTAAGTTCCTTTGATAAAAATAAAGAAATACTAAGAGAAATAGGTAAACTAAAATTGTTAGTTGTAAAAATAATAACAAACTATTCCTAAACCTTTTTAACATTATTTTTCTTTGCTAAATATACGCCAAAAAATACCAGAATAGTCCCGATAATATGGTAATTTTCAAATTTTTCGTCAAATAAAAAGTATCCATAAATTGCACCGTAAACTGTAAAAACATAAAGCGTAAAGCCAGTTAAAGATGCACCTAATTTTTTTTGAGCTATAGTATAAAGTGTAAAGGCAATTATCCCTGGCGATATAGCAGCAAAAATCACCCATAAATAAAATTCTGTTACAAAAATAGTCTCTTTATAAAATAATTCCTCACCAACATAAAAGGGTAATAAACTTAAAGCACCAAAAAAGGAAATCATAGCAAATCTATCGAAAATTTTTAATTTTGATTTCCAATAAAATAAATAAATAGAATATAAAGCCCAACCAACTGCAGCAGCTAACATCCATAAATCACCAATTGTGAATCTAAGATTAATTAATAAATCAATATTACCTTTAATAATAATGACAAAAACACCAATCAAACAAACAATTAAACCAATTATCTTTGTCAAATTTATTTTTTCTTGAAAAAAGAAATATGAAATCAAAATAATAAAAACTGGAGAGGATGTGTAAATTATTCCCATATTAGTTACAGTTGTTGTCTCACCAGCTAAAAAAGGGAAAGCGCCACATACACCACATCCCATTGACCCTAAAAAAAATAATTTTTTATATTCCTTTTTAATTAAATGAAAATTATTTCTTAAAGTTACATAAGTGAATGGTAATAAAATCAAAAAAACTACTGTCCAACGCCAAAATGCAAGTGAAATAGGCGGAACAAATTCAACACCACCTCTAGCAACAACTAAGTTACTAGCCATAAAGATTGGTTGTATAAATAGTAATGATAATGGAAATATATCTGTCTTAATATTTTTCAATTTAATTGATATTAATCTTTATCAAAAAAGGCTTCATATATCATCATGATGATAGCTGCACCCATTAAAAGATAAACTGGAATAACATCCAAGAAGCCTATCATCATTGATCTCGTTAAAGTTGTTGCTAAACCAATTAAAAAGAAAACTGCAAAAGATAATCCTATGATTGTAGTAATTTTATTCATTTTATTCCTGGCATTCTTTTTCTAACCAATTAGCAACTCCTAGAAATCTATGATCGTCATATTTATTGCCAATTAATTGAACCCCTAATGGTAAATTATTTTCTCCTTCAAGTAAAGGTAACGAAATACATGGTGTGCCAAGATAAGACCAAACTTTATTAAATTCTGCTGTTCCTGTACTTTTTAAACCCTTTGGTGCAACACCTGGACTAGCTGGTGACAAAACTCCATGATAGTCTTCAAAAACTTCCTCGTAAGACTCATAGCCTCTTTTCATAAAATCAATTGCTTCTGCATATTCTTTCGCGGAATGTTTATTGCCTTTGGTAATTGCATCTTGCATGTACTTAGACAATTTCTTTTTAAATTTTTTAAAATACACTGAAAAATTATTGGCTAAATCAGTCTCATGAATAATTTGGTGATACTTGTGAATATCCTTAAAATAAGAAGGTGTATCAAAAATCTCGATATTTTTTTTGAATGAATTAATAAAATATTCAAATGACTCTCTAGACTTTTTATCTATTAATTTCCAATGTTCAGTTTTATAAAAAATAAATTTAGGATCAAATAAAGGTCCTTTTTTTGTTTGAGATAAAATATTTTCCGTTGAGTAATGTATAGTTGCTGGATCAAATTTATCTTTTTTTATCAATACTTTTGCTAGCATGGCCACATCCTCAACTTTTCGGCCAAAGATTCCTATATGATCTAGATTGTAAGAAGTTCTTAAAACACCATTTCTAGATATCAAACCATAACTAGGTTTATAACCCACAACGCCACAATAGGATGCTGGTCTAATAATGGATCCGCCGGTTTGTGATCCAATTGATGCAGGTGCCATAAACGAAGCCACTGAAGCAGCTGATCCACTTGAAGAACCACCTGGTGTTCTTGTTTTATCATGTGGATTTGTGGTTGCCGGGGGTCCTAAATAAGCAAGTTCTGAGGTTGCTGTTTTACCCATTACAATCGCTCCGGATGCATGAAGCAGATCAATTATTTCAGCATTTTGTGAATATGATTTACCTTTTCTAATAACTGTTCCGCATTCGGTTGGCATATCAACTGTCCCAATAATGTCTTTAACCGCAATAGGCACTCCATGAAGTGGACCAATTGGTTTACCAGATCTTCTATGATCGTCAGCTTCTGCAGCTTTTTCTAATAAAACTTTTTTATCAAAATGGGCCCAAGCCTTTATATCTTTGTCAAATTTATTGATTCTCTCGATATACTTTTCACAAACATCGACAGAAGTGAGTTGAGCATCTTTAATCTTTGCAGCAAGTTCTTCAAGACTTAAAGAAAATATATCTGTCATCTAAAATTAATTTGCAAATAATGTCTCTGGTAACCAAAGTGCTATACCTGGAAATAAATACATTAGAACCATAGCTAAAATCACAATACCTAAAAATGGCATTATTCCTCCAAAGATCTGCATCAATTCAACATTCTTTGATTGAACTCCCTTTAGATAGTAAGCAGACATTGCCATGGGGGGTGTCAAAAATGAGGTTTGTAAATTTAGAGCAATCAACATTGCAAAGAAATATGGATTTACTCCAAAAAATTCAACTAATGGTAAAAATATTGGTACAAAAATAATTAGTATCTCCGTCCACTCCAATGGCCAACCTAATAAAAATATAATCAATTGTGTAATTATTAAAAATTGCCAAGGCTGTAAATTTAGAGATTTAAAGAAATGTTCGAAAACCTCGTGGCCTCCAAGATAAGAAAATACAGAAGCAAATGTCCACGATCCTATGAATAGCCACATAATCATTGCAGTTGTTTTAGCTGTCAAAAAAACAGACTCTTTAAAATTTTTCCATTTAAGAGTTTTATAAAAATATGAAAGCACCAACGATCCAAATGCACCAACGGCTGCAGCTTCAGCGGGTGTTGCTATTCCAGCTAAAATTGTACCTAGAACTAAAATTATCAATGAAAATAAAGGTAAGAAGGAGACAAGAACCTCTTTAAGAATTACTGCTGTAGGAGGTATTTCCTCAGCTGCAGGTTTTGGCGCTATTGATGGATTTAACCAAGCTCTGAACACTGCGTATGCAATGTAAAGTCCTGCTAGCATCAATCCTGGAAAAATAGCGGCTGCAAATAATCTTAGTGGTGATAGTTGAGCAATTACAGAGTAAACGATCAACATAATACTAGGTGGAATTAAAATTCCTAAACACCCACCTGAACAAATTATTCCAGATGCAAATTTTTTATCATAACCAGCTTTAATCATAGCAGGCCATGCTAGTAATCCCATTAAAGTGACAACTGCACCTATAATACCTGTTGCTGTTGAAAATAGGGCACAAGTAATCAGTGCTGCAACTGCCATTGATGCGGGAAGCTTATGAGATGCTAATCTAATTGCAAAAAATAGTTTTGCTACAATACCTGCTCTTTCAACTAAATATCCCATGAATAAAAAGAGCGGGACAGCAGTAAGGACATTATTATCCATAACAGTGTAGGTATTTTGAACAAAAAGTTGGAATATCCTATTATCAAAAAGATGTTCCATCTTAGTTGGATCAAAGTAAGCATAATATCCAAAACCTAATCCCATCGCCATTAAAGTAAAGGCAATCGGAAAACCTAATAGTACGGCAAATAAAAATATACCCATCATCATAATTGCCACTTCAGGATTTGTCAGACTAAATAACATCTTCTTTATTTCCTTCTTGTGAAGTTCTCATTAATACTTTTTCAGTTTCTTCGGCATCACGCTCTGTTCCTCTTTCTGGCCAACTACCAGTTTTTATACATATAACACATCTGAACACTTCACTTATTCCCTGAAGAGTTAACAGGCTACCAGATAAAGGTATTAAAGATTTTGCCATATAAATTTGAATTTGAGCTGGACTGTTCCAACTTGTTTCTTTTATTTTCCAAGCTAGCGCAGCATACTCGTAACCATAAAAAGCTAATGCAATAACGCCAGGGAAAAAGAAAATAAAATATAAAACTATATCTATCCAAGCTTGCACTCTTTGAGAAAATAATCTGTAAATGACGTCTCCTCTTACATGTGCCTCGGTACACAAAGTATATGCACCAGCCATCATAAAAATTGCACCATACATTTGGAGACTAAAATCGAAATTCCATAAAGTTGGTGCATTTAAAGCATATGCCATAAAAACTTCATAGCACGTTCCACCCATTAAAATTACAATACACCAGGAAAATGCTTTACCCATTGAGACGCTTAATCGGTCGGCAAATTTTATATAAGATCTCATCATAGATATAGACTCTTATTGAATTGTTTTGAATTAATCAAATAAAAAGGGGGCCGAGGCCCCCTCATTAAAATTTATGAAAAGTTAATTATAACTTAACTTTTGCTATTGGACCAAACTCATTTTCATACGCAAGTTTGTAATTCGGCTGATTCATCAGCAAGTATTTCATTACTCTCTTTGCATACGCTTTCTGAGAATCTACGACTTTCTTAAAGAAAGGATCTTTCTTATTGAAATCACCGATTACCTTATCCCAACCTTTTAATTGTTGAGCTAAGATTTCATCAGAAGTTTGGTAAACATTTACTTTATGCTCATTCATTAACTTAGCTAAGTCAGCTGAGTATCTTACTAAAGCTTTAAAGTAGTTATCACTATTTGCAGCATAAGCAGCATTTTTCAATATTGCTTGGTGTGCAGGTGATAAACTATTATATGTTTTTTTGTTAACTGGTATCTCAAACATCTCTTGAGATTGGTGAAAGCTTCCTAAGTGATAGTGCTTAGAAACATCTTGCATACCAAACTGAGAGTCTGAAGTTGGGTTGTTAAACTCAGCAGCTTCAATCAAACCAGTTTTCATCGCTGGTTGAATTTCACCACCTGGTAATTGTCTAACTACCATTCCCATTGCAGTTAAAACGTTAGTCGCTAAACCAACAGTTCTGTACTTCATACCTTTAACATCAGACACTTTCGTTACGTTCTTTTTGAACCAACCAAAAGGCTGAGCTGGCATAGGCATATGGAAAAAACCAACATAATCGAAACCAACTTTTGCAAGTGTTTCGTCATATAGTTTTCTTCCTCCACCATATTCCATCCATCCCATAACTTCTTGAGATGACATTCCATATGAAGGACCAGTTCCAAATAATGATGCAGCAGGGTTTTTACCATACCAGTATGCAGTCACCCAGTGACCCATATCTACTACACCGGAACTAACCGCTTGTCCGATTTCTGAAGTCTTTACAACTGCTCCAACCGGTTGAAGATCAATCTGAAGAGATCCTCCAGACATTTCTTTAACCATGTTACAATAGTCTCCAGCCATTTCGAAAAAGATGTTAGCTCCACTTGGCCATGCAGCTTGCATCTTTAAAGTTGTTGCTGCGTTTGCCTTCACATATGGCATTGCAACAGCGGCTGCAGCTATAGCACCAGTCTTAGCAGCAGTTTTAAAGAACTTACGTCTTGAAGATGTTTTCACCTTCAATGATTTATTTTCTTTAGTCATTATTACTCCTATTAAAGTTAATTAACTTGATTAATTAAAACATAGAATCAGATTAGAGTCTTTCTAAAAAAAGGCGTAGATGTCGCAACAGTTGAATTAGATTCAATCTAGAGTAGAATTAATTTACTTTGTTTTTACAGTTTCCGGTTTTGAAAAACTCATCAATATTATCGATTGCTAAGTTAGCCATTGCAATTCTTGTATCCTTCGTTGCACTTCCTAGGTGTGGAAGAATGAATACTGACTTAATTTTATTATAACCGGGATTTAGGTTTGGCTCATTTTTATAAACATCTAATCCAGCTGCATATATTTTTCTTCGATTCAATGCATCAATCAAGGCTTCATCATCAACTATATCTCCTCGAGCAACGTTAGTGATTACTGCTCCTTTGGGAAAATATTCAACAGTTTCTTTGTTAATCATATTTTCTGTTTCTTTAGTAGCGGGACAACAAATTGATAGTACATCAGAAACTGAAAAAAGACTTTTAATATTATCGTGATAAATCGCTCCCTGTTCTTTTTCATCACTTAACTTTGATCTATTGTGATAATGAATTATCATGCCTAACGACTTTGCAATCTTTGCAATTTTTTGTCCTATTCTTCCCATGCCTAGAATACCAAGTCTGGAGCCTGTCAATTGCTTACCAATTAAATAGTCTGCTGACCACTTCCATCCACCTTCTTGAGCAGATACTATTCCTTCAGAAGCTCTTCTGCATGCGCCTAAAATTAAAAGTATTCCAATTTCAGCTGTCGCATCAGATAAAACCTCAGGAGTATTGGTTACTACAATACCTCTTTTTTTTGCGGCATCTAAATCAATATTTCCAAATCCAACTGCAAAATTTGAAATAATTTTTATCGTGTCTGGCAATTTGTTGATTGTTTCTTTATCCATTTTATCTGTAAGAGAAGATAAAATTCCATCACATCCTTTGCTCATCTCTATTACTTTTGACTGAGAGTATAGCTCATCATTATTATTGAATATTGGATCAAAAGTTTTAGTGGCTTTGTCCTCACTCTCCTTAATTAATTTTCTAGTGATTAAAATTTTTTTCATTAAAATGATAGACTTAACTAATTTAAATCAAATATTTTCCCAGGATTCATTATATTATTTTGATCAATGCTCCTCTTTATCAATTTCATTAATGGAATGTTGTCAGCATGTTCTTTTAAAAGATATTCTTTTTTATGTAATCCAACTCCATGTTCTCCGGTGATTGTACCTTTCAATTCAAGCGCTTTGTTAATTAATAAGTCGTTAAATTCTCTTATTTTTTTATATGTCTCTTTGTTTTCAGGGTCAAAAGGCAAAAGCACATGAAAGTTTCCATCACCCAAATGACCTACCATCGGAGCTCTTAATCCAAATTTTTTTGCCTGCTCTTCTGCGTAATTTACACATTCAGTTATATTTGAAATTGGTAAACACACATCAGTCGAATAAACTCTTCCATTATTTATCAATGCTTTAACGGAATAATAAACATCCCATCGTGCTTTCCAAAGCTTATTTCTCTCTTCTAAATCTTTTGCCCATTTAAAAGAACTTCCATTATTATCTTTTGATATTTCCTCAACAATTTTAATATTTTCATTATTAGATGCCTCGGATCCATGAAACTCAAAAAATAAAGTTGGCACTGCTTGGATATCTTTCAATTTAGAGTAATTAATACTAATACCCATTTGATCTTTGTTTAGCATCTCAATTCTAGCGATCGGAACTCCATATTGAATAACTTGTTGAGCAGTTTGAACTGCATTTTCTAAAGTTGGGAAATGACAAACTGCAGACATAATGCTTTCTGGTATTGGCGATAATCTCAATTGAACTTCTGTAATTATTCCTAACGTTCCCTCTGAACCTATAAATAAATTGGTTAAATTATAACCTGCTGATGTTTTTTTGGTTCTGCTACCAGTATTTACAATATCTCCATTAGGCAGAACAACTGTGAGTCCACTGATTACAGTTTTCATTGTTCCATATTTTACAGCCATTGTCCCTGAAGCTGATGTTGAAGCCATTCCTCCAATTGCTGCATTAGCACCTGGATCAATCGGGAAAAAAACTCCGTCTTCTCTCAAATAATCATTTAATTGCTCTTTAGTTACACATGCCTGAACTCGACAATCAAAGTCCTCAACATTCACACTTAAAATTTTATTCATTTTTTCAAGACATATGGTTATGCCTTTTTCATTACCGACAACATTACCTTCTAAAGATGTTCCTGTTCCAAAAGGTACAACAGGAATTTTGTGCTCATTACATAAACGGAGCACTTTAGAGACCTCTTCATTTGTTTCAGGAAAAACTACAGCTTTAGACAAAACGGGATCATAAGTATCCTCACCTCTAGCATAATTTGCTCTTGTTGACTGAGAGGTAGAAAATCTTCCATTAAAAATTTTTTTAAACTCTGCTTGGACTTGCTCGTTCATTAGAAGAATATTAGTAAAAATTTTATCAAAAATACAGCTTATTTAGTAAGCATTTTCTTTATGTTTTCTAAAGCCTGTTGAATGTTATCTCTAGATGCTGCAAAACTAAATCTTACGTAATCATTACAAGTTTTACCAAAAGCAGTTCCTGGCACTATTGCTACTCCAGCCTCATGCATTGCTTTTTTACAGAATTCAGATCCATTCATTCCTGTGCCAATAACTTTTGGGAATGCATAAAAGGCTCCTCCAGGTAAACTACACTCCACTCCTGGTAGATCATTTAATCCCTGATGAATTAAATTTCTTCTCAAAGTAAACTTATCTAACATATCATTGATGGAATCGTCGGGGCCATCTAATGCAGCAATACCCGCATATTGTGCAGCAGCATTTACACATGATACGCTATTAATCAATAATTTGTTCACGTGCTCAATAAGTTCTTTAGGCCAATAACTCCAACCTAATCTCCATCCAGTCATCGAATAAGCTTTGCTCCAACCCTCTAATACAATTAACCTATCTTTTAAATTTGGATAATGGAAAAAAGAAGGCATTTCTTTGTAGTCAAAAATTTGTCTACTATAAATTTCATCACTTAAAATAGTAACATGAGGATGTTTTTCTAACTCCTTTGCAAAATAATCAATTACAGGTTTCTCAACAAAACTTCCTGTTGGATTATTTGGATTTATTAAAATCAGTAACCTAGTTTTTTTAGTTATAAGAGATAAAATTTTATCTGGATCAAATTTGAGATCTTTATCTTCAGTTAAATCATAAGGCACAGGCGTTGAACCTGTATAATTAATCATAGACTCATATATTGGAAATGCAGGTGTAGGATGGATTATTTCTACTCCTGGTTCTCCATAACATTGTATCGCGTAACTCATTGTAGGTTTACCACCTGGCATGATTAAAATTCTTTCAGGATTTATCTCTGCTTTATAACGTTTCTTAATCCATCTTGTTACAGCTTGTCGACATTCAGGTATTCCATTTGACATCACGTATCCATGATGACCATCATCCAAAGCTTTTTTTGCCGCTTCAACAACATGTTTAGGTGTTTTAAAATCTGGTTGTCCTAAACCTAAATGGATCATCGGTTTACCTTGTGCTTCTAATTTCTTCGCCTCTGCCAATACCGAAAAAGCAGACTCTGTTCCCAATCTATCTAAACTCTTTGCTAGTTCCATAACTTTTATATTTTACTAGAAGTTCTATAAATTAATTTTGTACTATTCAACTCTTTTAAGTTCTTACATCCCATTAAAACCATATTTCTATTAATTTCTTCATGCATATTTTTAAGTAAATGCTCAACACCTCGTTGTCCCCCTGCGGCTAAAGAGAACAAAAACATTTTACCGAAACTACAGGCTTTTGCACCTGCAGCGATTGCTTTTAATACATGAGTTCCTCTTCTCACTCCCCCGTCTAATATGATTTCCAATTTATCTCCAACTGCATCTGAGATTGCTTTGACTTGATCGAATGGCGATCTTGATCCATCAAGTTGTCTTCCACCATGATTTGAAATCATGATTGCCGTACAACCAATATCTATTGCTCTTTTCGCATCTTCAACGGACATAACACCTTTAAGTGCAAATGGTCCATTCCATTTCTTCACACAATATTCTGCATCCTTCCAGTTCATTGCTGGATCGTATTGTTCATTAATGTACTCTATAACGGATTTTGCAATATTGGTGCCCTTATCTGTTTTTGTAGCCACATTTGCTAATTTAAATTTCCCGTGTGTAAGATAATTAAATACCCAACTTGGATGAAGAGCAAAACTCATTAAACTTTGTAAAGTTAACTTTGGTGGGGTTGTAAAACCTGTTCTATGATCTCTTTCTCTATTACCTGCTACTAAAGTATCTACAGTTAAACACATTCCATCAAATCCTGATCTTCTACAACGATCAATTAAATCATCGGTGATTGATTGATCTTTGTGAACATAAAGTTGAAATAACTTTGGTCCACCCGAAATATTTGAAATTTCTTCTATAGTGTTATTTGCCATCGTAGACATGCTATAAAATGTTCCAAACTTATCAGCTGCTCTAGCAGATGCTTTGTCACCGTCATGATGATAAAGTCTTTGCATGGCACATGGTGATAAAAAGAGTGGCATATCAATTTTTTTTCCAAAAATAGTTGTTGAAAGATCTGGTTTTCCGACGCTTGCTAAAATATTAGGAACTAAATCGCATTCATCAAAAGATTTTGTATTTCTTTTGAGTGTTATTTCATCATCTGCACCACCATCAATATAATGAAATATTGGTGAAGGTAATTTCTTTTTCGCAAGTTTTCTAAAATCATCAAAATTATAACAATTTTGTAAACTCACTATTTTCTAAATCTAAGATTATTTCTATTAAGATCTGAAATTTTTGTACATCCCATGAGTTTCATATCTCTAACTAACTCAGTTTTATACAACTCAAGAGCTCTTTCTACGCCTGGTTGGCCTGCTGCTGCAAGTGCATAGAGATAAAGTCTTCCACCAGAACATGCTTTTGCACCAAGAGATAATGCTTTAAGCATATGTGTTCCTCTATGAATTCCTCCTTCACATATAACATCAAGTTTATCTCCAACTGCATCAACAATTTCTGCGAGCTGATCAAATGGTGATCTCGATCCATCAAGTTGTCTGCCACCATGATTTGAAACCATTATACCTGTACATCCTATATCAACTGCTTTTTTGGCATCTTCCACACTCATTATTCCTTTAAGAGCAAAATGACCTCCCCATTGAGAACAAAGTTTTTCAGCATCTTTCCAATTCATAGATTGATCTAACATTGTTGAAAAATAATTTCCTATGGAAGAGTTTGTGCTTGTACCCTCTTTTACAAAATCTTGAAGGTGAGGTAATTCAAATTTCCCCTTTGTTAAATAATTAATTCCCCACATTGGTTTAGTCGCAAAACTAAATAAGCTTGATAGAGTCAATTTTGGTGGAGAAGTAAAACCAGTTCTTAAATCTCTTTCACGATTTCCTCCTGTAATGGTATCAACTGTAAGAGCCATTACATCAAATTTAGCTGCCTTAGCTCGCTCTAAACAGGAGTCATTTAAACCTCTATCTTTGTGAAAATAAAACTGAAACATTTTAGGCGTATCAATCAACGAGGATATTTCCTCTACGCTAACAGTCGCTAATGCAGAAACACCAAACATTGTATTAAATTTTTTAGCTGCTTTTCCAACTGCTCTTTCACCATCATAATGAAAAAGTCTTTGTAATGCTGTTGGTGAAAGATAAAATGGTAAATCTAACTTTTTACCAAAAATTGTTGTAGACAAATCTACATTCTCAACACCTCTTAAAACATTTGGAACTAAATCTACATCGTCAAAGGCACTGGTATTCCTAGCATATGTAATCTCATCGTCAGCTGCACCATCAATATAATGAAAAATAGGAGATGGGAGTTTTAGCTTAGCAAGTTTTCTAAAATCACCAAAGTTGTGACAATCTTTTAATCGCAATATCATAAGATGTTTTTTTAGAAGGTTTTAAGAAAATTAAACATATAACTATTTGCCCCAGGATTTTTATCACCCAAACTTGCATTAGATAAATGGTTATATGATAAGCCTAATTGGCTATTTTGAAATAAATCTAAAGAAATCTGAACTTCACTTTTAAATTCTAACATGTGTCCTAGATCTTTTCCCTCTCCTTGGTTGTAAAGTCCTGGGGTAAAACTAGGAGTAATATTTAATGCTCCCAAGGAATATTCTGCCTGCACACCGGTATACAGATAAGCTGCGCTATCAGTAGTAAACATAAATCCTGTTATGGGAGAAAGATTACCAAGAAAAGTATCTCTATTTAGATCTGTATTTTGATGTTGAAATCCGATTAGAGTTGACTTCTTTCCATTATCACTAAAGTCAAACATGCCTGAATAAATATTAAACTTTGTATTATCATTACTAACTTTAGTTTCTTTAGCAAAGATTGATGAAGAAATTAAAAAAGTCAATAATACCAAATAACAAATTTTTAGATAATTCATAATTTTTTTTTTTTTAATATAACTTTCCTGAATATTATTGCACCACCAAATATAAACATCAATATAGGTAATAACCAAAGAAAATAGGTATTTTTACTGAGTCCTGGATCATAAAGAATCCAATCTCCATATTTATTTTTAAGATAAGCATATATTTGTTTTTCATCTAAGCCTTCATTTAATTTTTTTTCTACTAAAATTTTTAAACTATTAGCAAATTCAGAGTCTGAGTCGTAAACTGATTGTCCTTGACAAATTAAACATCTTAAATTTTTTGTTATTTCAATTTCTAAGTTTTTAGCTTTTAAATCAGAAGAAGAAAAATAAATCAAAAAAGTCACAGAAACTAAAAATTTTAAAACGTTCATTTTATCAATTCTTTTATCTCAGAAAGTAATTTTTCATTCAATGGACCAATAATTTTTTTAATAATTAGATTATTTTTAATAAGAAAGGTTTCAGGTACTCCATATGCACCCCATTCAATTGCTATTGTACCGTCGTTATCAAAAAAAATTAAATCGTATGGATTATCTAAATTTATCAAAAAATTTTTTGCATTATCAAAATTATCTTTATAGTTTTGTCCAATAATTTTGATATTCTCTTTTTTACTTAAATCCATTAGATACTTATGTTCCTCTTTGCAAGGAACACACCACGAAGCCCAAATGTTTAATAAATAATAATCACTTCCTATAAAAATTTGATCTGAATTTATTTTGTCTTTTGAAAAAAACTCTTTTGTGTCAAAATTTGGAATTTTAATTTCTGATTTTATTTCAGGTGTATAAATATTTGTATTTTGTAATCCTTTGTAAAAAACAAAGAAAATTATTGAGAATGTAAAAATTAAAAATATAGGAAAAATTTTAGTTTTCATATTTTTTTCCAATTAAAGATAAACAGCCACTAAAGCACAATAGAATTGTAGAAATCCAAATCCAAATCATGAATGGCTTTACTTGATAACGAATATTAAAATAATCTTGATTTTGGACATAATTCATTGTCATAAATTTATCAGTGAATATATTAGTTTTAATGTCTGCTTCACTAGTAACAATATTTGGTTGATTATATATTCTTAGTTCAGGTTGCATGACTTCAATTAATCCACTTTGATCCTCCACAATAAACTTTCCTCTAATTGCTTTAAAATTTTGTTTATTTTCTTGCTCAATGCTCTCAAAATTAATCTTCAAATTTTGAGCCTGGTAAGTTTCATTAATTTTTAAATTTGTAATAACTTCAGATGAAAAAATATTATTTAATAAAATACTAAGTATTAAAATGCTAAAACTAAAATGAGCAGTAATTTGTGACAGATTTCTATATTTTTTATGAAAAAAATCTCTAAGAGTTATGAAAAATAAATAAAAAGCTGCTGTAATTAGAATGGTGTTGTAAAGGAAATTGATATCTAAATTTCTAATTATCAATACTGATAAAATTAAAGAAATAACAAAAAATAAAATTAAATAAATTTTGTCTTCAATATCCGATTTAATCCACTTTAATTTGGGACCTATTGCCATCGCTAACATAAATGGAATTAAAAATGGTAAGATCAATTTGTTAAAAAATGGTGGACCTACGGATATTTTTTGAGATGAAATTACCTCTAAGAATATTGGATAAATTGTGCCAATTAAAACAACAGATAAAAAATACATCATAAACCAATTATTAACTAGAATTGATGTTTCTTTACTTAATAAGTAGAAAGTTTTGGAATTGTTGTTTTCACTTTTATGAAAAATTAAAAATATAAAAAAAGACAAGAAAATCAAAATAAATAAAAATATTAGAATATACAAACCTCTCTCTGGATCATTGGCAAATGTGTGGACAGAATTTAAAATACCTGATCGAACCAAAAAAGTACCGCACATACTTAGGGTAAAAGTTGCAATTGATAACACAACAATCCACGAGGTAAGAATTAGCTTTTTTTCTAAAACTAATACACAATGTAATAATGTTGTTAATGCTAACCATGGCATTAAAGATACATTTTCAACTGGATCCCAAAACCAAAAACCTCCCCATCCTAACTCATAGTAAGCCCAAATAGATCCAAGTAAAATTCCTAAAGTTAAAAAAATCCATGAAACTAATACCCATTTTTTAATGTGTGATGCCCACATTTTTGTAATATTATTTGAACAAACTGCTGCTAGTGCTGAGGAAAAAATTATAGAAGTTCCAACGTAGCCTAGATATAAAATTGGCGGGTGAATTGCTAATGCAGGGTCTTGCAATATAGGATTTAAACCCAATCCCTCTTTTGGAACTGGAAAAACATGATTAAAAGGATTGGATGTTTGTATAAGAAAAATAAAAAAACCAACTATTATTATCTGCTGGAATAATAAAGTTAAAATTTTATATTGTTTTGGTTGATTTTTTGACCTCAGTAAAAAGACAAATATAAATAATGTTAAAACTAACAACCATAATAATAGACTACCCTCATGATTGCCCCAAGTCCCAGAGATTTTATAGAAAAGAGGCTTAGTTGTATGGGAATGATTAAAAACTGTCTCGTTACTAAAATCTGAGTTAACAAACGATAAAATTAAGCCTGAGAAGCTAATTATCACAAATAAAAGCTGTAAGAATACTAACGATATTACTTTAGTATCTAACTCCTGAGTATCATTAAAATTTTTAATCGAAAAAAATATAATTAAAATTGAAACGCCAACACCAAAAATTAAAGAATAATATCCAATTAAACTCGACAATTTATTTCTCCTCTAAAGCAGCCTTTACTTCAGGAGGCATATAATTTTCATCATGTTTAGCTAAAATTTTCGTTGCTGAAAAATAATTCTCATCTTTTAAAAATCCCTCTGCAACAACACCCTTACCTTCTTCAAAAAGGTTGGGTATTAATCCTGAGTAAACAACATTTATTTCACTTTTAAAGTCTGTAATAACAAAACTTAATTCTTTATTTACAATAGAAATTGAGTCAGTTTTTACCATTCCTCCAATTCTAATTTTTTTTTGTTGCATTTCAGATAAAGTTTTTATCTCAGATGGAGATTTAAAATATACAACATTTTCTTCTAATGATTTTAGAATAAGGAATATCGTTAAACTTAATGTAACAGCAATTAAGAATATAAAAAAAAATCTTAGTTTAACTTTACGACCATACATGGTTTAAAAGTTAAATAGTTGAAGTGTTGGATAGAATCTCTCTATTAATTCTTTGTAGTCTAGCAGAGGTAGCTCTCTCAGAGTTTAGGTTTCCAAATTTAACAATAAACTTATTTTTTTCTTTTTCATATTGATTTTTGATTACCAGATACAATGACATAAAACTTAAAAAAGTAAAAGCAAATGAACCCCAAACATATATTCCGTATCCATTCATATAAAAAAATTCATTTATCATAATCTGTCTAAACCCTTATTTTTAATTTTTATCAGTTCTGTATTATATTTCATTAAAAAAATTAGCAATGAGAATAGGGCAAATGCCGCAGTCATAATCAGTAAAGGAACGAGCATCGAAGAATGAATAGTAGATTTTGATAATATATTAATTGATGCAGGCTGATGAAGTGTGTTCCACCAATCTACAGAATATTTAATTATAGGAACATTTATTATTCCTAAAATTGTAATAATTGAGGTTACTTTTAAAACTTGTTCTTTATCTTCGTAAATTCTCCAAGCAATTAAATACATCAAATAAAAAAATGCCAATATTAACATAGAAGTAATTCTGGCATCCCACGCCCACCATGTTCCCCACGTGGGCTTTCCCCAAATAGAACCAGTTACAAGTGCAATTACATTAAAAACAAATCCTGACGGCGCCAAACTCTTTGAAATTAAAAAGAAATTTTTAATCTTAAATATATAACCAACGATAGAAAGAACAGTAATAGTAGAAAAGATACCTAGTGAGATCCATGCAGCTGGAACATGAACATACATTATTCTTACAGAGTGACTTTGTTTATAATCTTCTGGTGAGAGAATTAGAGCCTCAGTTAAACCTATAGAGATTACCAAAATGAATAATAATAAAACGTATTTTGGTGCTTTAGAAGTTATAGAAAAAATTCTATTAGGTTCTAGTAATTGAAACATAAAATTTTATTTTTAAAATTAATATTAGGGTTATTTAGTACGAAATAATTATCTGATCAAGAATGTAGAGGGAGATAATAACGAAGGGTAAAATTTAACACTCTTGATCAGAATTAGTTAAATTTAACAATGCCCTGTGACAAAGATTTGAGCTAAATGTGTTTAAAAAGTGAATTTACTTAATTTGACGGCTTAAAATAGCTTGAACCTTTTTTACCAGAGAAAATTTCCTCAATTAATGGATGTTTGATTGGCTCATCAGAGTCATCAGTCAATAAATTTTGCTCTGATACATAGGCTTCATAAGTTATTTCATCGTTTTCGGCTAACAAATGATAGAATGGTTGATCTTTTCTTGGTCTAACATTCTTAGGAATAGATTGATACCATTCTTCAGAATTATTAAACTCAAAATCTACATCATAAATCACACCTCTAAACTCAAAGTGTTTGTGTTTTACAATATCGCCTATTGAGAACTTAGCTTTTTGAATTGCCATTGAGATTAGTATGGGTATTTAAAAACAAAAATCAATAAGAAAAATTTATAGTTTTTGTGGAAATATTATTTATGTTAATATTCTTCCAGTGAATAAATCTTTTTTAAAGTTTCTTACTGATTTTGGACCTTTGGTAATTTTTTTTTACTACTATTACGATAGTGGAAAAGATTTAAGAGTAGCCATTCCACCGTTTATAATTGCGACAATTATAGCATTAGCGATTGTTTGGTTTTTAGAAAAAAAAATACCCAAAGTTCCTTTGTTGAGCGGAATATTAATTACTTTTTTTGGTGGTCTTACAATTTATTTTGATAATCCAGTTTTTATTTACATTAAGCCAACAATCATTAATATTTTATTTGGCCTGGCTTTAATATTTGGAAGATATTTTACAAATGAACCTGTGTTAAAAAAATTAATGGGAAAATCAATACCACTTACAAATGAAGGTTGGGAATTGTTAAGTAAAAGATGGATATACTTTTTCTTTGGACTTGCTATTTTAAATGAATTAGTTTGGAGAACGCAATCTGAGGAATTTTGGGTTAACTTTAAAGTTTGGGGTTTACTTCCAATAACTTTCATTTTTACAGCCTTTCAAATCGGTTTAATCAATAAATATAAAACTCATGAAGAATAATTTAAGACTAGTTGTTAATAATCTTGATAAAAAAAAATTTAATGAAAATCATTTTTTTGAAAAAAATGAGCTTAAAATAATATTAGATTTATATGCAAAAATGGTTTCAGAGGGTTCTTGGAAAGATTACGGTCTTAACATTTCAAGCAAACAGGTAGGATTTAGTGTTTTTAAAAATGCAGCTGAAAATGCTATTTATAAAATTTGCAAAAACTTTAAGCCAAAAAATAAAAATCTAAAATATTTAATTACTGATACCAATGGTAAAATACTAAAGAATTCTTCAGAACTTAATTTATTGCTAAAAAATACCAATTGGAAAAAACTTTAAAGTAAAATTATCTTCTTTGACCGAAAAGTCTAAGGAGCATAATAAATAAGTTAATGAAATCTAAGTAAAGAGTTAGAGCACCCATTACCGCTTTTTTACCCATTAACTCACCAGTATCGCTAGCAGAGTACATGTTTTTTATTTTTTGAGTATCATAAGCAGTAAGGCCAACAAAAATTAAAACTCCTAAAATTGAAATCACGAAATACATCATTGAAGATTTTAGAAAAATATTAACTAATGATGCAATAATAATTCCTATTAATCCCATCATCAAAAATGATCCAAACTTAGTTAAATCTCTCTTAGTTGTGTAACCATAAATGCTCATAGCACCAAAAGTTGCGGAACAAATAAAAAATACTCTTGTTACACTTAAACCTGTGTAAACTAGTAAAATTGAAGAAAGTGATAACCCCATTAAAGCAGCAAAAATCCAAAAAGTTGTCTGAGCTTTTGATGCACTCATTTTATTGATCCCAAAACTCATATAAAACACAACACCCAAAGGAGCTAACATTACTATCCACTTAAGTCCTGATAAATAAATGGCATTTCCAACTTCGGTTAAAGCTACAATAGAACCACTTGCATCAGTAACGACTGACATCTTAAATGTTATTAAAGCTATAATTCCTGTAAGCAATATTCCAGTCGCCATGTAGTTATAAACTTTTAACATGTAGGCTCTTAAGCCCTCATCAGTAACAGCTGTGGTTTCACGTGCTGCTGCTCTCGCTCTTGCTAGAATACCTTTTTTGTCTGTTGCCATAATTCAATAGATATATAGTCTTTTACTAAATATTCAAGATACCTTAAAAGATTTATAAAAAATTATACTTTAAAAAATCACTATGAATTATAAAAAATTAGGCAATACAGATCTAGATGTGAGTACAATTTGTCTCGGTACTATGACCTGGGGCGAACAAAATTCTCAATATGAGGGATTTCAGCAAATGGATTATGCTTTAGATCATGGGGTAAACTTCTGGGACACTGCAGAAATCTATTCCATACCGATGAGAGAAGAAACATATGGGGAAACAGAGAGAATAATCGGTAACTGGTTTCAAAAAACTAAAAAAAGAGACAAGGTTATTATAGCAACAAAAGTTTGTGGTAATACTTCAAACAAATATATCAGGGGTGGTGGTTATAATTTTGGGAAAAAAAAAATTTCTGAAGCTTTAGAGGAAAGTCTCAAAAGATTGAAAACAGACTATATAGATCTCTATCAACTTCATTGGCCAGAGAGAAATACAAATTTTTTTGGGAAACATGGTTATGAACATGACGAAAACGATAATGATTGGACACCGTTTGAGGAAATTCTTGAAAGTTTAAAAAAATTTATTGAACAAGGTAAAATTAGATACATTGGTCTATCTAATGAAACTGCATGGGGTTTATCAAAATTCCTTGAAATATCAAAATTAAAAGATTTACCAAAAATGATGTCGGTGCAAAATCCATACAATTTACTTAATAGAACTTATGAAGTTGGACTTGCAGAAATTTCTGTTAGGGAGAAAAGTGGTTTGTTAGCCTACTCGCCTTTAGCATTCGGATACTTAACAGGAAAATATAGAAATAATAATTTACCAGAAAAATCAAGAATGAAACTATTTAAAGATTTCACAAGATATAAAAATGAAAATGGTCAAAAAGCTATCGAAGAGTATTATAAGTTATCGCAAAAATTCAATATTGATTTTACTCAAATGTCATTGAAGTTTTGTGAAATTCAGCCATTTATGACAAGTGTGATAATAGGTGCAACGACAATCGAGCAGTTGAAAACAAACATAGAAAGTGTAAATGTAAGTTTAACAAGCGAAATTTTAAATGAGATTAATAAAATTCAAAAAATGTTCCCAAACCCATGTCCATGATTAAAAAGATTTTATTCATATTTATACTTTTTACTTTTTTATTCACATCAAAATCTTTTGGAGAAGATCTAAAAAAAATTGGTAAATATAAAGACTGGGAAACAATGGTTTTAGCGGAAGCATCTGGTAAAGTATGTTTCGCTCAGTCTTCTCCAATTCTGCAATCTCCTAAAACAAATAAAAGAGATGCTAGATTATTTGTAACATTTAGACCTGGTGAAAAAATTGCAAATGAAATCAGCACTACTGCTGGTTATGAATTTAATAAAAATAATACTGTATTAGCAACCTCTGGAAATAACAAATTTAAATTTGATATTAAGCAACAAGGTTTTGCATGGATGACTAGTAATAAAAAAGAAAAGATTATGGTCAAGATTATGAAAAAAGGTTCAAGAATAATGGTAACTGGATACAATGAAAAAGGCTCTCAAACAATCGATCATTATTCATTATTGGGATTCACTAAAGCATATAACACTGCAAAAAAAGCTTGTAGCTAGTTAATGAAATCAAAAAAAAGAATTGTATTAGCTTACTCAGGCGGTTTGGACACATCTATTATTCTTAAATGGCTTCAAGAAAATTATGATGCAGAAGTAATTTGTTACACCGCAGATATCGGACAAGAAATAAATAGAAAAAAAATTTTTTCCAATGCAAGAAAATTTGGTGTCACAAAAATAATTATAAATGATTTAAAAGATATTTTTATTAAAGACTATGTATTTCCAATGATCCGTGGTCATGCAATTTATGAGGGTGTTTATCTATTAGGAACCTCAATCGCCAGACCTCTGATAGCAAAGGATCAAATTAAGGTCGCAAAAAAATTCAAAGCATACGCAGTATCTCATGGGGCTACTGGAAAAGGAAACGACCAAATAAGATTTGAGCTTGGTTATCATTTTTTTGGTCCCAAAATAAAAATTATTGCACCATGGAGAATATGGAATTTAAAATCTCGGTCAGATTTAATTAATTATGCAAAGAAACGTAATATTCCTATCCCAAAAGACAAAAAAGGTGCATCTCCTTTTTCAGTAGATGATAATTTATTTCATACATCAACTGAAGGTAAGTTGCTAGAAAATCCAAAAAATTCCGCACCAGAATTTATTTTTCAAAGAACTGTTTCTCCAGAAAAAGCTCCTAACAAAGTTACTCATGTAACAATTAATTTTAAAAATGGTGACCCCATTGGTCTTAATGGAAAAAAATTTGGACCAGCAAAATTATTATTAAAACTTAATCAATTGGCGGGAAAAAATGGAATTGGAAGAGTTGATCTTGTTGAAAATAGATTCCTAGGCATCAAGTCTAGAGGAGTTTATGAAACTCCAGGAGGTACATTGTTAATCCATGCACATAGAGCGATTGAGTCAGTTACGCTTGATAAAGAAACAATGCACAAAAAAGATGCAATAATGCCAAGGTACGCAGAATTGATCTATAATGGATATTGGTTTTCAAAAGAAAGGTTTAAACTTCAAAAAATTGTGGATTTAAAAAAAAATAAAATAAATGGATCTGTTAAACTAAAACTTTATAAAGGTAATATTACAATTCAATCAAGAATGACAAAAAGCAACGCTTACTCAATGAAAAAAGTTTCGTTTGAGGAAAATAAATCATTTATTAAATCAAATGTAGAGAAATTTATAAATTTTCATAAAAAAAAGTTAAGAAACTAGCTAATTATTTGGTGACAAATTGGGGATTGTTTATTTTTGAAAAAAACTTAATTTAAATTTATGGAATCGTTTAAAAATTGGATGAAAGATACAGCAAACATTTTGTTCGATGATAGCAAAAATGATCTTAGATCATTACCTAAAACTGTAAGATTGCAAATTTTACTGGTGTTAAGTTTTATTTGGACTACTGTTTTTAGTTTGTACGTATTCTCATATACAACTTTTGTATTTGGGTGGACTGGACTTTTTTTAGCCCACATTGGATTAATATTTGCGGTATATTTGACATTTAAACATTTTCATAGAGCTGAGGAAAATTCTGCCAGCGTTTTTAAAACAAAAAATTTTGACCCATTTAAAATAATGGTGCTCGTTTTTGTAATTGTTTTTATATTCGTGTTTTCAAAAGGGATTGAAGTGTTGACGAGTCCAAATCCATATTCTTATTCAATTCCGTATGATGGTTCCTCAAAATCAGTATTTGAAAAATGGTTACCATTTAGTAAAGATAAATAATGGAAAAGATAGCTAAAAACCTACAACTTCTTTTAATGTGTATCATTCTAGTAAGCACTGTAATTGCAGTTGGAATAGAGATTTATAAAATGTTTGAAAATCGATCAGTAACCTTAGCTGATTTGCTGCTAATGTTTCTTTACTTAGAAGTGCTAGCGATGGTAAGAGTCTTTTGGAACCAGCAATCTATAAGTATTACATTACCACTACTTATAGCTATTACAGCATTAGCACGATTTATTATTTTACAAGGAAAAGAAATGGATCCAAGTGCGTTAGTATATGAGGCGGTAGCAATAGTTTTAATTGCAGGTGCTATTGTAATCTTGAGATTAAGACATAGCGATAAATTAGGTCTAAAGAAAAAAAAATCGAAATAATTAAAAATGAATTTTGAAGCTTCAAGGGCTAAGGCCTTAGACAAACTAAATTATTTTGTGGAAAACAATCTCTCAGAGTATTCAAAACTTAGAAACTTTGATTACGGACCTGATAACAGGTCTAATATTTCTTGTTTATCTCCATATATTACTCACGGAATTATTAATGAAAAGGAAGTTATCAAAAAATCTCTTAATAAATTTTCATTCACAAAAAATGAAAAATTTATTCAAGAAGTATTGTGGCGTACATATTGGAAAGGTTGGTTAGAATTAAGACCCAGTGTTTGGACAGATTTTTTAATTGAACTAAAAAAGATTAAAGAAGATTTTCAAAACAATCAAACTTATAAAAACGCGATTGAGGGAAAAACAAACGTAGAATGCTTTAACTATTGGGTCAACGAACTCAAAGAAAATAATTATTTGCATAATCATACTAGAATGTGGTTTGCCAGTATTTGGATTTTTACGCTAAATTTGCCATGGCAATTGGGAGCGGAATTTTTTATGCAACATCTTTATGATGGAGACGCTGCATCAAACACTCTTGGATGGAGATGGGTTGCAGGCGTTCAAACACAGGGAAAACATTATTTAGCAAGTGAGTGGAATATCAAAAAATTTACTAATAATAGATTTAGTAATATTAAATTAAATGAAAACGCTCCACCCAAGATTTCTGAAAAGAAATACTCAATTTTAAATCAGGATTTTATTAATCCAGAAAATATTGATCAAAATAATTTGATAATATTCGAGAATAACCTCTGTTTTGAAACAAGTGATTTTCAAAATAATAAATTTAAAAAATTTTATATAATTTCGAATAAAAATGAAAATAGATGCATCAAACTTAGTGAAAAAGTTCTAAAATTTAAGTCTTCACTTATTCAAGACCAGGAACAAAGATTTAAAAATCAATCTATTGATTGTGAAGTTATAGATATTAGCGAAATTAAAAAGATAGAAAAAGTAGTCGGGTTGTATCCAACTATTGGAGAAAATTTAGATTATTTGAATTCAAATACTTTTAAAATCAATTTTCTTTATAGAGAACTTGATCAAAACTCTTGGCAATATTGTAATAAAGGTTTCTTTAACTTTAAAAATTATATTCCAAAAATTATTTCAACACTTAACTAAAACCATCTAAACATGCCAATAATCCCGGCTGTTGCATAAAAGAATTGTAAAAATAATATTCCTCTATGACCACCTCGATAAGCCCAAATTCCAATTAGAATTGCAGATATAAGTAGTAAACAAAAACCAAAAAACTCTATACCAATGTTCATAGCCACAAATAATGAGTACATTATTGCAGTGATAACACCTGCCCACTCAAAAATTTTATTATTCATAAAAGTTTTTTAAAGTTATTATAAAGAATCTTAGAATAATTATTCATATCTGTCATATTATCTTTAGCAGATTGATCAAATTTTTCTAACGCTCCATTTCCTAACTGATCTTCAAGGGCTTTTTTATATTCTGGTACACATCCCCACTCTTTTACAGTCGTGTCTTTTATCTCAATGTGGAATTGGATACCATAAGCATGATCTTGATATTTAAAAATTTGATATTTAGTAATTGGAGATGACGCTAATAAAGTGACATCATTATTATTTTCTATTTCTTGGACCTCGTAAGAATGCCATTGTAAACTTTTAATTTGGTCAGGAAATTTTGAGAATAAATTGTCTTTATTTTTTTCTTGGGTGAAATTGATATCCATCATTCCAATCTCTGCTGGCCTTGATTTAACAATTTTACCTCCAACAACTTCACCTAATAACTGACAACCTAAACAAAAACCTAAATATGGTTTTTTTAAATCAATAACAAATTCTTTAATTCTTTTTTTTTCCTCAATTAACCAAGGAAATTCTTTTTCCATATAAGTATCCATCGGACCTCCCATACAAAACATTCCATCGAATTCATTCAAATTTGTTGGAATTTTTTGACCCTCATCTAATTCAATTGTAGTAAGATTAAATCCATCAGCCATCATTAAATCCTTTATATAACCCGGATCCTCAATTTTGATGTGTTGTAAAATAATTATGTTCAATCTAAAAGTTTTTCTTAAAATTTATTATCTTGCTAGTTTTATGAAAATATCACCCATACCAGCATCTAAATTTTCTAAAGGTGTATTATTTCTCAACTCACAATATCTACCCGTCACTTGATGACTTTTAACAAAGTCTACCTCATCTTTCGCACAATTTTTTCCATTGTGCAATAAACCTATTACTATTCGATCGTTAAGACTATACACTTCTGATTTGTTGATTTTTTCACCATTACAAAAATAATCTTTATTTACTCTATTGGGAAAATCTTTTTTAGAACAAGGATTTTTTATTGTTAAAACATAGAATTCTTTAAAACCATCTTCAAATTTATGTTTCATCTTTTGAGCTTCAGAATACTTCATAAGATCACACGAACATGGAACACAACACCTATAATAGTTTCCACAAATTTTTTTATTCGTTTTAATTTCTTTAATAAATAAGAATTCTGAGTCACTATTTGGGTCAATTAAAGACCCAGAAACTGCACAATATAATTTGTTAAATTCAACAAAGTCTTTGTAAGTAATTTTTTTATCTATGATGTATTTAAAAAATTTTGGTCCCGCGGCATTTCTATTTTTATCAGGGAATATTCTAGACCAATCAGTAATAAGCTCTTTGTGATAATTTTTTTCTCCAGCAAACGACTTGAGTTGAAATGATATTAAAAATACAATTAAAAATATATTCAATATTTTTTTCATTTCTGTCTTACAATAATTGTTTGGTTAAGTTTCTTTATATCAATCATTTCTTTACTTCCATTTGTCCATCTAATTTCTACTTTAAAATTTTTTTCTTTTTTTCTAATTCCATAATGTGCCACAGGTTCCATTTGGCATAAGTAACCAGATCCTGCATCAATTGTTTTTGAATGTTTTCTTTGATTAGTTATTAAGGTAACAGTGGCTCCTCTTGCTGGCGCACCATACTTATTTAATGGTTTAATCCTTAAGTATTTACTTCCTTTATCAACTTTTGCTTTATACAAAGTTAATGTTTGTGCTTTACTTTCACCACGAGAAACTAATAATTCTAAAATTCCATCATTATCTATATCCGCGACTGCAGCACCAGTTCCATATCCATTAGCTTCGAGTCCTACCTGAAAATTTATCTGCTCAAATTTTCCATTATCTTTAATACGAAATAACTTATTTGGTTCTGCTATATTGTTCATAAAAACTTCATCAAAACCATCATTATCAAAATCTGCAGAAATAATTGTTCTTATTCTAGAGGGTTCATCAAAATCTTTATTTCCAATGTCTTTAAATTCATTATTTTTCAAAACCCAAGCTCTGTGATATCCAAGCCAATTACCACTTAAAATATCTAATCTACCACGGTAATATATGTCTGATAAAGCTGTACCCCGTCCATTCTGGATTGCATCATCTAATCTATAATCAAATGCAACATCATCAAAATTTCCATTATTATTTTTAAAAAGAAAATTTGCTCCTCTCTCATTAGCCGCAAAGATATCGGCTCTTTCTGTCAAAATATGCCCAGATACAACTGCTCTTCCACCAGTAATATTATCCAGATTTAAATTCTCAGCTTTATCTTTGATAAGTTCATTTTCAATCTCATAAAACCTTGTTGGTCCTCCGTAGTTTGCAACATAAATTCCATATTCACCATCTCCCTTTCTATCTACACAAACAACAGATCTTCCTGCTGTTAAATTTAGATTTTCTTTATTTTTTTCTAATTCAAATAAATCAAAATAATTATTATCTTTTATATCCAATAATCTGTCTGAATATTTTTTAACTCCACTATATGTATCGGTATTTAAAAAGTAGATTTCTTCAAAGCCATCTTTATCAATATCACATGCAGCAACTCCAATGGTTTTCTTTGAAATATCTGAAAAAATTTTTTGTTGGTTTATATTCTTCAATTTTCCATCTTGAAAAGATAACGCTAAATTCGGAAAACCAAAACCTGTGACTAAAAACTCATTATTTCCATCCATATTAAAATCTGTCACTGAAATACCATAGCTCAGTCTTTTTTCATTATTCTCAATAATTTTTGATAGATCCTGAAAAAATTCTGCACGAGCGTTATTTGTAAGAATTATTAATAAAAATAAAATTGAATATTTATAAAAATTTTTTATTTTTTTGATGAACATTTTTTTGAACAATACTTAACTTTTTCCCAATTAAGTCTCCATTTTTTTCTCCATTTAAATGGCCTTTGACATATTGGACAAACTTTGATTGGTAAGTTTTCTTTTTTCACTAAATTGTATTTTCTTTAATGAATTTATCTGCAGCTGACAAAATCAATTTTTTTCTATCAGTTTTCATCTTATCGAAAATTCTCACCATCATTGAAAGCCTTGGATTTTTTAAAAAAAACTTTCTATTTCGATCTATAAATCTCCAATAAAGCCCATCCATTATGTTGCACCAATCACCCCTCTTAAAATCCATCATCTTCATAAAATAACTTGATCCACAAATGTATGGTTTAGTTGCAAATATTCCACCATCACTAAACAATCCCATTCCATAAACATTTGGAACCATCACCCAATCTGAGGAGTCCACAAACATTTCCATAAACCACTTGTAAACAATAGTGGGTTTGATCTCACAAAGGTTCATTATGTTTGATAAAATCATAAGTCTTTCAATATGATGAGACCATCCATGATTTAATGCGTTCTTTATTGCATAATCCAATGGTGGTAATCCAGTAGTGCCGTCATACCAGGATTTTTTCATCTTACGATTTTGTTTGAAAAAATTTCCTGTCTCCATTTCACTAGAATAACTTTGATAAATTCCTCTCATAAATTCTCTCCAACCAATTATTTGACGAACGTATCCCTCTAAAGAATTTAGTCTTATTTTTTTACTTTTATGGAATTCTAAAATTTTTTTAATTATAAATTCTGGAGTTATAAGACCTAAATTTACATATGGACTTAGTGCACTATGAAACAAAATATTATCTTTTTGATCAACTGCATCCTCGTAATCACCAAATAAATTTGATTTTTCTTTAATGAAAAAATTTAAAAGCTTCAAAACATCATTGTGTTCTGTAGCAAACCAGAAATTTTTGGTACTGCCAGGATGATCCTTAAATAGCTTTTCAACAATAGGTTTTAGCTTTTTAGTATGAGAAGTTTCATTTATTTTTGGAAATTTTGGGATTGAAATATTTTTTGGTAACTTATTTCTATTATCCTCATCAAAACTCCACTTACCTCCTGTAGGATTCCCATCAGCACCCATTAATATTCCAGATTTTTTTCTGACATCTTTGTAGAAAGTTGCCATAAATGGTTTTTTGGATTTAGACAAATATTTTTTAAAATCCTCTCTTGAATTTAAAAACATTGGCGTCTGGATAATATTCCATTTTATTTTTTCTTTATTAACAAATTGATTAATTTTTTTTTCAAAAAACTTATCCTCAACTTCAAAACTGGATATTTCCTTAATCTTTTTTGTACTAATTAATTTTTTAAGCTTTTTAAAATAACTTTCCTTAAATTCTTTATCCTCTATTTTTGAGTATTCTATTTTAAATTTATCTTTTTTAAGTACATCTGCGTGAGATCGCATTGATGATAAAAATAGAAGAATTTTTTGTTTATGATGTTTTTCATAAGTACAAAGCTCATAATCTTCAGCCATGAAAAAAAGGTGGTCTTTTTTGAAGCGGTCTAGGTATTTTGATGGAAATAATTGATTGCCCAGTATAAAAAATAACTTCATAATTAAATATAACTAATTAAATTTTTTATGTCAGAAAAATATCTTATTTTTGGTGCGACAGGTTCAATCGGATCAAGCTTGGCTGAACAATTAGTAAATTCTGGAAATAGTGTACATTTAGTAGGTAGAGATGAAAACGAGGTTAAAAATATTTCAGAGAGATTAGGGTGTCCTTTTACTATCGCAGATGTTTTGGAAGAGGGATTTATAGAAAAAGTTAAAAATGATATTTCTGATGTAAAAGGTGTTGCTTATTGTGTTGGGTCAATTGACTTAAAACCTGTGAGAATGGTAACAGAACAAGATTTTGTAAAATGTATGAAATTAAATCTTTATTCTGCGGTTGAAGTTATTAAGGGTTATCAAGACAGTTTGAAAAAAAATAAGGGCTCAATAGTTTTATTTTCAACTGTTGCTGCTCAAAGAGGATTTACCAATCACGCAATTATTGCATCAACAAAAGCAGCTGTTGAGGGTTTAACAGTTTCACTTGCAGCTGAATTTGCTCCAAACATAAGAGTGAATTGTATTGCGCCAAGCTTAACCAATTCAAAAATTGCTGAGCCCATGTTAAAGAATAAAGCCCTAGCAGATGGTATTGCAAAGGCCCATCCTTTAAAAAGATTGGGAGAGGGAAAAGACTCTGCCTCTTTAGCTAGATTTTTAATTACTGAAGATAGCTCTTGGATAACAGGTCAAATTATTGCAGTAGATGGTGGAAGATCTAAACTTTCATAAGGTGAAAAAGCTTTTTTTTGTAATTATATTTTTTATATTTTTTTCAACAAATTTATTTGCTCAAAATTTAAAATTCAAAAAATTAGTTGCTCTTAACGACCCATGGGGTTCGTCTTTTTTAAATAATAAAGAACTAATTATTACTGAAAAAAGTGGAAAAATTAAGATCATAGATATTCTCCAAAAAAAAGCTGTTGAAGTTGATCATAACCTAAATTTTCTAGAACATGGACAAGGTGGTCTTTTAGATATTTTATATAAAGATAATTTTATTTATGTTTCATATTCTGAAAACAGAGGTAATGGCAAAACAAGTACCTCTATTGCTAAAGCTATTTTTGATAAAAAAAAATTAAATTTTAAAAATATTTTTCAAGCTGAACCTCCTATTGATTCTGGTTATCATTTTGGTTCAAGGTTAGCGATCAAAGATAATCACTTATTTGCCTCTGCCGGTGAAAGAGGTAAAGGCATGATTGCTCAAGACCCCTCACAACATCCTGGGAGTATTATAAGAATTAAACTTGATGGAAGTATTCCAAATGATAATCCTAAATTTGTAGATAAGCCAGATTGGCTACCTGAAATTTATCAAATTGGTATCAGAAATCCTCAGGGTCTAACTTTATCATCATACGATGGTAAAATTTATATGAGTAACCATGGTGCCAAAGGTGGTGATTGGTTTGGTGAAGTAAAAAAAGGTGAAAATTATGGTTGGAAAATATTAGGCTGGGGAGGAAAAAATTATTCTGGCTTTCCTATTGGTCCAAAATGGAAACCTGGCTTTACAAAAGCAATCCAGTATTGGGTGCCTTCAATTGCAACAAGTGCAATTACAATTTATGAAGGAAACGAATTTAATGAATGGAATAGTCATGCTTTAATTACATCATTAAAAGATCAATCCTTAAGAAAACTAATCTTCAATGATTTGTCCAACATAAAAGAAGATGTAATTTTTAAAGATGAGATCGGACGAATTAGAGATATCCAGGTTCATCCAAAAAATGGAAAAATTTACTTTTTGGCGAGTGATAACCTTTGGCTGATGGAGAAGGCTAAATAGATCTTAGTGATTATTGATTTCTTATAAGAGGATAAACCTTTGGATTTAAATATTTAATATTAGTTAATAATATTAATACCAACGTTACTAAACCAATGGATAAACCAAGATAAATCAAAACTTTAAGATCAAACTTCCAGAATAACTCAAATATATTTTCAATAATAAATTTTGAACCAACTACAGCAAACAAAACTGCAATCATTATTACAGATATAAAAATAATCATAAATTCAATCAGCGAAGAAAAAACAATCTCTTTTCTTGAAAAACCTAAAATTTTAAAAACCAAATTTTGGTATTCTCTTACTTTTCCTTGGACCATTATTGCACTTGATATTACAATTAAACCAATGACGATAGTGACTGTTGAAATGACAATAACTGCTATGAAAACTTTATTTAAAACATTAGTTACTTTATTTAAATAATCAGCAATTTTAATCATTGATAAACTAGGGAAAATTTCAAGCATTTTTGTTTCATCAAATTTATTTAAATTATAGAACTTTGTGGTTGCTAAATATTCGTGAGGAATATTTTTTGCAAAGTCAGGGTTAAAAAGCATTGCAAAATTTATATTTAGATCTCTATAATCAACTTGTCTAAAGTTGACTATTTCACCATCAATTTCTCTACCATAAATATTTAAAGTAAATATATCCCCTAATTTAATATTAAAATCTTTTGCAACCTTAGCGTCTAATGATATCTGAAGTTGATTTGGTTTAGACAAATCCCACCACTTACCATCAATAATTAAATTGTCCTCAGGAACTTCTTTTGTCCAAGATGATCTCCGTTCACTGCCAATAACCCAATAACTATCATTTTCGGGTGTAATATATGTGTTTGGATTTATACCATTAATTTTTACTATTCCTGAAGAAACCATTGGCACAATTTCAATATTTGCACCAGGATCCATTGATAAAATTCTTTGTTCAAACTTTTCACGCTCTCCATTTTGAATGCCCACAAAAAAATAATCAGGAGCGATGTCAGGTATTGATTTTGCTATCTCTCTTTTAAAATTAGTTCCAACTAATGCCAAAGTCAAAAGTAATGTAACACCAAGGCCTAAAGACATAATTGTAATAGGTGTAATACTTTTTGATTGTGTAATATTTTTAATAGATACTTTCAAAGGAGTGCTCGAATTAAATTTAAACTTTTTTAGAGAAAATATAATTAACTTTGAAAGTAGAAAAAAGATAATCAAACAAATAAAAAATGCCCCAAAATATCCAAGACTATAAACAAGATTTTCTGATCTATAAGTAAATATTAAAATCAAAATCGATAACATTATAATACTCATGCCAATTAATTTTTTTGAATAATAAAATTGTAAGTTTTGGAATACATTTCTAAATAGACTTGAAGCTTTGACTTGATCGATAGAACTAATTGTAGGAATCGAAAAAATTATCAAAACTAATAAACCTATTAAAAAAATTTTAAAAAAATTAAAAAAAGAAAAAAATAGATTTATTTTAAGTCCAAAGCTACTTGACAAATATTTGTCTGCTAATGGCACAATTAATAAACTACTTAAATACGCTGAAATAGTAATTATAAATAATAATATTACCAATTGAAGATAATAAAGTTTTTTAATATTACCGGAATAGAAACCTAAGGCCTTTCTTACTGCTATAGACAAGTTATTTTGATTTATAAAAGACAAAAGAGTATTAGCAATACCAATACCAGCAATAAGCATCGCACTTATTGAGACAAGGGATAAAAATTGTGAAAAGTTACCAATTACTCTTTTTAATCCACTTGCTGCATTTTCTGGATATCTAATTTTTACCTTTTGATCATCTTTAAAAATACTTTCAATTTTTTTTATGATTATTTCTGGATTATCATTGGTATTAAATTTTACTTTATATTCATAATTTAAAAAATTTCCTATTCCGTTAAGTTTTAAGATATCTAGAGTTTGTTTACCTGTTAAAACCCAATCTCCAAAAGTCACAAATCCACTTACATCTGGAACAGATCTTACCTTACCAATAACAAGAAATTCTTGATCTTGAATTTTTACAATTTCATTTGTTTTGATATTTAAGGTTTTTGATAAACTCTCATTAATTAAAATTGTATAAGGCTCAGTTTGCATTCTTTCATAAGCATCAGCAGGTTCATAGGTTACTTCACCATATAAAGGATACTTTTGGTCAACTGTTTTTATTCTAGTAAATAAAGATTTATTTTTCTTTCGATTTGTTGTCGAAAGCATTGTGCTGAATTCAACCATTTCTGATATAGTTGTAAACTCTTCAACTTTATTTAATAAATCTATATTTCCTTGATTTCTGTTATAATCAATTTCTAAGTCTCCACCTAAAAGCTCTTTAGCATTTTCTTTGAGTTCCTTTTTTAAACTATCCTCAATAGTAAATATTGCACTTAATATAAAAAGACTGATGAACAGAGTGATGATAATACTAGAGATTTTTTTATAGTTCCTTTTTAAATCTCGAAGAGCATATATTAAGATAAACTTGTATTGATAAAAATTATTTAATTTTTCCATCTTTAATTTTAATTTTTCTGCTTGCGCGGTTAGCAAGTTTAGGGTCGTGTGTTACCATAATTAATGAGGAACCCTCCTCTTTAACATACCTAAATAAAATTTTAGAAATCATATCGGAATTTTCTGTATCTAAATTTCCTGTAGGTTCATCAGCTAGAATTAGCTCTGGCTTCATAGCAATAGCTCTTGCGATAGCGACACGCTGTTGTTCTCCTCCAGATAACTGACTGGGTAAATTATTTAGTCGATGTTTTAAGCCAAATCTATCTAAAAGAGATTTTGCTTCTTTTTCAGGATTTTTAAATTTATTCAATTCAAGAATTAAGGTTACATTCTCTAAGGCTGTATAATTTGGGATTAGATAAAAAGACTGAAAAATTATACCAATATTTTTTTTTCTGATTTTTGATACTTCATCCTCACTTAATTTTGTAATTTCGTGGTCTTGGAAGTATATCTTGCCTGAAGTTGGACGCTCTAAACCACCAATTAACATGATTAAACTTGTTTTTCCTGAACCACTTTCACCTACTATTGAAATAGTTTCTTTTTTTTTTGTGGTCAAATTTATATCTTTTAAAACACTAATATTGTCTTTACCAGTTTGGTATTTAAGATTTATCTTTTTTAATTTAAGAAGAGTACTCATGAACAAAAGTTTTATTATTAAAATAATTATTATCTGTCTACTAACCATTAATGCATATGCAATTGAAAAGATTGTATTATTTGGTGATAGTTTGATGGCTGGTTATGGTTTGTCTGATGACAATAGTTTACCAGTCGTTTTAGAGGAAAATTTAGAAGCAAAGGGTTATAATATTGAGATTGTTGATGGCAGTGTTTCTGGTAGTACATCGTCAGGGGGATTAAATAGAGCTGATTGGACTTTGAGTGAGCCAGATATAGATCTAATAATTTTATGCTTAGGGGCTAATGACATGTTAAGAGGCATCCAGCCAAAAGAAACAAAAAGCAATTTAGAAAAAATTATAAAAATTGCTCAAGATAAAAATATTGAAATCATCCTAGCTGGGATGATTGCTCCAACCTCGCATGGTTTTTCTTATAAAAAAAAATTTGACAAAATTTTTCCTAATCTAGCCAAAAAATTTAAAATAGAGCTTATTCCTTTTTTACTTGAGGGAGTTGCCATGAAGCCCGAGTTTAATCTAAGTGATGGTATACATCCAAATGAAAAGGGCACCATAATAATGAGTAGAACTTTAGAGGAGACAATTATAAAAACTTACAATAAAAAAAATTAGTTTTAGTGGAAAAAAAACCTTATCACCATTTACCAGACGGTACTTTTAGAAATCCTCAGGGTTCACCAAAACCAGATCCTAATGTTAAATGGTCCTTCAAAATTTTTAATAGAGAAAAAAAAAAACTTAATATGACAGTTCCCAAAGAACATGTTATTGAAAAAGAGAAAGTTTTAACAGACTTAAAAAAATTTCAAGAAGACGATTATGTAGCATGGATTGGCCATGCAACATTTTTAATTAAGCTTGGTGAAACAACAATTATTACAGATCCAGTATTTTCAAAAAATGCTGGGCCGCTAATTTTTGGACCTAAGAGATTTACCGAACCAGCATTAAAATTAAACGAGATTCCACAAACAGATATTTTTTTACTCACCCATAATCATTATGATCATCAAGATATGATGACAATCCGGAGATTTCCTTTTAAAAATTCTAAAGTTTTACTTCCATTAAAACTTGGTAAATATTTTTCCAGAAATGGTTATAGCGATGTGAATGAAATGGACTGGTATGATAAAATCAAAATAAATAAAAATTTAAAAATTACTTTTTTACCTGCTGTGCATTGGTCAAAAAGAAGTCTAACAGATACTAATAAAACTTTATGGGGAAATTTTTTGATCGAATATAAAGATATAAAGTTATTATTTGGTTGTGACACTGGAGTAGGAAATATTTATAAAGATATAGGTAATAAGTATGGTCCAATTGATCTTACATTTATAAATATCGGTGCCTATAATTTTTATCCAATAATGCCTTATAAGGATAAGTCGGTTTATCACACAAATCCAGAAGAAGCTTTAGAGGTTGCAAAAAATTTAAAGAGTAAAAAAGTGATTGGAATGCATTGGGGCACGTTTGTTTTATCCCTAGAACCAATCATGGAGCCACCTGTAAGATTTAAAGCTGGAGCGGAAAAATATGGATTTAAAAAAGACAATGTAATTATTTATAAAATAGGTGAATTTGGATCTTTAAAAAAATTACTTGATTATAATTAATTATCTAAAATTTTCTTTTTAGCTTTTTTAAATTCTTCTTCTGTTAAAACACCATCTTTAAGGAGTTGATTTAATTTATTTAATTCATCTGTTAACTTATCATTATTATCAGACAAGTTGTCTTCATGGTCCTGGTCTTCTAAGCTCTCATTGGATTTATTTTCTCTTTTAGCCTCAAAACCTTTCATGATAGCTGTTCCACCCAAGTAAAGGACAAATGCTAAAATTGGTATCGCTAATCCAAAAAAAATTATTTTTTCCACAATTTAATCCTCATCATCTTCTCTCCAATTCTTTTCATACATTAACCAAGCAGCATAAATTACTGAAAATGTTCCAACTATCATACCATAATCAAATCCAGTTTGTTTATCATATAAATACCAACCTAATTGTGTCGCGCCAATTGGTGGAACTGTCAGTATGAGCATGAGAAGTGCAATTCTATAGGGGTATTTAGGTTTTTTCATAACCTATCTTATCAAAAAAAATTTGTTGAATTCAATATTATGCTTGCGATCTTTTGAAACAGTCAATCGTATTTTTTAGCAAGCAAGCGATTGTCATTGGACCAACTCCACCAGGAACAGGCGTGAGTGCTTTGGCATTTTTTGAAACTTCATCAAATGCAACATCACCAACAATACCTTTCTCAGTTTTATTAATTCCAACATCGATCACTATTGTATCTTTTTTAACCCAATCACCTTTAACTAACTCGGGAATACCAACCGCTGCAATTATAATATCAGCTTCTAAACACTCTGCTTTTAAATCTTTTGTTTTAGAGTGTGTTATAGTAACAGTACAATTTTCTTTCAGTAAAAGTTGAGTCATTGGTTTACCATTTAAGTTAGATCGACCAACAACAACTGCTTTTTTACCATTTAAGTTAGGTTCTATTTTTTTAATTAACAAATAACATCCTAATGGTGTGCATGGAACGGAACTCTCATAACCTGATGAAAGATTTCCAACATTCATTGGATGAAATCCATCTACATCTTTTGATGGGTCAATCGCTTCAATAATTTTTTGTTTATCAATATGTTTTGGTAATGGTAATTGAACCAAAATACCTGACACAGAGTTATCTTTATTTAATTCATCTATCTTCTCTAAAATAACTTTTTCTTCAACACTATCTGGATATTTAATCACATCGGATTTAAGTCCAACTTCGTTAGCAGATTTTTCTTTGTTTCGAACGTAAATCTGACTAGGAGTTAAGTCTCCAATCAAAATTACTGTTAACCCTGGAACTTTATTATACTTAATTTTAAGATCAGATACTTCTTTTTTAAGCTGTTCCCTTAATAGTGCTGCTTCTTTTTTTCCATCAATTAAAATCATAAATCCTAGAATATCATTGGTGCGATATAGAGCTTCATACACATTTCTATAAACCAAATCAATAGCAGTAAAATAATTGGTGAAATGTCTAAGGCTCCCAAATTTGGTAAAAATCGTCTTATTCTTCTAAGAAATGGTTCTGTTAATCTGTAAGTAAAATCTAAAACTGCATAAACAAATCTATTTTGAGTATTCAATACATTAAAAGCAATTAACCAGCTGATGATAACATTGGCAATCACTACATACGAATAAAGTTTTAATAATTGTAAAACTAAATAAAAGATAGCAATCATTTTTTTTCAATATAAATCGAAGAACTTGGAAATGCGAAAGAGGCCTTATTATTTTCAACAATTTGTTTTATTGCAATTGCAAGTTTTTCTTTTACTGAAAGCCATTCGTTCCAACTATCCGATTTTGTGAAACAACGCACATACATGTCTATAGAACTATCTGAAAACTTATCGACCCTAACTGCAATTCCTATATTAGTGTCAAAATCATCACTTTTTTTTATGTGATCTTCAATTTGATCTCTTATATTTTTTAATTGACCAACCGAAGTGTCATATTGGAGAGTAATAATCCAGCTAATTAACCAGTTTGAAGTTTCACTTACATTTACTACAGCATTTTCTGCAAATTGAAAATTTGGAATTATTGCTAATGATTTATCGAATTTTCTGATTGTTGTTGATCGAAAACCAATTTTTTCAACAATACCCTCAATTATTCCATCAACAGAAATCCAATCACCGATTTTAAATCTTTTTTCAACTAATACCAAAATCCCAGAAATTAAATTTTTAAACAAATCTTGAGCACCCAATGCAACTGCTACTCCGAACAAACCTAAACCAGCAATAATTGGTCCAATCTTTATCCCCCATAATTCTAAGACTGCCGCAAGTCCTAATATAAATATTAAAATCTTTAAAGATTTAATAATCCATCCAATGAGTTCTCTTGTTAATAATTTATCAAGACCACTTAAGATATATGAGACTGGTTCTATAATTTGATGAATAACCCAAAAAATTAATATGGTTATTAGAGTTCTATTTATAGTATCGACAATTTCTCTACCTTCCATAGAAAACGTCATGTAATAACTTGCTATAAAAAAACCTAAAACAATTGGTAAAAATCTTGCTGGACCAACTAAAGAATTTACAAAAGTATCATCCAATTTGTTTGTTGTTCTTTTTGAAATTATTTCTAACTTTTTGATTACAAGTTTACTAATTAGACCTCTAAAAATTAAAAAAATTAAAAAAATTCCTAAACCAATTAATATTTGAAAAATATCAACACCTAAAATACCTTTGTTCCATACCGATAGAAATATTTCAGAAAAATTATTAAACAATTCCATAATTAAATTTTATATAACAAAAACTCTTCTTCTCCAGGATTAAAAAGAAATATTTTTTTCCATTTAATTTCATTCAATATAGATGAAGTTTTCTCCCCAATACACGATAAATTAGTATTCATCCATAAGCTTTCAAATTGATGATTTTTGACAAAACTCAAAAAACTTTGAGCACTATTCTGTGAATAAATATAAACCATATCAGGCATGTTCAATTTCAAATCTTTTACAAAACTTTCATTGAATTTTTGATTATGTTTTACTCTATAATTAATCACCCTTTTTATGCCATAGCCCTCTTTCATGAGTTGTTGATCCAAATCAACAGATATGATTTCACCGCTGACATAAAGTAACTTTTTACTTTTTGTCTCGTAAGTTTGTAAAATTAACTCTTTTAAATTAGAAACATTACCCTCTGCAGCTATTGTGTTTTGAAATCCCAAAGATCTAGCCTTTTTTTCAGTAAAATTACCAACACAAAAACATTTGATATTTTTGTTTATGTTATTTTGATCTAAATATTTCACAGCATTAGCACTAGTAAAAATAATTCCTCCGTATTCAGAAAATTTAATTTCCTCATAATTGACCTTTTCAATATTAATCAGCGGGATGTGCGAAACTTGATGACCTAATGATTTAAACTTTAAAATCATTTCTGAACAATCTTCCAGTGGTCTTGTTAATAAAATATGCATATTATTTTTTGTAAGAATTATTTGATTGCATTTTTAAATTTTGCCCAATTTGTTTACCAATCTCTTTAAATTTATCAATCTGGCCAGATTTCTTTTCATAAAATCTTTGAGAGCCATCTATTGAAAAAAGTTCTGCCTCAACTACAATTGTATCACTTTCTATTTTTGAATAAACGCCTATTGCTGTCTCACAATCTCCCTCTAAAACTTTAAGAACATTTCTCTCAGCATGAGCTCTTTTATAGGTTTCTTCATGATTTACTTTTTTTAAAATTGAAATAATTTCTTTATCTGCTTCACGACATTGGAGAGCAATTATTCCTTGTCCAGCACTTGGT